>CBDBDB010000016.1:0-252604 GCA_965203495.1 Candidatus Multivorans sp.
CTGGTCCGCCACGTCGCCCGCATCGAGATCGGCCCCGGCCGCCAGCGGATGGCGTACCGCGTCAACGGCGAGCCGGCGGTGAGCGTCGTCGTGTTTCAGGAGGAAGGGGCCAACCTGGTCCGGCTGGGCCGCGACCTCCGCCGGCGGATCGAGGAGATCAACGAAGAGCTGCGACCGATCGGCGTGCGGTTGCTGACCAACTTCGACGCCGCCGAGCTCGTCGAGGAACAGACGGAACGGCTCCGCCGTCTCGGCCTGTCCGGATTCCTGATCGCTCTGATCGTCCTGTTCCTCTTCCTCCGCGAATGGCGCGCAGTGGCGGTGGTCGCCATCGCCGTGCCGACCAGTCTGGCGGCGGCGCTGGGATTCCTCCATCTGGCCGGGCAGTCGCTCAACCTGATCTCCCTCTTCGGTCTGGCGGTCGGCGTCGGCCTGCTGGTGGACAACAGCGTCGTCGTGTACGAGTCGGTGCAGCGCCGTCTGGAACGGGGACACAGCCCGGACGACGCCGCCGCAGGCGGCGTCCGGCGCACCGGACGCGCCATCGTCGCGGCGTCCGCGACGACGGCGGCCGTCTTCCTGCCGCCGATGCTGATCGACCTCGGTTCGGCCGCGATCCGCAACCTGATCGGCATCGCCGCCCTCGCCATCCTGCTGCCGCTTCTGGGTTCGCTGCTTGTCGCGGTCGGCCTCGTGCCCCTGCTCGCGAGGTGGCTGGCGGCGCCGGCGGCGCTCCGCCGGCTCGCCGTCCTGCGGAAACGCAGAGAGCGCTTCGGCGGCGAACCGCCGCCGGAGCCGGCCCGGCTGCTCTTCGGCGGGTGGCTCGCGGCCTCGCTGCGGCGCCCGGCCACGTTGATCACCTTGGTGGCGCTGGGAATCGTCATGACCGCCATCATCGCTCTGCCGTTCGTCATCGGCGGCGCCGTCCCGGAACCGCGCGTCGCCGACGAGGTGCAGCTTGCCGTGGACCTGACCGGGGGCCGGAGTTCCCTGGACGGCGCCGTACGGATCTTCGAGCGGCTCGAGGCGTCGGTGGAGAACGTCGAGGGCGTCGACCGGATCGAGAGCATCGTGCGGGAGGAGGGCGGCTCGCTGACGGTTCATCTCGTGCCCGAGGACGAACGGCCGGCGGACCTCGACGCGAACCGCGTCCGACGCCTCGTGCGCGACGCCGCGCGCCAACTGCCGATCCGCCTCCGCCGGCCGGGAGAGGACGACGGTCAGGGCCGGGGCGGCGGGGGAAGCGGCGGCGGAGGCGCCGACGAGCTGCTGGGCGCCGCCCCCGGACGGGTCGTCATCTCCGGCGCCGACAACGAACAACTGACCGACCTGGCGACCGAGATCGCCGACCGCTTGCGGAGCATCGAAGGAGTCGCCTGGGCCTTCCCTTCGGTCGTTCCCGGCCCCGAGGAGATCCACGTCGGACCGAACCGCCGGGCCTTCGAGGCCTTCGGCGTGCTGCTCGACGATGTCCTGCCGATGCTGAATCTCGCCGGCAGGGAGGGCAGCAGGATCGACGTCGGCTACCCTCTGCCCAGCGGCCGCGAGCTGCCGATCGTGGTCCAGCGCCTCGAGGGCGGAATCGGAGATCCGGAGACCCTGGACGGCGACGGCATCGACCGCGACGTCTCTCTCGCCGGCCTGTCGCGCCTCCGCCTCGCGACAAACGCCGGCGTGCTTCCGGTGACGGCGCTCGCCGAGATCCGGAGGCGCCCGCCGGCCGCCGTCATCACTCACCACAACGGCCGCCGCGAGCGGGTCGTGTCCTACGGACTGGGCGGGGACGTGCCCGGCAGCGGCCCTGCCCGGATCGCCCTCGAACGCCGCGTCGAGGACGCCATCGCCGCCGTCCACCGTCCCGCCGGCACGACCGTCCAGCTCGACCGGTCGGAGGAGGGCACGAACTGGTTCCGCAAGGTGCTGGCGCCGGTGGTGGCCCTGCTGTTTCTCGTCCTGGCGATCGCCTTCGAGTCGATGACGCTGCCGGTGCTGGTCCTGCTCGCCCTGCCCCTGACCCTGCTCGGTTCTCTCTGGGCGCTGCTGTTCAGCGGCATGGGGCTGAGCGGCATGGCGCTGCTCGGCGCGCTCGTCCTGCTGGGCCTGGCGGTCAACCCCGCGGTCCTGCTGGTGGACCGCATGCAGCAGAGAACGATCCGCGCCGGCTGGAGCGCCGGCGCGGCGGCGCTCGCCGCGGTCAGGGAACGGACCCGGCCGGTGCTGATGACCAGCGCGACCACCATCGCGGCGCTTGCTCCTCTCGCCATTCCCACGGGCCGGGAGAACGAGCTCTGGCCGCCCTTCGCCGTGCTGGTGATCGGCGGACTGCTGACGACGACGGTGCTCACTCTGCTCGTCATCCCGGTGGGGTACGTGTTCCTCCGCCGGCTCGACGAACTGTTCGGTCGGGTCGGTCCGTGGGTCGTCCTCGTCTGGCTCGGCGTCACGATCGCCGCGGTCGCGCCCCTGTTCGCCTTCGACGTCATCGAGTCGATGTTCTGGCAGATCACGACGACGATCCTGATCGGCGGCGCGTTGCTGGGGCTCACGGTGAGCCTCCTGCCCCGGACGCCGACGCCGACGCCCGCCGCCGCGGACGGACCGCCTCGCCTGGTCGTCCGCCACCTCCGCAAGGTCTACGGCCTGCCGGGGCCGCTGCGGCAGGCGCTGCGAGCGAGGGCGGAGTTCGCCCGGCGCGTCCTGGCGCGGGGCGGCCAGCCGTTCCACCCGGGCGACGCCCGCGACCGGCTGCCGCCCCTGGCCGTCCTCCTGCTGGGCTCGATCGCCGCCGCCGGCCGGATCGACGGAGGCTTCTGGCGTGTCGTGCTGCTGCTGACGGCGGCCGGCATCGCGTCCCGGCTGCTGCTGGAGATCCGGCGGGCGCGGGGGCGGGTCGACGAAACCGGACGAGTCGAGCCCGGAGGCGTCGAAGGAGCGCTCGCCGCACTGGCGCCGTGGGGCGCACTCGCCGCCGTCGTCCTGCCGTCCGTCCTGGACCGGTCCTTCAGCATCGGCGGAACCATCTTCCTGCTGATCTTCGCGGTCATCGTCGGCGTGATCCAGTTGGGCCGCCGCACGGCCCGCCGGGAAACGGCCGAACGGGAGAAGCTGTCCCGGCGCCGGCGACGAAACCGGCTGGTCGGTTTCTGGCGCCGCGCCGCCGTCCGGATCTTCGGCCTCGACCTCCCGCTCGACACCGTGCGGGCGCTGGCCGCGGTCTCGTTCGAGGTCGACCGCGGCATGGTCGGCGTACTGGGACCGAACGGCGCCGGCAAGACGACCCTGCTGCGCCAACTGACCGGCATCCTCGAATCGACCCGCGGCCGGATCACGATCGGGGGCGTCCCGCTGCTCCACATCCGCGTGTATCTGGCCCGCTGGGTCGGCTATCTGCCTCAGGACGCGGGACTGCCGGCGCGGCTGACCGCGCGCCAGTACCTGGAGTACTACGCGGCGCTGTATCAGCTCGATCCCGCCATCCGTCGGGAGCGCATCGAGACCCTGCTCGCCGATGTAGGTCTCTCCGAGCGCGCCGACGAACAGATCGGCGGCTTCTCCGGCGGCATGCGGCAACGGGTCGCGGTGGCGCGGACGCTGCTCCGCCTGCCGCCGATCATCGTCGTCGACGAACCGACCGTCGGCCTCGACCCGCGCGAGCGGGTGCGCTTCCGCAATCTTCTCTCGCGTCTCGCCCGGGACCGGATCGTCCTGTTCTCGACCCACGTCGTCGAGGACGTGGCCGTGGCCTGCGAGCGAGTGCTCGTGCTCAGCGGGGGCCGCCTGGTCTTCGACGGCGTGCCTGACGGTCTGTCCCGGGAGGCGTCCGGACGCGTCTGGACGTGGCGAACGGAGGGTGACGAGCCATCCGATCTGCCGGACGGCGCCGTGCTGGCCGACAGTCGCCCGGAGGCTTCCGGCACTCGGCTGCGCGTGCTCGCCGCCAGCCGCCCGAACGACGCCGCGGAACCCATCGAACCCACGCTCGAAGACGGCTACCTCTGGCTGGCCCGGGCGGTGCGCGGAAAGGCGCCGGCATGATCGCGGCGCTCGGCCCCTCGCTCGTGCTGCTCGCCGGCAGGCGCTTCTGGTTGGCGCCGCTCCTGCCCTTGCCGTGGCTCGGTCTGCAGGCCGTGGCGCTGCTGATCGGCGCCCGGGAGACCTTCGAGCCCGACGCCGCCCAGAACACGCTGATCGGCGCGCCCATCGCCGTGCTCGCCGTCTTCCTAGGCGGTCGGGTGATCACCGGCGAACTCGATCAGCGCGGTCTCGAGATCGCCTACACCGTACCGGGCGGCGCGCACCGGGTCTGGCTCGGCAAACTCGCCGCGGCGGCGGGTCTTCTCACCCTGTGCGTCGCGCTGACGGCGGCTGTCGCGTACGCCCTCTTCACTCCCTTCCCGATCGTCCAGACCCTCTACGGCACGGTTCAGGGCGTCGCCTTCTTTCTCGCCGTCTCGATGGGCTTCGCCACCCTGCTCCGCAGCGAAGTCGCCGGCGCCCTGGCCTCCGTCGGTCTGCTGGCCCTGGCGCTGACCGTCGCCCGCGCCCGGTTCTCGCCCTTCTGGAACCCGTTGAAGCTGAACGACACGGACCCCGAACGACTCCTGGCGCTGGCCATCCAGAACCGGATCGGCATGGCGCTCGCGATCGCGGCGATCGTCGCCCTCGCGTTCGCCCGCGCCGAACGCAGGGAGAAGATGCTGAGCGGCTGAGGCGGCCCTTGCCCATCCCCTGATTCCTGCCGGGTCGCGCCTCCCGCACGGCGAACCGTCCTCTCTCCCCGAACGAGGTCGACGGCCTTGCGCTTGGCTGGCTTGGCAGGTTCGCCGACAATCCCGTGCCGATTCCGTCTTGGTCGACAGGCGGCGCCGCCCTCGCCGAACCGCCGAACGCGGCCACGCCCAACGAGGCTTCCGTCAGCGTCGACCAGCGGATTCAACAGCTTCCCGAAGCAGACCTGGCCGCCGTGATCGGCGAGGGCTGGCGGTCCGCCGCCTGCACCGTCGGTCTTACCGCAGTGGGCATCGTCGGTTTGGGAATCAGCTTCGGCACACCCAGCCAGGTTGACGACGGAATCAGCTTGGGTCTCATCCTGAGCGCTCGCTACTTCTGCGCCTGACCCAGCCTGATCCTGTCGAATCCGTCAGCGCCTCTCAAGCCTGAGTGAGACCTTGACACCTGGACCATCAGGCAGCCGCAACGCCTTCCGGGACCTGGCAAGCACGATCCGGTTGGCCGCACTGGCGCTTGCGGGACCGCGGTACTGGCTGCTCCCGCTGGCGCCCATGGCCTGGATCGCCGTGCTGGTCGTCCTGCTGCTGACGGGCCGCTTGAGATCTTTCGATCCCGTCAGCGCGCAGAACGTCCTGATCGGCGGACCGCTGGTTGCGCTCGCGGCGTTCCTCGGCATCGGCACGATCGCCAGCGAGATCGACGAGCGCACGCTCGAGATCGCCTATACGGCGCCAGGAGGCGCTCACCGCGTCTGGCTCGCCAAACTGGCCGCCGCGGCTCTGATGGTCCTTGTCAGTCTTCTCCTGCTGGGGGCGCTGACGTTCACGTTCCTGACGCCCTTCCCGATCGTCCAGACGCTCTACGGCGCAGGCCAGACGGGCATCTTCTATCTGGCGGCCGCGATGGGACTGTCCACGCTTGTCCGGAGCGAGGCCGGCGGCGGTCTCGCCACTCTCGCTCTGGTCGGTCTGGAAGCCGTTCTCGCTTCCTTCGTCGGGAGACCGCCCCGCGTCTCGCCGTTCTGGAACCCGCTCTCGGTAGAGGGCGCCGACGCGGAACAGCTCTTCGCGATGGCCATCCAGAACCGGATCGGCATGGCGCTCGCGATCGCGGCGATCGTCGCCCTCACGTTCGCCCGCGCCGAACGCAGGGAGAAGATGCTGAGCGGCTGAGGCGGCCTCCCCGCCCGACCTCAAGCCGGACGCGCCTGCCATGACTGACCATGACGGGGCGATGGATCAAGGATGCCATCTACCCGGACAAGCGGTACAATCTGTCTCCATGGCGGACGGCGCAGAATCTCCGCAGTGAATCTGGCCGGAGTTGCCGCTCTCCTCCACCACCGCGGTTGGAAAGGCTCGGACGTGGAGAGCACCTTGGCGGCCTTCAGGTTGGAGACACTGCCGTTCGACTCCGACGTGGCCCTGTCAAGCGGGGCCCTGCGCCCAGCAACCGCGGAGGCGGGACTTGGACTGGGCGACCGCGCTTGCCTGGCCACCGCGGAGTTCTTCAACATCCCGGTCCTCACGGCCGACCGGTCGTGGCTGCGAGTCGATCTGGAGAGAATCGAGATTCAGGCGATCCGTTGACGCGAGAACCGATCAGAAGTCGCAAGAGAGTCCCGGATACCGGAACACGACGCCCGGGTCGGGCTGCTTCGGCTTGTTCGCCGCCTCCTCGGCGCGGGCGCCGGCAAGCATGCCCTCCATCCCGTAGTTTCCCTCGTGGCAGGCGTACTCGTAGATCGCGTCCTCGGTCCGCTTGAGAGGAATCGACGCCGTCCAGGGCCTGGTCCAGGTCCCCGGGTCGTTCACCGTGACCTCCCATTCCAGGGTCTCGGGGTCCGTCAGCGTGAACCGCTCGGTGATCGCGAGCTGCTCCGAGGATCCCATGAAGTCGTTCTTCCTGGAGTAGTTCGTCGTCTCGACGACCAGGGTGTCGCCGTCCCAGTGACCGCGGGAGTCGCCGTTCCACAACCGGACGTCGTCGTCGAGCGGTGACTCGTCGTTCAACCGGACGACGCGCGCGTCGTGGATCATCTCCTGGTGGATGACGACGTGGTCGGGCGTCTGGAAGATCTGGTGATAGCCGTTGTAGCCCGGGAAGATGAAGGGAGCGCCGTAGCTGATGCAGCGCTCGGGAATCGGCCGATCGAGCCAGGAATCGGCCGGATGGTCCATCAGGTGCTTCACCCGCTTGCAGAGGCGCTTCCTGGCCGGTTCCGTGAAGGGCGGGATCAGGCCGTCCGGCGGATCGACGACGAGCGAAGTGCGCTTCGTGAAGTGCCGGTCCGCGATCCAGAACTGGTTGTAGTTGCCGGTCGTCGGGTCGTAGGACGTCGCCTTCGTCCGCTCGATCGCCGCCAGGACCAGTTGGTCGCCGAACAGGGCGTCGGCGCCCGGGTCCGTCGCCTCGGCGACCGCCGCCATCAGCTCCTGGAATTCCTCGTCCGTCAGACGCTCCTTGCCCGCCCAGGCGGCGGGCCGCTGCAGGGGCGTCCCGTTGTTGTTGGCCCAGACGCCCTGGAGGTCGGGATGGCCGTAGGCGGTGCGGGGCGGCGTCCAGTCCGCGTCCCCGGCGTTGGCGTTCGCCGCCGAAGCCGCGCCGGCGACGGCGAAGCCGAGCAACAGGACGCTCGCGCCGGTCGCGCCCATCGTCGCCGCCGCCGCTCTCGACCGTTCGCGCTTTCTCATCCGACTGCCCTCCCGTGACGACTGAACAACGTTCCCCTGGATCATAGCCGCCGCTTCGCGGCGGTCCGCGTCACGTCCAGCCCCACGCCTTCGCTTCCTCGTCCCAGAGCGCCCAGCAATCGGTCGCCAGACCGGCGTCGAGGACCCAGTGCGGCATGTCGGTCGTGGCCCCGGCTGGGCCCTGCCGGACCGTGATCGGGCGGCCGTTCGCGCTCCACGCCGACAGCACGCGACCCGTCGTCCGCGCTCCCTCGCCTTCCCCGGACTCCACCTCGAGCGAGTCGATCCGCACGCGCCACTCGACGTCCTCGCCCGAGCCGTCGGGGCGAGCGAAGCGAACCTCGTCGCCACTGACCTCCAGGTCCGCCACGAGGTCGATCGATTCGATCTGCGCGACGAAGGACGCGCGCAACGTGTCCGCGTCCGGCCGCGGCTCGAGCGGCGCCGGGGCTTCCGCCGACGGCCCGCAGGCCGCAAGCGCTCCGACCAGCGCCGCCAGAACCGACAGGGCCGGTCGCCGACCGGACCGCGATGCTTCGATCATCCGACTCATGGCGTCAACTCTATCGTTCGCCCCACGTACTACTCTGCCGCGCTCCAGCTCGTCGTCGGCAGGCCAGACCGGCGCCCGGCGATGCCGCGGTTTCTTCCGCGACGCCCCACTCCGAGAGCCATCCACGCCATGACAACGCATCTTCCCCACGCGCCGCCGGGCCGTCAGGCCGGCGTCGGCTTCATCTTCGCCGTGATTCTGCTCGACATGCTGGGCGTGGGTCTCATCATTCCCGTCTTCCCCAAGCTCGTCGAGCAGTTCAGAGGCGGCGACACGTCTTCCGCCGCCGTCGCCATGGGCGCGATCGCGGCCTGCTATGCCGTGGCGCAGTTCCTGTGCGCTCCGATCCTCGGCGCACTGTCCGATCGCTTCGGCCGCAGGCGCATCCTCCTGCTCTCCATGTTCGGCCTCGGCGCCGACTATCTGGTCATGGGCTTCGCGCCAACGATCGGCTGGCTGTTCGCGGGCCGGATCGTCGCCGGCATGATGGGCGCCAGCATCACGACAGCGAACGCGTACATCGCCGACATCTCGACGGCGGACACGCGGGCCCGGAACTTCGGGCTCGTCAACGTCGCGTTCGGCATCGGGTTCATCCTCGGACCGATCCTCGGCGGCCTGCTCGGCGGCATCGACCTGCGGCTGCCCTTCTTCGTCGCGGCCGGTCTGTGCCTGCTGAACTCGCTCTACGGCTTCCTCGCGCTGCCCGAGTCCCTGGCGCCGGAGAACCGGAGGGCCTTCTTGCTCCGCAGCGCGAATCCGGTCTCCAGCATCAAGCATCTCGGCGCCTACCCGCTGGTCGCCAGTCTGGCGGTCGCCTTTCTGCTGCTGGCGCTCGCGCAACGCGGCCTGGAAACGTCCTGGGTGCTCTACACCGGCTATCGCTACGGCTGGAACGAGTTCCAGAACGGTCTCGCGCTGACGGCCGTCGGCGTTGCGGCAGCCCTGGTCCAGGGCCTCCTGGTGCGACCCGCGGTCACCTGGCTGGGCGAGCGCCGGGCGGTGCTGGTCGGTTTCGGCATCGGCACGCTGGCCTTCGCCGGCTACGGCCTCGCGCCGAACGGCCCGACCCTCGTCGCGGTGATCTTCGCGGGAGCCCTGGGCGGCATCGCCGGACCGGCGGTCCAGGCGATCATCGCGGGCACGGTGGCGGCCGACGAGCAGGGGAAGGTCCAGGGCGCGCTGACGTCGCTGATGAGCCTGTCGGCGATCGCGGCGCCGCTCGTCTTCACCAGCGGCGTGTTCAGCTTCTTCACCTCCGACGCCGCGCCGTTCGAGCTTCCCGGCGCGCCCCTCCTGGGCGGATCGCTGCTGATGGCGTTCGCCATGCTGCTGCTGGTCCGAGCCTTCCGGCGCCACTGACGCCGCGCGGATAGCGGCGGAAACCGTCGCGGACGGCGTCGAGACGACGCGAAGGCGCCGGTCCGCCGCGGCAGGCGGATCCGCGTCCGCCCGGTCGAATCGACCTTCATCGGGCAAGCCGATCGCATGAAGCGCGACCTCCGCCGCGGGCCGGTAAGATGACGGTCCGTCCAACGCCCCCCGCAGGAGAAAGATCGCCATGCCATTCGACGGTTCGTCGCTCCCGATACGACTCTTCACCGCTTCCCACGAGCGTTCGTGGAACCCCGCCGACATCGACTTCTCGCGGGAACGCTCCGACTGGATGTCGTTCTCGGACGACGAACGGAAGCTGCTGATCCGCCTGATCTCCGGCTTCCGGGTCGGTGAACGCGGCGTGACCCACGAACTCGCGCCGCTCCAGTTCCGCTTCCGACAGGACGGCCGGCTGGAAGACGAGATGTACGTCACCGCGCAGATGTACGAGGAGGCGCGTCACGTCCAGTTCTTCGAGACCTGGCTGATCGAAGCGCTGCCGGGGCGGTTCGGAGTCGACGTCCCCTACCCCGACCTTCAGGGCGACATGTTCTCGACCCGGCTGCCGGCGACGATGCGCGCGCTGTTCACGGACGACAGCCCCGAAGCGCTGCTGCGCGCCGTCATGCTGTACCACTTCTACGTCGAAGGCGTGGGCGCGGAGGCCAGCTACCCGATCTACTACAGGATCTTCGAGCGCACGGGCCGCTTGCCGGCCCTGAACCGCGGGATTCGTCTGATTCAACGAGACGAAGCCCGCCACATCGGGTTCGGCGTGTACGTCCTGCAGCGCCTGCTCGCCGAACACCCGCACCTGGTCGACCAGTTCGAGGCGCAGGTCGAGGCGATGCGCCCGTTCGCCGAGGAGGGCCCGAACCAGACCTTCGCCGGTTTCGAGCGCGGTCAGGCCCCGTTCGACCTCGACGTCGACGAGTACCGGCAGCTCTACGTCGACAAACTGGAAGAGATGCGACGGAGCATCCACGAGGGCCGGCTCGCCGCCGCGGTGTAGGGGCCTCGGCGTCGATGCAGGCAGCCGCGGACGAGAGACGAACGAAGCGCCGACGGCGCCGGCGACAAACAACCGCTTCCTCCTGAACCTCACTTTCCGACCAGTCGCACCGCCCGATGAAGGCCGACCTCGTTCCCTTCCTCAGCCTGCTGAACCAGAAGGTTCTGTACGTCGTGCCGCGTTGGCAACGCCGCTACCGGTGGGGGGAGTCCGAGATCACACGGCTCGTCGAAGACCTCCTGGCCGTCGGCGAGACCGAAAACGACCACGCCGGCCACTACGGCGGCTCGCTCCTCACGCATCAACCCGGCCAACCAGTCTGCATCCTGCCGACCGTCAGGGTCGTGGACGGCCAGCAGCGGCTGACCACCGTGAGCATCCTGCTCTCGTGCATCGCCGACGGTCTCGAAGAGAGCGGCGGCAGCACCGTGTGGCTGGAGAAACCGTGGGCGGTCGAAGACGACGAGGACTGGCCGCCCGCCGCCGACTGGATCAAGGACCAGTTCGAACGTCTTCGAACGATCGTGACGGACCTGGAACACGGCGCCGAGCGAGCATAGACAGGGGGCTCCATTCGTTCGGCTATTGAGCTGCCGAAAAACCGCAAGTCCGCGCCACGGCCGCATCGCGTCCGGGTTCACGGCCAAGCCGACGGGAGGCCCTCGACGGGGCGTCGACTCAATCGCTTGAAAGCGCTTCCGAGTCCGACGACACGACCGGCGCCAACTCGGCGAGAAGACTCGGGACATCGTTTCGCGCTGTACGCCACACAAGGTTCACGTCGATGTCGTCGTATACGTGGACCATCCGGTTGCGCATCCCTCGGACCTCACGCCACGGGACATTCGGCCGCGTGTCACGGAAGGAAGCCGACAAGCGACCGGACGCCTCCCCAATCACCAGAAGGCGACGGATCACCGAATCCTGCAACTGTTCGTTGTTGAGGAAATCGTCGCGCGAAACGGGGATGTCCCGTCGGTTGTTGAACTTTGGGAGTAGGGTGGCGGCTCTCCGGCCCGATGAGCGGGCCGGTCTCAGCGAAAGAAAGGAGACGCCACCCATGGCCAATCATCGCAGTCGGGAAGGGAATCGGCAAGAGAGAAGGAGCACTCCGAGCAGTCCGTCGTCGGGATCGGGGCTTGGTCTGTTGGAGTCATTGCCCTCGTTGGTCAACGGTCTGTCGAGCTTTCAGGAGCTGTGCGTCGAGACAGGCCGGTCTACGTTGGCCCGGTTGATGGAGGAGGAGCGGGAGTCGCGGTGCGGCGCGAAGGGTCGTCACCAGGATGCTCGTTCGGTGTGGCGTGCGGGCAGTGCTCCGAGCCAAGTGACGCTGGGCGGGGCCCGGATCGAGATTCAGCGTCTGCGGGTACGGGGTCCGGAGGGCGAGGTGCGTCTCGAGTCGTTCGAGTGGGCGGCGTCTCGCGACGCGATGGACCGTCACACGATGGAAGCGATTGCGTCGGGCGTGTCGACGCGGAACTACCTGCGGTCGCTGGACACGGCGGCCGCGGGTTCGGACCGTCGTTCGGCATCGCGGAGTTCGGTGTCTCGGCGCTTCAAGGCGCTGTCGGCGCGGCAGATGGAGAAGTTCCTGTCGTCGTCGCTGGAAGACGAGGACATCCGCGTGGTGTGCGTGGACGCGAAGTACATCGGTGGCCACTGCATTCTGATCGCCTTGGGCGTTTCGTCGTCCGGTCACAAGCGGGTTCTTGGCCTTCGCGAGGGTTCGACGGAGAACACGGCGGTGGTCCGCGCTCTTCTCGCCGACCTGGTGGAGCGGGGCCTCTCGACGGCGAAGCCGTTGCTGTTCGTCATCGACGGCAGCAAGGCCCTGCGCCGCGCGATCAAGGAGGTCTTCGGCGACGCCGCGACGGTGCAGCGCTGCCAGGTCCACAAGGCCCGGAACGTCGAAGAGCATCTGCCCGAAGAGAGGCGAGCCTCGATTCGCCGGGCGCTCCGCAAGGCCTGGGACAGCAAATCCGCCAAGACGGCCTTGAGGCGTCTGCGGCAGATCGCCAGTCATCTGGAGCGGGAGCACCCCGGCGCAGCGGCCTCCCTCCGGGAAGGCATGGAGGAGACCGTCACCGTGCTCGAACTCGGCCTCGCCGGAGCTCTCCAGAAGACCATGCGCAGCACCAATCCGATCGAGAGCCTCAACAGCTCCGTCGGGCGCTACACCCGCAACGTCAAGCGCTGGCGGGGCGGCTCCATGATCCAGCGCTGGGTCGCTGCCGCTCTCATCGATGCTCAATCACGCTTCCACCGCGTCAGAGGCTACCGAGACATGCCCAAACTCATCCGCGCCCTCGAACGACGAGCAGGGCACGTTGACCACCAAACCAAGGCCGCTTAACATTCATCAACACACACGAGCCGCCATCCGAAGTTCAACAGAAAACGGGACAATCCCCGCGAAACGCCAGCGATGTAATCACCGATCGATCTGGCTGATTCCACGATGTCCGCTACGGCCGAGAGATCACGATTCATAAACCGTCTTCACTGTCCCCAGGATCGCCTCCCGTCGAAACCGATTCCTGCTTCGCTCCACGGCCCACCAGCTGAGAAGGTCGACTTCACGACCCAGAATCGACCCGAGCTCGCGTTCCATCCGCTCCAGGTCGAACAGAGAGTGTTGAGCCGCCTCGCTGAATCGAGCGAGGACGTCCACGTCGCTGGCAGCGCCGAAGTCGGGCCGAAGGGCGGAACCGAACACGCCGAGCCGGGTGATCTGCCAACGGCCACAGAACGATGCGATGTCCTCGGCAGGCCATTCGACGTTGCCATGTAGAGAGATCCTCTCGCTTCCCGCTCTCGCTGCCGATTGTGATGCCGTCGGCATGACGCTCTCCGGTTTCATTCAGAAGACGCACGGCCCCCGCCACGGAACGCCTGACCAAGCGACATCATACTGGCAGCGCCGGCCCATGGCGCCCGGTCAGGTCGTCAGCCCTCGGTAGACCTTCGGCAGCTGGCTCGGCAGCGCGGCGATCTCGTCGATGACGAGGTAGCGGCGTTCGGGGCACATCTCGCGCAGGTAGTCGTGGCCGGCGGGGTCGACCGTGACGCAGAACGTCGAGATGCCCTGGCGTTCCGTCTCGCGGAGCGCGACCATCGTGTCGCGGATGCCGTAGACGCGGGAGGTTCGGTCGCCGCCGTAGTCGACGTCCTGGGGATAGCCGTCGGAAAGGATGAGCAGCACCTTGACCTTCGCGTCGCGCGCGGCGAGCCTGGCGGCGGCATGGCGAATCGCGGGTCCCATCCGGGTGCTGCGCTTCGGCTCCATGGCGGCGACCCGGTCCTCCGCCTCCCGGTCGAAGTCGTCGTCGAACTCCTTCGCAACGAAGAACTCGACCTCCTTGCGGCCGAAGCCGGAGAAGCCGTAGATCGCGTAGTCGTCGCCCAGGGTCTCGAGCGCGTCGGCCATCAGGACCAGGGATTCCTTCTCGATGTCGATCACCCGGCGACCCGGCGGCAGGGGTTGCGGGTTCTCCGGCCAGTCGACGTCCTCGAACACGCCGACGTACTCGGGCGCCGGCTCGGGGCCTGAGGCCGGTTCCGGCTCGTCCAACGGCGCCTCGGCGTCGGTCGAGGCGCTCATGTCGAGCAGAAAGGCGGCCGCCACGTCCCGATGCTGGCGGCGTCGGCTCACGTAGACGGCGCCGTCCGGCGGTCGACCGGCGCGCCGGTCGACCCGGGTTTCGACCACTCGGTCGAGATCGAGTTCCTCGCCCTCGCTCAGACGCCGCATGCGCCGGAACTCCTCCGGCTTGAGCAGCTCGAACTGCTTCCTGACGCGCCGCAGCAGGTCGGCGTGAAGCCGCCTCGTCTCGTCCACGAATCGGCCGGACGCCGCCGCGGCGCCGCCCGAGGCGAGGCCGGGACGCTCGATCGCCCTCTCCCGCAGGCGGCACCAGCGTCGACGGTAGCGGTCCAGCTCATGATCCCACTCGTCGTAGTAGTGAACCTGCTCCCGGTCGAGCCCGGCCTCCGCCAGTTCGCGTTCCAGCCGGCTGGACAGCTCCTCGAGGCGCGCCGCCAGTTCCTCGGGATCCGGCTCGACCGGCGTCGACTCCTCGTCGCCCCCTTCCGCCTCGATCGCCCCGGCGCCGCCAAGGTCGGTCAGCGGCAGACCGGCGGCGCCGGCGAAATCGCCGTCCTGCAGGCCGAGCACGCCCAGCTCGTCGGCCCGCAGACGCTCCATCAGGCCGGCGGCGATCGGACCCGGTTCCGCGTCGGCCCGCAGCTCGACCTCGGACGCGAGTTCTCGCCACTCCCGGCGCAGCTCGACTCGCTCCGGCGCGGGGTCGCCGTGGTGCGCCGGCGCCGACCAGTCGAGGAATCGGGCGTCGGCTTCGGGATCCGTGTCGGCGCCGCGATCCCGCGGTCGGACATCGTCGGCGGCCGAGGCGGGTTCGGACACGGATGAAGCCGGGCGCAGGGCGGCAAGTTCCGGATAGAGCGCGCGTACCGCGCGCAGGGTGTGATCGACGGTGGCGCCGGCGGCGAACAGCTCCGCCGCTTCTTCAAGCCACGGGCCTCCGTCCGCGTTCACGGGATGCCGGCCAGCGAGCCGGCGCGCCGGGAGGCTGTCGCCCGAGGACCGGCGCGTCGGCTGACGGCCGTCGGACAGCTGGCGCACCGACGGCCGATCGGGCACATCGACGCCGACCGCGGTCGTCGACAGACGGCGCCGCTGTTCCAGGAGCAAGGCCCGCGCCAGGTCGAACAGCGCCGCTTCCCGAGACCGTCGACGCGCCGCCGGCCGCGACGGCGGACTCAACGACGAGTCGAGCGCATCGTCGATCAGCCGCAGCAGGTCGCGGCCCACGCCCCGGAAGGCGCGGGCGAGAGCGGCATCGATGCGCGCCCCTTCCAGCCGCGCGAACAGCGCCCGGGCGAGACCGGGCTCGTCGAACCCGGCAAAGAAGTCGGCGAACCGCAACGGACCTCGCCGGTAGGTACCGAACAGAACGCCGCCCAGCTGATGCAGCACGGCCATCCGGTAGACCATGAGGTTGCCGGCGCCGTCGGGCAACCGGTCGATCCGCTCCGGCAGGAAGAAGGCGGCGCCGTCGGTCGTCGCCCGGCCCGAGCCCGCGGCGCCCTCCAGGTCCAGGCGCCCCGCGCGCGACCCGTCACGGCCGCCGAGATCGGCGAGCGGCCGGACCTGGGCCGGGCGCGCCAGCATCGCCTCGACGTAGATCTCGAGAACACCGGCGACGTCGTCGAGGGCGACGGCGGTCAAGGCAGCAGAGTCGACGCCACCTCGATCACCGCGCGCTGGACTTCGTCGTCGTCGGTGATCGCCCGGCAGATCGCGGCGACGCAGGCTTCGCGCACGCCGATGCCGCCGACGATCAGCTGCGCCGTGTAGATCAGCAGGCGGGTGCTGACCCCCTCGTCGAAGCCGCGGTGGTGGAGGTTGCGAATGCGGCGGCCGAGTTCCGCGAGGTCTCGCGCCAGAAGCGGATCGATTCCCGCCTCGTGCGCGATGATCTCCGCTTCGACCTCGGGCGGCGGGTAGTCGAACTCGAGCGCCACGAAGCGCTGGCGCGTGCTCGGCTTCAGGTCCTTGGCCACGCTCTGGTAGCCCGGGTTGTAGGACAGGACGAGCAGGAAGTCCGGGTGCGCCGTCAGGATCTCCCCGCGCTTCTCGATCGGCAGGATGCGGCGGTGGTCGGTCAGCGCGTGGATCAGCACCGTCGTGTCCTTGCGCGCCTCGACGATTTCGTCCAGGTAGCAGATCGACCCGGCGCGCACGGCGCGGGTCAGCGGACCGTCCATCCACACCGTGTCGTCGCCCTCGAGCAGATAGCGGCCGACCAGGTCGGTTGCGGTCAGATCCTCGTGACAGGCGACGGTAACGAGCGGCGTCTCGATCTCCGACCGCGCCCCCGCGTCAGCGCCGCGATACAACCGGTGCGTCATGTGCTCGAGGAACCGCGTCTTGCCGCAGCCCGTCGGCCCCTTGAGCAGCACCGGCATGCGCGCCCGGCAGGCGGCGAGGAACAGCTCCGCCTCGTTGCCGACCGGCAGGTACCAGGGCGGCTCCGGCAGAGGTTCCGGCGCCGCTTCGAGGGGTAGGGACATCGCTCGCCCGTTCGCCCGCCGCCGACCGGCTCAGCCGTGGTCGATCGCGCGGGCCAGGGCGACGTCCTTCTCCGTCACGCCGCCCGCGGAATGCGTGCTGAGGGTCAGGCGAACCCGGTTGTAGCGGATGTCGATGTCCGGGTGATGATCCGCCGCTTCCGCCAGTTCGGCCACGAAGTCCACGAAACGCACCGCCGCCGGAAACGTCGGAAACCGATACTCGCGCGAGATGGCCGGCGCTTCCGTATCCGCCTCCCAACCCGCCAGTTCGCCGCACGCCGCCTGGATCTCGTCCGCCGTCATCGTCGCCATCGTCCGGTACCTCCGCCGCGTGACCCTACCAGCGTTCGCAGCCGCGAGGCGGCGCCGAGCGCTGTCCCGTGAAGGATCAGTCTGACCTTCGGCGCCGGGAGCGAAGCGCGCGGTTCGTCGACGCCCAGTGCTAAGCTGCCGCACACGATGTCCGCGACGTTCGACACGCTGGCCGCCGCTCGCGCTTTGGAGGGATCCGGAATCGACTCGAAGCAGGCTGCGGCCATCACCGCGACCATCCGCGACGCCGTCGCTGACGGCGTCGCCACGAAGGCCGACCTGGAACCTCTCGCCACGAAGGTCGCCCTCGCGGAACTCGAAACCCGAATGACCCGCACCCTCTACGGCGTCGCCGCGGCGCTGCTTGCCGGCCAATTGGCGGCCGTACTCGCTCTGCTCCGGCTGCTAGACTAGCGGCGTTTGCAGCCGGGAGGCGTACGCCGCCCCGAACGCAACCAGTCGATGGAGAAGCGCATGCCCTTCCTTCCGGTCCAGCGCACCGCGACGCTCTTCGGCGCCGCTCTCGGCTTCGTGATCTTCGCGGCAGCGAGTCCCTGCTCGGCGGCAGCCCAGGAGGCGCCGACGGCCGACGAGATCGTCGCCCGCTACGTCCAGGCGATTGGAGGCGAGGACGCGATCCGGGCGCAAACGTCGATGACCGCCAGGGGCACGTTCGCTTGGCCCGCGATGGGCGTGTCAGGCGAGTTCGTCCGTGCGTTTGAGGCGCCCGATGCGATCAGATCGCTGCTGGACGAATAGACGGGCCGCTCTGAAGGCCCCGAGGAGGAGGCTGTCGTGTCGAGAACGCCCCTGATCGCCGTGTTGCTGGCCCTGTCCGCCAGCGTTGCACACGGCCAGACATCTCCGAAGTGGCTGCGATGCTCGGCGCCCAATGAATGCGAAGTGTCTGGGGGCTTGGTCGGGAACATCGACAGACGAGCCGCCAGTGCCTGTCTGGCGGCAGGCTATTCGCGCTATCGGATAGCAGACTACCGCGAGACTACCTTCGCCACGATTGCACTCGTTCGTTTCTCGCACATCGCGGGCGGCACGCGTCCTTGCGCATCTCACGCCAGGCCCGATCTCGAGCGTCAGGCTCTGCAGATCGCGAAGCGTAATGGCTACGACTGGCCGGTCACCCATCAAGGACGGCGGGAATCTCGAGAGCAGGAGACTCCGGAACGGTGGACCTTCGAGCCGGGCGAGAACGAGTGGGGCGGGCGGTTGCCGGGGTTCGACGAGATCCTCTCGCCGTTCACGCAGGGTCTCGGCCGAAACGAGAACCTCGTCGGAGCTGCCTTCCTGATCCGAAATTGCTCGGTGACGGTGTTTGTGGGGGACCCCTCGCTGGACGCCTCCCTGAGCGCCGACGAGAGACGTCTGTGGGCCGAAGCCAACGGCCTGGACGGCCCAGACCGAATCGCGGAGATCCGGGTCGACGGCGTCACGGTCCAGGCCGACGGCAAGAACGTCGTCGTGCCGAACGCCGGCATGATCGGCACGAGCAAACGGAACTTCGGCGTGTCCGTGTGGTCGGCGGAGCACGAGGAAGCCGCGGCGTTCATGTGGTCCGTGACGGACCGTGATCGCGCCCTGATCACGGAGCACTTCCCTCACTGCATGCCTTGACCGCGGACGCCGACGTACCGGCACCCGTCGCGGATGGAGCGCGGAACGGAAGGCGGCCGGCCGGTCCAAGTTTCGGGGAAGAGAGCGCCAGCGGGCTGGACGCAAGTGACGCTCTGCAGAACGCAGCCGACCGAAGCCGACCGAAGCGAGCGCCACCCTCTCATTCACCACGAGAGCGAGACCGGTCGCCGGGATCGTCTCCCCCGGAACCCGGAACAGCGGGCGGCCACCGCGGTGGTACTGTAGACGGCCGATGAAGTTCGGCGTCTTCTACGAGCACCAGCTGCCGAAGCCGTGGGGGCCGGAGTCGGAGCACCGGCTGCTTCAGGATTCGCTGGAGCAGATCGAGTTCGCGGATCGGCTCGGGTACGACTGCGCATGGGAGGTTGAGCACCACTTCCTGGAGGAGTACTCCCACAGTTCGGCGCCCGAGGTGTTTCTGGCCGCGGCATCGCAGCGGACGCGGAACATCCGGCTGGGACACGGCATCGTCCAGTTGACGACGAACCATCCGGCCAGGGTCGCCGAACGGGTCTCGACGCTCGACCTGGTCTCGAACGGACGGGTCGAACTCGGCCTCGGCGAGGGTTCGAGCGTGACGGAGCTGCACCCCTTCGGCCGCAGCTTCCGCGACAAGCGGATCGTCTGGGAGGAGGCGGTCCAGGCCTGCCTGCCGATGTTCTGGAACGAGGGCTGGGAGTACCACGGCCACTACTTCGACTTTCCGCTGCGCAACGTGATCCCGAAGCCGCTGCAGCGGCCCCACCCGCCGCTCTGGGTCGCCTGTTCGCAGCTGGACACCATCCGCTACGCCGCGCACCGGGGCATGGGCGCGCTGTGCTTCAAGTTCGTCGATCTGGACTCCGCCCGCGCCTGGGTCAACGCCTACTACAACACGTTCACGGGCGACCAGCGCAAGCTCTGCGACTACCGGACGAACCCGAACCTGGCCACGGTCAGCGGCTTCATGTGCGCGCCGACCGACGAGGAAGCGCGGCGGAAGGCCGACGGCTGGACCTTCTTCCAGTTCGCCCTGCAGCTCTACAACAGGGAGGGGCCGTTCAAGCCCGGCGCCAACGACTTCTGGAAGCGCTACCAGGAGTGGAAGCAGACCCCCGCGGGCCGGAAGCGCTCGGACAGCGAACTGATCGGCTCGCCGGAGACCATCCGGGAACGCCTGCGGGAACTCGAACGCGCCCACGTCGACCAGGTCATCCTGCTCAACCAGGCAGGCAAGAACACGCACGAGGACATCATGAGCAGCCTGGAGCTGTTCGCCCGAGAGGTGATGCCGGAGTTTCAGGCCCGCGAGGACGAGCACCAGGCATGGAAGCGGGCGGTTCTCGCCGGCGACGCGCGCCTCGACGCGATCGACACGGAGCCGTTCAACACGACGTCGCGGCTCCGGCCCAGCATTCCGCCGTCGGACGAGGCGTTGGCCGCGGCCCGCAAGTGGGCAAGCTGACTTACCCGCCGACACCCGCAACCGAATCGTCGCTCTTGCGTAGTCAGGAACGACAGCACGCGAACCACTACAGGAGACTCTTCATGTCCTTCAAGTCCACCAGCCGCCGCGCTCTGCTCGCACTCGCCTGCTGCGGCTTGCTGTTCGGCGCCTGCGCCGCGTACGAAGCCGGAGAAGCCCCGGCCGCGGCCCCGCCGGAACCTCCTCCTCCGCCGCCAGAGCTGACGGAGGAGCAGAAGATCGTCGCCCGCTACGTCGAGGCGCTCGGCGGCGAGGACGCGATCCGCGAACACACCTCGATGACGATCAAGGGCCAGTTCGAGATGCCGGCGATGGGCATGGCCGGGGAGCTGACTCAGTACGCAATGGCGCCAGACAGGAGCTTGTCCCGAATCAGCCTCCCGGGTTTCGGCGAGATCGTCCAGGCCGCCGATGGCGACCTCGCCTGGGCGGAAGACGCGATGCAGGGGCCGCGCGTCATGGACGGCGCCATGCTCGCCGACGCCAAGCGCGAGGCCCGCTTCTACGCTGACCTGGAGTACGACGTCACCTACCCGGAACAGACGGCGGCGGGCGAGACCGAATGGAACGGCCAGACCGCCCACCAGCTGGACCTGGTCGACGTGGACGGCAACGAGTCGTCGCACTACTTCGCCGCGGACACGGGCCTCCTGATCGGCGTCGAGGCGACGCAGACGAACGAGATGGGCACGATGGAAATGACGGTCACGATGAGCGACTACAAGGAGTTCGGAGGCATCCTGTTGCCGACCTCCACCCTGGTGAGCATGCCCGGCATGGGAATGGAGTTCACCACGACCTTCGAATCCGTCACCTTCGACGACGTCGACCCGAGCGTCTTCGAGCCGTCCGACGCGATCAAGGCGCTGCTTCCGGAGTAGAGGCTCGGCCCGTTCGAACCAGCTCCTTGCCCGTCGGCGCGGCCTTGCCGGCGCGGCCGCGCCGACCGTCCTCGTCGCGACCGCGCTGCTCGCGGCTGTCGCGACACTCGCCGCAGCCCAGGGCAGCCGGCGGCCGCAGGCGCGGCTGACGAACTTCCACGAGCGGTGGCTGGCGGAGGCGGCGCCGCTGCTTTCCGAATCGGAGCGCCGAGTCTTCGAGCGGCTGGAGGGCCCGGCCGCGCGCGAGCGCTTCCTCCTCGCCTTCTGGGCGGCGCGGCCTGATCGTCTCCTCGAGCGCTGGCGGGAGAACCGCGAGGCCCGCGACCAGTCGAGGGAACGGTCCCCCGCCATGGAACGCGCCGTGCTCCTGGCCGGCAAGCCGGCTGACCGCCAGACGGTCGAACCCTGCGAGTCGGAACTCCGGCGGATCGAGATCTGGAGCTGGGACGCCTGGCGGCTCGAACACCAGCTCGGCCGTCCGCCCGACCAGGACGAGGACGAAGTCGTCCTGGCATTCGTCCAGCAGGTGAACTTCGACCCCCGGTCCATGAGGCTGTGGTCGCCGTCCTCGGGCGTCGATCTCGCCTTTGGCCGGGAACGGCCAGCCGGCGACGGTGAAGGCGCCGAGACGCCGCCAACCGGCGCTTCCACGGTGCTGAAGCGGGCCGAACGGCGGCGCTGCCTGACGGCGACCGAGCGACGCCGGCTGGAGCGGCGGCTCGACCGGGCCGTGAGTTGGCGAGAGTTCATCAAGCGGCTGGGCTGGACCGACGCGGCGCGCGACGCCGGCTGGCTCGATCGCTTTCTTCGCGCCGAGGCAGGACTCGACGCGGACGCCATGGCCCTGCCGGGCGTCTCGCTCGACTTCGAACCTCTCGGCACGGAGAACCGGCGCACCGCGCTGCGCGGCCGGCTGCGGCTGCCGGCCAGACACCTCGCCGCCATCGGCGCCGGCCAGATCCTCGATCGCGTGACGATCACCGGCGACATCTTTCTGCGCGACCGGCTGGTCGACGCCTTCGCCGTCACCCATCACGTGAGCGGCGGCGCTCCACTCATGGAGGCCGGCTCCGGCGCCGCGACCGTCGCTCTCGACTTCTACCGGCGACTGCCGGCCGGCGTCTACCGGATGGAGATCCGCGCCGAGGATCGCCTGGGCCGCGGGCTGTTCCGCGTGAGCCGCGCGCTCGACGTGCCCGCGCTCGACGCGCCGCCCGACGTCTCGGGCCTCGACCTGCTCAGCCGTCGCGAGACGATCGCGCTTCATCAGGCGCCGAGCATCGAGTTGCTGCCGCCCGAGGGCCGCGTTCTCGGGGCGACCTTCACCGCGCGCGTCGTCGCCAGCCCGGCCGTCGCTCGGGTCGCCTTTCTGCGCGACGACAAGGAGATCGCAACCGTCGACGACCCTCCCTTCGCGCGGGACCTCGATCTGCCGCACCGCCGCCACCGGATCGAGGTCCGCGGGCACGACGCCGCGGGAGCGCTCCTGGCGCGCCACGCACTGGAGATCGAGCGGGAAGAACGTCCGTTCTCCATCGAGCTCGAGCGGCCGGGACGCGCATTCGTCGAAGAGGCGCTCGACCTGTCCGTGCGCGTCGATGTCCCGTCCGGCCGCGAGCTCGACCGCGTCGACTGCCACCTGGACGCCAAACGTCTCGAGCGCATGACCGTTCCGCCGTTCCGCTGCCGGGTTCCGGCCGGACGGCGGCCGCCCAACAGCTTCGCGCGAGCCGTCGCGACCCTTGGCACGGGCGAGACGGCCGAGGACGTCGTCTTCCTCGGATCGGGAGCGCCGGACGCGATCGAGGTCCGCCTCGTCGACCTGCTGGTCTCCGTCGGCGGACGGCGGGCGGGGCCGACGCCGGGACTGGAAGCGGCCGACTTCCGCGTTCTGCACGGGGGCGTCGAGGCACGGATACGCGATTTCCGCGGCCTGGCCGACCGACCGCTCACGGTTGCCCTGCTGATGGACGTATCGAGCTCGATGGGCCGCGGCGTCCGCCTCGCCGCGACCAGCGCGCAGCGCTTCTTCGAGAGCGTCCTCACCGATCGCGACGCCGCCAGCCTGATCGTCTTCAACCACGACCTGCACCGTCTGGCGCCGTTCACCGGCGACACGCGGCTGCTCCGCTACGCCGCCGAGGGTCTCCGCGCATGGGGCGCCACCCGGCTCCACGACGGGATCGCCTGGGCCGTTTCGTCGTTCGCGGGCCGTCCGGATCGACGGGCTCTGGTCGTGCTCAGCGACGGCGCCGACACCGACAGCAGTCTCGATTTCGAGGCCGTGCTGGCGCAGGTCGAACTGGCCGGCGTCGTCGTCTACCCGATCGCCCTGAGGGTCTCCGACAGGGCGACCACCGATGCGCTCGGCCGTCTCGCCGAACGCACCGGCGGTCGCTATCACGCGGCCGACTCCGTCCAGGACCTGGACCGCATCTACCGCGAAATCGAACGCGCTCTCCGCTCTCAGTACCTGATTGCCTTCGAACCGCAGGCCGGCGTCGACGCGCATCCCGATGGCCTCCGGGACATTCAGGTCGACGTGGCGCCGGCGGGACTGACCGTGACGGGAGTGCGGCGCCGGTAGAGGCAAGGGTGCGGCGGCGTCGGGCTGCGCCGTCGCGCAGGGAACACACCCGGAAAGCCGACAAGGGCGCCCGGGGCGCCCAGTGCGAGGCGCCGGCGTACCCGGTGTACGGCCGTGGTTGTTCCACGACCAGGAACCGCCAGACGTTTGTTCCATGCAAGGAACGCAGCTACGGGAGACGTAGACTGCCGGCATGAACCGGGCGCGGGCGGCGACGAGGGCGATCGAACGCGCCCTGATCCGCCCATGCCGCGAGGCTGAGGGGAACGTGGGGTTCTGGCTCTTCGTGAGCCACCTCGCCGCCACGTTCGGCATCGCGCTGTCGAACTTCCTCCTGTTCTTCACCCTGATCTGGGCCGCCATCCGCCGGCGAAGACTCCACTTCGGCGCCGACGACGAGGACCGGAGACGGCGGCGGCGGCTCCTGCTCCCCCTGGCCGTCTATGCGGGCTGCTTCGTGCTGTCGGCGGTCTTTTCCTACGATCCGGCGACCAGCCTGAAGGAGCTCTCGACGCTCTTCGCCGTCCTGACCCTGCCGCTGGCGCTCCTGCTTGTCCGCGGCGAACGCCAGGCGCGGGTCGCGATCGTCTCCCTGGCGGGGATCTCGGCCGTGCTCGCCGTTCATGGCCTGGCCCAGTTCGCCTTCACCGATCACGGCCCGCTCCACCAGCGGATCCCGGGGCCGTTCTCGCACTACATGACGTTCTCCGGCGTCCTCCTGCTCGGCCTCGCCCTGATCGCCGGTCGCCTCGCCAGCGCGGGCGGCTGGCGCTCGGCCGTCAACTGGGTCGGACTGGGGCTCGTCGGCGCCGCGCTCGTGCTGACCCTGACCCGCAGCGCCTGGCTTGGCGCGGCCGCCCTGGCGCTTGCGGCGGCGGCCGTTCAGCGCCGGCGCGTCTTCCTCGGTCTCGCCGCCGCGCTGGTCCTTGCCGGCATCGCCCTCGCCGCCGTGGCGCCTGGCCTGTGGCCGACATACTGGCAGCGCGCGACCTCGATGGTCGATGTCCGCAATCCCTCGAACCACGACCGGTTATGCATGCTGTGGGCCGGCCGCCATATGATCGCCGACCGCCCGATCACGGGCATCGGTCCGGCCATGGTCCGCGAGTGGTATCCGGCCTACCGGCATCCGACGTCGGTCCGGCCGCGGGTGAAGCACTTGCACAACACGTTCGTCCACATGGCCGCGAGCCGAGGACTGCCGTCCCTGCTGAGCTACCTGTGGCTGATGGCCGCGTCGGCGGCGATGGCGATCGAGGGCTATCGCCGCGAAGGCGGCCGAACCGGGCCGCGCGCCGACCTTTACCTGGGCGTCCTGTTCGCCCTCCTGGCGTTGAACGTCGCCGGCCTGTTCGAAGCGAACTGGCGCGATACGGAGATTCAGCGCTGGGCGCTCTTCCTGCTCGCCCTGCCGGTCGTTCTTCGCGCCCCGAACGACCGGCCAGCCCCGGCCGGCCCTCCGGTCTCGCGGCCGGGGCGCAGGATCAGGGGACGACGGTCACCTTGACCGCTCCGGAACGCTTGTCGCCCGCGACCTCGAAGGCTCGCCGGATCTCGTCCAGCGGCGCCTGGTGAGTGAGCAGGCTGTCGAAGCGGGTCCCGCCACCGACCAGAATGTCCACCGCCTCGGCGAAGTCGACTTCGCCCGGCCGCCGCGAGTAGCAGTTCGACCATTGCAGGCGCGCTTCCTTGCCGAGCAACACGAGGGGGTCGAGGGTCAGGGGACCCGTGAACACGCCGAGGACGCAGATCGTGCCGCCCGGCGCCAAGGCCAGAGCCGCCGCCGTCATCGTGTCGGCCAGTCCGCCCACCGTTTCGACCACGAGATCGGCCTCGTATCCGGTCAGGTCGTCGGGAGCGCCGGCGTCCAGCGCCTCGTGCGCGCCGAGTCGCTTCGCCGTGTCGGCCTGGTGGGCGTGACGGGCCGTGATCGCGACATGACCGAAGTCCCAGGCGCGGGCTACCGCGACCGCGGCGAGACCGATGGAACCGGCGCCGAGGATCAGCAGCTTCGCGGGCGGTTTCCTCCGCTCCACGCCCGCCAGCCGCAGTCCATGGACCGCGACGGCGAACGGTTCGGCCAAGGCGGCGCGAGACGGCGGCAGGGAAACCGGAACGCGGTACAGGCGATGGGCCGGCACGACAACGGCGTCGGCGAAGCCGCCCGGCCGCCGCATGCCGTAGATCTCGACATCCCTGCAGATCGAGTCCCGGCCCGCGCGGCACGGATCGCAGTCCCCACAGGACGCGAGCGGCTCCACGACGACCGGCTCTCCCGCTTCGAAGCCGGAGACGCCGGCGCCCAGGTCATCCACGACGCCGGCCATCTCGTGGCCCATCACCGAGCCCGGTGCGATGATCGGCTTCGGACTGTGAACCAGATGCAGATCCGTCCCGCACACGCCGCAGGCGGTGATCCGCAGCCGCACCTCGCCCGGGCCGGGCGCCGGCAGCGCCCGCTCGGCGAGCGCTACCTCGCCGGGGCCGCGATACACGGCCGCGCGCATCGCGCGGGATCGCAACAGCGGTCCGCGATCAGAAACCGAGTTCGGAACAGTCCGCCGCCTCGCCGTTCACGGTGCAGGCGCAGTCGCCGCTCGTGCAGTCGACGTTCACGTCGCACTCGCCCGAGTCGCCGCAGGCGGACGCCGCGAACGCGAAGGCGTGCGCGTTGCCCACGTCGACCGTGCAGTCATCTCCGTCCTCGCAGGCGACCTTGACCTCGATCAGGCGGACGCGGTCTTCGTCTTCCCCGGCCTCGGCGCTGGACATCTCGACGCGCCGCTTCCGCTCCTCCAGCGTGGCGCTGATCTTCTGCATCCGGCCATCGCGCCAGACCTCGAGCACGGCCGTGGCGCCGTCTTCGCGGCCCCGGATGGCGCGCGCCAGCGCGGAAGCCGAGGCGACGGGTTCGCCGTCGACGGCGGTGACGATGTCGCCGACCTCGATGCCGGCACGGAAGGCCGGACTGTCGTCAACCAGCCGGCCGACCATGACGCCCGTATCTTCGGGCACGCCGAAGTGAGTGCGCAGCTCCGGCGTCAGATCGGAGAGCTCCACGCCGAGAAACGCGCCGCCGTCGTGCCGCCGGTGCAGAGGCAAACCGCGTTCGCCCAGCCGCTTCATCACGCGGTGCACGCGGCGCCGCGTCGACTCGGCGACCTCTTCGCCGTCCTCGCGGTCCTCGATCACGATCACGTCCACGTCGTGGTCGCCGGCCTTGAGGATTCTGACGTTGTCCTCGGCAGCCCACTCGTGGTCGCCGTCCTCCAGAACCTGGACGTCGCCGTCGTCGCCGACGAAGACGACGCGGTGGCTCACCTGCTCGTCGCAGTCCTCGCCGTCCACGCAATCCACCGTCTTCCTGACTTCGATCCGGCGAACCTTCTTCTCTTCGTCCTCCACCGCGGCGACCGGCGCCACAACGGCAAGGGCCAGCCCCAACACCAGACACATTCTCGTTCGCGACATGACTCGTTCCTCCTGTCTTCGCATTCTACGTCGGGCTGCGTCGGACGCCGCATCGACGCGACGCCTTACGCAACAGGAACGCTCCCCCGCCGGATTCGTTCCCGCGGAGCGGCCGCGCCCGGCTGCGCCCCGGCCCGCGGCCCGACGTCCGCCGCGGACCGCCAACCAACACTAACGCCGGATCGATGCCCGGACGGTCCGCAGATCCTGAAGCGCCGCCTTGGCCATCGAGCCGGCGTCGCGAGCCACCTCGACGAACCGGAAACCCTGACGGATCCGCTTCGGCGCCTCCCCGACCGTGCCGGCGATCCCGGCAAACAGGCCATGCCGCCCGCAGCCGTCGAGGATCCCGTCGATCGCCGCCGTGAACGTCTCGTCATCCTGATCCGGCGCCGGCCGGAGCCCCAGCGACACGCTGAGATCGCTCGGACCGACGTAGACGCCGTCGAGGCCCGGCACCGAGAGGATGTCGTCCAGGTTGTCCAGGGCCTGCCGCGTCTCGATCATCGGGATGCAGTAGACCTGCTCGTTCGCCTCCTCCAGGTAGTTCCCGCCGTGGAGCAGGCCCGCCCGGAACGGTCCGAAGCTGCGTCCGCCCCGCGGCGGGTATCGGCAGGCGGCCGCGGCGGCTTCCGCCTCCGCGCGAGTGTTCACCATCGGGACGATGATCCCGTGGGCGCCGGCGTCCAGCATCTTGCCGATGATCCCGGGATCGTTCCACGCCGCCCGGACGATCGGCGTGGTGTCCGAAGCAGTCATCGCCTGCAGCATCTCCATCGCCCGCTGGACGTCGATCAAGCCATGCTGCATGTCGATCGCCGCCCAGTCGAAGCCGAGGCGAGACATCAGCTCGGCGCTGTGCGTGTCCGGCAACGCGAGCCAGGCGCCGAGCACCGGATCTCCGGCGTCGATCCTGTCGCGCAGACGGTTCTTCATCGGCATGTCCTGGCCTCCCTGTGTCGCCTGTAGCCTGGCTGGTTCCCGAGGATGAAGGAGGAGGTTGGCGGCAAGCCCGCGATCGTCAGGGAACGAGCGACTCGTCCGGTGCGAGCGACGCGGCGAAGGCCGCGAGCAGATCGGCCGCGTGATCGATGTCGTCCAGCGAGATCGTCTCGACGGCGCTGTGCATGTAGCGATTCGGCACGCTGATCAACCCGGTCGCGACGCCCGCGCGCGTGATCTGGATCGAGTTCGCGTCGTTCGGCGCCGCTCGCCCGAGGGCCGCCAACTGGAACGGGATCTTCTCGTCCTCCGCTACCGCCTCCAGACGGTCGCTGACCTTCGGGTTCATGTTCGGGCCGCGCACGATGACCGGTCCGCCGCCCAGTCTCAGATCGCCCTCCTGACGCTTGCTGATCGTCGGGCAATCCGTCGCGTGGGTGACATCGACCGCGATGCCCACGTCGGGGTCGACACCGTGGGCGCTGGTCCGCGCGCCGCGCAGGCCGATCTCCTCGCAGACCGTCGACACCGCGTAGACGGCGACCCTGGGACGGCGTTGGACGACCCGACGAAGGGCCTCGATGACCACCCAGAGGCCGGTCGTGTTGTCCATCTTCGGCGCGTTGGCCAGACCGTTGCGCATCTCCCGGAAGCCCAGATCGAGCGTCACCGGATCGCCAACACGCACCGCGCTCTTCGCGTCGTCGCCGTCCGCGGCGCCGATGTCTAGCCAGAGGTTCTCCATCTTGACCGCGCGGCGGCGCTCCTCGGCGTCGAGCAGATGGATCGGCTTGCGGGCGATGACTGCCGGCACGGCACCGTCCTTCGCCCATACGGTCATCCGCTGACCGATGAGCTGCTGCGGATCCCAGCCGCCGATCGGCTGCACCCACAGGAAGCCCTTGTCGTCGATGTAGCTGACAAGAAGGCCGATCTGGTCGCAGTGGCCCGCGAACAGCACCCGGCGGCCTTCCGGCCCGTCGCCGGCCTCGACGTTCACCGCCGCAATCACGTTGCCGTGAACGTCGGTCGACACGTCGTCGGCGAACTTGCCCGCGTAGGCGCGAACGGACTTCCTGAACCGGCTCCTCGTGTCCCGAGGGGCTCGGCCGCGGCCAACAGATCGATGAAGAGTTTGCGTGCTGTCTTGTTCACTTGCTGCTCCCAGCCGACGACGCACCCGTCCGCGGATCACGGTCGGGCGGCTGCCGGGGCTGTCCGGTGTTCCTGGCGTTTCGCGTGTTCCCGAGTCTCAACGTCCTCTGCGGCGCTGGCGGCTGCTGTACGACCTCAACGCGCGCAGGAGGTCGATCTTACGCAGAGCCGGCCAGTGCGTGTCGCAGAAGTAGTACTCCGAGTAGGTGCTCTGCCAAAGCAGGAAGCCGCTCAGGCGCACCTCGCCGCTGGTGCGGAGGATCAGATCGGGCTCGGGTTGACCGGACGTGTAGAGATAGCGCTCGATCGACGAGGCGCTGAACTCGTCCGCCACCTCGTCGAGGGACTTGCCGAGCGCCGAGTTGTCCAGCAGATAGTTGCGGAACGCGCTCGCGATCTCCTCGCGGCCGCCGTAGGCCATCGCGATGTTCAGCCGGTAGCGGTCGTAGCCGCTGGTCGCCGCCTCGGCTTCCCGTATCGCGGTCCGGGAGGCTCTCCGGCAGGAGTTCGATCTGTCCCAGGAAACGCACCCGGATGCCCCTTCCGATGGACGTCGTCGTGGTTCGCGAGTTCTCGGGTCTTCTCCTCGAACAGATCGAACAGGGCCTGCACTTCCCTTGCGGAACGATGGAAGTTGTCGAGCGACAGGCTCCACACCGTAACGGTCGAAACCTGCGCCTCGTAGCACCAGTTCAGCACCTCCCATAGCTTCTCGGCGCCCCTGAAGTGCCCGTCGCTGACGTTGCCGAGTCCCTGCTGGGCGCGCAAAACGCCGGTTCCCGTCCATGATCAGCCCGATGTGCCGCGGCAGCCGCCAGGTCGGCGCCTTGGACTCGAGGCGACGCTGGTAGACGACGTAGAACGGCCACTTGATCAGGGCCTTGATCCGCCGCCAGAGTTCGTTCGCGGGAACGCGTTCCGCTTGCCGGAACGGCGCCTGCCTCGGCCGAGTCGAAAACGCTCACCGGGAGTCTCTCCGCCGGCCGGCCGGCTGGCCGCGCGGCAGACCGGCACGTCGCGCCTGCGATTCTCCCTTCGCCGCGCTACGTTCCACCGGCGCTCAACCGCCGCCCTTCGCCCGACGACACAAGCCGCCGCGAGGCAACGCAACGAATGTCATCGAGGAGCTCACGGGAATTCCCCCGGCATCATAGTAGGCCGCGCGTTTCGCCGGTATCCCGTCGCGGTCGCGGATCCGCTCATCGACCGGTCCGAGGTCGACAAGGCCGCGCCTGGAGGCCGATCTTCCGGGTTCCTTCCCTGGCCGCCCTCGCCGGCCTGACGCAGCGAACTCCCGCTGCTCCGGCCTTCTGGCCGGCCTCATGCCTGGCGCGGCGCCTTGCGACACTCGAACGCCGCTCCGGTATCGTGGACGGCGTGACTGTCGTCATCGCCGGCGGCAGCGACATCGCGTACCGGCTCGCGTCCTCTCTGGCGCGCGAGGAGAATGTGTTCGTCGTTCTGCCGTCCGAAACGGATCGGGGGCGCTTCGAGCATCTGGATCTCCAGATCACGATCGGCCCGGCGGCGAGCCGGTCGACGCTGCGGCAGGTCGGTCTCGGCGACCGCGACACGTTCATCGCCTGCGCGGATTCCGACGAACGCAACATCATCGCCTGCCTGGCGGCCCGGGGCCGATCGGAGGCGACAACGTACTGCTTCATCTCGCAGGACGAGCACCACGAGAGCTTCAACGACCCGGAGCAGACGACCCGGGGATGTCCCGCCGGCTGTTGAACTTTGGGAGTAGGGTGGCGGCTCACCCGGCCCGGTGAGCGGGCCGGTTCCAGCGAAAGAAAGGAGACGCCACCCATGGCGAATCATGGCAGTCGGGAAGGGAATCGGCAAGAGAGAAGGAGCAGCTCGTCGTCGGGGTCGGGGCTTGGTCTGTTGGAGGCATCGTCCTCGTTGTTCGACGGTCTGTCGAGCTTTCAGGATCTGTGCGTTGAGACAGGCCGTTCTGCCTTGGCGCAGTTGATGGAGAAGGAGCGGGAGTTGCGGTGCGGGGCGAAGGGTCGTCACCAGGATGCTCGTTCGGTGTGGCGCGCGGGCAGCGCTCCGAGTCAGGTGACGCTGGGCGGCGCCCGGATGGAGATTCAGCGTCTGCGGATACGGGGTCCGGAGGGCGAGGTGCGTCTCGAGTCGTTCGAGTGGGCGTCGTCTCGCGACGCGATGGACCGTCACACGATGGAAGCGATCGCTTCGGGCGTGTCGACGCGGAACTACCGGCGGTCGCTGGACACGGCGGCAGCGGGTTCGGACCGTCGTTCGGCTTCCAGGAGTTCGGTGTCTCGTCGCTTCAAGGCGCTGTCGATGCGGCAGATGGAGAAGTTCCTGTCGTCGTCGCTGGAAGACGAGGACATCCGCGTGTTGTGCGTGGACGCGAAGTACATCGGTGGCCACTGCATTCTGATCGCCTTGGGCGTTTCGTCGTCCGGTCACAAGCGGGTTCTTGGCCTTCGCGAGGGTTCGACGGAGAACACGGCGGTGGTCCGCGCTCTTCTCGCCGACCTGGTGGAGCGGGGCCTTTCGACGGCGAAGCCGTTGCTGTTCGTCATCGACGGCAGCAAGGCCCTGCGCCGCGCGATCAGGGAGGTCTTCGGCGACGCCGCGACGGTGCAGCGCTGCCAGGTCCACAAGGCCCGGAACGTCGAGGAACACCTGCCCGAAGAGAAGCGAGCCTCGATTCGCCGGGCGCTCCGCAAGGCCTGGGACAGCAAATCCGCCAAGACGGCCTTGAGGCGTCTGCGGCAGCTCGCCAGTCATCTCGAGCGGGAGCACCCCGGCGCAGCGGCCTCCCTACGGGAAGGCATGGAGGAGACCGTCACCGTGCTCGAACTCGGCCTCGCCGGAGCTCTCCAGAAGACCATGCGCAGCACCAATCCGATCGAGAGCCTCAACAGCTCCGTCGGGCGCTACACCCGCAACGTCAAGCGCTGGCGGGGCGGCGCCATGATCCAGCGCTGGGTCGCCGCAGCCCTCGTCGATGCGCAATCACGCTTCCACCGCGTCAGAGGCTACCGAGACATGCCAGAACTCATCCGTGCTCTCGAACGACGAGCACGTCACGTTGACCACCAAACCAAGGCCGCTTAACATTCTTCAACACACACGAGCCGCCATCCGAAGTTCAACAGAAAACGGGACAATCCCGACGACCCTCGGAGAGGTCATCGACCACCTGATCTGGCCGCAATGGTCTCTGGCCCGGGAGATCGCGCGGATCGTGCTGGAACCGCGGGCCCTGGACGTGGAGAACTTCCACCGCGGCCGGATCTGGTTGATGGAGTACCGGTTGCCCGCGGATTCTCCTCTCCGCGGAAAGACCCTCGCCGAAGCGCCCCTGCCGCGGAACTCCCTGGTCGTCAGCCGGGTCAGGGCCGGCGAACTGATCGTTCCGCGCGGACAGGATCGCCTGGAGGCGGGCGACAAGGTCCTGTTCATGGGTCGGCGCAGCGCGCTGCGCCAGGCGGCGAAGCAGTTCTTCGCCGCCCCCGAAACGGTGGTTCGCAGCGTGACGATCATCGGCGGCGGCCGCACGGGCAGGCTGCTGGCGCAGGAGTTGACGACAGGACTCTGGCCCGAAGTCCGCGTCATCGAGGTGTCGCGGCGCCGATGCGAGGACATCGCCGGACAGGTCGGACGGGCCATCGTCTTCTGCGGCGACGGCACGGACCTCGGCGTCCTGGAGGAAATCGGCGTCGCGCGCAGCGACGCTCTGGTCGCGATGGCCGGCGACGATCAGACGAACCTGCTCTGCTCGCTGATCGCCAAGCAGCTAGGGATTCAGAAGGTCGTGACCGGCGTCAACCAGGACGCGAGCGGCGCACTGTTCGAGCGGGTCGGCATCGACGTCACCCTGAACGCCCGCGCAGCCTCGATCGCCGAAGTCCTGCACCAGATCCGGGCGCCGCGACTGCAATACCGCGCCACGCTCGAGGAGGGCCGGGCGGAAGTGGTCGAGGTCGCCGTCCCGCCGGACTTCGAGGCGACGAGGCTCCGCGAGATGGACATGCCGGCCGGCGTCATCGTGGGCGCCGTCCTGCGGCAGGTCAACACGATCGTGCCGGGCGGCGACGACGAGGTGCGGCCCGGCGACCGTCTGCTGGTCGTCGCCACGCCCGCCGGCGCGGCGACCATCGGTTCGGCCTTCGGTCTGTGGCCGGACGCCTCGTAACGCCGTCCGTGCGCGTCTCCTTCGTCCTGCGAACGACCCTGGCGCTGGTCGGCTGCTTCGGCATCGTGCTGCTGGTCCCGTCGGCGGTCGAAGCCGCATACGGCAACGGCCGCGGCGCGATGGGTTTTCTCGGCGCCGCGGCCGTGGCCATCCTGCTCGGACTCGCGTCGCGACTGCTGCCGGGGCAGGGCCTGGAGATGCGACGCATGGAGGGGCTCGCGACCGTCGGCACGTCGTGGCTGTTGCTGGTCCTGGTCGGCGCCGCTCCCTACGTCGTGAACGGCTTCGCGCCCGCCGATGCGCTGTTCGAGTCGATGTCCGGGTTGACCGGGACCGGCGCCACGATCCTCACCGACTTCGATGCGGTCAGCGAGGGCGTGTTGCTGTGGCGCAGCCTGAGCGAATGGGTGGGCAGCATGGGCATCATCGCCCTCTTCATCGCCGTCCTGCCCGCGCTCCGCATCGCCGGCCGCCAGATGTTCTTCGCCGAAGCTCCCGGACCGACGGAAGAGCGGCTCACGCCCCGCATTCGCAACACCGCGGCGGCGCTCTACACCCTCTACGTCGGCTTGACCGTCCTCGAGATCGGACTCCTCGTCCGTCTCGGCATGCCGCTCTTCGACGCCGTCTGCAACTCGCTCTCGACCGTCTCGGCGGGCGGCTTCTCGCCTCATCCGAGCAGCATCGCGGGGTACGGCAGCCCCATGATCGAGTGGACGGTCATGGCGTTCATGCTCCTCGCCGGCGCCAACTACGCGTTTCAGTTCCAGGCCATCCGGGGACGGCCGCTGACGCTGCTGCGCAGCGAGGAGTTCCGTCTCTACCTCCTGATCGTCCTCGGCGCCACCCTGCTCCTGGCGTGCACGCTGAAGAGCGACGACACGTCCCCGTGGGACTGGCTCAGGGCCGGAGCGCTGTCCGAGGAGACTCTGAGGCGGGCCGGCTTCCAGGCGCTGACTCTCATCACGACGACCGGTTTCGCGACAGAGGACTTCACGCTCTGGTCGGGAGCGAGCCAGACCATTCTCCTGCTGCTCATGTTCTGCGGCGGCTGCGGAGGTTCAGCAGCCGGCGGGCCGAAACTCGTGCGCATCTGGCTGATCGCCAAGTCCTCCCTGCTCGAGCTCTTCCACACCGTCTATCCGCGCGCGGTGCGGCCGCTGCGACTCGATGGCCGCCGGGTCCCGGAGGACGTCATCCACGCCGTCGTCTCCTTCCTGCTGCTCTACCTCGTGCTGTTCGCCGTGAGCGTCGGAGTGGTAGGGCTGACCGGCGTGGGAATGGAGACGGCCGTAACCGCCAGCATCGCCACGCTGGGCAACATCGGCCCCGGGCTCGGCGATGTCGGCCCGTTCGGCAACTACGCCCACTTCCCGGCGCCGATCAAGGTCTACCTGTCGCTCAACATGTGGGTCGGGCGGCTCGAGATCGTCACGGTCCTGATCTTCCTGCACCCAGCCGCCTGGCTCGGGCTCCGCTGGCGCTGAAGCCGCTGCTACAGTCCGCTCCCGTCGAAGGACCGCGCGTCGCGACAGGCGCCCGTATCGATCCCGCAGACCGGTTCTTCGGCCACCCGAAAGTGCCCGCCAGAAGCATCACCGGCAGACGTCGCAGCCCCAAGCCGCTGGGCCCGTTCAGCTGAGCGGCCATCCCGGCGGATGCCGCCTCGGACGAAACAGGAGGAGAGCAGCGTGAACACAGGAGAAGGAAGCCTGGGGAAGATCCGTCAGGTCGAACTTCGAGAGGCCTGGCCCAACGAAGCGTCGGACCTCACGCCCTGGTTGGCCGAGAACCCGGAGTTGCTCGCGGACACGCTGGGGGGGATTGTCCCGTTTTCTGTTGAACTTCGGATGGCGGCTCGTGTGTGTTGAAGAATGTTAAGCGGCCTTGGTTTGGTGGTCAACGTGACGTGCTCGTCGTTCGAGAGCACGGATGAGTTCTGGCATGTCTCGGTAGCCTCTGACGCGGTGGAAGCGTGATTGCGCATCGACGAGGGCTGCGGCGACCCAGCGCTGGATCATGGCGCCGCCCCGCCAGCGCTTGACGTTGCGGGTGTAGCGCCCGACGGAGCTGTTGAGGCTCTCGATCGGATTGGTGCTGCGCATGGTCTTCTGGAGAGCTCCGGCGAGGCCGAGTTCGAGCACGGTGACGGTCTCCTCCATGCCTTCCCGTAGGGAGGCCGCTGCGCCGGGGTGCTCCCGCTCGAGATGACTGGCGAGCTGCCGCAGACGCCTCAAGGCCGTCTTGGCGGATTTGCTGTCCCAGGCCTTGCGGAGCGCCCGGCGAATCGAGGCTCGCTTCTCTTCGGGCAGGTGTTCCTCGACGTTCCGGGCCTTGTGGACCTGGCAGCGCTGCACCGTCGCGGCGTCGCCGAAGACCTCCCTGATCGCGCGGCGCAGGGCCTTGCTGCCGTCGATGACGAACAGCAACGGCTTCGCCGTCGAAAGGCCCCGCTCCACCAGGTCGGCGAGAAGAGCGCGGACCACCGCCGTGTTCTCCGTCGAACCCTCGCGAAGGCCAAGAACCCGCTTGTGACCGGACGACGAAACGCCCAAGGCGATCAGAATGCAGTGGCCACCGATGTACTTCGCGTCCACGCACAACACGCGGATGTCCTCGTCTTCCAGCGACGACGACAGGAACTTCTCCATCTGCCGCATCGACAGCGCCTTGAAGCGACGAGACACCGAACTCCTGGAAGCCGAACGACGGTCCGAACCCGCTGCCGCCGTGTCCAGCGACCGCCGGTAGTTCCGCGTCGACACGCCCGAAGCGATCGCTTCCATCGTGTGACGGTCCATCGCGTCGCGAGACGACGCCCACTCGAACGACTCGAGACGCACCTCGCCCTCCGGACCCCGTATCCGCAGACGCTGAATCTCCATCCGGGCGCCGCCCAGCGTCACCTGACTCGGAGCGCTGCCCGCGCGCCACACCGAACGAGCATCCTGGTGACGACCCTTCGCCCCGCACCGCAACTCCCGCTCCTTCTCCATCAACTGCGCCAAGGCAGAACGGCCTGTCTCAACGCACAGATCCTGAAAGCTCGACAGACCGTCGAACAACGAGGACGATGCCTCCAACAGACCAAGCCCCGACCCCGACGACGAGCTGCTCCTTCTCTCTTGCCGATTCCCTTCCCGACTGCCATGATTCGCCATGGGTGGCGTCTCCTTTCTTTCGCTGGAACCGGCCCGCTCACCGGGCCGGGTGAGCCGCCACCCTACTCCCAAAGTTCAACAGCCGGCGGGACATCCCCCGCTGGGCCTGAGCGACCTGGAAGTCGAGGAAACGGAGAAGAGTGTCGGAGACTATCGAGCCGATCTCGTCCTGTCGGGCGTTGACGGCGCCGTCGTCGTCGAGAACCAACTCGACCACACCGACCACGACCACCTCGGAAAGCTCCTCACCTACGGGGCCGGCGAAGGGGCTCGCACCGTCGTCTGGATCGCCAGACGTTTCCGGGAAGAGCATCGAGCGGCTCTGGACTGGCTCAACGACATCTCGGAAGAGACGGACTTCTTCGGCGTGGAACTCGAACTCTGGCAGATCGACGGCTCCAGGCCGGCGCCGCGGCTGAACGTCGTCGCCAAGCCGAACGACTGGTCGCGGGAAAGAAAGAGGCGGGCGGACGAACGGTCGCCGACAAGGGAAACACAGCTCCGGTATTGGACGGCGTTCCGGGAGGTCCTGCTCTCCGCCAAGGGCCCCGCGAAGCCACAGAAGGCTCGTCCGGAGACGTACCTGACCATGGCGATCGGCCGATCCGGCTTTCATCTCGCCGCCGGGACGAACTCGCGGCACTCGTGGATTCGCGCCGAGCTCTACCTGGACCACGGCGTACTGAAGAAGCAGGCTCCCTACCGCGACGCCAACGCCTGGTTCGACGCCCTCAAGCGGGAACGCGAAGCGATCGAACGCGAACTCGATTGCTCGCTGGAGTGGGAGGACCTTTCGACGAGAGGTTCCTGCCGTCTGGCCGCCTACAACAGGGGCTGCGACCCGACGGACGAGGCCGACTGGCCAAGGCAGCACGAGTGGCTCGCGGACCGGCTGAACCGGATGCACCGTGTTCTGGCCCCGCGCGTCAAGCGGCTCAAGCCCCGTGCAGACGACAACGCCGACTCTACGGGTTGAGAGACGCCGTCCAGCAAGGCGCTTCGTTCTCCGCCAGCCCGCAGCTCCGTTCCCGGCATGACGCGAAGCCGCCAGGGCGTCAGCCGCAACACGGCGAACCCCGGACTCTCGGGACCGTCCCATCCGGGGATCATCGCCGGGTCTGACACACTGCATCGCCTGTACGATAGGTCCCGGCGAGGTCGCGCCCTCCACCGCTGGAGATCTTGAAGATGGGCAAGGAGCAATCCGGAAGCGGGACCACCCGCGGCGCCGACCTCGAAACCCGCCTGACCCGCGCCCTGGCGCCTCGGCCCGAGATTCTCGACGCCTATCTCTTCGGTTCGCAGGCACGAGGAGACGCGGGCGCCCTGAGCGACATCGACGTCGCCGTGTACATCGACGAAGACCTGGCCGAGCCGGGGCCGTACGGCTACGACGCGGAACTCATCGCCGACCTGATGACCGAGTTGGAAACGAACGCCGTCGATGTCGTCCTGCTGAACCAGGCGCCGCCCCTGCTCTACCACCGCGTCCTGCGCGACGGGAAGCTGCTGGTGACGCGCGACCCGAGGGCCACGACCACGCGCGCCGGCTACGCGCTCTCGCGCTACTTCGACTTCCTGCCGCAACTGAAGAAGCAGGCGGACGCGCGCCGCCACGCCAACAGGGGCCGCCGGAAGTGAGCCCTGGCCGTGTCGACCCGAAGATCATCGAGCGGCATCTCGCCGCGCTGGACGGCGCACTTCGAGAGCTGCGGAGGCATCAAGGTGCATCGGTGCGGTCACTGCGCACCGACACGAGCCGACGCTGGGCAGTCGAACGGGGCCTTCTGCTGTGCATCCAGAACGCACTCGACATAGCCAGTCATGTCGCGTCGACCGAAGGCCACGATCCGCCGACCTACGGAGATTCCATCGACGCCCTCGTCGCGTCAGCCGTGCTGCCCGCGGATTTCGGCGAACGGTTCCGCGCCGTCGCCGGCTTCCGTAACGTCATCGTCCACGGCTACCTCGACCTCGACCTGAATCGGGTAGCCCGCTTTCTCGGCGAAAACCTGAACGACTTCGAGGTGTTCTCTCGGCACGTCGAACGCTGGCTGGAGGGCTGACGTCACCTTGGGAGCGAGACGGCCCTTCAGCTACGAATCCAGGCGCTCAACAGCGTCCTCCGCACCGCGGGCGACTTCGGGCGGCAACGGGGCGCCGTGAGGTTGATCTCGAACATTCAGGTTCCAGATGCCGGGAGTTCCTGCCTGCATCCTTCCCCTTGAAGGCGGCGCAGTGTCTCCAATAGCAGCAGCGACTGCTTGTCACTTGGCGTCTGTGTCGGGATCCGGGTCGCCACCTTGAGGACTCCTCTCTCCTTCGGCAAGAGAAGGCCGTGGGTATCCCCCCACTCCAGGACGGCTGTCCAGAACGCGGCGCCGGCCTGAACCACTTCGATCTTCGCCTCCAGGCCGTTCAACTGCCGCTGCGACCACTTCGCGCTCCTGGTAGCCGCCTGCTGTTCCTCCGCCGAGACCAATTCGTCAACGAGGGCTTCCGGCCAAGAAACGTCCAGAGATCGTGCCCTATGCCAGCACGCCTGCTTCTTCGCCCACTCGGTCACGTTCCGGATGCCGTCGGGTGGGTTGATCAGGACCTCGTGGACCTGGTATGCCGACTGCGCCAACGCCTCTTCCATCGCGGCGGTCAAGGCCTGACGCCGCCAGATGGCCTCGAAGTCGACGGCCGAGCGCTTCCCTTCCACGTCGTGAGCCAGCTTGGCGATGGCGTAAGCAACGATGTTGGCGCGATAACCACCTTGGTACCAGTCCTGCCCCGAGACGAGTCTCTCGGTACGCCTGAAGACGATGCCCCTTGCCACGACTCCACGGAACCAAGCCTCGTTGAACTGGGTATCGTCCTTCTCCCATGCTGTGCCAATACGACCGGCGAAGTCGGCGAAGTTCTTTTGCGCGCCGAGACTCACTACGTGGGGCCGCCCGTGGGATTGTCCCGTTTTCTGTTGAACTTCGGATGGCGGCTCGTGTGTGTTGAAGAATGTTAAGCGGCCTTGGTTTGGTGGTCAACGTGACGTGCTCGTCGTTCGAGAGCACGGATGAGTTCTGGCATGTCTCGGTAGCCTCTGACGCGGTGGAAGCGTGATTGCGCATCGACGAGGGCTGCGGCGACCCAGCGCTGGATCATGGCGCCGCCCCGCCAGCGCTTGACGTTGCGGGTGTAGCGCCCGACGGAGCTGTTGAGGCTCTCGATCGGATTGGTGCTGCGCATGGTCTTCTGGAGAGCTCCGGCGAGGCCGAGTTCGAGCACGGTGACGGTCTCCTCCATGCCTTCCCGTAGGGAGGCCGCTGCGCCGGGGTGCTCCCGCTCGAGATGACTGGCGAGCTGCCGCAGACGCCTCAAGGCCGTCTTGGCGGATTTGCTGTCCCAGGCCTTGCGGAGCGCCCGGCGAATCGAGGCTCGCTTCTCTTCGGGCAGGTGTTCCTCGACGTTCCGGGCCTTGTGGACCTGGCAGCGCTGCACCGTCGCGGCGTCGCCGAAGACCTCCCTGATCGCGCGGCGCAGGGCCTTGCTGCCGTCGATGACGAACAGCAACGGCTTCGCCGTCGAAAGGCCCCGCTCCACCAGGTCGGCGAGAAGAGCGCGGACCACCGCCGTGTTCTCCGTCGAACCCTCGCGAAGGCCAAGAACCCGCTTGTGACCGGACGACGAAACGCCCAAGGCGATCAGAATGCAGTGGCCACCGATGTACTTCGCGTCCACGCACAACACGCGGATGTCCTCGTCTTCCAGCGACGACGACAGGAACTTCTCCATCTGCCGCATCGACAGCGCCTTGAAGCGACGAGACACCGAACTCCTGGAAGCCGAACGACGGTCCGAACCCGCGGCCGCCGTGTCCAGCGACCGCAGGTAGTTCCGCGTCGACACGCCCGAAGCGATCGCTTCCATCGTGTGACGGTCCATCGCGTCGCGAGACGACGCCCACTCGAACGACTCGAGACGCACCTCGCCCTCCGGACCCCGTATCCGCAGACGCTGAATCTCCATCCGGGCGCCGCCCAGCGTCACCTGACTCGGAGCGCTGCCCGCGCGCCACACCGAACGAGCATCCTGGTGACGACCCTTCGCCCCGCACCGCAACTCCCGCTCCTTCTCCATCAACTGCCACAAGGCAGAACGGCCTGTCTCAACGCACAGATCCTGAAAGCTCGACAGACCGTCGAACAACGAGGACGATGCCTCCAACAGACCAAGCCCCGACCCCGACGACGAGCTGCTCCTTCTCTCTTGCCGATTCCCTTCCCGACTGCCATGATTCGCCATGGGTGGCGTCTCCTTTCTTTCGCTGGAACCGGCCCGCTCACCGGGCCGGGTGAGCCGCCACCCTACTCCCAAAGTTCAACAGCCGGCGGGACATCCCCCCGCCCGTCCCATACTCCTCGGAACTTGGCCACGTCCGTCTTCGTGAAGAGCTGTCCCCGCGGATTCTCGAGATCGAACTTCTTGCGCTGAGCAGTCGTAGCGCACTGAGCCCGTGCGTCCGCGTACTGACCTCGCGCCCTCTCGTAGAACCACTTCGACTGCAGAAGTGTCCCCTCTGCCGAAGGCGCGTAGATCCGTCGCGAGAAGCCCTCCAGCCGAACGTGGAAGGGGTGATTCGAGAAAAAATCGGCAGCGCTGACCCGGTTCTGAGTGTTCGCGTACTCCGAGATTCTGGGAACGAGTTCCGCCGCGCGCTCCCTGTCGACCACCATTGCTGTCCCGTTGACCGAGTTGAGAAACGGGCCTGAATCCGTCTCTTGCTGTATCATTGGTTGTCGTCGGAAACCCCAATGACTACAAGGAGGATTCAGGCCCATGGCGTATCGTAGCACGGTGTTCGGACAGCTGCTCAGGATGGTGTCGAGACATGAGTTCGAGAGAGACGCACGGACACTTGACACGGGGAGAAAGCTCCGATCCATGAGCCGGTGGAGTCAGTTCGCGGCGATGGCGATGGTTCAGTTGTCGGGGCGGTGCAGTTTGCGGGACGTGGTGTCGAATCTGGATGCCCAGAGACGCAAGCTCTACCATCTCGGAATCGGACGAGTCGCTCGAAGCTCGCTTGCCCGCGTCAACCAGAACCGGTCTCCCAAGCTCTTCGAGTTGCAGTTCGAGCGCCTTCTGGGTCGCTGCCGCGGCATGGCGCCCGGCCACAGGTTTCGCTTCAGGAACCGGCTCGTGTCTCTGGACGCGACGCACATCGACCTGTGCCTCGGGCTGTTCTCGTGGGCCAAGTTCAGCAAGAGCAAGGGGGCGATCAAGGTCCACGTCGGTCTCGACCATGCCGGCCATCTGCCGTCGTTCGTGAGGGTGACGGACGGGAAGGGGAAGGGGAAGACGTCGGACATTGCGATCGCCCGGACTCTGCGGCTGCAGCCGGGGAGCATCGTCGCCGCAGACCGGTTGTACCAGAACTTCAGCTGGCTGAAATCCCTTGATGCACAAGGGGTTTTTCTGGTCACCCGGCTCAAGCGGAGGGTGAAGTACGCGGTCCGTGAGCGTCGTGCGTACGCTTCCGGTCGCGGCGTGACTTCGGACCAGACGATTGAACTGACGACCAGGAAGGGCCAGAAGGACTGTCCGATTCCCCTGCGGCGGGTCGGCTACCGGGACGCCGAGACCGGCAAACACTACGTGTTCCTCACCAACAACTTTCAGCTCGCGCCAAGGACCATCGCGGACATCTACAAGGCGCGTTGGGAGGTCGAGCTCTTCTTCAAGTGGATCAAGCAGAACCTGCGCATCAAGAGCTTTCTCGGCACGTCCCGCAACGCCGTGCTGACGCAGATCTGGATCGCCATGTGCGTTCACCTGATGCTTGCCTACCTGAAGTTCGCCAATCGTCTCAAGTGGAGCCTCAGCGAGATCCTGCGCCTGCTTCACCTCAATCTGTTTGAACGACGGACACTCAATGACCTGTTACAGCCCCAACGAGAACCGCCGGGACCAGAAAACGCTCAACTTCAACTCGCCATACCACGAAGTTAGTGGGACAGCAATGAGTCTGGCCTATCGTCGACACCCGTGTACGTTACCGCAAGAGCATTCTCTATCAGCCCGTGGCAAAAGTGGATTCGGCCCGGAGTGCCACTGCTGCTTCGAGGCTGAGTCTGGGCAGCGCTACGCGACGCAAAGTTGGAAGCCGAGGCGATGTGCGCGCCAAGAGGCGCAGATCGACTGCATCAGCCCGTCGAATCGGGCTGTGAACGCTGCAAGCAAGCCAGTCTGGGCGCCCAGAGTTGCCGTGACACGGCCCTGCAGCGATCGTGGCGTGCCGACTCCCGCGAGGCTCCTCATCAGGAGACCGAGATTGAAGCCGCAGGAATGAATGTAAAGGCGCTTGAGCGCGTTGTCGCGGCCGCGCAGATGCAAGCGCCGCATGCCGCCGGTCTCGAACTGGTGAGCGAAGGGACGTTCGACGCGCTCGCCGCGCCGGCGCTGCAGCCGCTTGCCCCGATTGCCGCGGACCCGCCGACGGTTCGCGTACACGATGGCTTGCAAGTCCTTCTTGCCTGTCCAACGACGACGACCACGGTCCGGCTCCGCGATGTAGCTGCGAAGCTCCAACTCGTCGATGGAGGCGAGAACGTCGTTGCTGTGGTAGCCCTTGTCCGCAATCACTTCCTCGATCACCGACGAATCGCCGACTGCCGACTCCACCTGCTCGAACGTCTCCTCCAACGTCTCGTGGACCGACTCCGTGTCTCCCTTGGCGCCGCCATGCAGCGTCACACCCAGAATGGCCCCGCTCTCCAGGTCCACCGCCTGCTCCGCCTTGTACGCGAGGTGCGTGCGGCCATCCTTCATCTTCGTGACCTCGGCATCCGGATCGTGAGGATTCTCCCACTCCTCGTTCGACAGCTTCTTCTTCCGCTTGCGGTCGAAACGAGCCAACTCCGCACGAGTCAGCGTCGCCAAGCCCGAAGCCTCTGCCAAGCCACGCACGAACTCCTCGTAGCCAGAACCCGTATCCCGACGAACGATGCTGCGCAGCGCAGCGTTCGCCTCCAGCGTCGTCGCGTCCACGCCCACTGTCTTCCCCGATACCAGACCCGACTCCGCCAAGCGCTCAAGAACCCAGCTGAACACCTTGCCGTGAGTCTCCAGATCGATCAGACGACGAGTGCGAGAAATCGTCGAATGATCCGGCGAACCCTCCGTCACACTCAAGCCCAGGAACCCACGAATGCTCAACGAGTCCTGAGCACGCCAGGCGATCTCCCGCTCCGAATCCAGACCCTCGAAGAAGCCCACCATCAACAACCGGAAGTACGTACCTGGAGGAAGACTCGGACGACCCATCCGCTCCGCGTAGAACCCCGCACACTCCGACTCGACGAACTCGTCGAAACCGCTCGACTCCAGCACACGGTCCAAACGCTCGTAGAACGGATGGCCGGAACTCCGCGGCAGAGCCGATCCAGACACCCAGAGAAGCTCCTGATTCTCACGACGCCTTTTGCCCATAGCCATGAACCCATCCTATCGCATAGCCGAAACGGCGGACAGCCCGACTTTTGCCACGGGCTGATAGCCATGAACCCATCCTATCGCATAGACGAAACGGCGGACAGCCCGACTTTCACCACGGGCTGATAGTACGCGTCAGGGAGGCCGTCCTCGAACTTCCGCAAGAAGGTCCTGAGACGCAGGGTCTCGTACGCGTGACGGTCGTTCTCGACCGACAGCACCGGCCGGAAACGGGGCGTACCGGAACCGCTCCGGCACTCGGCGAATCCCTTACCCAAGCCTCCTGGCCCCGCGAAGAGATCGACTACCGCGTACGCCGCGTACGGAGCGCTATCCTTCACGTCGTCCTTCGACACAAGAGTCTGAGAGCCAGCCACGCTGCCGGACGTTCAACACGATGGCCGACATAGTCGATCGGGAAACTCGCTCGCGGATGATGTCGCGCATCCGCGGCAGGAACACCCGGCCCGAAGTCGGTCTGCGACGCGCTCTGCACGCCCGAGGTCTGCGCTATCGGCTGCATGACCCTAGGCTACCCGGAAGGCCCGACATCGTCTTCCCCCGTTTCCGCGCCGCCTGCTTCGTGCACGGGTGCTTCTGGCATCGGCATCCCGGTTGCCGTCACGCCACAACACCAACGACCCGGCAGGATTTCTGGACGGCGAAGTTCGCCGCCAACGTCGAGCGCGACGCCCGAAACCGGCTCGATCTGCTCTCGGTCGGTTGGCGCGTGGCCATAATGTGGGAGTGCATGCTCCGCAGCGAAGGCTCCGAGAGGATGGCCAAGGCGCTGCATCGCTGGCTTCAGGGGGCAAGTGAGGAGTACGACTCGGGCGTAAGCGCCCCTCCTGCTGGCTAAGTCGATTCAAGCCTCCTGTACCCCCGTGTTGGGAGCAACCCACTCGGCTACCCCCGGCCTCTTGGGCTGCGCTTCTACCGCAAGCAGACGATGCCGGTGCTGATCCATGGGCAGTCGAGCGCGTTCGAGGGTTCGGCGGCTGCGCGGCCGCCGCGGCGGCCAGAGAGCAAACGACCGCGACAAGCAACCGAATCAACCGCAGCCCAGGGCTCCGCCGTCGATGGTGAAGCTCTGGCCCGTGGTCCACGCGCCGGCCCGCGAAGCGAGATAGACCGCGATGCCCGCGCAGTCGACCGGCTCGCCGAGGCGTCGGAGCGGGGTCCTGGCGGCGACCGCCTGCTCCCGCTGCGGATCCTCCCACAGCGCGCGGGCGAAGTCCGTCTTGACGAGGCCAGGACAGACGGCGTTGACGCGGATGTTGTCGGGGCCGAACTCGGCCGCCAGGTTCCGCGCGATCTGCATGTTCGCCGCCTTGGAGATCGCGTAGGCGCCGATCACCGCGTTGCCCCGGAAGCCGCCGACCGAGGACACGATGACGATCGAGCCGTCCTTGCGCTCCCGCATTTCGGGAATGACCATCTGGCACAGCCAGTGGACGCTGCGGACGTTGACCTCCATCACCTTGTCGAACGCCGAGTCCGGAATGCCGAGACTCGATCCGTAGTACGGATTGACCGCGGCGTTCACGACGAGATTGTCGATCTTCCCCCAGCGCTCGCGGGTCGCCGCAACCAGCCGTTCCAGCTGATCCTTGTGACCGACGTTGCATGGCTGCGCCATCGCCTCGCCGCCGCTCTCGTTGATCGAGGCCGCGACCGCGTCGCAGGCGTCCGCCTTGCGGCTGGAGATGACCACCTTCGAGCCGAAGGCAGCCAGGGCTTCGGCCATCGCCTTGCCGATGCCCTTGGTCGAACCGGTGATGACGCTCACCTTGCCGGCGAGGTCGAAGAGATCCTTCATCGTGCGCTTCTCCTTATGTCCGAAGGTTGAGGGCCGCAGAGGGTAGCAGCCCCGCGGCCGCCGATGCAGTCCCCGCCCCGATGGTCGAGTCGCCGACCGGCCGCCCAGGGGAACGCGAACCGGCGCGTCTTCCTCAGTCCACGTAGCCCAGGGCCCTGAGCCGCCTGCGCGCGTCCTCGTCGAGCTGGTCGTCCTCGATCTCCTCGGCGGATTCGACCGCGGCGGCCAGGTTCCGCTCGGCGAGCAGGACGAGCATCCGCTCCACGACGTCCGGTCGGTCGGCGGCCAGGTCCTCCAGCTCGCCCGGATCCACGTCCAGGTCGAAGAGCATCGGGTCGGTTCCTTGGGAGGGCGACCGCGGCAGCACGAGCTTGTAGCGGCCGCGGATCACGGCGGCCGCGCGGTGACCGTCGACGTCGAGGTGGCTGTAGACATCCGGCGGCGGGTCGCCGCGGCGCCCCGCCGACAGCAGATCGCGCCCGTCTGTGGGCGGCGCCTCGATGCCGAGGTAGCCCAGCAGCGTGGGCAGGACGTCGACGTGCTGGGCCGGCGCCTCCACGCGCCGCGGCGCCACCCCGGGGAGGCGCATGACGAGGGGCACGCGCAGCACCTCCTCGTAGAGCGAGAGCCCGTGCTCCCAGCGACCGTGCTCCGCGAATTCCTCGCCGTGGTCGGAGACGTGGACCACGGCCGTGTCGTCCCCCAGACCGCGGATCTCCAGTTCGTCGAGCAACTCGCCGAAGGCGCGGTCGTTCTGGGCCACCTCGGCGTCGTACAGCCGCGAGAGCGCCTCGGCGGTCCCCGGACCGGGCGCCGCCTCGCCGCGATTCAACCGCAGCAGATAACGGACGGTCCGATACTCCTCGGGCGCGGCGCCGGCATCGAACATCTCCTCGAACTCCGGCGCGGGATCGTAGGGCCCGTGGGGGTCGATCGCGTGCAGGAAGAGGAAGAACGGCCTGTCCGCGCTCTGCCGCTCGTCGAGCCACGACCGAACACGGTCAAGCATCGTCTCGTCGCGCTCCCGGTCCTCGCTGCGGAAGCGGGCGAAGCCCTGGGCGAAGCCGAAGGCGCGGCCGACGTTGGGATTGCGCGCGAGGCCCATGCCCTCGTAGCCGTTGGCGGCCAGGATCTCGGCCAGGGTCGTGACGTCCTCGGGCAGAACGGAGCGACGCCCCACCGTGCGGTGCGCCGGCGGCAGCAGGCCGGTGAACAGGGAAGCCACCGCCGGCCGGGTCCACGAGGACTGGGCGTAGGCGTTCTCGAACAAGACGGCGGTCGTCGCGAAGGCGTCCAGCCGCGGCGACGTCGGCTTCTCGTAGCCGTAGACCCCAAGGCGGTCGGCACGGACCGTGTCCACGACGTAGAGGACGACGTTCGGCCGCCGAGACTCGGGCGTCTCGTCCGGCGGCCCGGCGCCGCAAGCGGCCAGCACGGCAGCCAGAGCCGGCCCGCCGGAGAAGCGGCAAGCGAAGCGAACGTGGCTCGCGAGGGCGGCGAGTGCGAGGCGGACGTCCTGCACGGCGAAGAAGCGGCGGCGTGTCGAGAGGAAGACGGCGACCGGACGACGACCGCCAGCCGAACCGTAGCAAGTCCCGGCCCGCCGCCGCCAAACGCGACGCAAGCTCCCGGTTGGCCCCGGCTCCGCCCCGCTGGCGGCGTCCGCGCCGGATCCTGGTTCGCTGCGTTTCACGGCGCGCGCTGCTAGCCTCCGCCCGCCATGAACTCGACAACCGCCCTCGCTTCCCCACTCGTGGCCGGCCTCGCGCTCGCGACCGGGCTGGTCGGCGTCCTCGGCGCCCGCTTCGACCTGATCGCTCCCCTTGCCGGCCTCGGCCTGTTCTTCCTGATGCCCGCGATCGCCGCGCTCGCCCTGCTCCTCGGCCTGATCGGCTTGCTCCGGACGCGGCCCCGGCAGCGTCGCGGAGGCGCTTCGCAAGCCTGGGGCGGCGTCCTCCTCTCGACGGCGATCCTCGGCGTCGTCTTCGTGCTCACCTACGGCGCAACCGAAGCGCCGCCGATACACGACATCACGACGAACCTCGACGAACCGCCGATCTTCCTTGCGGCCGCTTCGGAAGACAGTCGCGGAGCGGGCTTCGCCTACCCGAGCGGCGGGGCGGGAGTCCCGGACCTCCAGCGGCTTGGCTATCCCGACCTCGGCACGCTCCGCCTGGACATTTCGCGGCATGAGGCGCTGCGGCGCGTCCGGCACGCGGCGGCAGACATGGGCTGGGAGCTGATCGGAGGCGACGACGAGAGCGAGTCGATCGAGTTCGCCGACACGACTTCATGGTTCCGGTTCGTCGACTTCGTGGCGGTCCGGGTACGGGACGACGACGCCGGCGCGGCCGTCGACGTGCGTTCCGTGTCCCAGGTCGGCGTCGGCGACCTGGGCAAGAACGCGAACCGCATTCGCCGCTTCCTGGACCGGCTCGGCCACAGCCGGTGAGCGGCTGCGATACCGTTCCTTCTCGCGCAGCTTTCCTGCGTCGGCACGCCGGCGCACATCAACACACGGGCGCAGGCGCGCCGGCAGAGAGCGGAAACATGACCCCACTCACCGACATGGTCGACTACGAAGTCCGCGGCGAGGTCGCCCTGATCGTGGTCGACAACCCGCCCGTCAACGCGCTCAGCCACGGCGTGCGCGCCGGCATGGTCGAGGGACTGGCGAAGGCCGAGGCCGACGAACGGGTGGCCGCGGTGCTCCTGGTCTGCAAGGGCCGCACCTTCATCGCCGGCGCCGACATCACCGAGTTCGGCAAGCCGATGAAGGCGCCCGGACTCAACGAGGCGATCGAGGCGATGGAGCGCGCGACGAAGCCGGTGGTGGCGGCGATCCACGGCTCCGCGCTCGGCGGCGGACTGGAGACGGCGATGGCCTGCCACTACCGGGTGGGAGTCGCGGCGGCCCGGTTCGGCCAGCCCGAGGTCAAGCTGGGGATTCTGCCCGGCGCGGGCGGCACGCAGCGGCTGCCGCGACTGGTCGGCTACCCGAAGGCCCTCGAGATGTGCGTGATCGGCAATCCGATCGGCGCCGCGGAAGCGCTCGAGACCGGCCTGATCGACGAGATCGTGGACGAGACGTTCGAGGGCGGCCTCGCCTTTGCCGAGAAGGCGATCGCCGAGAACCGGCCGCTCAGGAAGATTCGCGATCTCGACGAGAAGGTCAACGAGGCGCGGGCCAACCGAAAGGAGATCTTCGACGGCTTCCGGCGCAGGATCGCCCGCCGCACCCGCGGCTTCGAGGCGCCCGAGGCCAACGTGCGGGCGATCGAGGCCGGCCTCGATCTGTCGTTCGACGAGGCGCTCGACAACGAGCGGAAACTGTTCGCCGAGCTCATGTCGAGCAAGCAGTCGATCGCCCAGCGCTACTACTTCTTCGCCGAGCGCGAGGCGGCCAAGACGCCCGACGTGCCGCGCGACACGCCGATGCGGAAGATCGAGAAGGTCGGCGTCCTCGGCTGCGGCACGATGGGCGGAGGCATCTCGATGAACTTCGCCAACCGAGGCATCGGCGTGACGATCGTCGAGGCCGAACAGAGCCGGCTCGATCACGGCTTCGGCGTCATCCGCAAGAACTACGAACGGACCGCCAGCCGCGGCCGGATGACGATGGAACAGGTCGACCGGTGCATGGGTCTGCTCGCCGGCGTCACTGACCGGGAAGCGCTCGCCGACTGCGACCTGGTGATCGAAGCCGTGTTCGAGAACATGGATCTGAAGAAGGAGATCTTCGCCAGCCTCGACCGCATCGTGAAGCCGGGCGCGGTGCTGGCCACGAACACGTCGGCGCTCGACGTGAACGAGATCGCCGCCGCCACCAGTCGACCCGAGGACGTGATCGGCATGCACTTCTTCTCGCCGGCCAACGTCATGCGCCTGCTGGAGGTCGTCCGCGGCGAGAAGACGGCGAAGGACGTGATCCACACCGCGATGACGATCTCCAGGCAGATCGGCAAGACGCCGGTGCTGGTCGGCGTCTGCCGCGGCTTCGTCGGCAACCGGATCCTGTACCAGCGCCAGACGCAGGCGCAGCAGATCATCCTGGAGGGCGCGAAGTACCACGACGTGGACCGCGTCCTGTACGACTTCGGCTTCCCGATGGGCCCGTTCGCGATGAGCGATCTCGCCGGCCTCGACATCGGCTGGAACGAGAAGGAGTCGGCCTCCCGGGACGTTCGCGAGATCCTCTGCGAATCCGGTCGGCGCGGCCAGAAGAACGGCCGCGGCTACTACGTCTACGACCCGGAAACGCGCGCCTCGGCGCCGGATCCCGAGGTCGAAAAGATCATCGCCGACTTCGGCGCCGCCCAGGGCATCGCTCGGCGCGACGTCAGCGAGGAGGAGATCCTCGAACGCTGCCTCTACCCGATGGTCAACGAGGGCGCGAAGATCCTGGAGGAGGGGATCGCGATCCGCCCGTCGGACATCGACGTGATCTGGGTCAACGGCTACGGCTGGCCGGTGTACCGGGGCGGCCCGATGCACTGGGGCGACAGCGTGGGCCTCGGGAAGATCACCGACCGGATGCGGGAATTCGCGAACCGGACCGGAGACGAATTCTGGCGTCCGGCGGCGCTGCTCGCCGACCTGGCCGACGCCGGCAAGGGCTTCAGCGACTGGAGAGTCGGCTGAGGAAGCCTCCCATCAGGATCGGGCTCACGCCCTGGGTCGACTGCCTGGGAGACCAGGCAGCCGCGGTCGCCGATCAGGCCGAGTTCGCGGATCGGCTCGGCTTCCACTCCCTCTTCCTGCCCGAGAGTCACTTCACCGGCCAGGCGGCCTGCCCGTCGCCCATCGTCGTCCTGGCCGCCGCGGCGGCCAGGACGAAACGCCTTCGTCTGGGCACGACCTCCTATCTGCTGCCGGTTCGCAACGCCTTCCAGGCAGCCGAGGAGGTCGCCGTACTCGACCGTCTCTCGAACGGCCGGGTCATCCTCGGCCTGGGCCGCGGTTTCCGACCCGCGCTGTTCGCGGCGTTCGGCGTCGACCCGCGCGCCAAGCGGCGGCGCTTTCTCGCGTCGCTCGACCTGATGAAGCGCGCCTGGGCCGGCGAAGCGATCGAGGTCGGCGACCCCGGCGCCCGTCACACCGTGCGAATCGCTCCGCTTCCGGTGCAACGGCCCCATCCGGAACTGTGGGTGGCCGCCTTCGGCCCCTTGGCGCTCAGGCAGGCCGGCGAACTGGGCCTGCCCTACCTGTCGTCGCCCGTCGAAACGATCGACCGGCTGGCCAGAAACCATGAACTCCATCGTGAGGCTCTGCCGGAGGCGGCGCCGCGACCGATCGTTCCGGTCATGCGCACCGTGTTCATCTCGGAAGACCGGGCCGCGCGCGAACGCGTCGGTTCCGCTCTGACCGCCCAGGCGCTCAGGATGGCGCGCGCCGGGCGCCTCGTGCGGGAAGGGGAGCTCGCGGACATGGAGAACTGGGCGGTCGTCGGCGACCGCGAACGCGTGCGAGCCGGCCTCGACCGCTACCGCGAGCGCATCGGCATGACCCACCTCATCGCCCGCTGCGGCGTTCCCGACGCGGCGCCGCGGGAAGTCGAGGAATCGGTCCGGCAGTTGGCCCGGCTGCACGAATGACCGCGGACGCCTCTCACCTGGACGTTGCGGCGGTTGTCCGGAGCAGCTTGCAGCGGGCGGCCTCGGCGCCCTGCAAGTTGAAGTTCACGATCAGCGAATAGTCGAAGGCCACCGGTTTCCCGTCCAGTCTGGCCGGCTCGAACTTCCATTGCCTGGCGGCGGCGACGGCGGACTCGGCGAGCTCGGGAGCGCCTCGGAGAACGCGGACCCGTCGAGGGATCCCGTCGCGGTCGATTGCGAGTCGAAGGCGGACTCCACCCTCCATGCAGGCCATCCGGGCAAAGTTGGAGTACACGGGCGGCACGGCAACGGTCCGGACCGGTCCCTCGAAGCCGCGAGAGATCTCCTCCGGATTCTGACCCTCGGGCAGGATCGCCGCGTCCAGAGCGGCGAGACTCTCCCGGATCGCCCCAAGAGCCCCCATGCGCGTGACTTGAGCCAGTTCGAGATCCGGACTCTCCGAATCGTCGCGACTGTCCGTGTCGCGGTCCGCCGGCACGGTAGAGACTCCCCGGCTCTCCTGGCTACGGCAGAGTTCGCTGACGACGGGCGCGTCCTTCAGCCTCGCCACGCCTGCAGCAAGGGAATCCGCAAACGGACCGGCCACGCCGGTTTCCTGGATCCTCATCGCACGCATCAAGCGCGTCTCCGCGCTGGCCAGCAGCGCCGCGGTCTCCCCCGCGGCTCCCTCCAACCCCTCCAGCCGCGACCGAGCCGAGGCAATCGCACGGCGCGCCTTCTCCAGGTCCATCGACTCCACGAGACCGACGAGTCGATCGACCGCCGTCCAGGACCGGAACGCGGACGTCACGGCCGCTCTGGTCCACGCGCTCCGGGGATCCTCGCCGCAGTAACCGACGAGCGGCACGCCGACCCCATCCGCGTTCCGCCGCGAAGCGGCCGCAAGATCGAACGACACTCTGCCCGCGCCGGCGATGACCTCCAGGATCGGCGCCAGGTCGCCCCTCTTCTCCAGCGCCTCGCCGGCCGCCTCGACATCCTCGAAGGCGGCCTCGAGCAGTCCCGTCACGACCCGCTGGTTCGCCTCCATGGAGCGAACGCCCTCGGCGGGAACGAGGACCATCCGCAACTCGCTCGCGGGCGCCCGCGCCGGGAAGGCAACGCTCGTCAGCACGACCGCGAGAACCCAGGAACGGGAACGCCCCGGTCCACGGTCAACCGGCCTGCCGCCGATCACTGCCATGGATCCCGTGGCCGCCGTGTCCTGCCGGCGCATTCGGCCGGCGCGCGGAAGTTGATCGTCAGGGTGTAGTAGACCTCGACCGGCCGGTCATTGAGCGTCGCCGGCTCGAACTGCCAACGCCTGACCGCCTCCACCGCGGCCACGGTCAGTCCCGGAAGCGGCTTGAGCACACTGACGGCCCGGACCTTTCCCGCCTTCGTGATGACCGTCTCGAGGATCACCTGCCCCTCGATGCAGGCCGCGATCGCCCGTGCCGTGTAGCGCGGTTCCACCGCCTTGATCTTTCGCGGGAGATGCACGATGTCGCCAATGAACCGAGGAATTCTCTCGATATCCGCAGGAGGCGTCGTCGCGGCGGCAACCGCATCGAGCGCGCCCCGGAGAACGGCCGATGACGCCTCGCGGCGCAGTTCGAGGTCGCTTGTCGTCAGCGCTTCCGCGGAGGCTGGCGGCGCCGGCCCGGCTGGCGCGGGCACGGAGGACGCGCAGTCCCGTTCCGCCTCGGCCGGATCCGCAACGCTGCCCCGAGCCTTCATGACGGCGTCCGCAAAGGGAAGCAGAACCTCGCGGCTGTACAGGTCGAGGGCTTCGGCGAGACGCCGCCGCGCCAGCATCAGGGCCTCGCGGGTCTCGGCGACCTTGCTCCCGGCGGAAGCCGCGCCCCCCAGACCCGCGATCTGCGTCTCCACCGCGCCATGCGCCGGCTCCAGGCGAAACCGGTCCATCGCCTGCGTCATGACCTCCACGTGATGCCGCGCAAGGGCAACCGCCACGCGGTCATCCTCGGCAACCGAGACGCCCGCGACCTTCGCGCAGAACGCCGCCGACGGAACGGACAGGCCATCGGCGACCGCTACCGCGTCAAAGCCCTCCGAGAGAGAGCGAGACCGAGCCGTCGCGGCCTCGAGGTTGGTCAGGATCGGTCGCAGACCGCCATTCGCGACCCGCGCCAGCGGGGCGACCGCGATCTCGTCGCGAGCTTCTCCCACGAGTCGCGTGATTCTCTTCTGGTTCGCGGCCAGTTCCGCCATCTGCGTCGCCGGAACCAGAGTCAGCCTGGCCGCGTCCTGGCCCGAAGCGGGGAACGGCAGCCACAGACCGGCCACGGCCATCCCGACAACCAGTTTCCTGCCCACGCCGTGGAGTATAGACATCGACGGTCCCGCTACGAAGACGGCGCGAGGCGCGCCGGATGTCCCGAAAGGCCGTGTAGAGTGGGCAGTCTCGTCGTGCGGGACAGCAGTTCGGGGGAGAAGCGGTCGGCTCGGGCGAAAGATGACGAAACGGACAGCCTGAGACACCCGAGCGCCCCTGATGACCAAGCGCCCATTCATCGGTTGGTGGATCGTCGGAGTCGGATCGCTCTGCTACGGCTTCGGCATCTCGCCGATGTATTACGGCTGGGGGATGTTCCTGCCCGAGATGCAGCGCGACCTGGGCCTGAACGACACCCAGAGCGGCCTGGTCTTCAGCGTCTTCAGCTACATCTACCACCTGCTCGGCCCCCTGGTCGGCATCGCCATGGGCCGCTACGGAGTCCGGTCGGTGATGGCGCCCGGCGCCGCGGTCGCGGTGGTGGCCTTCTGGCTCATGAGCCGGGCCGACTCGTTCGCCGACTGCCTGTTCGCCTATGGCGTCCTGGGCGGCATCGCCATCGGCCTGGCGACCATTCTGCCCGCTCAGACGCTCGCCTCGAACTGGTTCGTCCGCTCGCGATCGAGGGCCATCGCTCTCGTGCTTGGCGGCGGCGCCGTCGTCGGTTTCGGCGTGAACACGTACTTTGCGCCGGAGATCCTCCGGATAGCCGACTGGCGCACCGGCTGGCTGATCATCGCCGGCATCTCGGCGACCGTCGGCGTGATCGCCGTCCTGTTCATCCGCGGCACACCCGAGAAGGTCGGTCAGGAACCGGACGGTGGCCCCGCCGGCGGCGACGCGGAATCGGAAGCTCAGCGCGGCGCCGCCAACGACCAAGGCGAATGGACCGCGGCGCTCGCCCTCGGGACGTACCAGTTCTACGTCCTGGTTGGCCTGTCGATCGCCTACGGCGTTCCGTGGAGCATCATCAGCGTCTTCGGCCGCGACCACCTGGAATCGCTGGGCTTCACCGTCGCTGTCGCCGGCTCGATTCTCGGGGCGCGAGTACTGGTCAGTCTCTTCGGCCGATTCAGCGGGTTTCTCGGCGACTTCATGCCGCCACAGACCCTGCTGGGCGCCGTGCTGCTGGTCGAGGGACTCGGTTGCGCCGGCCTGGTCTTCGCCGAAACGACCCTGCTGGCCTACCTCTCCGTCATCCTCGTGGGCCTTGGCTTCGGCGCCGCCTACGTCTGCATCCCCGTCACCTACTCGGCGTTCTACGGTCGCCGCGCCTTCGGCACGACCGTCGGCACTCGTTTCGCCATCGCCGGCGTCATTGCCCCCGGCGCCCCCGCACTGGCCGGCATGCTGTCCGACTGGTCGGGTTCCCACGTCCTGACGTTCGCCGTCATGGCGGCCACCTGCCTTCTGGGGGCGCTCGTCGCCTTCGGACTGCGCGCGCCCGTTCTGGGAGCGCGTCCGATCGCGGCAACGACCACGAGTTCCCTCTGACAGGGATCTCCTCGTCCTCGACCGCGGCGGCGAGCGAGAGCGCCTTGTCCGGTTGAAGACCCGGCCTGCCCATGCGCACGGTTGCCCGCGCGACGTTCCGCCTTCCACGATGGAGTCGCTGGCTCGAGTCCGGGTCGGAACGCGGCGGATCATGGCCGATCGAATACCTGCGCGGCGGTCTGTATACTGTCGGCTGACTCAGGCGGCGCCACCACGCTTCTCCCCGAGCGAGCCACACGCCATCCCCGACCACACGACATCCCCGACTACAAGACCCGATCATGCTCAGATGTCTGATCCCGCTGGCGTTGAGCGCGACCGTCGGCGCGTCGCCCGGACTCGCGCGCGACGACGAGGGAAACGCGGATCAGGAACCGGAAACCCTTGGACAGGCCATCCGCGAAGCGGACGTGTCGGTCGGCCTCCGATACCGCGTCGAGCAATCCGACGACGATGCGTTCGACGACGCCGCCCTGGCTTCGACCCTGCGGACGACGCTCAAGCTGCGGACGAAGGCCTTTCGCGGCTTTTCCTTCCTGCTGGAGGCCGAGGACGTGACCCCGGTCGGCGCCGACCGCACCTATCGCAACCTCGGCCATGGCGGACTCGACAACGGCATCCGCGACCGGCCGGTCATCGCGGATCCCGCCCTCACGGCGATCAACCAGGCAGCCGCGAAGCTGGAACGCGGACCGATCGCCTTCACGCTCGGCCGGACGGAGCTCCTGATCGGCGATCAGCGCTTCGTCGGCGCGGTCGGCTGGCGTCAGCATCACCAGGCCTTCGACGCGGCCGCCCTCGACGCGCAGCTTGCCGCCGACTGGACGCTCCGCTACGCGTTCCTCGACCGCGTCCACCGGATCACCGGCGCCGAGGAGCCGATGGGCTCGCACGCCATCCACGTTTCCGGTCCGGCGGGCCCCGGCGCCCTGGCGCTCTTCGGCTACCTGCTGGACTACGAACGGCCCGGCGCCGCCTCGCTGTCGACGTCGAACTGGGGCGCCAGCTACAACGGCTCGCGCGACGCGGGCGCGGCGACCGTCCTGTGGGAACTCCAGTACGCCGTGCAGTCGGACCGGGGGGACCACCCCGGCAACGTCGACCTCGACTACCAGAAGACCGGAATCGGCTTCAGGCGCGGCGACGTCAGCGTCCGCGCGGTGCGCGAAGCGCTCGACGGCGACGGCACGTACGGCTTCCGCACGCCGCTGGCGACACTGCACGGTTTCAACGGCTGGACCGACAAGTTCCTGGCGACGCCCGCCAACGGCCTGGTCGACGTCTACGTTCGGCTCGATCACGACCTGGACAACTGGAACTGGACGGTTCGCTGGCACCAGTTCCGCTCCGCGATCGGCAGCATGGACTACGGCGCCGAGATCGACGCGATGGCGGTCTGGAACACGCCCTGGAAGCAGGACTTCGGCATCAAGCTCGCGCGGTACGACGCCGACGAGTTCGGCGACGACACGTTCAAGGTCTGGGCGTGGACCTCCTGGAACGTCAACCTGCGATCCACAGGCGGCCGCTGACGTCGACCCGGACCTCACAACCTTCGCGCAGGGTCCGCCAGTCGGTCGGAGCCAGTACGACCACCGGCGGCGACCGCTCGTAGAGTTCCCGTGCCACCGTCGCGCCGAGGGCGAGGATTCCGTCGAGTTCCCGCAGCACGATTGCCGCCGGCGCCGTGCCGAGGCGCACACCCTCCAGCAGAACCGAACTTGAGCTACTCGAGCCGCGGCCGTACGGCATCACCAGGACGCGGCCGGCGACGGTCTCGCCACGGCGCGGATGCCTCCGGTCGATGATCGTCCCGGTCTCGGGATCCACGCCGCCCCAGAACGACAGCGGCTGATCGAGCCGCAGCACCGCGCCGGCGCCGACGCCGGCGACCAGGGCCCGGCTCTCGATCTCCACGACGTTCATGGCCATAGCGACGAATCGCGCCACAGGCGGCCGCGGTGAGCCGAGCGAACACACTCGGCCAGACTGCCGAAGACGACGTCGAAGCCCACGGCGCCGGGGGCGTAGTGCGCGAACTTTCCCGAGTTCGTCATCAGGACCCCGCCGGCCGGTGTCCGCAGGATCGGCGCCACGACCACGCAGGTATCGGTGACCACGCGAACACCGTGTGCGCGGAGCCGTTCCAGGTTGCCTTTCCGTTCCAGGTCGTCAAGGGAAAGACGGTTCGTGCAGACGACGAACTCGACGCTCGCGGCAGGAGGATGCCGCTCGACCAGCGGCAGAAGCTCCGCGAACTCGCGGGGCGAGAAATGGGGACTGCCGAGCGCCACGACGTCGACCGCCAGGTCGGCGCCTTCCGCGGCGGCGGCTTCGGCCGCGGTCGGGGCCGTGGACAGACGCCGCAGGCCGGCACGCAGATCGGACACGCCGACCTCGATCCACTCCTCAGCCTCGCCGCCGCCGAGAGCAACTTCCAGCGTCGGCGCCTCGGGCGTGATGCCGACGGCGTGGAACAGGGCGACCGCCCCCGAAGACGCCGCAGCCGCCCCCAGCGCCTTCAGACCGTCCTCCTCCGCGTCCTCCAGGCCAAGCAGAACGGGGATCCGGCTGCCGCAGCGCTCCCCCACCAGATAGCCGATCGCCGGCAGCAACCAGGACGCGCCCCGGAAGGCGCGCGGCAACGGCCGCAGGTCGAAGACGACCTGGCCGCGCCGGTTCCGCTTCAGGTGAAGCCCCGTCGCCGGCGCGCGGCCCGTGATCGCCGCGCAGATGTCGATGAAGTCGCCGTAGCGGTGGGTGCGCGCGCCGAGGACCGAGTTCGCGAACACGATCGCGTTGCTCTCGGCCCAGGCCACCTGCTGCCCGAACGCCGGCCGCGGCGTCGTCTGGTAGGGCGCGCAGGTCCAGATCGTCCGGCAGCCCATCTCCTCGTAGCACTCCATCAGCCGAAGCGCCTTCGCCCGGCGTTTCGCGGCGCCGGCGAACTCCTCCGGGTGCAGCAGGTCGAGGCCGCCGACGTTCAGCGTCGTCGGCACGCGGACACGCGCGCCGCCGGCAACCAGGAGCTCCGCGAAGTCGACGCCCGAATCGCCGTGGTACAGGCAACCGTCGATGTGGGCGCCCTCGATGTCGAGCAGCCGCTCCGCGCCGTAGACCTCGGCCATCGCGGCCAGAATGCGCATCGCGACCGCCGCGGCCTCGCCGAAGTCGCCGGTCAGCATGGCCTGGTCGCGGTCGGTCAGTTCGACGGCTTCGGGCGTGTTGGCGGCGGCCATGCGAGGTCAGTGTAGCCAGAACGGGTAGACTCGCCGATCTTCCCAGGGAACCCGAGCAAGGCAACAACAAGGACACTGGAGCGCCGGCTTCGTCCGGCGCTCGCCGAGAGACCCGAATGGCGATCGACGCAGCACTGCAGGAACGACTGATGGCGGCCGCGCCCTACGGCATGGGCGTTGCGGTGCACGCGGCGGAAGCCCCCGAGCGCATGGCCGCGCTGTCGAAGTTCGGGGGCCGAACGCTCGGCGAACTGAACGCCAACGCCAATCGTCTAGCCCGCGTGCTGCGGGCGCACGGCGTCGGCCCCGACGTCGGCGTCGCCCTGCTGTGCCGCAACCGGCCGGAATTCATCGAAACGCTCGTCGCCTGCCAGCGGTCCGGCGGACGGTTGACGCCGATCAACTGGCACATCTCGCCGCCCGAGGTCGCCTACATCGTCGACAACTGCGAGGCCGTCGTCCTGATCGCGGACGAGGCGTTCGCGCCCGCCGTGGCCGAGGCCCGGGCCGCCGCCAGCCGCTTGCGCCTCACGCTCGCGGTCGGCGGCGAGATCGAGGGCGCGGAATCCTGGGAGGCGGCGCTGGAAGCCGAGGACGGCGCGAACATCGACAACCCGATCCTCGGCGTGCCGATGCTCTACACCTCCGGCACCACCGGCCATCCCAAGGGCGTCTACCGCAAGGCGGATCCGACGCCGACCCCGTTCCAGTTGGCGGTCCGCGAGTCGGGCGACTTCGAACCCGACACGGACTGCTCGCTCGTCACCGGGCCGCTCTACCACGCCGCGCCTCTCGGTCTCAACCTGGCGATGCCGATGGGCGCCGGCGTCGGCTCGGTGCTGATGGACAAGTGGGACGCCGAGGAGACGCTCGCCTTGATCGACCGCCACCGGGTCACGCACACGCACATGGTGGCGACGATGTTCCACCGGATGCTGGCTCTGCCGCGGGAGATCAGGAACCGATACGACGTCTCCTCCATGCGCTGGCTCTGCCACGGCGCGGCGCCGACGCCGGTCCACGTCAAGCACAAGGTGATCGACTGGTTCGGGCCGGTGGTTTGGGAGTACTACGCCGCTACCGAAGGCGGCACGTTCCTGGTCGGCTCGAAGGAGTGGCTGGAGAAGCCCGGAAGCGTCGGCCGCACCGTCGAAGGAACAAGGTACAGGGTGCTCGACGACAACGGCGAGCCGACGCCGAGCGGCGCGACGGGTACGGTGTACTTCGAGGCGTCGGAGAACAGCTTCGTCTACTTCAAGGCCCCGGACAAGACCGCCTCCGCCTATCGGGACGACTACTTCACGATGGGCGACATGGGCTACGTGGATGAAGACGGCTATCTGTTCCTGACCGGCCGGTCGGCGGAGACGATCATTGCCGGCGGCGTCAACATCTACCCCCAGGAGATCGACGACGTGCTCCAGCGGCACCCCGCGGTCTACGAGGTCTGCACCGTCGGCGTGCCCCACGAGGAGTGGGGCGAGAGCGTCAAGTCGGTGGTCGAGGTCGACGCAGGCTACGAAGCCGGCGACGAACTGGCCGAGGAACTCCTGGCCTGGTGCCGCGAGAACCTGCCCGACTTCAAGAGGCCGCGCTCCATCGACTTCGCGACGGACCTGCCGCGCATGCCCACCGGCAAGATCCAGCGCGGCCTGGTCCGGGCGCCGTACTGGAAGGGCCGCAAGCGGCAGATCTGACCGCCGACTTCCCTGAACTGAGGTCCCGAGGCAACCAATGAAGGCAGTCGTATGCAGTGCGTTCGGCCCCCCTGAGAACCTGACAATCGAGGAACTGCCCGATCCCGCGCCCGGGCCGGGCGAGGTGGTCGTCGACATCCGGGCGGCGGCGATCACCTGGCCCGACACCCTGATCATCGAGAACCGGTACCAGTTCCGGGGAGAACCGCCCTTCGTCGTCGGCGGCGAGGTGAGCGGCAGGATCGCCGCCGTCGGGCCCGATGTGAACGGCCTTGCAGTCGGCGACGACGTGGTCGGAGGAAGCGGCGTCGGCGGCTTTGCAGAGCAGGTCCTGCTCAAGGCGTACCAGGTGCGCAAGCTGCCCCCGGGCCTCGGGCACGCCGAGGCCACGGGATTCGGCTACGCCTACGGCACCGGCCACTACGCGCTGAAGTACCGCGGCGCCCTCAAGCCGGGCGAGACGCTCCTCGTGCTCGGCGCCGCCGGAGGGGTCGGTCTTGCCGCCCTGGAACTGGGCAAGGTGATGGGCGCGCGCGTCATCGCCGCCGCCTCGAGCGAAGAGAAGCTGGCGCTCTGCCGCGAGCGCGGCGCCGACGAGACGATCAACTACGCCGAGGAAGATCTGAAGAACCGCGCCAAGGAGCTGACGAACGGCGAGGGCGTCGACGTGGTCTACGACGCGGTCGGCGGCGACTACGCGGAGGCGGCGCTCCGCGCCACGAACTGGCGCGGCCGGTTCCTGGTCATCGGCTTCACCGCCGGCATTCCGCGCATGCCGCTCAACCTCGCCCTGCTCAAGGGCTGCGACATCGTCGGCGTGTTCTGGGGCGCCTCCAGGATGCACGAACCGGAGATCTTCGAGGCGACCCGGGCCGAAACGGAGGCCCTCGCCGCCTCCGGCAGGATCCAGCCCTGGATCTCGCGCCGCTACCCGCTGGAAGAGGCGCCGCAGGCGCTGCGCGACATGATGGACCGCAAGGTCATCGGCAAGATGGTCATGGAACGGCCCTGGCCAGAGGAGGTCAGGGGATGAAGTTCGGCGCGCAGGTCACCGTCTACCGCAACTCCTGGGACAGCGTTCGGGAGGTAGCGGAGCTCCTGGACCAGGGCCCATGGGACAGCGTCTGGTACGCCGACCACTACCTGCCGCCGCCTGGGATCAAGGAAGAGGAGCACCTTGCGGCCCAGGAAGCCTTCACCGTTGCCGCGGCGACCGCGAGCATCACGAAGAACGTGAGGATCGGCCATCTGGTTCTCGGCAACACCTACAGGAATCCCGGACTGGTCGCCAAGATGGCAGGCACCCTGGACCACATCTCCCACGGCCGCTTCGTGCTCGGGATCGGCGCGGCCTGGTTCAGGCGGGAGCACGAGGCCTACGGCTGGACGTTCCCTTCGATGAAGGAGCGCCAGGATCGCTTCGAGGAGGCGGTCGAGTTGATCCGGGCACTGTTCCGCTCGAACGGGCCGGTCGACTTCAAAGGCGCGTACTACGACCTCGACTCCGCGCCGCTCTCGCCCGGCTGCTACGCCGACCCGATCCCCATCCTGGTCGGCGGCGGCGGCGAGAAGCGGACGCTACGGACTCTGGCGCGTCACGGGGACGTGATGAACCTGGACGGCTGGGCGCGCGGACCGATGACGCGCGAGCACTTCCAGCACAAGGTCTCCGTCGTCAACCGGCACTGCGAAGACGCGGGCCGGGACCCGGCCGAGATCCGTCACACGGTGCTGATGCCGACCTTCGTGACGGACGACGAGGCCGCCGCCGGACGCTTCATCGCAGCTCGTGGCCTCGGCGAAGGCACGGCAGCCGGCCCGAAGAGCTACGTCATCGACCGGATCGCCGAGATGATCGAAGCCGGCGCCCACGAGATCATGATCGGCGGCATTCCGACACACCGTCTCGACCACTACCGGCTCGTCGCGGAAGAGATCATTCCGGCCTTCGACTGAGATCCGATCGCTTCAGGAGGATCTCCATGGTGCCGTAGAAACGATCGTGTACCGGTTCCCCGGCCTCTAAGCGGCCCGGACATCGCCGACCACGCCTGATTCGGTGGTAGCCTTCTTCTCAATCAAGGTACGCACCCGCCGGCTCCTCACGGACCTCCAGAGAACCTCGGGGCACTGTCCCTTCTCACCCATTGCTGTCCCACTAACTTCGTGGTATGGCGAGTTGAAGTTGAGCGTTTTCTGGTCCCGGCGGTTCTCGTTGGGGCTGTAACAGGTCATTGAGTGTCCGTCGTTCAAACAGATTGAGGTGAAGCAGGCGCAGGATCTCGCTGAGGCTCCACTTGAGACGATTGGCGAACTTCAGGTAGGCAAGCATCAGGTGAACGCACATGGCGATCCAGATCTGCGTCAGCACGGCGTTGCGGGACGTGCCGAGAAAGCTCTTGATGCGCAGGTTCTGCTTGATCCACTTGAAGAAGAGCTCGACCTCCCAACGCGCCTTGTAGATGTCCGCGATGGTCCTTGGCGCGAGCTGAAAGTTGTTGGTGAGGAACACGTAGTGTTTGCCGGTCTCGGCGTCCCGGTAGCCGACCCGCCGCAGGGGAATCGGACAGTCCTTCTGGCCCTTCCTGGTCGTCAGTTCAATCGTCTGGTCCGAAGTCACGCCGCGACCGGAAGCGTACGCACGACGCTCACGGACCGCGTACTTCACCCTCCGCTTGAGCCGGGTGACCAGAAAAACCCCTTGTGCATCAAGGGATTTCAGCCAGCTGAAGTTCTGGTACAACCGGTCTGCGGCGACGATGCTCCCCGGCTGCAGCCGCAGAGTCCGGGCGATCGCAATGTCCGACGTCTTCCCCTTCCCCTTCCCGTCCGTCACCCTCACGAACGACGGCAGATGGCCGGCATGGTCGAGACCGACGTGGACCTTGATCGCCCCCTTGCTCTTGCTGAACTTGGCCCACGAGAACAGCCCGAGGCACAGGTCGATGTGCGTCGCGTCCAGAGACACGAGCCGGTTCCTGAAGCGAAACCTGTGGCCGGGCGCCATGCCGCGGCAGCGACCCAGAAGGCGCTCGAACTGCAACTCGAAGAGCTTGGGAGACCGGTTCTGGTTGACGCGGGCAAGCGAGCTTCGAGCGACTCGTCCGATTCCGAGATGGTAGAGCTTGCGTCTCTGGGCATCCAGATTCGACACCACGTCCCGCAAACTGCACCGCCCCGACAACTGAACCATCGCCATCGCCGCGAACTGACTCCACCGGCTCATGGATCGGAGCTTTCTCCCCGTGTCAAGTGTCCGGGGATTGTCCCGTTTTCTGTTGAACTTCGGATGGCGGCTCGTGTGTGTTGATGAATGTTAAGCGGCCTTGGTTTGGTGGTCAACGTGCCCTGCTCGTCGTTCGAGGGCGCGGATGAGTTTGGGCATGTCTCGGTAGCCTCTGACGCGGTGGAAGCGTGATTGAGCATCGATGAGAGCGGCAGCGACCCAGCGCTGGATCATGGAGCCGCCCCGCCAGCGCTTGACGTTGCGGGTGTAGCGCCCGACGGAGCTGTTGAGGCTCTCGATCGGATTGGTGCTGCGCATGGTCTTCTGGAGAGCTCCGGCGAGGCCGAGTTCGAGCACGGTGACGGTCTCCTCCATGCCTTCCCGGAGGGAGGCCGCTGCGCCGGGGTGCTCCCGCTCCAGATGACTGGCGATCTGCCGCAGACGCCTCAAGGCCGTCTTGGCGGATTTGCTGTCCCAGGCCTTGCGGAGCGCCCGGCGAATCGAGGCTCGCCTCTCTTCGGGCAGATGCTCTTCGACGTTCCGGGCCTTGTGGACCTGGCAGCGCTGCACCGTCGCGGCGTCGCCGAAGACCTCCTTGATCGCGCGGCGCAGGGCCTTGCTGCCGTCGATGACGAACAGCAACGGCTTCGCCGTCGAGAGGCCCCGCTCCACCAGGTCGGCGAGAAGAGCGCGGACCACCGCCGTGTTCTCCGTCGAACCCTCGCGAAGGCCAAGAACCCGCTTGTGACCGGACGACGAAACGCCCAAGGCGATCAGAATGCAGTGGCCACCGATGTACTTCGCGTCCACGCACACCACGCGGATGTCCTCGTCTTCCAGCGACGACGACAGGAACTTCTCCATCTGCCGCGCCGACAGCGCCTTGAAGCGCCGAGACACCGAACTCCGCGATGCCGAACGACGGTCCGAACCCGCGGCCGCCGTGTCCAGCGACCGCAGGTAGTTCCGCGTCGACACGCCCGACGCAATCGCTTCCATCGTGTGACGGTCCATCGCGTCGCGAGACGCCGCCCACTCGAACGACTCGAGACGCACCTCGCCCTCCGGACCCCGTACCCGCAGACGCTGAATCTCGATCCGGGCCCCGCCCAGCGTCACTTGGCTCGGAGCACTGCCCGCACGCCACACCGAACGAGCATCCTGGTGACGACCCTTCGCGCCGCACCGCGACTCCCGCTCCTCCTCCATCAACCGGGCCAACGTAGACCGGCCTGTCTCGACGCACAGCTCCTGAAAGCTCGACAGACCGTTGACCAACGAGGGCAATGACTCCAACAGACCAAGCCCCGATCCCGACGACGGACTGCTCGGAGTGCTCCTTCTCTCTTGCCGATTCCCTTCCCGACTGCGATGATTCGCCATGGGTGGCGTCTCCTTTCTTTCGCTGAGACCGGCCCGCTCATCGGGCCGGAGAGCCGCCACCCTACTCCCAAAGTTCAACAACCGACGGGACATCCCCAGTGTCCGTGCGTCTCTCTCGAACTCATGTCTCGACACCATCCTGAGCAGCTGTCCGAACACCGTGCTACGATACGCCATGGGCCTGAATCCTCCTTGTAGTCATTGGGGTTTCCGACGACAACCAATGATACAGCAAGAGACGGATTCAGGCCCGTTTCTCAACTCGGTCAACGGGACAGCAATGCTTCTCACCGAACCAGCCTCATGACAACCGTTCAGGAAAAGCCGCCCGAAACACAGCAGACCCTCTTCTCCTCGCTCGGTCCAGTCACTGCCAAGCCACGGCACGGGCGAACGACTGAACAGGCCGACAGCACTTCGGGCAGTTTCGTGGGCAATATGAGCCTCCCAGTCCACCGGTGGTTCCGCTACAGCGCCGGCTTCAGCGGCGCTTGGGCACGCGACCTGATTTCCCGCGAGGCGAGAAGCAACAACCTGCGAGTCTTCGACCCGTTCGCGGGGAGCGGAACAACACTCATCGCGGCCGAACACTGCGGGGTCGAGTCAACCGGAATCGACTCACATCCTTTCGTGGCCCGAGTCGCCCAAGCGAAGCTAGCCTATCGATCGTCTCCCACGGTCTATACTCGACAAGCGACGCGCGTATTCGACCACGCTCTTGCAACAACGGGATCATTGGAATCCTACTCGCCCCTGATCCGGAAGTGCTACTCCGATGCCGCACTTGATCAGCTCGACCGTCTACGGCGCTCGGTTGAAGGCGAAACTGCCGATTCCGAGACCGACAGACTGGTTTGGCTCACTCTGATCGCCGTCTTGAGATCGACATCCCGAGTCGGCACCGCAAACTGGCAGTACCTACTGCCGAACCGCCGAAAGGCACGTGTGACCGAACCGTTCGCGGCGTTCAAGAAAATGATTCGCATCATCCACGACGACATGCGCCTGTATGAGCACCTCTCGGGACCACGGGCCAAGTTCCTCCTCGACGACGCCCGGTCCTGCGCCGAGACGATCAGTGACCGCTTCAACCTGGTCGTAACCTCGCCTCCCTATCCGAACAACTACGACTACGCGGACGCCACCCGCCTCGAGCTTGCGTTCCTCGGGGAGGTTCGCACCTGGGCGGACCTGCAAAGAACCATCCGATGCCATCTCCTCCGGTCCTGCACGCAGCACGTCCCCAACAAGGCCGTTGATCTCCCCGGTGTTCTGGACCACGGGAACCTCGCACCGATCGGCGACGAACTCCGCAGGGTTTGCCACGAACTCGGCGAAATCCGCCTAACGCGTGGAGGCAAGAAGACTTACCACAACATGATTGCCTGCTATTTTCTGGACATCGCTCGCGTCTGGACCGCGCTTCGGCAGGTGTGTGCCTCGCCGTGCAAGGTGTGCTTCGTAATCGGCGAGGCTCTTCAGGGTTTGGTGTGGAACGCGAGTGAATCGGGGTAGAGGTTGAGGCCGCCGAGATGGAAATAGATGGCTGTCCGGTACCGGTCTCGATTTCGATAGCCGCGTGCGGTCTTCTTGATCGACTGGATGACGGAGTTGATGCCTTCGAGTCTGGCGTTGGTGACTCCTCGCTCGATGGCGTTCAGCACTCCCTCGAGGTGAGTCTTCACCATCCGCGCCACGCGTTTCATCGGCTCGAGGCGGCTGCGGATCGCCCACGAGTACCAGCCGTTGAAGATCGCGCGCGCCTCTTCCCGGTTCCTGGTCTCCCACATCATCATCGCCACTTCCTTGAGGTGCCAGCAGCGAGCCGTCTTCGACGTGCCGGAGATCAACTCCTCGAAGCGGAGCCGGAGGTGCTTCGGCACGTGATCCGGGTGGTACAGCCACAGGTAGCGACTCGAAACCAGGCTGTCGTCGCTCGCCGCTTGCAGCAGCCGGTGCTCCTGCCGGCGTACCTTGTCCACGGCGCTGCCGAGGTGCGCCGCCACGTGGAACTTGTCGAACGCGATCTTCCGGCGGCCATCCGGGAGGCCCGAAGCCGTTGCCGAGATGTACGCCGGCCACATGTCCATCGCCACCGTCTCGATCCGCGACCGCGCGGACCACGACAACGACGAGTAATACGAAGCCAGCGCCTCCTTGCCCCGACCGTCCGCCACGTGGTGCACCCGAGGAGCCTCGCCTTCGATGTCCGCCACCACCGTCAAGTACTCGTGGCGCTTCTGAAACGACGTCTCGTCCACGCCGAGAACCCGAGACGCCGGAACCGCACCGCGACGAGCAAGACCACGCTGCACCGCACGCTCCCGCACGCCCGACACCTGGTCCCAGCTCAGGTCCAGCAACCTCGCCACGGCCGAGATCGACGCCTCCTTCAACCAGTCGATCACCAGTGCCTCGAACAACGCCGTGAAACGAGAACCACGATCCGACCACGGCACCGAGATTGTCCGCACTCCGTGCTCCGGGCAGCGCACCCGAGGAACGTCCGCCGTCAGGATCGTCCGGTACTGACACGTCGGAAGGTGACGCCAGCGGCGACGACGAGTGTCATGACGGCTCGCCGCATGCCCGCACTCAGGACAGCACAGCGACTCCCCGCCGCCAAGAACCGCGAGCACCTCCACCTCGCCTGCGTCGAGCCGAAGCTGAACGTCCGTCACCTCCCAAGGAGAGCTGATTCCGAGAATCTGACCGTACAAGTCTGTGTCACGCATGGCACCAGACTACCCCGAAATCCACCATCAACCCTGAAGAGCCATCGGCGATTCGGCGCCATACGGAGTGCACGTTCCCGTCATCGACTGGTTCGCCAAGCTGGCCCGCGCCGCCGACTTTGACACTTGCACCTTTGAAAAGACCCGGGATCGCAACACAAAATGGAAGAACCGGAAACACCGGGTTCCCCTATGCGAGGGGCGTTTGTGGGTGGAAGGCTAGAATCCCGGTGGCGCAGTCACCCGCCCACAGACTCGGCCAGATCATTGGGGAGCAACTCGAACTGGCGCTCCGAGATCCGCTGCAGGCGATGGCTAAAGAGTCAGGCCTGTACCTAGACTACAAACGCCCTCGAGCCGCACGGAGTGGAAGAAGGAGGGTCGTATGGAGAGATCTCTACGGCAACACCCACGACCTCGATTACGTGCTGGAAGATGGAGGTTCGGACGAAGAGTTTGGCGAGCCGCTTGCATTCATCGAAACAGCCTGGAGGCGATATACGAAGCACTCTCGGAACAAGGTCCAGGAAGTACAGGCAGCGATCATGCCGGGGATGTCCCGTCGGTTGTTGAACTTTGGGAGTAGGGTGGCGGCTCTCCGGCCCGATGAGCGGGCCGGTCTCAGCGAAAGAAAGGAGACGCCACCCATGGCCAATCATCGCAGTCGGGAAGGGAATCGGCAAGAGAGAAGGAGCACTCCGAGCAGTCCGTCGTCGGGATCGGGGCTTGGTCTGTTGGAGTCATTGCCCTCGTTGGTCAACGGTCTGTCGAGCTTTCAGGAGCTGTGCGTCGAGACAGGCCGGTCTACGTTGGCCCGGTTGATGGAGGAGGAGCGGGAGTCGCGGTGCGGCGCGAAGGGTCGTCACCAGGATGCTCGTTCGGTGTGGCGTGCGGGCAGTGCTCCGAGCCAAGTGACGCTGGGCGGGGCCCGGATCGAGATTCAGCGTCTGCGGGTACGGGGTCCGGAGGGCGAGGTGCGTCTCGAGTCGTTCGAGTGGGCGGCGTCTCGCGACGCGATGGACCGTCACACGATGGAAGCGATTGCGTCGGGCGTGTCGACGCGGAACTACCTGCGGTCGCTGGACACGGCGGCCGCGGGTTCGGACCGTCGTTCGGCATCGCGGAGTTCGGTGTCTCGGCGCTTCAAGGCGCTGTCGGCGCGGCAGATGGAGAAGTTCCTGTCGTCGTCGCTGGAAGACGAGGACATCCGCGTGGTGTGCGTGGACGCGAAGTACATCGGTGGCCACTGCATTCTGATCGCCTTGGGCGTTTCGTCGTCCGGTCACAAGCGGGTTCTTGGCCTTCGCGAGGGTTCGACGGAGAACACGGCGGTGGTCCGCGCTCTTCTCGCCGACCTGGTGGAGCGGGGCCTCTCGACGGCGAAGCCGTTGCTGTTCGTCATCGACGGCAGCAAGGCCCTGCGCCGCGCGATCAAGGAGGTCTTCGGCGACGCCGCGACGGTGCAGCGCTGCCAGGTCCACAAGGCCCGGAACGTCGAAGAGCATCTGCCCGAAGAGAGGCGAGCCTCGATTCGCCGGGCGCTCCGCAAGGCCTGGGACAGCAAATCCGCCAAGACGGCCTTGAGGCGTCTGCGGCAGATCGCCAGTCATCTGGAGCGGGAGCACCCCGGCGCAGCGGCCTCCCTCCGGGAAGGCATGGAGGAGACCGTCACCGTGCTCGAACTCGGCCTCGCCGGAGCTCTCCAGAAGACCATGCGCAGCACCAATCCGATCGAGAGCCTCAACAGCTCCGTCGGGCGCTACACCCGCAACGTCAAGCGCTGGCGGGGCGGCTCCATGATCCAGCGCTGGGTCGCTGCCGCTCTCATCGATGCTCAATCACGCTTCCACCGCGTCAGAGGCTACAGAGACATGCCCAAACTCATCCGCGCCCTCGAACGACGAGCAGGGCACGTTGACCACCAAACCAAGGCCGCTTAACATTCATCAACACACACGAGCCGCCATCCGAAGTTCAACAGAAAACGGGACAATCCCATCATGCCCCTTTCCGAGACCTTCGCCCGCCGGCGGCCGTTTCTCGGCGCCATACTGGCCGGGGAGTTTACAAGCGGCTCTCGCGCCCAGCTTCAATCGCACCGTTTCCATCTCGTGCACTGCCCGTATGCTACAGTCGTTCAGGCGTTCTCGGAAGAAGGCGTGGACATTTCCTCGGAGGAGTCTTCGTCAGAAGAGGAACTCGACGCGAAGATTCGTTCGTTCGAACGCCTGAGCCTATCGCAACGAACAAGGATTGCAAGCGCCATTCGGAAGCTGTACGAAAGCCAGTTCACGACGTTCTTTGACGAGCTTCGCCGCAGCATTGAACGCAGAGTCTCCGAAATCTTCTTGTTGACTCTCAGTGGCACGTCGCGTCGATTCGTGACTGTCCACGACGCGATTCGCTTCATGTCGTCCTATGACGAACGTACTCCGCAAGACACCTTCGTGCGCTACGAGCTCAACATCCGCCATACGAACGGTGACGAAGTGCGCTGCAACTTCCGTGAGCGCGCGCGGGTTGTCGAGTTTCTCACGTCCCTCTCCGCGTCGCCTTGAGTGAGCCCGTTGCTCTTCCGCCCAGGGAACGCCCGGGGCCTCGCCGTGTGCCGTCTGCATCCGTAGATCGACGAGTTTCTGGATCCACTTTTTACACAGTTCTCGTTCGTTTCCAGTTCGACCGGCAATAGCGACCACCCCTGGAGGCGAGCGAGAGCAGAAAGAGCGGCCGACGCCCGCTACCGAACAGCGTCGGCGAGCGCCGCGACCAGGGCGGCGCGGTGAAGGCTGTACTCCGGGTTGGTCGCGTGGGGCCAGGCGCTGTGCGTCACGATGACGATGTTGGCCGAGGGGTCCATCCACAGGAGCTGACCGAAGATGCCCCTGCCCGAGAACACGGCGTCGCCCGACAGCCACCAGAGATAGCCGTAGCCGTCATAGCCGTCGCTGGGAGTCGTGGACTCCTCCATCCAGCCTTCGGGCAGCACCCGCGTCCCGTCGCGCAGGACGCCGCCGTTCATCGCGAAGATACCGATCCGGGCGTAGTCGCGGAGCGTCGCGCTGATGCAGCAGCCTCCCAGTTCGCCGCCTCCCGGCTCGTGGAGCAGCCAGTTCGCGTCGGCCTCCATGCCGAACGGCCCCCAGATCCTGTGCTCGAGGTAGGTCGAGAGGTTGTTGCCGATCGCGGCCCGCAACACGGCGCCGGCCATGTTCGTCTCGCCAGTGTTGTAGTTGAAGACCTCGCCCGGAGGGTGGAGCTCCTCGAGCCCCGCCATGTAGCGGGTCTGCTCGACGATCGGCCCCGGCAGCGTCGCCACGTCGGACTCGGGGTCCGCGTAGTCCTCGTTCCAGTCGACGCCCGAAGCCATCCGCAGCACGTCCCTGATCGACGCCTCGTCGTAGCCGCCGCCCGAAAGCAGCGGCAGGTACTTCGTGACCGGATCGTCGACGCCGCCGATGTAGCCGTCGGCGATCGCGGCGCCGTAGAGCATCGAGACGACCGACTTCGCGATCGAGAACGAGATCCAGCGGCTGTTCTCGTCGTTGCCCAGACCGTAGCGCTCGAACAGGACCTGGTCGTCCTTGACGACCAGGAGGCCGGCGATCCTGCGATCCCGGATGTACTCCTCGACCGTGAACGTCTCGCCCTCGACCTCGTAGGTCACCGCCGAGAGGTCTCGCGGGGCCGGCGCCAGAGGATACGGATCGTCGGAGGCCTTGAACCAGCGGGCGGCGCCGACGAGGTCCGCGTTCCGGTAGCCCGCGAGCTGCTGTTCCGGCGTCCAGAACAGCACCTGATCCCGCGGACCCAGATTCTCCAGATCGGGGTTGTCCGGCGTCGTCGCGCCGGCAGCCTCGGTGTCCACGACAGGCGCCGCGCAGGCGGCGAACGCCAACATCGTCGCGATTCCGGGGGCCAGCCACCGATTGCTCCACGCTCGCGCACTCAGAATCAGATCTTCTCGCATTCTGGACATTGCATCGCCCTCCCTTGGGTCAGAAGGTCTGATCGTACCCCCCAACTGGCCCGCGACAGACCGCTCCCGGTAGGCTGACCTCCGGTCGCCATGAACGAAGAACCATCCACCGTCGAACCAGCTCCCGTTACCTTCGACTCGGTTTACTCCGCCGACGGCGACGATGGCGTCCGCGATCTCTTCGAGGCGCGCGGCTGGACGGACGGGCTTCCGATCGTGCCGCCGACGCCCGAACGCGTGGCGGCCGCGCTCGAGGCCGCGCTCATCGCGCCCGGCCAGACGCTGGGCGTGGAGACCGTTCGCGGTCGGGCGATCACGGCCCGGAAGGCAGCGATCAACGCGGTGATGGCCGGTTGCCGACCCCGAGACTTCGCCGTCGTCGCCTCCGCGGTCGAGGCGATGTGCGACCCGGCGTTCCTGCTTCACGGCGCCACGTCCAGCACGGGCGGCTGCGCCGTGATGGTCATCGTGAACGGTCCGATCCGCCACGAACTCGGCATGACGGGAACGTTCAACGCCCTGGGCGGCGCCGACCGGGCTTCGCTGGCGATCGGGCGGGCCGTGCGGTTGATCCTCCGCAACCTGCTCGGCGTCCGGCCCGGAGAGCTTGACCGTTCCACCCTGGGACATCCCGGCAAGCTCGGCTACTGCCTGGCCGAGGACGAAGAAGGCTCGCCCTGGCCGCCGCTGGGAACCGACCGCGGCGCCCCTCACGGCAGTTCGACCGTGACCGTCTTCGCCGCCGGTTCGCCCCGACAGATCATGAACGAGTGGACGACGGAACCGGAGGCGATCCTCGACACGATCGCGGCCGAGATGCGAGCGAACCTCCTCCACTATTCGATCTGGGCCGGCGACCACTGCCTGGTCCTGCCGCCGCAGTTGCGGGACCGCCTGGCCGCTGCCGGCTGGAGCAAGGCGGACATCCGGAACTACCTGCACCGGCACGCCCGAGTGCGCCGCGGCGACTGGGAACGAGTCGGCAAGGCCTCGGTGGTCAGCGACGCGAACCGGAACCGGGAACACGCGGCGCTCGAGTCACCTGACGATCTGCTGATCGTCGCCGCCGGCGGCCCGGCCGGAGGCTTCGCGGCCGTGATTCCTCCCTGGTTCGGCGCCAAGTCCCGGGCAGTGACGGCGGGCGTGGGCTTCTGCCTGGAGTGCTGAGTCCGTCAGCCGGCGCAGGGAGCACCGAGAAGGCGTTCAAGCGCCGTCGCTGACGCGAGGCCGCGGTAGCGCCGGCATGCCGCGCCGTCCTCCAGCCGGATCACGAAGACGGCTTCCGGTCGGGACTCCTCTTCGCCGTTCGAGCCGGCGAGATCCCGCCAGGCGTCCCCGCCTTCCTCGACGACCAGAAACGAGTCCTGGCGTGCGGCGGGAACATCGGCGCGGAGTGCCCGCACAACCATCCGGCGGACGAACCCGGGCGCTCCTTCGAGGACGACGACGGTGTAGACCGACCAGCCGTCGACCCGCGGGTCGTCGTCAAGAACGCGCCGCCACTCCTTGGCCCCGCGGTTCGCGACGCGATGGAAGCTGACGACGATCACGGACCGTGCCCCCAGTTCCTCGGTCGCCTGGACCTCGTTGCCGGCCAGGGTAACCGCTCGCGGGGACTCGCCGGACGCGCCGGCGCCAGCGGGGCTCAACGCCAGGCACGGAGCCAGCGCGGCGAGAAGCCGCCAACGCATCCTCCTGGCAGCCCGTGGCGGGAGTGCGCATCGCGGCGAGACGCGCCCAGGGAACATATCGATCCGGTACTTTACCGAGGAGCAACGACGCCGGAGGGGATGCATGGCCGACGGCGTCCGGGTGACGCGGCCCCACGGCTGCGAACGCTGCCAGGGCCCCTTCGGAGGCGCATGATCCGGTAACGCCTGGTCATCGCGAAGGCTTCGGGATCCAGCAACCGGTCCAGTCGCTCCAGGCGGCGGGTCACCGGCCCCGCGAGACGCCAGGCGGCGGCCGACAGACGGGGGAAACGCGAAGTCGAGGCGTCGCGCAGCAGGTTCAGCGTGCCGAAGCCGAAGCGATGCACGATCGACTGTCCGAGACGGAGCGTCGGCAGCACCGAAGGCGTGATGTCCTGGTCCACCTCGAGCACGAGTCCGGCCGCTTCGGCCCGGGCCAGGAACTCGTGCAGCGGGTGACCGCTTCTCGACCTTCCCTGATCGGTACCCACGGTGAAGTAGTCGCAGAGCAGCACGCTGCCTTCCGGCGCCAAGGCGCGGCCGACCGCCTCGAAGAACTCATCGAGCCAGACGTACTGCACCGACTCGCACAGGAACAGGAGGTCGTACCGACGATCCGGCTCGAACTCCTGGAACCGGCCCAGGTGAAAGCGTCGCCCCGGCAAACGCTCGGCGAAGAGCTTGCCGTGATACGGGTCGGGCGACAGGCCCTCGACGTCGTAACCCAGGGCGATCAGTCGCTCGGCGATCGCGCCGGCGCCGCAGCCGACGTCGAGGACGGACGACACGCCAAGCGGCAGTTGTCCAAGGAGTCGCGCCACCAGGCGTTCCTGGGCACGGCGCAGGCCGGCCACGTCAAAGGGATCGTCGTCGTTCCAGATCCCGAAGTTCAGATGTTCGAGGCCGACGATCCGGTGGAGGAACTGGAGCGCGAAGCTCGTCTTCACCTGACGCGGACTGTTTCCGTCCGCGGCGGGCCGGAACAACTGACGGCCCTGCGGCCCCGGCCAGCGACGCGGCGCCGCGGGAACCGGCGCCGGGGCGGAAGCCGCGTGAGACCGGGAAGGCGGTGGAAGGACGCGCAGGTTCACCTCGGCGAGAGTGTAACGCTCACGGCGCCCGCGGGTTAGACTGGAATCTCGATCCTCGCGGCAGCCACTGACAGGACACGTCGTCCGAGTCCTCAAGGGGGGCAACCATGCGCAAGCCCACTCTCCGTCCGACTCTCTGTCTGCTTGCGGCGGCAGCCATCCCCGCCGCCGCGGCGGACCATCCGCTCGACCAGCTCAGCTACCAGGAAGTCTGGCGCACCCTCGAGATCCTCCGCGACGCCGGACGACTCGACGGCGAGACGACTTTCTCTCAACTCGCGCTGAGCGAACCGGCCAAGGATGTCGTCCGCGCCTGGCGAGCGGGCGACGAGATGCCGAGAGCCGCCTACGCCCTCCTTCGCCAGGGCGAGGACTCGTTCGAGGCGACCGTCGACCTGAACGCAGGGAAGGTCTCTTCCTGGACGCCGCTAACCGGCGTCCAGCCGAACTGGAGCCTGGGAGAGTTCGGGGCGGTCGTGGAGAAGGCGCTCAAGCATCCAGAATTCGTCGCGGGTCTCGAGAAGCGGGGCATCGCCGACACGAGCTTCCTGGACTGCTCGACGATCCCGCCCGGCTACTTCGGAACCGAGGAGGAGAAGGGGCGGCGGCTCGGACATGTCCGCTGCTCCGAGGCGCGCGGCGCGAGGAACGCCTGGGCGCGGCAGATCGAGGGCCTGACCGCGGTGGTCGACCTGACGGCCGGCGAGGTGCTCAAGGTCGTCGACGACGGCGTGGCGCCGATACCCGACGTGGACGCCGACTTCGACCGGACCACGCTCGCCCATCCGCGCGAGGTCGCCGGCCCCTTCAGGATCGATCAGCCCGAGGGCGTCGGCTTCGACCTGAACGGCTACCAGGTGAGCTGGCAGAACTGGAGCTTCCACCTGCGGCCGGACCAGCGCACCGGACTGGTGGTCTCCCTCGTCGACTACCGCGAGAGCCCCGACGCGAGTCCGCGCTCGGTCATGTACCAGGGCCACCTCTCCGAGATCTACGTGCCCTACATGGATCCGGCCTTCGCCTGGTACGCCCGCAACTTCATCGACGCCGGCGAGTTCCCGGCAGGCGGTCTGGCCAAGCCGCTGCTGCGCGGCCGCGACTGCCCGGACCGCGCCGTCTACATCGACTCGATTCACACGAACGCCCAGGGCCGGCCGCGCACGGCGCCCCGGACCACGTGCCTCTACGAACGGGAGACCGGAGACCCGTCCTGGCGTCACTACGAAGAAGAGCAGCCGGACAGCCGCAGGAGCCGCGATCTCGTCGTGCGCACCGCGGCCGTGGTCGGCAACTACGACTACCTGCTGGACTGGATCTTCCGCCAGGACGGCTCGATCGAGGTTCGCGCAGGCGCCACGGGCCTGCTCGAGGTCAAGGCAACGAGCGCCGTCTCGGCCATCCAGCCGGCGGCCGGCGCGGCGAACGCCGCCGCGGACGCGGTCCAGGCCGGAACGTCCGCCGACGCCTACGGCCGCTTCCTCGACCGCAACGTCATCGGCGTGAACCACGACCACTACTTCAGCTATCGACTCGACCTCGACATAGACGGCGCGGACAACCGGTTCGTCGCCGACCGCTTGGTCACGCGGGAGCTGCCGGCCGACCATCCCCGCCGCAGCCTCTGGGTTCAGGAACCCCACGTCCCGCGGACCGAGCGGGACGCCCGGCTCGACATCGATCTCGCGAAGCCCGCGCTGTGGCGGATTCTGAGCGCCAGCCGGCGAAACGCGGTCGGCTACCCCACGAGCTACCAGTTGATGCCCGGCCGCAACGCCGCCCACCTGTTCACGGCCGACGACTACTCGCTCCGACGCGCCGGTTTCATCGACCACCATCTCTGGGTGACGCCGTACGATCCGGAGGAACGTTTCGCCGCCGGCGACCACCCCACCCTGAGCGAGCCGGGAATGGGCCTGCCGGCCTGGACCGAAGCGAACCGGTCGATCAGCGACCAGGACCTCGTGCTCTGGCACACGGTCGGCATGCACCACCTGCCCCGCGCCGAAGACTGGCCCGTCATGCCGGTCATGTGGCACGGCTTCGAGCTGCGGCCATTCGACTTCTTCGACCGCAACCCGGCGCTCGATCTCCCTTGACAGCCCGTGGTGGAAGTGCGCGGGGCGCCGAGAGCGGTCAGGCGCTCGTCCGGCAACGCGCTACGAGGGAGCATGTCGGGCTGTATTCGACCGAGGAGCAGCGATGCCGCGCGGGATGGTTGGCCGCTCGAATGCAGCGCGACGCTCGCCACGGGTTGTCAGATTCGGACGCGACGAGACGAGACAAATCTGTCTCGCGAGGAAGTCGGCCACACATTCCTGTGCGAAAAGAATGAGACGGCCGCATCTCCGAGTCGGTCCCTGATCTCGTCCAGGGCCTCCTGCGAGGCGCTCTCGTTCGCCTCCAAGTCCCGCTGAATCGGGGGCTTGCGGGTCGCCGTCGCGGGCCGCTGTCCAGACCGGCGGCCGGACGGGCGTCAGCCCGCGCGGTTGGCACGGTTCTAGAAACCATACGGGAAAGCCCGCCGCGGGCCCCGCCCAGTCGGCGCTCGACCGGGCCAACCGACTACGAGGAGGCACTCGAATGAACTTGAGAACGCGAGGACGGACGTTTCGTCCGGGTCCGGTCTTGGGACTGGCGCCGCTCCTGGCCCTGCTGGCCGCTTCGCCGGCGGCAGCCCAAGAAGGCGTGGACGCCGGCGACACGGCATGGATGCTGACGGCCAGCGCCCTGGTGTTGCTGATGACACCCGGACTGGCGTTCTTCTACGGCGGACTGGTCCGCCGCAAGAACGTCCTGTCGATCCTCATGCAGTGCTTCCTGTGCATGGGCGTCATGACCGTGCTGTGGGTCCTGGTCGGCTTCAGCCTGGCCTTCGCGCCATCCGCCCTGGGCGGCCTGATCGGAGGCGGCGACTACTTCCTGCTCGCCGGCCTGGGCCACGACGCGTGGGACGGCACGACCATTCCGGCGCCGCTGTTCATGATCTTCCAGGGCATGTTCGCGATCATCACTCCGGCGCTCATGATCGGGGCCTTCGCCGAGCGGATGAAGTTCAGCGCCATCTGCCTGTTCATGAGCGCCTGGCTGCTCGCGGTCTACGCTCCGGTCTGCCACTGGGTCTGGGGAGCAGGAGGAGGCTTCTTCGGATTCGGCGAAGGGGCGCTCGACTTCGCGGGCGGAACCGTCGTCCACATCAACGCGGGCGTGTCCGCCCTGGTCGCGGCGATCGTCCTCGGCCGGCGGCGCGACTACCCCGTTCACGCCTCTCCGCCCCACAACCTGCCGTTCGCCGTCCTCGGCACCGGGCTGCTGTGGTTCGGATGGTTCGGCTTCAACGCCGGCAGCGCCCTGGCGGCCAACGGCTCGGCAGCGAACGCTCTTGTCGTGACTCAGGTGGCGACCGCCGCCGCCGCCGCCGCCTGGGGTCTGATCGACTGGATCCGCGACTCGAAACCGACGCTTCTGGGCGTCATCACCGGCGCCGTCGCCGGCCTTGTCGCCATCACGCCGGCCTGCGGCTCGGTCAGCGCCATCGGCGCGATCGCCATCGGCGCCGGCGCTTCCCTGTTCGCCTACCTCGCCGTCACCTGGCTCAAGGCCAGGCTCGGCTACGACGACTCGCTGGACGTCTTCGGCGTCCACGGCGTCGCCGGCATGTGGGGCGCGGTCGCCGCCGGACTCTGGGCCACGGACACCGTGCCCGGGAACGACGCGAACGGCCTGTTCCACGGCAACGCCGGCCAGCTCTGGACCCAGATCGAGGCGGTCCTCTTCACCATCGTCTGGGCCGCCGTCGTGTCCTTCATCCTGCTCAGGATCGTCGACCTGATCGTCGGTCTGCGCGTCAGCGACGACGAGGAGCGGATCGGCCTCGATCTCACCGACCACCGCGAGAACGCCTACACCCTGGTTGACTAGGACCAGGGCCGAAGGAGAAGTGACATGAAGTACATCGTGGCAATCGTTCAGCCCGACCGGATGCAGGAGGTCCTCGACCTCCTGGAACAGAAGGAGATTCACCTGCTGACCGTCTCCAACGTGATGGGCCGCGGCCGGCAGCGCGGCGTCTCCGAGGTCTACCGCGGTCACAAGGAGGCGGGCGCCCTGCTGCGCAAGCTGAAGATCGAGATCGCGGTGAACGACGACTACGTCGACATCGTGATCGACGCGATCACGAGGGGCGCCAAGACCGGCCGGGTCGGCGACGGCAAGATCTTCGTGATGCCGCTCGAGCAGACGATCCGCATCCGCACCGGCCAGGTCGGGAACGAGGCGATCGGATAGCGGTTCGCGGCGGAGGCCGGGGGACCTCGCCGGTTGCGGACGCTCAGGTCGGCAGTCCGTCGAACAGGTCTTCGAGCGACCGCATGCGGTCGGCGATCCGCCCCCAGGCGCCTTCTTCCTTCGGCAACTGTCCCAGACTGTGCAGCCGCCGCGCCAGGAACCGGAACTCGCTCGTGTCGCGCTCGGGGATCACGAGATCCCTGCTGTGGCCGCGGACGATCCGCAGGCAGTTGATCACGGCGCGGAGCAGCCGATAGCCCTCGCCGATCCGCGCGTACTCGTCGGCCGGCAGATGGCCCCGCTCGTGGAGCGCGCGCGCCGCGTCGAGGGTGTTCGTCTGCCGCACGTCCGGATCGCCGGCGCCCGCCTCGATCTGCCGAACCTGGACGAAGTACTCGGCGTCGAGCAGGCCGCCGGCGCTGAACTTCGCGTTCGTCGTTCCGAGCGCCACGAGTTCCGACCGCTGACGGTTCCTGAGATGACGGATCCGCGCGACGTCGTGTGGCCGCGGATCGAAGACGAACCGCTGGCGGTGCGCTTCCACGCGGGAAGCCAGGTCCGGATCGCCGGCGACGGTGCGAAGCCGCACCAGCGACTGACGTTCGTACGGGTCCGCCTCGCCGTCGAAGCTGTAGTACGAGACGAAGCGCTGAAACGAGGCGGCGAGCGGCGATGAAGCGCCGCCGGGCCGCAACCGCCAGTCGAGTTCGAAGATCCCGTCGCGCTTGGCGCGGATCAGCCGCGCCAGCCGCTGCGCCGCCCGCTCGTAGAACTCGCCAGCCTGGGCCCGCCGCGACCGTTCGGCGTCCCAGACGAACATCAGCTCGATGTCCGACGCGTATCCCAGATCGCGGCCACCCCACTTTCCCAGCGCGCACAGGCACCAGACTCCGGGTTCCACCCCGTCGCCGACCGTCTCTCCGACGGCTTCGGCCGCCGCCCGCGTGAGCACGACATCGGAGAGCGTCGAGAGCTCCTCGCCGAAGTCGCCGAAGCTCTCGATCCGTCGCGTCAGGTGCCGCATGTCGATACGCCCGATCTCGTCGTCCTTGAACCGGTTGAGCGCGTCGTCCGGCGCCTCCTGCCCTTCGAGCGCAGCCTCGAGGCGGCTCTCCAGATTCTCCCGTCCGGCGCCCAGGTCGAGATCGGCCATGCCTTCGAGCAGCGGCATCAGGTTCTCGTGCTGCCGGCGCAGGAACTCTTCCCACAGCCAAGTGCCGGCCCCCAGCACGCGGGCCAGTTCGTCGAGCGACGAAGCCAGGGCCTGCGTTGGATCGGCCACCTGTTCGCAGGCCGCATCGATCAACGCTCCGAACTGCCGGAGGGCGAGCTGCGGGTTCGGCGCCACCGCCAGCCGTCGCGCGAACTGTTTCATCAACGTTACCGTCAGCCGCAGGTGGTCGACGCCGAGCCGGTCCTCGATCTTCCCGCCGCTCCGCGTGGTGACGAACAGACGGTCCCGCACCTCGCCTCCGACCGTGTCGAACTCCACCTTGTCGATCCAGTAGTCGCGAGTCGAGAGAACGTTGGCGAACTCGAACAGGAACATGAAGCTGTCGGGACTTCGGATCTCGATGATCGTGCAGTGGACGTCGGACTCGTTGTCGATGGCAATCGAGATCGGAGGCATGGCCTGTTCCGCATCGACGCCGGGATCCGCCTGGCGGGCCGCCTCCATCACGCGCAGGGTCAGTTCCTCGTTGGCGCGTCGCGCGTCGCCCTCGGCCAACAGGCCCAGAATCCTGTTCAGGTCCCGCTCGAAGTCCGACCACGAGACGACCCGGTCGGCCTGGGCCCTGGCCGCCTGGACGTCGGCGGAGTACACGATGCGGGCGGGCCCATGCGCCGATGACCGCGGCGTCCGGCGTCTGGGACGGCGCTGGCGGCCGCGCCGACCGCGCGGCCGCGCCGAGCCGCGGCGGACCGCCCTGCCGGGCCGCCGGTAGAACTCCACGTCGCCGGCGTCCTGGTAGGTGTAGGAGCTGCCGCTCAGGATCGACTGACCGTAGGCGGCGAGCAGGCCGCAGATCTTGGCGAACTCTCCCTGGTAGTCGTTGGCGACCACCGTCACCCGGCAGGTCGAACCGACGTTCCGCGCGTCGACCCGGCACAGGCGCTCGCCGTCGAGTTCGTGGATCAGCTCGACGTGACGCGCCACGTCCTCGATCGGATGGGCGAGAAAGTAGGCGCTCTCGAGACGCCGGAAGTGCTCGTCGATGAGTTCCGCCGGCAGGTCCGGGCAGCGTTCCCGCACCTTGTGCTTGCGCTCCAGGAAGTCGATCGTCTCGTCGAAGAACTCGCCGAAGATGCGCCGCACGTCGGCCGCCGTCTCGGCGTAGCGCTCGGCCAGGTAGAGCGTGCTGACGGGCTGGCCCAGGGCGAAGGCGACCCGCCACTCGAACGTCGCCCACTGCTTCGGGTCGCGCGGAAGCTGGCGCACCGGCAGGTCGCGCTCCAGCTGCAGCACGTGCTCGACCACGCGCAGGAAGATGTAGGCCTCGCGCAGCCGGTCGTGCTCTTCCTCCGTGATCACGCGGTGCGCCCTGAGCCGCGACATCGCCCGCAGCGTGTTCGGCGAGCGCAGGCTCTCGTTGGAGACGCCGTGGTACAACTGCAGCAACTGGACGATGAACTCGATGTCGCGAATGCTGCCGGCGCCGAGCTTCACGTTGCCGACCTCCGTGCCCTTGGAGCGGAGCGACTTCTCGATCATCCGCTTCATCTCGAAGACCTCCCGCAGCAAGGTCTCGGGCGGTCGGTCCGGGTCGAAGACGAAACGCCGCGTACCGTCGATCAGCGCCTTGGCCGCGGCCGCGTCGCCGCCGGCGAAGCGCGCCTTGATCAGGGCCTGGAACGACCAGTTCATGCCGTAGCGCTCGTAGAAGCGGAGGTACTGCCCCACCGTCCGCACCAGGGGACCCATCTTCCCCTCCGGTCGCAACCGCATGTCCACCCGGAAGACGAAACCGTCGCCCGTGTTGTCGGAGATCAGGCGGATGAACCGCGGCGCCTGCCGCTGCAACCGGTGCAGGGCCTCCTGGTCGACGTCGTCCGACGCCACGAACAGGGCGTCGATGTCCGAACTGTAGTTGACCTCCAGCCCGCCCCACTTGCCCATCGCGATGACCGCGAACGGCTCCTTGTCCAGGCAGGTCGCGTCCAGCGCCCGCTGGACGCAGACATCCGCCACTTGGGAGATCTTCCGCGTCGTCGCCGCGAAGTCGTCGAGGCCGCTGAAGTCGGCGACCGCGACCCGGATCAGCTCGCGGTACCTGAGGATGCGCAGCCAGCGGCGAACGTCCTCGTCCGGCGTCGGCCGGAGCGCGGCCATGCGCTCGCGCTGCTCGTCCGCCGATTCCCGCTCGACGGGAAACAGCCCGTCGTCCGCCTCCGGATGCGCGTCGAGCCACCGCGCGTAGGCCGGCGCGTACTCACGCAGGATGTCGCGCTGCGAGAGCGCAAGCGTCTCCCGGGGATCTTCGGCGTCCTCGATGTCCATGGCCGCAAAGGCCTCGATCGCTTGCTCAAGGCGCGAACTCACTGTGTCGCCTCCTCGTCGCTGGCCCGCCGACAGCGACGGCGGCAGGATACCAGCGAACGGCGCCGCCGCACCTCGCCTGGCGCGGCGTGGTTCACGAACAGCGGCTCGCTCCCGCGGTCCGGCCCGATCCTCCGCTACGATGCCGACGGTGCGCGAGGCTGCGGGCAAGAGGAGGGTCGCCGACATCGATTGGCGATCGTGGCGCGCCGTCGACCGGGCAACCCTGACGTTCGTCCTCGACGAGGAACGCGTTCTCCTGATTCGGAAGAAGCGGGGCTTGGGAGCGGGCAAGGTCAACGGCCCGGGCGGTCGCCTGGAACCGGGCGAAGAACCCATCGACTGCGCCGTCCGGGAAGTCGAGGAGGAACTGGGCGTCACGCCTTCCGGGCTCGAGTATCGGGGCGAGAACCTGTTCCAGTTCGTCGACGGCTACTCCATTCACGTCTACGCCTTCGCCGCCTCCGGGTACGAAGGAAAGATCCGGGAGACCGAAGAGGCGGCGCCGCTCTGGACCGACATCGCCGCCATTCCCTACGACGAGATGTGGGAAGACGACCGGCTATGGCTGCCCCACACCCTGGCCGGGCGCCAACCCCGGGGCCGCTACGTCTTCGACGGCGACCGGATGGTGGACTGGGAACTCGAGGTCGATGGACGACGCTACTTGCCGCCAGTGAACGCGGCGGCGGCGGACGCGCGGGGCGCCGCCGCGTCTTCCGGCTCGACGTAGGTCCAGGCCAGGAACGGCGCCATCGTCTCGTCGATGCTCCGGGCGCCCCAACCGACCGCCCGGCCGGTGTCCAGGAAGAGGTGGATCTACGTCCAGTTGACGAACAGGCGCGAGCGTGACCTCGGGCAACTCGCGATCATGGATCGGGTCCGCGGGCAGTTGCTGGCGCGCGTCCCCGAAGCCGAGGAAATCGCCGTGTCGCCGATCCACTGGATCGCGGGCGGCGACGACCAGTTCGGCGCGCGCGCCGTCACCTACAGCCTGCGGGGGCCGCGGATGGAGGACCTCGAGTTCCATTCGGAGCGCCTGGTCGGCCTGATGAGGGCCGATCCGGCCTTCGTCGACGTCGGGACGAACTGGGAGACCGGCAAACCCACGATCGAGATCGACGTCGACCGCGACCGGGCGGCCGACCTGGGCGTGCCGGCAACCGTCATCGGCCGGACGATCCGCACCCTGCTCGCCGGCGAGAGGCTGGGCGCCTTCGAGGAAGGCGGCGAGCGCTACGACGTCCGCGTCCAGGTGCTGCCCGAGTACCGCGACACGCCGGCCAAGCTGGACCTCATCCGGCTCCGCACCGCCTCGGGTCAACTGACTCCGATCACCAACGTCGCCGACATCCGCCTCGGCGAAGGCGCGGTCCGGATCAGCCGCCAGAACCGATCCCGCGAAATCACGATCGCCGCCAATGCAGCGGAGGGCGTCGCGCAGTCCGACCTGGCCGCCCGGGTCGAACGCTACGGTCGGAAGATCGGTCTCGTCCCTCCGACTCGGCTCGTCCCCAGCGGCATGACGGTCGTCATGCGGGAGACGGGCCTCTCGCTGCTCTTCGCCTTCGTGCTGGCGATCGCGGCGATCTACATGGTCCTGGCGTCGCTCTTCAACTCCCTGGTCCACCCGATCACGATCATGATGTCGGCGGCGTGGACGCCGCCAGCGGAAGCGCAAGCGCCGCTCGCGGCGGCTCTGAACGGCCCGGAGCAGCCTCAGGAAACGGCGCGCACGGACGCCGAGCGCAGCGCGACGGAACGGCACGCCTTGAACAAGACGGGCACGAACACGCGCGGACTCGCCACGCAGGCGTAGTGGTCGGCATCGATCCGATGAACCTCCGCACCCGGAATGGCGTCCGCCATCGCCGCCTGACGCCGGGCCGGGACGTGCTCGTCCCGCAGCGTGACCACGACCGCGGCCGGCACGTCGACGTCGCCCAGCCAATTGCTCGAGTCGAAGCGCGCGAGCGCGGCGCCGGCCTCGATCACCGAGGCGGGCTCCGTCGATCCCATCTCTGCCTTCCATGCCAGACGCCGGCCAGGGTCCCGAACGTTCTCGAGCATCCGTTCGCCCAGACCGTCCCACACCGACTGGGGCGCCGCCCGCGCCGCGAGCGACAGCAGCGGACCGAGAGTCGACGCGGCCCGCCTGGCCCGAGGTCCGCCGAACCGGAAGCTCGTCGCGCAGAGCGCCAGCCCGGCGGTCCGGTCGCGGTGGCGCCGCCAGAACAGCTGCGCCACCGCGCCTCCCATCGAGTAGCCGACGGGGATCACCCGCTCGAGGCCCAGCCGATCGGCCAGGGCGGCGGCGTCGTCGGCGCAGTCTTCCAGCTTGAAGGCGCCGATCCGCCGGATCCCCCGACCGTGGCCTCGGTGATCGAGCGCGACGACCCGGAAGCCGCGTGCCAGCGCGGCGAAGCTGGTCGACCAGTTCAGGAGCGCGGTCGCCGCAAGGCCGTGCAGCAACAGCAGCGCGGGGGCGCCGGGCGGACCGGCCAGGTCATGGGCCCAGGTCGCGCCGCGGCCCGGCAGGTCGATCCGGCGGCCCGTCGACAAGGGGTCCACGGGGCAGTCCTCAGGCGTAGCGCCCGGTTCGCTGGGTGCGAGCGTGGACGTCGTCGACCACCCAGTGAAAGAGGCACATGTGCAGGCTTTCGACCATGCCCATGTCGTGCAGCTCGACATGGACGCCGTCCTGCTGGATCTCCTTCAGCCGTCCGCCGTCGAAGCCGGTCAGACCGAACGTGCGGAGTCCATGACGATTCGCCCAGTCCACGGCGGCCAGCACGTTCGGGCTGGCGCCGGAACCGCTGAAGGCGATCAACGCGTCGCCCGCAACGGCGGCGCTCATCAACTGCTGGACGAAGATCTGCTCGTAGTCCAGGTCGTTCGCGACCGCCGTGATCCAGGGTACGTTGTCCGTCAGGCTGACCACCCGCAGCCGCCGGCGCGACTCGTCCCGCAGACGGTCGGCCGCCACGCCGCCCTTGCCCAGGTCGACGCTCAGGTGACTCGCGGCCGCGGCGGAGCCGCCGTTGCCGACCAGGAACAGCGTGCCGCCCCGGCGCCAGGCGTCGAAGACGAAGTCGGCCCAACGCGCCACCGACGCCGCGTCGATCCGCGCCAGCTCTCCCCGCAGGCGGTCAACGTAGGCCGAGACGTCGAGCGTCGTGCCGAGCATGACGGCATCGTAGCGGAAGGCAGGGGGCGCCGACGGCGGAAGGCCCGGGGCGAGCGGGCGCGATGCTGGGCGACCCTCACCTGGGTTCGCGGGTCACGCGGTCCGCCGGCGCCTGGCAGATGCGGCGCATCCGGTGGCTGCCGGCCTGGGGATGGGTCCAGCGCAGCTCGTCGCCCTCCATCCATCGTTCCACCCGGATCCAAGGGATGCCGTAAGCGTCCATTTCGAGGACGCCGTCCCGATAGCGCGTCCGGTTGCGGATCCGCAGGCAGCTCGGGTTCACGTCGTTGGCGCCATTCCGAAAAGTGCCGTCCGCGCGCATGTCGTGAATCAGTCCGAACGTGGTGACGACAACCCGGTCGCCGCACTGCTCGACCCGCTCCAGGTGACCGCTGTCTTTGTCCAGCCACAGACCGCGCAGATCGGGCGCCCCGTCGACAAGCGGCTCCGTGCACTCGGCCAGCACGGGCAGCGGCCACGCCGTCCAGCCATCGCAGCCTGGCGTGTAGGCGACCGGAATCTCGTCCGCCGTCAGGCCGGAGCCGTCGAGGATCGGCAGGTTGCAGTGGTTGACGTCGTCGCCGCCGCCGGCGCGCAGCCTCGCCTCCGTGGTATCCGGCGGCCGCGGCGCCGCGCGGAGGTAGATGGCGGCCGCCGACACGGCGGCGGCGGCAAGCGCCGCGACGGCGACCGCCGCGAGCAACGCTCGCCGAAACAGCCTGCGCCGGTCGGCCACGTCTCTTCCGATCTACCCGCCGGCCGGCGTCTGCTCGACGAAATCGGCGACGATCGCGGCCAGTTCCACGCCCCGGCCTTCCTGGAGGAAGTGTCCGCCGCCCTCGATTGTCCGGTGCGGCTGCCCCTTCGCTCCCGGAACACGCTCCTCGAACGGTCCGCGCGCCGCGGCCGTCACCGGGTCGTTGTCCGAGAAGGCGCAGAGGAACGGCTTGGTCCACTCCGAAAAGACCCTCCACGCTTCGATCTGCGCCGGCGCCGAAGGGTCGTTCGGCAGCATCGGCACCCGGCTGGGCATGGCGCGAATCCCGGCCTTGAAGGACGGATCGGGGAAGGGCGCGTCGTAGGCCGCGATCTCCTCGGCCGTCAGCGTCACCCCGTCGACCATGCCCGCGAGCAGCATCCCGACCGGGATGTCCTCCGTCTCCCAGGTCCACTTCTGCCAGTACGCGAACTTCATGGCCGGATCGGTCCCCATCTGCGCGATCTGCCGCTGCATCTCCGCGATGGTCGGCGTCGGCGCCTCCGCCCGGAACGTCGCGATCTTCCGCATCGTCTCCTCCGGCACGCTGATCGGCAGCGGCAGACCGGTGTTCGCGGCGACGATGCGGTCGAAGCGGGCCGGGTCGAGGGCCGCCATCCGCAACCCGATCAATCCTCCCCAGTCCTGGCCGACCAGGGTCGCATGGACGACGCCGTTGCCGCGCAGCCAGGCGCTCAGCCAGTCGACCTGTCGCTGGTACGTATAGTCGTCCCGCTCGGTCGGCTTGTCGGACCGGCCGTAGCCGACGAGGTCCGGCGCCATGACGCGCATCCCCCGCTCCGCCAGCACGGGGATCATCCGGCGGTAAAGAAAGCTCCAGGTCGGCTGGCCATGCATGAGAAGAACCACCGGGCCGTCCGCCGGGCCCGCCTCCACATGGTGGATCCGGATGCCTCCGCCCTCGCCGTCACCCCTGGGGACGACGGTGTAGCGAGGCTCGTAGTCGAAGTCGGGCAGGTTCTCGAAGCGTTCGTCCGGCGTGCGAAGGACTTCCATCATGCGTGTTCTCCGGCCCGGCAACGAGCGGCACGTTTCAAGGAGGGCAGAGGATAGCAATCCCTTCCAGGCACTCCGACCGGCGTCACGCTCGCCGGCGACGACGCGGCCGACCCCGCGAAGTCGCGACGCCCGCTCGCCGACGCGCCCAGCCCGGCGCCGCGGGGCAAGCGGCGCCGCAACGTCCCCGGCTGGCGGCGCTCCTACTCGCCGGTCCCCGCCGGCTCGATCACGCCGTACATCAGGCCGCCGACCGACCCGTGGTTCCAGGTCCCGGCGTAGCGCTCGTCGTGGAACAGAACCCTCGCCCCGAACTGGTCGCCCAGGCCGGGAATCTCGAAGTCCGTGATGCTGACCATAGGCGTGTCGCCAGCCCAGACGATCGGGACGACGACCGGCAACGTGACGTCGACCGTCATGTAGACGACGCGGACGTCGAAGCGCCAGCGGTCGCCTTCCCCCTCGAGCCTGGAGACGCTCGCGATCTCGTAGCGCTCCGGGTTCCGGTCGCGGCTGACGCCCTCCGCCTCTTCGATCCCGGGGACGTTCTCGATCGTGAAGTGCCCCACCAGGTCGACGTTCCGCATCCGCTCGGCGAACGCGCGCTCCCGCTCCGAAAGATCCTCCAGCGGAACGGTGCGCCCGAGGCCGGTCACGCCGACAAGCCAGCCGACGCCGTAGCCGAGGCCGAGCAGCACGAGGCCGACCGTCGCCGCGACGATCCGGAGTGTCGCCTTCTTCATCGTTGCGCGTGAACGTAGCCTCCGACCGCACCGACGTCAACCGGAAACCGGAACTGATGGAACCCAGGCTCGGCACGACCTGAAACACGCAGAAGCCGCGCGACGCGACGGGGCCTGCTTCGCAGCAGGGCGGCGGCGAACCTCCGCACCGGGCGTGAACCCGACGCGGAGGCCGTCTTGAACTCGTTCCCTGAACCCGAGGAGTCGCGTGAGGCCCATTCAGACGCGGAAGAGCGGCGACGTCTCCGGCTCCTACTCGACGGGGAACGGGTTGTCCGGCACAAGTTCCCGGCCCTCGTGGGACGAGGCTGAGCGAGAAGGACACACGATGGTGAACTGGTTCCTCGTGACGATCCACCTCGGACTGCCTCTCGTCGTCTTGTAGGTCGCGATCGCCTTGATCCTGGGGGTCACCTGGTCCCTTATGTTCTCGTCTTGAAGGTTCTTTTCGGCAGCTACGAGCTCCACCAACAGCGGCAGGGAGACGTTGTTCGTCTTGCTGCAGAAGCTCTCGTCCTTCCTGATCTCGATTTTCGCGCCGCGGCCGAACCCGGTCACCCTGACGCCCCACTTGAATCTTGCGTTTGGGTCGTTTCCATCGCCTGCGCTTGATTCCACAAGATCGGTCGCATACGGGCCGGTGGCGCCCAGGAACGCCCGGGTGGACAAAGTCGTGAGGCTGTAGAGAGGAGCCTCAGGCGCTGGACTAACGCTCGCGAACTGGCTATGCCCCAGCCTTGCATCCGCAATACGATCGTCTTGAATATCCGTGCCCGGGGGGACGGGGTTCGTGAAGTGACCGCCGGGTTTCATCCATGCGTAGATCCAGAACACCAGCGTACCGTCACCGCCGGGACGAGTGACGGCGCCACCGTCCGGGATCCGGATCGTCGTGCCGGTCACGGCGTTCGTGGTCGATGCATAGCCGAACGCCGAGCCGTCGCCCAGCTGGCACGAGGTGTTCAGGACGCTGTAGGTCGGCGACGCAACCGTTCCACCGGTGGTGTAGCCGCACGGCCTGACCGCCGCCGACGGCTGCTTCGGCAGGATGTTCGGCAGGATGCCGACGCGGCCGGTCGCGGTCTCCTTGAGGTAGACGGCGCCGATGCCGGCGGTCATCTTCACGCCGTCGCCGGCGCTCGCGATCTTGACCGCATCGTCCTTGAGCGCCTTGTGGACCTCCTTGTCGACGAGAAGGCCGACCGCCGAGTTCTTCTCGTCCGTGATCCAGAACCAGCCGCCGTCCATGATCGGGCCGAGCTCGAAGGAAGCCTTCTCCGCCACGCAGGCGAGGCCGTTCTCCTCGCTGAACAACGCGCTGACCATGCCGTCGTCGTCGGGCGTGAGTTCACCGGTCCGGACAACGCCGCCGCACTGGCCGAGCCAGGTCACCTTCTTCGTGCCCTCGGTGGCCGTGGCGATGAGTCCGCCGGAGCCCATGTAGTGCGAGAGCGCGTGGGTGCAGCCGGTGCAGGTGGTCGTTACCTGCCCGACCGCCACCGCGGGAACCGCGCAGAGCGCCAGCGCGATCGGGATGTGCTTCCTCGGCTTCATCGGTCGGTCCTTTCCTTGAGGCGCTTTCGCCGCCGTCGTTTCAGGGGCATTTCAGGTTCGAGCTGTTTCAGGTTGAGCGCGGCCGCTCGGACTCGGTTCGGACCGTCGCGCGGTCCTCGACGACACGGCGCCGGCGACGTGCCGGGAGGCGAGAAACGGCGCGGGCACCTGCACGGCGCCGTCCGGACGGCCGTCGCGGGCCTGCCGTGGGTCAGAAGACGCCTGACGCCCGACCCGCGGTCACACGCCCGCGGCGGAAACCGGCCAGAAGGCCGGCGCAGCCGTACCCCGCGCGACGGCGCAGCCTCGCGCCTGCGAACGCCGCCAGGCCCGAAGGAAGCGGCAAGACAGAACGAGGGGCAGGACCGAACGCAGACCGGCCGCCGGCTGGAGACTCGACGAACCGCTACCGGCCGAACTGCTGCTTCGTCGGGAGGTTCTTCAGAATTCCGGGGGGGGGGGGTGAGGCAGTTCTTCTTGCCGACGGAGCACGATTCCGCTCGTCTCCATCCCGTCGTCCTGAACTACCTTTCCGCCCATGTCCTCCTCGAGTCGACATGTTGCCACAGTCCGTGAGCGAATCACAAGCCGAATCCGTGTGCCGCGGCGGACCTCCGGCTATTCTCCGGCCCGATGCAACGACCGATCGCCACCGGCCTGACGGTCGCGGCCGCCGTTCCGCTCGCCGGCATCGCGGCGCGCTGGCTCGGTCACTACCTCCACGGCAACCGGGTCGTGCTGCACTACCGGGTGGCCGACGCGGAGGTCCTGGAACTCGGCGCATCGGAAGCCGGCGGGCTGTTCAGCCGGGCACTGAACGTCGGCCCCCGAAGCGCGGACCTCGTCATCCAGGTGGCGCACCAGCAAGGGGGGCGCGCCTGGACGGACGGCGAAGCTGCCGGCTTTCGCCATCCCCGCGCCAACGCGCCGGATCGAGGCGAGCGCGGCGGTCCCGTCGTCGCGGCCCTGGTCGGCGCGGATTCTCGGGAGACGATCAACTTCGACCTCGTCCGCCGCCGCCTGCGGCGAGCCTGGTTCGACCGGTTTCTCCTCGATCCCCAGCGCCTCCTGCCGGGCACGAAGATGCCCCGGTTCGTCGACGAGGACGGCTACACCGCCCTCCACGATGTCTTCGATGGCCAGGCGGCCCGACAGTTCTAGGCGATCTGGCGCTACCTGGGGACGATCGACTGACATGGACTCCGCGTCGAAACGCCCCGGACCAAACCGCCGGCCCGGACGCCCTACCTGCGCGCCGCCTGGCAGCGGGCGAACCGCTCGCCGACGCCGGGCAGCTCGTGCTCCAGCAAGGGCAGCGATTCGACGGCGGGACCGGCGCCGTGCCGGCCGCTGGCGAGTCTGGCGCTCAGGTTCGAGAAGGTCTGGAGCAGAGTCTTCGCGGTGCGCGGCGTCACGATCCCGGCGCCCATGCCGAAGGGCGGTTGCGGGTCGCTGACGGTCTCCTGGACGACGGTGATCGTTCCTTCCCGGTCGCCCGGCGAAAGCAACCAGCGGCCATGCAGGCAGAGCACGCGTTTGCCCTTGAAGGCAGGCGTCCGATCGTCCGCGCCGACCACGTCGCCGATGACGCGGCCGTCCGCGGTCCGCCACCACGCCACGCCGTTGACCGAGATCCGCCGGGAGACGCCCTTGCCGGAGACCCGCTGGCGAAGGGTCCGGAAGGGGGCGTCGTCGAGCGGCTTCGCGGTCTCTTCCGTGCACATCGCCTGCCATTCGGGACACGCGGCCGCATCGTCCAGAAGAGCGACGACCGCCGACATGGAGCCGGGAACGGTCATCGAAGCGCGCACCAGCGGGTAGTCGGCGTTGGCGATCGGGCAGGATTCGACGGTGACGGGGCCCTCGGCCTCCCGGGCTTCGCATTCGGCGGCGGCCGAGGCCGGCTGCGCGGCGAACAGCGCGAACGCCGCCAAGGTGAACGCACCAGGCATTGCCGCGCGCGTTCCGCGCACGGCAGGCTTCGATGTCCTCGCGGCGTCTGACATCCTTGACGCTCCTCCGAGTGCGCTAACCTACCCCACATCAACCCCGCACGAGAAAGGCAACTCCCACATGCCCGAACAAGAACCGAGCCGCCGCAGCGTGCTCGGCGCCGCGGTTGCCGGCGCCGGCTGGATGATCGTCCCCCGCCACGTCCTCGGACGCGGTCAGGAAGCCCCGAGCGACAAGCTGAACATCGCGGCCGTCGGCGCCGGCGGCAAGGGCCGGAGCGACGTCGCCGGCGTGGCGAGCGAGAACGTCGTGGCGCTTTGCGACATCGACTGGCAGCGCGCCGAGCAGACCTTCGCGGCCCACCCCAACGCCGCTCGCTACCACGACTACCGCGAGCTGCTGGACGCCCACGGCGACCTGGACGCGCTGATGGTCTCGACCGCGGACCACACGCACGCCGTGATCACCGCGGCGGCGCTGGAACGCGGCCTCCACGTCTTCACGCAGAAGCCCCTGACGCGCACGATCTGGGAGGCGCGGATGATCGGCGAGGCGGCCCGCAAGGCCGGCACGGCGACCCAGATGGGCAATCAGGGCCACGCCGCCGAGGGCACCCGTCTCATCCGCGAGTGGATCGAAGGCGGCGTGATCGGCGAAGTGAACCGCGTCGAGTACTGGACCAACCGTCCGATCTGGCCGCAGGCGATACCGCGCCCCAAGGAAGTCCACGACGTGCCCGACCATGTCAAGTGGGACCTGTGGCTGGGGCCGGCGCCGGAACGCCCCTACCACTCCGAGTACTACCACCCATTCGCCTGGCGCGGCTGGTGGGACTTCGGCACCGGCGCCATTGGCGACATCGCCTGCCACGCGATGGACGCGGCGTTCTGGATCTTCGACCTGCGGGACCCGGCATCGGTCCATGCCGAATCGACGCCGCTGTTCAAGGAGTCGGCCCCGGCCTCCACGCGGATCACGTTCGAGTATCCGGCGCGCGGCGACCGGCCGAAGATGACGGTGGTCTGGCGCGACGGGAACCTCACGCCGGCGATGCCCCGGATGTGGGAGGGCAAGTGGCCGCCGGGCAACAGCGGTCAGCTCTTCATCGGCAGCAAGGGCGTGATCGTCGCCGACATCTACGCCGGCAAGCCCACGATCCACCCGTCCAGGCTGCACGAGAAGATCGCGAAGAACCCGCTGCCTCAGGTCTACGAGCGGACCGAAGGGCACTACAGGCAGTGGATCGACGCAATCAAGGCCGGCACGACGAACCCCGACGGCTCCAACTTCGCCGACCACGCGGGGCCGATGACCGAGACCGCGCTGCTCGGCAACCTGGCGGTCCGCACGCAGCGGGAGATCGTCTGGAACCCGAAGAAGCTGAAGGTGACGAACGGCGTCGAGGCGCCGCCGGAGTACATCCGGCCGACCTACAGGGACGGCTGGACGCTGTAGCCCGCACGTTTCACGGAGGTCCGTAGCGAGGGCGCGCAGCCGCCGCTGTCGCCGGGGGGCCCTCGGACCGAGGGGCGGCGCAGGCGCAGTAGGCACTGCGTCGGGCCGACGCGAGGGAGAAGGTCCCGCTACGGCAAGCGGAACTCATCAGCCGGACGGCCGGACGGCCGCGATCGCGGCGGCGCGGTCCGGCTCGATGCCCACGATCAGGCTGAAGCCCGAGACCTCGAACAGCTCCTTCACCTCGTCGTTCAGGCCGCAGACGGCGAACTGCCCCTTGCGGGCCTGCAGCTCGCGAGCCACGACCAGCACGACGCGAAGGCCGGCGCTGCTCATGTAGCGGGTGAGGCCCAGGTCGAGGACGACGGCTTCCCCGCCTTCCGCGATCCCGGACATCATCGCGTTCTCCAGGTCCGGCGCGCCCGTCGCGTCGACCCGTCCCTCCGGCGTCCAGACGGTCACGTCGCCCACCGTCTCGCGGCCGATCGCGGACTTCCCGATTCCGGTGCTCTCGCTCACGTAACCACCTCTTCCCGTCTCCTTGAACTCAGTAGAACGGATGATGCGCCGTCGCCGTTGCGGCGGCAATGTCCTGGACCGACTTCCGGATGGCCCGGCCCATCGCCTGACCGATCAGATCGAAACCGCGCACCAGCTCGATCCGGGCCGCGGCGTGACGGAGTTCCTGCGCGCTCAGAATGACCTGGAAGGCGTTCGACGCATCGGCCAGGCAGATGAGAGCGACGTCCCTGGGCGCCGGAATCCGGTCGCTCAGGAGCACGTCGAGGATGCGCAGCTTGACCTCCCGCTCTTCCCGGTCGTCGATCATCGGATAGCGACGGCTGCCGAACACCCAAAGGAAGCTCCGGTCCTCGACCCGGAGAATGCCCCGCTCTACGAGGCGCGCGAGAGCCGCCTCCTGGACCTGCTTGCTGCGAGCCGAGAGACGCACCACCCACGTGCGGGCGTCGGCCTCGTCCGAGGCCGCCGCGATCTCGGCCAGGGGGCCGTCCAGGATCTCCTCGCCCACCGGCGTCGGATCGACGACGACGAGGCGCTGGAGGTCGCAATCCAGACGGCCGCGAAACGCGAGATCCATCAGGATCGCGCCGGCGATCAGCAACTCCATCACGTTGGGCGCGACCCGCTTCATCGCGCCGGACTCGTCGTCCAGGAGAAGAAGCAGGATTTCCTCCACGAACGTCAGGTGGGGGTTCCGACTCACGTGACTATGGCGCTCACGGCTCGTTTCGCGGAGAGGTCATGTCCGCGGCGACATCCTACAGGAAGGACGCGGGCTGCTAGATTCCCGCGGAGTCCACCTGACCCTTCGGTTCATGGCTGTCGCTGCTGACGACGACCGTGAGGACGTCCGTGTCGTGGTACTGCTGGTGCTGGACCGACGTCGACACGTGCCGCAGCAGCCGCAGCGACAACTCGTTCTCGATGGGGGCGGGAGCATCGTGCGCCATGACCACCAGCCTGTCTTCGATGTTGCCCCCACCGGGCGCCGCGATGAACTCGAGTTCGGCCGCCTGACGGTCGACTCTCGCGACCACGAGAAGACTGCGTTTCCGGTCGCCTTCCTCGTCGTCGAGACCGACCAGGCTGAGCAGCGCCTCCTCGCCCGCCGACCAGAGGCGGTCGCGGGCCTCGGGCGTCCACCGCGCCCGTTCCGCCAGGGTCCCGAGAAAACCGCCGATCCGCGGCGCCGATCCAGGCGCAACCTCGACCTCGAGCCGCTGGCGTCGCGGACCGGTCGATTCGAGAAACGCGGTCAGGCCGATGGCGGTCAGACCGCCGGCGGTCATGCCGTTGCCCAGGATCGAGGCCGCCCAACCGCCGAGCTGGTCGCTGAACATCAAGTCGTTCTCGAAGCCGACGCCGACCCAGAACGACACCCCGACCACCAGCGCCTTCCGGTAGTCGATCCCGCCGTGCCCGGCGATGCGGGCGCCGAGCACGAACAGGACGGCGATCAGCACCAGCAGGTACGCGCCGACCACCGGACCGGGAATCGCGAGGATCAGGGAGAGCGCCTTGGGCAGGAAGGCCAGACCGATGAAGATGATCCCGATCCACACTCCTATCCTGCGCGAGGCCACTCCCGTGAGTTCCGTGACCGAGATGCTGCTCGAGTACGTCGTGTTCGGCACGGTGCCGGCGAGGCCCGAAAGCAGGTTGCCGAGTCCGTCGGCGGCCACGGCGCCTTGCACCGCCCGGTAGTCGGGCGCCCGCGGCGTCCGCCAGGAAACGCGCTGGATCCCGACCGCATCGCCGATCGTCTCGACCGCGCCGATCAACGTGACGATGACGAAGCCCGGCAGCAACGCCCAGAACGCCGGCCCGAAGGACAGGTCGAACCCCGGCCAGCCGCCGGCCGGGGCGCCGAACCACGACGCCGCGGCCACCTGCTCGAAGTCGTAAAGCCCGAGGGGCGCCGCAACGATGGACCCCGCGATGACGCCCGCGACCGGCGCCCACAGCCGCCCGATCCCCCTGGCCCGAAGGCCGAACCCGGCCATGACCGCGATGGCCGCGACGAACGTGATCGGGGCGGCGGCACGGGACGCGTCGGCGGGAACCAGGGTCAGCTGGTCGAACACGATCGGCATCACGCTGACCGAGATCAGCATGATGACCGTTCCCGTGACCGTCGTCGTGAACAACCTCCGCAGCAGAAGGAGCCGCGCGGACAGCAGGAACTGGAACAGCGACGAGACGATGACCAGCTTGGCGAGGAGCATGGGCCCGCCTTGGCTCAGGGCGGCGATGCTGACTGCGATGAACGCCCCGGAAGTCCCCATCAGCAGGATGAAGCCCGCGCCGAGACGCCACAGACGCACGGCCTGCAGGATCGTCGTGACGCCGCTGACGAAGATGGCCGCGAACACCGCCCAGGCCAGGTACTCGTCGCTGCCCCCGGCGGCACGAACGATGATCGCCGGCGTCAGCACGATGCCGGCGACACAGAGAGTCGCGTACTGCAGGCCCATCGTCGCGGCGAGAACAGTCGGCGGTCTGCCGTCCGCCTCGTAGCGAACGGCCGAGGCCGGGTTCCTGGCCGCGGCGGTCATCGCGTCCGACCGCCAGAAGACGGAAGTTCGGACCGTGAAGCGGACGGCGAGGCGACGCGCGCGCCGGGCAACTCGTACAGCGCCGAGTCGGGCCGCCACGGGGACCGTTGGCCGGCGTAGACCCGCGGTCCCGCGCGGAAGTGCGAAGCCTCGTCGAGCGTCTCGACGAAGGGCATCCGCCGCGGGTAGAGATCGCCGTCCCCGCGCGGCCGCGGGCCCGCCTTGGACACGTGGCCCCAGAGCGGATGGCCGACCACTTCCTCGGCGATCCGTGCCGCTTCGATCAGCTTGTCGAGCCGGTAGCCGGTCTCGATTCCCAGTTCGTGGCAGTAATCGACGAAGTCCTCCGTCGGCACGTGGCCCGCGGCGCGGCCGTTGCCGCAGTAGGGGCAGCCGCCCATGCCGCCGACCGAGGTGTCGAACTCCCGCACACCCAGCTTGAGCGCCTCGTGGTAGCTGACCATCGCCGCGCCGCGAGTGTTGTGCAGGTGGCAGTGGAAGTCCGTGATCTCGGGCCAGCGCTCCCGGATCGCCAGGAGCGTCTCCCGCACCGTGTGCGGCATGTTCCAGCCCATCGCCTCGATGATCGAGCAGCGGGCGACCCGGAAGCCCGCCTCATGCCAGCGGGCGATCATCAGCGCCAGGACATCCATCCGCTGTTCCAGCGAGAACGGCCCTTCGAAGTTCGATCCGAACGGATTGCCGATCGCCACCGCGCCCGTCTCGACCCCGCGCTCCCGGGCCATCTCGATCGCCGCCGGGATGCGCTCGATCTGTTGCGCCTGGGTCGCGTTGTAGTTGCGGCGGGCGAAGGTGTCGCAGAGCTCGACGTGCGTGCCGATCCGGCGTTGCCGCACATCGAGCTTGGGGTACCAGCGGTCGGCCCGCTCGAATCCGATCCTGTTGAAGACCGCGGCAGTGTAGCGGACGCCCGGTCTGGGCACGAAACGCTCGGCGATCTCGTCGATGCACGCCATCTGCGGCGTCCATTCGGGGTGCGCATAGGAACCGATCGAGATCACCTTGGCGCCAGTCTCGCCCAGCGCGTCAAGCAGCCGCAGCTTGTCCTCGACCGGAATGTCGGCGCTCTCGATCTGCAGACCCTCTCGCATCGTGTCGTCCGTGATGGTCACGGATTTCGGTAGCTGACCCATCGCCTGAATCCCCTTCCCTGCCCGTGCGCCGACCCTCCGGCCCGGTCCCTCCTTCCGCGGACTGCCAAGAAGCCATCGACGGGACGAATACCCTATCGTCCCCGCCGCGCGCGGCCACGAAGGACGGCGGTCGCGGATTCCGCCTGTGGCAGGATTCCGTCCGTGCGAGGACGCCTGCTTCCTTACGTCGTCCTTGCCCTTGCGGCGACCGCCGTGCTGGCGCCCGGAATCGGCAGCCGCGACCTCTGGAACCCGGACGAGCCGCGCTACGCCGAGGTAGCCCGGGAGATGCTGCTCGAGCCGATGGCGATCGAGCACTTCCTGGTGCCGCGCCTGAACGGCGAAAGGTACGATCACAAGCCGCCTCTCCACTTCTGGAACATCGCCCTGTTCGGCGCGCTTCGCGGCGGCGTCGACGAGGTGGCGGCCCGCCTGCCGTCCGTCCTTGCCGGCATCGGCTCGACGCTCGTCGTGTTCGCGCTCGCCGGTCGGCTGTTCGACCGGAAGACCGCCTGGCTGGCGTCGCCGATCTTTCTGACTTCGGCTCTGGTGATGTGGAACGGGCGGGTCGGCCAGATCGACATGACCCTGACCTTTCTGGAGCTGCTCGCCCTGCTGTTCTGGGCCCGAGGCCGGTCCTGGGACCCGAACGATCCGCTCCGGCGCCGCGGCGGCCAACTCGCCAATCTTCTGTTCTTCGCCTGCCTGGGCCTGGCCACCCTGGCCAAGGGGCCGGTCGGGCTGATCGTGCCGCTGCTTGCGGTGGTCGCCTGGCTCGCGTTCGAACGCGACCTGGCCGGCATCGCCGAGCTCCGGATGGGACGTGGCCTGCTCCTCTGGGCGGCGATCGTCCTGGCCTGGTTCGGACCGGCCGTCTGGCTCGCCGGAAGGTCCTACTTCGACGCCCTGATCTTCGACCAGACCGTGTCGCGCTATGCCGAAGCGACCTACCACCCCAGGCCCTGGCACTACTACTTCAAGACCCTGCCCGGCACGTTCGCGCCCTGGACGCTGCTTGCCCCCGTAACGATCTACGCCGCCTTCCGCGTGTCTCACCGCGAAACCGCCGGCCGCGAGGCGCGGGCGGTTCGCTTCCTCCTGATCTGGATCGCCAGCGCCTTCGTCTTCTTCAGCGTGTCCGGCGGCAAGCGGACCGTCTACCTGCTGGCGCTCGCGGCGCCTCTCGCGATGCTGGCCGCCTACGGCGTCCTGGCGATCCGGGATCGTTGGCCTCGCTTCCGCGCGGCATTCCTGATCTCCGCAGCGACCGTGCCCCTGCTGTTCGGCGCCTTGGCGGCCGCGGCGCCGCTCGCGGCGCGGGACCTTCCCGACGGTTCGATTCCCGAAGGCGCCATCGCATCGTTGCAGGCCGTTGCCGCCATCCCCTTGGCCGCGGGTCTGGTCGGCCTGTACCTGGCCGCAGCCAGACGGCGGCCCGATCTGCTGGTAACCTGCCTCGCCATCAGCCTCGGATTCGCCATGTCGGTGACCGCCGCGCGGTTGCTGCCGCTGGGCAACGCCTTCAAGTCGGCGCGCGCCCTCTCGGGCGATCTGGTCCGATGGGCAAGACCCGACGAGCCGTACGCCATCTATCCCGTTCCCGATGCCGCCTTTCTCTTCTACACCCGCCGGTTCGCGGTCGACCTCCACGGCGGCACTCTGGCGCACGATCAGGGCGACGAGGACGCCCTGCGACGTTTCGTCGCCCGCAGGGATCGACCCGTCTGGCTTCTCGTCGAACGGGACAACCTGGAGCGTCTCCGGCCTCCGCTCGACCTGGTCGAGGTCGGACGGGACGGCGATCCCCTGCAGGGCCACGTCCTGCTGACGACTCCGGAAGCGGCCGCCCGCGTTGCCGCATCCTCGACGCCGAAGCGATGAACGACAGCGACAGCCTGAGTCTGACGCCGGATCTCCCACGGCAACAGCCGGCGCCGAGACTCGTCCCGGACGCGGCCGCGGAGATGCCGTCGACCGCCTCGTCGACCGCCAGGGAGCAACGACGATTCGGTCCCCTGAGCCGCCGGCTCGCCGATCAGGGCCTGTTCCTCTTCCGTCACCGCAGCCTCTTCGTCGCGTTTCTTGCGCCCGCCGCTGCACTGGCCGTGCTTGAGCGCCGGTCGGCGGCCCTGCCGGTCGACTCGGGACTCGCCTGGCTCGCGCCATGCCTCGCCGTCTCCCTGCTCGGCCTCGGCGTGCGGTGGGCGGCCCTGGGTTCCGCGCCGCCCGGGGCCTCCACCCGGAGCCTCAGGGCGCCGAGCGCCAGCCGGCTGAACACGACCGGCATGTACTCGCTCTGCCGGCACCCGGTCTATCTCGGCAATCTCTTCGTGCTGATGGGCTTCGCGCTCGCCCTGAAGTCGTGGTGGTTCGTGGTCGTCGCCGCGCTCGTCTACTGGCTGCTCTACGAACGGGTCATCGCGGCGGAAGAGCGGTTTCTCGGCGAGCGCTTCGGCGTGATCCACCGCCGCTGGTCGGAACGAACGCCGACCTTCTGGCCCCGGCCCCGTTTGTGGCTGTCCCCGGAGACGCGCTTCAGTTGGCGAACCGTTCTCCTCCGCGAGTACAACTCCCCGCTGCTCGTCGCGTCGACATTCCTGTTCCTGCGCGCGGTCGACCAGGTCGTTGTCGGCGGCCTCGGCCCGCAGGCGTGGTTGACGCAGGACTTCGGCCTGGTGGCGGGAGTCCTCGGGCTGACGGCGCCGGTTTCCGTTGCGCGGCAGGTGCGAAAACGCGGACGCTCGGGCCACTAGCGCGCCGGGAACCAGCCGCCAGGAATCCGTCGCGGGACGGATTCGTTGCAGAATCGGACGACGAACCCCGATGGCCGCCCGAACCAGGATCGCATCCGTCCTCGCCGCGTCGCTGCTGACCTCGGCGGCCGCCGCCCAGGAAGCCGAGAGTCCGCAGCCGCTCGATGCCCGCTTTTCCCGCTGGCTCGAGCGGGTACGCCCGCTGATCAGCGACGAGGAGCGGGAGTTCTTCATCAGCCTGCCCGAGGACTACCGCCGCGAGGCGTTCATCCAGGCTTTCTGGAAGGCCCGGGACCCGGATCCGAGCACGCCGCTCAACGAACTCCAGGTCCTCTGGGAGGACCGGGTCGACACCGCGCTGACCCAGTGGGGCACGCTGGACGACGCGCGCGCCCTCTTCTACCTGCTGAACGGCCCGCCGGGACGCTTCATCCTTCCCGACGGTCGGACCGCTTCCTACTGCCTGTCGCGGAGCAGCGAACTGGAGATCTGGTTCTACGGCGGCAGCGACCGCACGCCGAGCCACTTCGTCGTCATCTTTCTGGCCACGAGCCGCGGCCGGCCCTACCGGTTCTGGCATGAGACCGTCGCTCGAAGGGCGGCGTCGCGCCAAGGCCTGCCCACCACGAACATCGCCGTGCTCTGCGCCGACGAATGGCTGGGTTGGGCCACGCAGGCGCTTGCACGCGACCTGGCCGGCGCCGGTCTCATCGAAGACATCTCCTCCCCTCCCGAACCGCCCGAGGAGTGGCTCGCAACCTTCGCCGCCTTCAACACCGACGTCCCGGAGGGCGCCCCCCGTTTCGACATCGACATCGAGTGGGACTATCCGGGCCGCAATCAGAGCCGCACCGTCACCCACGGCCTGGTCATGGTGCCCGGTCCCGGCGCCGGCCGCAGGAGCTTCCAGGGCAGAGACTCCCAGGACAGGGAGTACCACAGCTTTCACATGACTGGCGAGGTGATCCGCGACGACCGCCTGTTCGACACGTTCCGCTACCGCTTCGAGTTGCCGGCGAGCGACAGCGGCGAGGACTCGATCCCGCTCGTCTTCACTCGCTACCTGCGTCCCGGCGAGGTCCGGATCCGTCTCAAGATCGAGGATGTCTTCGGCCAGAAGTTCGCCGCGGCGAACGAGACGATCGACGTTCCGAACCTCCAGGAGGCGCAGTTGCTGCGCAAGACCATCCTCGAGACCTTTCCGGCTCTCGCCGAGGCCAACCGGGCAGCGGCGCGCGGCGAACGCCTGCTCCGCCTCGTGCCGCCGCGAGACGAACGTCTGCGGGTCGGCATGGTGCGCTTCTCCACCCACGCGATCGGCGACTTCGACGCCGTCGCCTTCTCTCTCGACGGACGCGAGATCCTGCGCAAGCGGAGGCCGCCGTTCGGCGTGGAACTGAACCTGGGCTCGCATCCGACCGAGCACCGGATCCGGGTGGAGGGCCTCAAGGACGGCAAGGTCGTGGCGTCGGACGAGATGTCGGTCAACCGCGGCGGCCAGCGCTTCCGCGCCCGTTTCATCGAACCGCGATCCGGCGAGCAGTACCTGCAGAGCACGCGCGCGGCCATCGAGATCGCGGCGCCGGACGGCGAGGAGATCGAGCGTCTCGAGCTGTTCCTGGGGGAAGAGCGGATCGCGACGCTCTACCAGCCGCCATGGGTGCAGCCGGTCGTCCTCGACGGTCCGAACCTCACGTACCTCCGCGCGGCCGCGTTTCTGGCCGACGGCAGCAGCACCGAGGACGTCGTCTTCATCAACAGCCCGAGCCCGATCGAGCGAATCGACGTGCAGTACGTCGAGCTCTTCGCCAGCGTCGTGGACGACCGGGGGCGGCCGATTCCGGCGCTGGAACGAAATCGCTTCCGTGTCACCGAAGACGGCGTCGAGCAGACGGTTCGCCGCTTCGAGTGGGTCGACGACACGCCCTTCCACGCCGGCCTCCTGCTCGACACGTCGGCTTCGATGCAGGACTCGATCGAGCAGGTGCGAGCCGCCGCCCAGCGCTTCGTCGACAACACGCTCGAGGCGAAGGACCGGATGGCGGTGCTCGCCTTCGCCAACCGCACGCGCGTCGAGAGCCGCTTCACGAAGGACAGGGGCCAGCTCGCGCGGGCGCTGGCGGGCCTCAAGGCGACCGGCACGACGTCGCTCTACGACAGCCTCGTCTTCGCTCTCAGCTACTTCGACGGCATCAGCGGCCAGAAGGCCCTGCTCCTCCTGTCGGACGGCAAGGACGAGAACAGTTCGTTCACGTTCGAGAGCGCGCTCGAGACCGCGCAGCGTTCAGGCGTGACGATCTACGCCATCGGCCTCCGGGAGGCGGCAGCGGACCGAACGACGCGGCGGGTGCTCGAACGCATCGCCGAGGAGACGGGCGGCCAGGCCTTCTTCATCGACAGCGTCAACCAGCTGGACGCGATCTACGCGCGAATCGAGCGGGAACTGCGCAACCGCTACCTGCTCGCCTACCAGTCGACCAGCGACAAGCCCGAGAGCGAGTTCCGCGTCGTGCGGGTCGACGTGGACGCCCGCGACGCCGAGGTGCGGACGATGGCGGGGTACTACCCGTAGCGGCCAGGCCGCTCCGGCGGCGAGTGCGATACTTGGAACGGTGCGGTTCTTCAACACGACCGGTCCGATCGTCCCGACGCAGCACTACCATGTGCCGCCGCTCGAACGGCTGCGGCCTGGCCATCTTCTGGCGCTCATTCGCGACCAACGGTACTTCGTGCTCCACGCGCCGCGACAGACCGGCAAGACGACGGCGCTGCTCGCGCTCCGCGATCTGCTGAACGGAGGAACGGCCGGCGAATACCGCTGCGTCTACCTGAACGTCGAGGCCGGCCAGGCGGCGCGCGAAGACACCGCCGCGGCAATGCGGGCAATCCTCTCGAGGCTGGCGAACGCGGCGCGCATCACGCTGGGCGACGAGTCGCTCGCCGCCCTCTGGCCGGAGACGCTCGGCAGCGCCGGCGCCCACGGCGCCCTGGGCGCCGTTCTGACCCGCTGGTCGGAGACCGGCACGAGTCCGCTCGTGCTTCTCCTCGACGAGGTCGACTCCCTGGTCGGCGACACTCTCATCTCCCTGCTGCGCCAGTTGCGTGCCGGCTATACCGACCGGCCCGGGCACTTCCCGCAGAGCGTGGTCCTCTGCGGCGTGCGCGACGTCCGCGATTACCGCATCCGCTCCGGCGCCGGGAAGGACATCGTCACCGGCGGCAGCGCGTTCAACGTCAAGGCCGAGTCGCTCGTACTGGGCGACTTCACCGAGGGCGAAGTCAACGGACTGCTGGACCAGCACGCCAACGAGACTGGCCAGGAATTCACGGGAGACGCCAGGGCCGCGATCTTCCGCCAGACCCAGGGCCAGCCCTGGCTCGTGAACGCTCTCGCCGCCCGGACCTGTCCGCGCGACACATCGGGAAGCTATGGCACGAGCGCAGTCACCGTGGATGACGTGCTCGCCGCGCAGGAAGACATCATCATCAGCCGGGAGCCCCATCTCGACCAACTCGCCGACAAGCTCCAGGAAGAACGCGTGCAACGGGTGGTCGGCCCGTTGCTCTCGGGCGGCGACGAACGAGAGTTCTCGGCTCGCGACACCGAATACGTTCGCGACCTGGGGCTGACCGCGCGGAACGGACCCTTGCGGATCGCGAACCCGATCTATGCCGAGGTCATCCCGCGCGAACTGACCCGCGCCGCTCAGGAAGGCCTCGTGCAGGAAGCGGCGTGGTACGTAGAGAACGACGGGGGCCTCGACCTGCCGCGGCTGCTCACCGCGTTCCAGGAGTTCTTCCGAGAGCACTCCGAGCACTGGATTCCGCGATTCGACTACCGGGAGTCCGGCCCGCAGCTCCTGCTGCAGGCGTTCCTGCAACGCATCGTCAACGGCGGCGGCCGGATCGAGCGCGAGTACGGCCTGGGGCGGGGCCGCACCGACCTCCTCGTCGTCTGGCCCCGAACCGGCGGAACCGACAGATTCGTCATCGAGTGCAAGCTCCTGCGGGGCCGCCTGGAACGCGCAATCAGCCTCGGCCTCAACCAGACCGCGGCCTACATGGACCGCTCCGCCGCCACGGCCGGCCACCTGGTCATCTTCGACCGCGCCGAAGAGAAGCCCTGGCGGGAGAAGATCTTCCGGCGCGAGGAACGGGCCGGGGACTTGACGATCACCGTCTGGGGCATGTGACGACGGTCGTGCCGTCGGGCCTGGAAGGCGTCTGGCCCGAACAGACGGCAGCCTGCATGGACCGCTTCGCGGCGCCGGCCGGCCTACGGTGCGGAGTCTCTTCGCGGCAGAAAATCTCCCGGCGTGAGAAACGGACCCGGGATGGCGACCGGTTGGAGTGTCAGGTTCTGAGACCAGGCGCTGGTAGCTTCCGCGACTCGCCTCGACACTGTCGAGCGCACCAAGGCCACCTCAACCTGCGCCTTGGTGAGTCCACCTTGGGGCTGCCGTGCCTCACCCACTCAAACCGAGGACTTCCCCATGCATCTTGACCTTCAACGACTCTTGACCGGTGTCTCCACCGACTCGTTCGACGACGGAATCCGCATCGACACCTGCGTGCCGCGTGTCGCCGGGGTTCACCCCCCGGCCTTCGTTGAGCGTGGCTAGCGACAATCCCCCTTATCAGCCCGTGGCAAAAGTCGGGCTGTCCGCCGTTTCGGCTATGCGATAGGATGGGTTCATGGCTATGGGCAAAAGGCGTCGTGAGAATCAGGAGCTTCTCTGGGTGTCTGGATCGGCTCTGCCGCGGAGTTCCGGCCATCCGTTCTACGAGCGTTTGGACCGTGTGCTGGAGTCGAGCGGTTTCGACGAGTTCGTCGAGTCGGAGTGTGCGGGGTTCTACGCGGAGCGGATGGGTCGTCCGAGTCTTCCTCCAGGTACGTACTTCCGGTTGTTGATGGTGGGCTTCTTCGAGGGTCTGGATTCGGAGCGGGAGATCGCCTGGCGTGCTCAGGACTCGTTGAGCATTCGTGGGTTCCTGGGCTTGAGTGTGACGGAGGGTTCGCCGGATCATTCGACGATTTCTCGCACTCGTCGTCTGATCGATCTGGAGACTCACGGCAAGGTGTTCAGCTGGGTTCTTGAGCGCTTGGCGGAGTCGGGTCTGGTATCGGGGAAGACAGTGGGCGTGGACGCGACGACGCTGGAGGCGAACGCTGCGCTGCGCAGCATCGTTCGTCGGGATACGGGTTCTGGCTACGAGGAGTTCGTGCGTGGCTTGGCAGAGGCTTCGGGCTTGGCGACGCTGACTCGTGCGGAGTTGGCTCGTTTCGACCGCAAGCGGAAGAAGAAGCTGTCGAACGAGGAGTGGGAGAATCCTCACGATCCGGATGCCGAGGTCACGAAGATGAAGGATGGCCGCACGCACCTCGCGTACAAGGCGGAGCAGGCGGTGGACCTGGAGAGCGGGGCCATTCTGGGTGTGACGCTGCATGGCGGCGCCAAGGGAGACACGGAGTCGGTCCACGAGACGTTGGAGGAGACGTTCGAGCAGGTGGAGTCGGCAGTCGGCGATTCGTCGGTGATCGAGGAAGTGATTGCGGACAAGGGCTACCACAGCAACGACGTTCTCGCCTCCATCGACGAGTTGGAGCTTCGCAGCTACATCGCGGAGCCGGACCGTGGTCGTCGTCGTTGGACAGGCAAGAAGGACTTGCAAGCCATCGTGTACGCGAACCGTCGGCGGGTCCGCGGCAATCGGGGCAAGCGGCTGCAGCGCCGGCGCGGCGAGCGCGTCGAACGTCCCTTCGCTCACCAGTTCGAGACCGGCGGCATGCGGCGCTTGCATCTGCGCGGCCGCGACAACGCGCTCAAGCGCCTTTACATTCATTCCTGCGGCTTCAATCTCGGTCTCCTGATGAGGAGCCTCGCGGGAGTCGGCACGCCACGATCGCTGCAGGGCCGTGTCACGGCAACTCTGGGCGCCCAGACTGGCTTGCTTGCAGCGTTCACAGCCCGATTCGACGGGCTGATGCAGTCGATCTGCGCCTCTTGGCGCGCACATCGCCTCGGCTTCCAACTTTGCGTCGCGTAGCGCTGCCCAGACTCAGCCTCGAAGCAGCAGTGGCACTCCGGGCCGAATCCACTTTTGCCACGGGCTGTTATGACTAGTCAAACAACGCCCGTCAAGCACCGATAGGCAACCGTCCGCAAGCGCCCGCAAGCGGACACGTGATAGAGTGCTGTTGCGCTGTCAAGCACTGGAGCGCGGCGGCTGCCGGATAGGAGGCTGATCCGTTGCCCGCAAGCTACTACCCCGACACGCTGACCGTGCGGCTGCCGCCCGGCAGCCGCGATCGCGTGGTTGCCCAAGCCGCTGCGAGCGGCCAGTCGCCCGCCGACTGGCTGCGCGCCGTGATCCGCCGCGCCGTGGAGTCCGCCGAGCGCCGACGCAAGGCCGCCAACCGCGAGGCCGCATCGTGAGCGCAACCGACACGCTCCGCACGGCCCGGACGCTGACCGAGGCCGGAGTTCCCGATCGGCAGGCCGACGCCCACGCTCGGGCAATCGAAGACGCCGCCGCCGACGTTCTGACCCGCGTTGCGACCCGCGAAGACCTGGCGCAGATGCGCGATCAACTGACATGGCGGCTACTCGGCGGCCTGGGCGCGCTCCTCGCCCTGTTCCGCCTGTCGGAATGGCTGGCTCCGTGATCGTCGGCGCTGTGGTCGCCTTGCTCCGACCCTGACGGTGAGCGGCGACCGCTGCCCGGAACACTTTGGGTAAAAGAGGGTTCGGATGACTACTATTGTGATCGCTTGGCTTTTGTTCTCTGCTGGAATACTGCTGATGATCGCCAAGAAGCGCCGTGAAAGCAGTGGCCGTCAGAATTCGGCGCTGGGTTGGGCGATAAAGAACGCATTGAAGCGCCAGTAAACCGCCGATCAGCCGGAGGCTGGCCGACCGCGCCTGCGCGGCACCGTTCTCGCCCCGGACCGTAGGAAGCGCGCCGCGGACGTAGTGCGGCGTCGTCACGATGCGGTGCCGTAGCGCAGTCTGGCGACGGCGCCGCGGCCTGCCAGTTCGGCCCGTGCGTGGCCGGTCGCCGTCCGCGCATCGCGCCAGCGGCCTGCCTGCATGAGTTCGGCGGTCGAGCCGCCCGCCCGGACGATGGACTGCGCCGACCCGACCCGCAGGGAGTGTCCGCTGACGCGCCCGGTGACGCCCGCGGCTTCGGCCCGGCGCCGGACGATGGAGCGGACGGACTGGGCCGTGAGGCCATCGCCGGACGGCAGCGGCTGGCCGCCGCGGCCCAGGCGTCGGAACAGCGGCCCGTCGGCGATGCCTGCCGCGTCCTGCCAGCGCTGGATCGCCCGCATGGTCGGCGCCCCGACGAACAGCACGGCGCCCTCGGCATCCTGATCCGTCTTCGAGCGCCGGACGGTGAGGCGGCCGGTTCCGTCGCCCGCGTCTTCGAGGTCGGCGACCTGGACGGCTGACGCTTCGCTGACGCGCAGGAATCCGTCAGACATGAGCCTGAGGATGGCGGCGTCGCGCAGGCCCGCAGGGCTGCCGTCGGCTGCTGCCAGCACGGCGGCGGCTTCGCGCGTCCGGTGTCGGCGCCCCGCACTCACCCTTCCCCCCTCGACTACGAGCAACTGGGACCGCCCCGGCTGCCCCTGACCGCTACGACTGCTTACCACCGGAAGGAGAACGAGGAGGAGCACTCCCGTACACCAGAAACACGGCCGAAAGTGGCTCACTTCCTGAGCGGCGTTTGGCTCACTTTCTGACCGTTGCTGCCAACGACGCGGTGGAGGAAGCGCTGGCCGACCTGGTGACCCGTGCCGACCTGTACCGTGCCCTGCCGATTCAGACTGCGGCGAACGCCGCCGTGGTCGGCGGACTGCTGGCGTTGTTCCGGCTGATCCCGCAAGCGGTCGCCCGGAATCCCGAGCCGACCCCTACCTACCCCACCGGCGCCAGCCGCGATACCGGCTCGAATCCGGTTCTTCGAGGCGCGGATGACGGACTGGCCCGCCCCGATGCCCGCCGTGCTGGACGCACTGGAGCGGGCCGGACTGCCGCCCGGCGAGACCCGCCGCCCATCGGGGAGCCGAGGTGCGGTACGGCCGACACGGGAGCCTCGCGGGACCGGCAGCTCTGCTGCCGCCTGCCCATCCTCATGTGAAGCAGGACGTTTTCGGTTGCCGCCATTTCGGTTGCCGTTGAAACGCGCACCGGCGGGGACGAACCGCACCGTCCGCAATGACCAAGGAGGACGATGCTCCCATTGGCCGGTGTGCCGAGCGCGATGGTCACCCTGCCGGCAGTTGACCCGCCACATGGGCGGCGAACCCCGACCCCGCCTCCTCGTAGACGTTGAACACGGTCGATACGCCGGCCTGTTCGAGCGGCTCGACCTCGTCCTCGAACCAGGCCGCGGCAGTGACCCGACCGCTGAACGCGGCAGCCCTCGCCTGTTCGAGAACAGCGAGATTGGCGGCCAGGTTCGGCAACGTCAGCATGACCAGTTCGAGAGAATGGGCGGATTCGACGCGATCCCAGAAGTCAGCATCGGCGGCATCGCCCAAGAGCACGTTGCGGCCCGCTGCCCGATGCCGCCGTACAGCGATCGGATCGGTGTCGACGCCAACGACGCCCGCGCCCTCCAGTCGATGCATCGTGTCATAGGCGCCGGCCCCGATACTGCCCATGCCGATGACGGCCACTCTCGCCTGCCCGATATCGAGGCGCCGGTCATCCGAGAGGCGCCCCTGCCGCTGCAGGCGTCTCCAGACGTTCCTGTACCGGGCGTAGAGCCGATGGCCCACTGCGTCAAGGCCAGCGGATATCGCGCAGGACAGGGACAGCGCGATTGCGATGACGATCAGCCAGTCGGCGTCGATCCAGCCATTCGCAACGCCGATGGCCGCGACGATGAGCCCGAACTCACTGAAATTGCCAAGATTGATCGAGGCGAGCAGGGCCGTGCGGGCCTGAAGCCGGAACGCCGTCAGCAGGGCCAGAAACAGGCCGGACTTGAGGAACACGAACGGCGCGGCCGCCGTGCCGACCAGGACCGTCTCCAGAGTCAGCCGACCCGACAGACCGACGGAAAGGAAGAATGCAAGCAGAAGAAGATCCTTGAAGCCGAGCATCGCCTTTGCCATTTCATCCGCCTTGGCGTGGCCGGCGATCAGAACGCCCAGCACCAGTGCGCCCAGGTCGCCCTTGAGTCCGACCAGCTCGAACAGCCGCGCGCCGCCCAGGGCAAGCAGAAAGCCGTAGAGGATCAGGAGTTCGCCGTGGCCGACGCGGCGAAGCAAAAGGACCAGAAGCGGACGGAGCGGAAGGACGAGCATGACCAGAGGCGCCCAGTAGGTCGGCCACTGCCCAACGGAGACGGCGAGAAAGGCGACGGCCGCCAGATCCTGAACGATGAGAATTCCGATCGCGATCCGGCCGTGAAGCGCAGTGGTCTGCCCCTTGTCTTCCAGGACCTTCACGACAAACACGGTGCTGGAAAAGCTCAAGGTGAAGGCGATCAGGAGGGAACGGGCAAGATCGAGGCCGGAAAAGAGGGATGTTCCCAGGACGGCAAGCGCATAAGCGGCCGTGGCGAACAGGAAAACGACAATCGCCATGTGCAGACCGGCGACGGCCCAGACCTGAGGCCGCGCAAAGGTTCGGAGATTGAGCTTCAAGCCGACCGCAAACAGCAACACGGTGATGCCCAGGTCCGACAGCTCCCGGAGCATGTCCCCGCCCGAAACTCCGTAAAGGTTGAGCAGGAATCCCGTGGCCAGGAACCCGACCAGCGGCGGCAGTCCGACCGTTCTGGACAGGAGCCCCAGAGCAAACGCCATGGCGATCCACGCCACGTCGCCGAAGTCGGTCACGATCAGCTGGAAGTCCACGACGCGGACCGTCAGCAGCCCGTGGTGGACGAGCGCGTCGCGCCGAGAGCGGTCAGACGCCCGTCCGGCAAGGAGCGACGAGGGAGCCTGCCGGTCCAACCTCGATCGAGGAGCAACGGTGCCGGGCAGGGTGGTTGACCGCTCGAATGCAGCACGACGTTCACCAGGGGCCTCTAGGTCTAGGCGAGCGCAACAGCCACGTCAGCCAGCCGAACGCCCAGGCGGGCCGTCCGAAGGCGGATCTTCACCAGCGGAACAAGGGCCGAAGGACGCATCAGGGCTCCTCGAACGACCGGACCCAGCGGCATGCCCCCGTCGGGCGCCGGCACGCGCTCGAGCCACGACGGAAGTCTATCCGCCGCCGTGTCGCTGATCGCCCGCACCGCGGCGAAGGGAACGTCGGCCCGCTGAAGCACCCGGGCCGCCGCCCAGCTCTCCATGTCGACGGCGGTCCGGGGGAGGGCGCCGGCGCGCCGCCAAAGCGCCTCGCGCGACGACGCGGTGACCGCAAGACCAGGCGCCGTGACCAGAACGCCGCGGCGACAACCCCGCGCCGCGGCCGCCTCGATCAGGGTCTCGTCGCCGCTCATGGACGGCTGGTCCGGCGCCATCACCGTCCGGCCGACGACCAGATCGCCCACCTCGAGGTCCGGCGACAGGGCGCCGGCGACGCCAAGCCAGACCACCCTGCCGCAGGCGCCGCGGGCAGCCAGGCGAACGCAGCGTTCGGCGGCCCGCCGCGCCGACCGCTCGCCGACCCCGCAAACCGCCACCTGGACGGACCGGTCTCCGATGCGGCCTCGAACAGCCGCGGTGGCCGCGCCATCCTCGACGCGCGAGGCGTCCGCCACGCGGCGCAACAGGGTCGAAGCCTCCGACTTCATCGCGGCGAGGTAGACGGTCGGCCCTCCAGAGGCCGGCGGGGACGCCGGCGAAGCCAGTGCGGGACCCCGCGTGCCGCCCGTCGTCGTCACCGACGCGGCCCCGCCTTCACGTAACCGTTCCGCTCGAACCACCGCACGGCGCGCCGGAGCGCGTCTTCGATCGGACTCTGGACGAGGCCGAGCTCCCGAACCGCCTTGTCGGCGTCGAAGAACATCCTGTGGCGCGCCATGCGCGCACTGTCGAGAGCGATGCGCGGTTCACCCCCGGCCAGCCGCGCCCAGCCGGTCGCCAGGGCCGCGAAGCCGATCGGCAGCCAGTGCGGCAGCCGCAGGCGCGGCGCTTCGATCCCCGTGATGTCCGCCAGCATCCGCAGCATCTCGATCAGGGTGACGTTGCGGTGGCCGAGAATGTACTTCTCGCCGACGCGGCCGCGCTCCGCGGCCAGCAGGTGGCCCCGGGCCACATCGTGCACGTCGATCAGGTTGAGCCCGGTGTCGACGGTCGCCGGCATGCGCCGAGCCAGGAAGTCGACGATGATCCGCCCGGTCGGCGTCGGCTTGACGTCCAGTTCGCCAACCGGCGTCGACGGGTTCACGATGACGACCGGCACGCCGTCCGCGGCCGCCTCGACGGCGACGCGCTCGGCCTGGTGCTTGCTGCGCTTGTAGTGCCCGACCATCGCCCCGACGCGGACGGGAGTCGTCTCGGTCGCGGGGAGGCCGTCCGGTTCCAGACCGAGCGCACCCACCGAACTCGTGTAGACGATTCGTTCCGCTCCCGCCTCGGCCGCCGCCGCCAGCAGGTGGCGCGTGCCGTCGACGTTCGAGGCGTAGAGGTCACGCGGGCGGCGGGCGAACAGACGGTAGTCGGCGGCACAGTGGTAGACCTCGCCGCAACCCGCGCAGGCTGCCCGGAGACTTGCGGGATTCCGCAGATCCCCCTCGACGACCTCCACGTCGCAGCCCTCGAGGTTCGAGCGGTTTCCGCCCGGCCGCGCCAGGCAACGAACGCGGTCCCCGCCGCGAGCGAGCAACGCCCGGACCACGTGCGCGCCGACGAACCCGGCGCCGCCCGTGACGAGGACCGTCACCCGTCAGGGGCGCTCGGCCGGACCCGCACGGCGATCATCCCGACAGGTGCCAGACGGCGAGGCGCAACGCGTCTCTCGGACTCTTGCGGAGTTCCCGCACGACCGACGCTTCGAATCCCGAGTGCATCGCGCAGTTCGCGCACAGTGGATCCTGGCGCGACTCCCAGTAGTCCCAATCCGTCTCCTCCCAGAACTCCTTCCAGGTCGCGTGGTAGCGCTTGCCGATCAGGTAGCAGGGGCCCTTCCAGCCAAGCGGCGTTCTCGTGACGGTGCTCCACGGAGAGCATGAGTAGTCCCTCAGGCCGGCCGCGAATTCGAGGAACATGGGGGTCGAGGTCAGCTTGTACTCGTCCGCGATCTCAAGAATGCGCCGGAACTTCCGTTCCGTGTCCCGACGCGTGAGAAAGATGTCTCGGTCCACCGACTCGTACTGATAGCCGGGGGAGATCAGCATGCCGTCGATGTCGAGGTCGCGCAGGAACCGGCACAGCTCCTCGACCTCGTCGACCCGCGTCTCCTTGAACACGGTCGTGTTCGTCGTGACGTGGTAGCCGCGCTCCTTCGCCGCGCGGATCATCTCGACCGCCTTGTCGAACACGCCCTCGCGGGCGCACACGAAGTCGTGGGTCTCGCGCATGCCGTCCAGGTGCACGTTCAGCGTCAGCCGCCGGTTGGGAGGCACCCGATCGAACACCTTGGCGTCGAGGAGCAGGGCGTTCGTGCAGAGGTAGATGTGCCGTCGTCGAGCAACGATGCCGGAGATCAGCTCCGGCAGTTCGGGGTAGATCGTCGGCTCGCCGCCGCAGATCGAAACGACGGGAGCGCCGCTCACGCGCACCGCGTCCAGGCACTCCGAGACCGGCAGCCTGTCCCTGAGCTTGCCCGTGTGCCTCTCCACGGCGCACCCGAGGCATGCCAGGTTGCAGGTGTAAAGCGGCTCGAGCATCAGGACGAACGGATACCGGCGCCGGCCCAGAAGCGCGTTCCTGGCCTGGTGTTTCAGGTTGTCGGTCACCATGTGGAGCGGCGTTCGCATGGTTCTCAGCGAGGTCCTTTCTCGGAAGCGTCCACTTCGGGCGTTCGCGTCAGTGGACATCCGACCGCCCGGAGACGGGCGCTCGGACAGTGACGCTGGCGGCGCGGGGCGCGCCGCCAGGAAGGACGGTCGGCTGGCCGCGGGGCGCCTCTGGCGCGGACATGGCCAGACGTCGGTAGGCAGCCAGCGCCTCGAGCGGAAAGTACTGCGCGTAGCCGTGGTATCGGAGGTAGAACACGCGGGGGAAGCCCACGCCGGTCCAATCGCGGTCGTACCACGAACCGTCGGCGCGTTGACGATCCTGCAGAAAGGCGACACCCCGGTCCAGCGCCGCCGCGGTCCGGGCCCCGTCGTCGCTCCGAAGACTCGATTCGAACAACGCGATCAGACCCATCATCGCCCAGGCGGTCTGCGAGGCCGTGCTGCGGCCGCGGCCCCTGAAGGCGGGATCCTCGTAGGAGCGAAGGGACTCGCCCCAACCGCCGTCGTCGTTCTGCGCCGCGAGCAGCCAGTTCCGGCCTAACCGGCACGCCCGGGTCACACGCTCCCCGGCGGCGCCGGGCGTTCGCGCCGCCAGCGGCGCCAGCGCGGAGAGAGCGAGCCAGGCGCCGTAGATGCCATTGGCGCCCCAGCGCCCCGGCCAGCTCCCATCCTTCTCCTGCTCCCGCAGCAGATAGTCCGTGGCGCGTCTGACCGGTCCATCGCCCGGATCGTGTCCATGCGCCAACAGCGCGCCGATCACGCGGGCGGTGATGTCGGGGGTGCTCGGATCGATCATCGCGTTGTGATCGGCGAAGGGAATGAGGGTCAGGACCTCCTTGTCGCAACAGCGGTCGAACGAGGCCCAGCCTCCGTCCGGGTTCTGCAGGCCAAGAAGCCAGCGCCGGCCGCGCGCGGCCGCGGCCTGCCGCCGCGCTTCCAGTTCGTCGGTCCGCCCGCGGACGGCCGCCAGAACCCGCAGGACTTCCGCCGTGTCGTCGCAGTCAGGGTAGAGATCGTTCCGGTACTCGAAACACCAGCCCCCCGGGGCGTCCTGAAGACTCTTCTCCCGCCAGTCGCCGGCAACCGTGATCTCGCGCTCGAGCAGCCACGTCAACGCTTCCTGGATGGGCGCCTCGTTCCCGTCCCGGTCCGCCGCGAGCAGGGCGCCCACCGACAGCGCCGTATCCCAGACCGGCGACAGGCAAGGCTGGAGCCGTATCTCTCCGGCCTCCTCGATCTCGAACCGTTCGAGTTCCCTCAGCTGGCTCTGGACCAGGGGATGGCTCTCCTCGTAACCCAGGCAGCGAAGCGCGATGACGGCGTTGACCATCGCCGGGAAGATGGCGCCCAGACCGTCGGCGCCTTCGACGTGGACAACCAGCCACTCCTCGGCCTTCTTCAGAGCCGAGCGGCGCCACCCGGGCACGGGGCCCGCGGCTTCCACCAGCTTGATCAGGCCGTTGACGCCGGCGAACACACGAGACCAGAAGGACTCGTAGAGAGTCATCCGCCTGCCTCCCGGCCCGGAATCCGCCCGCAGCTCGTCAAGCTTCACGTCCAGCGGCACGCTCGGTCTGAGGGCCCAGATCACCGACAGAGGCACCACGATCGTCCGAGTCCAGGAGGACATCTCGTGGAGGTTGAAGTAGAACCAGCGCGGCAGCAGGATGAGCTCCGGGGGCACCGCGGGCGACCGCCGCCAGGTCCAGAGCCCGAAGATCGACAGGTAGAGCTTCGTGTACGAGTTGCACGCGCCCAGTCCGCCGGCCCGCAGAATCGCCCGGCGCGCATCGACCATCCTCGGCGATCGCGGATCGTCGCCGGCGAGCTTCAGACAGGCGTAGGCCTTGACCGAGGCGCTCGGGTCCGTCGGCCCGTCCGGGTAGATCGCCCAACCGCCGCCCTTCTGCTGTTGACCGCGCAGCCGTTCGCAACACTTCGAGACGCGCGGGTCGTCGCCGCGGCCCAGGAAGTGAAGCAGCAGAACGTACTCCGACTCGAGAATCGTGTCGCCCTCGAGTTCCGCGCACCAGTGGCCGTCTTCCCGGCGCTGGCCCAGCAGATTCCGGGCCGCCGCGTCGATCATCAGATCGATGACCCGCGGCGGCGGAGTCGGAGACGTCGCCGGGCGCTCGTGGAGTCCGCTGGTCAGGCTGTCCATGTCGTCAGTCCGCCTCCGTCAACTGGATCCGCCGCCCTTCCGCCGCCGACACGTAGGCTGCGTACAGCAGCCGCACGACATCAAGGCCGAGCTCGCCGTCGGACTCGGCGGCCGCGCCGTCCAGCAGGTTGGCGGCGAACGCCTGGCACATGCCGAGTTGGCCCGACGTCCAGTCCTCGTCCGGCATCGGCGTCGTCCAGCCGGCGCCGGAGTCGATCTTCTCCATGATGCAGGCGTCGTCGAAGACCTTCTCGTCCGGTGCATAGGCGCGGAGCATGTCGTTCGGACTCAGGCTGAGCCGCAGCCGACAGTTGGTGGCAAACAGATCGAGGGCGCTTTCCATTCCACCCAGGACGTGATCTCCTCCCCAGGCCACGGCGCGCGAGCCGTCGTCGAAGCCGATCACGGCGCAGCCCCAGTTTTCGACCTCGCCCCAGTCGCCCGCGACGCGGAGTTCGTCCGGCGACAGGCCGGCGACCGCGGTCAGATCGGCGGTCTCGGCGCCGACCCAGGCGGCTCGCACCGGCGTGCCCGACCGCCGCAGTCCTTCCACGCGCTTCAGGTACAGCATGGCGCCGACCGGATGCGCGGCGAGACGGATCAGAGCGCCGCCGCCAGTGTGTCGCCAGATCCGCGAATAGGGAGAGTGAGAGCCGCTGTGGCACTCGCCGCCCCGCATCTCGAGGAGGACCGCGTCCGCCTTCTCCAGCAGTCCGAGCGCGCGGCGGAAGGCCGGAGCGTAGATCCAGTTCTCGCCGTAGAGGAGCTGCACGCCAGCGCGCCTGGCCGCCTCGACCATCGCCCGCGCGTCCGCCTCGGCCACCCGCAGCATCTCGCGCCGGTCGCGACCGGCAACGTCGGCGTCGCTCGCGTCCTCCCGGAGATCCTGGCCGGTGTAGGCGGTCAGGGGCTTGGTGCAGATCACGTGCTTGCCGGCCGCGGCCGCGGCTTCCGTCATCTCCCGGTGCAGCCGGTTGGGCACGCAGAGATCGACGACGTCTATCGCCCCGCTCGCCAGCATGGCGTCGAGTTCGTCGAACACGGTCGGGATGCCGAACCGCCGCGCGTGATCCTCGGCAAGCCGACGGCGCCGCGAAACGACGCCCGCGATTCCGGCGGAAGGCGTCTGTCGCCAGCATCTGGACCTCGTCTCGGCCAGGAAGCCGGCGCCAACGATGCCTACGCGCAACTGACCCGCTACGCTCATCAGTCCGCGGGAGCATAGCCGCCGGATACGATTGGCCGCCGACAGGACGGGTGCGGCTTGCTCGCCTTCTTGCTGCTCGCCGTCTCGTGGCGGGACGGAGCGCGGCCGATCTGGTCGGCCGATCTCGAGACGCGGAACACGCTGCTCTGTCTCCTGCCGGTGCGGCGCCCCTGACGGACGCGCGTCCGGAAGACCGATCAGCCCGCGGCGGGAATCCGCGGCGGCGGCGCGGTGGCCTCCGCCTGACGGCGCGCCAGAGAGATCCGGGCGCGGCGCGCCACGAGCCACACGCAGACGAGAAGCAGGGCGATCGCGTTGATCCTGAGCGGCAGGATCATCGTCGTGTGCACGGTCTCCGGCGACGACTGCATCTGGTGGATGCTCCGCCACCAGTTGACCGAGTAGTAGACGAGCGGCGCGTTGACCGAGGCGACGATGCTCGCCGCCGCCGTCCACCGCGCCCGGAGGTGCTCTTCCGCGAAGCGGCGCAGAGCCAGCACGCCAAGGAAGGTCAGCCACATGACGAAGGTGAAGGTCAGCCGCGGATCCCAGGCCCAGTACACGCCCCAGGTCGGCTTGGCCCAGACGATGCCGGAGAGCAGGCCGGCCGTCTCCAGCACGACGCCGACCTCGACGACGCCGACCAGCATGCCGTCGATCCAGTTCCGCTTCCACCACAGCGAGGCGGCGCCCACGAAGCCGGCGCCAAGGAAGCAGACCAGCGCGTTCCACTGCAGCGGCACATGGACGTAGAGGATGCGATAGACCTCGCCCATGAAGCGCTCGGTGGGCGCCTCGAACAGCCCGACGTAGACGCCCGCCACGAGCAGGGCAAGGCCGACCAGACCGAACCAGTGCTCCCAGGCCCAGGCCCGCTTCGCGTCGGCGGTCATCGGGCGGGCACGTTAGCACCGGACGCCGCCCGGGACGCTCCTGATACGGTCGGCGCTCGCAGCAGCGACAGGGGACTCGGAACGATGATGACGGAATCGGCGCACAACCTCGGCCGGCTCGGCGTCTGGGCCGGCCTCGACGACCTCTCCGCGGCCCGGGCGGCCGACTTCGCGGCCCGCATCGAGGCCCAGGGCTACGGCGCGCTGTGGACGCCGGAGGCCATCGGCCGCGATCCGTTCGCCCTGATCGCCTGGCTCGGCGCCCGCACCGATCGCATCACCCACGCCACCGGCATCGCGAACATCTACGCCCGCGACGCGATGACGACGAAGGCGGTGCACAAGACGCTGTCCGAGATGCTGCCGGGCCGCTTCGTCCTCGGCCTCGGCGTCTCTCACCCGCACCTGGTCGCCAACCTGCGCGGGCACGAGTACCAGCCGCCGGTGCGGAAGATGCGCGAGTACCTGGAGGCCGTCGGCAAGGCGTTCTATCGAGGCCCCGAACCCGAGCGGGAGGCGCCGATCGTGATCGCCGCGCTGCGGCCGCTGATGCTGAAGCTCGCCGCGACGGCTGCCTCCGGCGCCCATCCCTACCTGGTGACGCCGGAGCACACCCGGAAGGCGCGCGAGATCATGGGCGAAGGCCCCCTTCTCTGCCCCGAGCAGAAGGTGATCCTGACCACGGACGCCGAGGCGGCCCGCGGGATCGGCCGCGCCAACCTTCAGGTCTACCTGCGGGCGCCGAACTACCAGAACAGCCTGCTCGAGCTGGGCTACGCCGAGGACGACTGGCGGGAGTTCCAAGCCAGCGACCGCCTGGTCGACGCCCTGATCGCGTGGGGAACGGAAGACCGGATCCGCGAACGCATCCAGGCCCACTGGGACGCCGGCGCCGATCACGTGTGCATCCAGGCGTTTCGTCCCGACGGCAAGCCGGGCGCCGACCTCGACGCCCTGGAGACGCTCGCCCCCGGCCGCTGACGCTCTCGACCAAACGAGGAGAAGGACCCCATGAAGAACCGTCACTCCACGACCGCCATCGCAACCGCGGTGCTTCTCGCGCTGACCGCACTCGCCTGCGGGCCGGCCGAGGAAGCGCCCGAACCGATCGACCTCGAGGCGCCCCTCGCCGATCTCGTCGAAGGGTGGAACACGATCGCCCCGGGCGGGAGCACGACCTGCTCCGACGGTTCGCCGTTCCGGTTCTTCGTCCGCAAGGCCGATCCGACCCGACTCGTCTTTTATCTCCAGGGCGGCGGCGGCTGCTGGAACGCCGAGACCTGCGACCCGCGGGGCCGACCGACCTACACCACGACCGCCATCGAGGAGCTGCGTTCGCCGAGCGGCACGGAGCCCGAGGAAGGCGCCGTCCACGGCATCGCGGCATTCAACCACCCGGAGAACCCGTTCGCCGACCACAGCTTCGTCTTCGTGCCCTACTGCACCGGCGACGTTCACATCGGCGACCGCGACATGGTCTACGACGTGCCGGCGACGGAGGAGGAGCCGGCGCGCCAGGTGACGATCCACCACCGCGGCTACACCAACGGTCGGGCGGCTCTCGACTGGACGCACGAGCGCTTCAAGGGTCCCGAGACGGTCTTCGTCACCGGTTCGAGCGCCGGCTCGATTCCCGCGCCGGTCTATGCCCGCCACTTCGCGGAGCGCTATCCGGCCGCCCGCGTCACCGCCCTGGGCGACGGCGCCGGCGGCTACCGCAACCTGACCGACAGCCGGCCTCACGAGTCCTGGGGGACGCTGACCGCCCTCTCCGGCTTCGAGGACATGAACGGGATCGACAGCGACGACTTCTCGTTCGAGACCCTGTACATCCAGGCTGCCAAGGCCCACCCCGAGGTCGTGTTCACGCGGTACGACACCGCCGAGGACGACGTACAGCTCCAGTTCCTGCGGCTCGCCGGCGCGAACGTCGACGACGGTCTGCAGCCGCTGCTGGACGCGAACGAGGCCGACATCGATGCCGCGCTCGAGGGGCAGGACAACTACCGGAGCTACGTCGCCCCGGGCGAGTTGCACACGATCATGCTGCGGCCCGAGTTCTACACGGTCGAATCGGACGGCGTCGCGATCCGCGACTGGGTCGCGGCGCTCGCCGCCGGCGAGCCGGTCGACGACGTCCACTGCGGCGATTGCGCGGTTTCGCCGGAACCGGAAACCGCCGGCGAAGCGACCGGACCGTAGCGCGTCGCGGACCGGATGCCGGCGGGGACGCCGGCGCACCCAGTCCGGATGCCGGCGGGGGCGCCGGAGCACCCCGGGTCTACTCGGGGAAGAGACTCCGGTCGAGACCCGGGATGATCTTCAGCGCGTTGCGGAAGTAGATCTTCTCGAGCGCCTCTTCCGACAGGCCGAGGCCGTACATCTTCCAGTGGGCGTGGCGCTTCCGGTAGTAGTCGAAGTACTCGTCCCGCGTCTCCAGGACGCGGAAGTAGACGTGGTAGCCGTCGATCGGATCCCAGGAGTCCTTGCCCATCAGGACGCGGTCCTGGTACGTCTCCAGAAAGGCGGCGGCGGTGATCGGCTGCCGGCCGAGTTCGGCGAGCACCGCGCCGAGTTCCGTATAGACGTTCGGCAGTTCGTCGAGCAGCTTGCCGAGCCGCTCCAGGTCGTTGCCGAACCAGCCCAGGTGGGCGTTGATGAAGGTCGTGTTCGGGTGATTGCGGAACAGGTTGTGCTGCTCGGACATCGTCTGCTCGAACGAGGCGAAGCGCGCGGGGTCGTCGCGGCGACGGTTCGGAAACTGCTTGAGTTCGAGCCAGCGCTCGTTCCGCTCGTCCCACGGGTCCCAGAACGGCGACGGTTCACCGACGTGGATCAGGACCGGGATGCCAAGCGCTCCCGCCTTCTCCCACACCGGAGCGATCCGCGGGTCGTCCGCCGCCACCCTCTCGCCGTCGCTGTCGGTCTGGAACATGCTGAGGTTCTTGTAGATCTTCAGGCCCTGCGCGCCGGCCTCGACGTCCGCTTCAAGCTGCGCCGCCGCCTTCTCGCCCCAGCCGGGCTGACCGATGCCCGCGAAGTCGACGTTCGCGTAGACGGCGAACCGGCCGGGGTAGCGGCCCCTGGTCGCCGCAATGTTCGCCTTGAGGCGGTCGCCCGAACCGCCGCTCAGGTTGACGAAGACAGCCATGTTCATCCTGTCCATCTCCTGGACCATTTCGTCGATCCGGGCCGGGTCGCCGCCGCGCAGGTGACCGTGAGCGTCGACGAAGGGGAACTTCGCACGCGTCACCGGTCCGCCCGGCACGTTGAGCGTCGAACGCGGCTCCCAGGCCTCCACGGTCATCTCCTGGGCGGCGGCCGGAAGAGGCGGCGCGAGCAGCAGGGCGGCCAGCAGAAACCGCCGCGGATCGCCGATGCAGGTCGAGGCGTTCGAGCGATGGCAAACCGGCATGGTCTCTTTCCCCCGGGCTTCCTGGTTCTGGTCCAAGCGGTCGGAGTCTACGGCAGGCTCCTCCCGGAGTTCTCGCGGACGGCAGGCGCCGTGCCCGCGTATACTCGCGGGCGATGTCCATCGTGCGCGCCGCCGAAGTCGTGGTGTTGCTGTTCAGCGTGTACATCGCCTGCGGGCTGGCCTTCGCCCCCTTCTTTGTCTGGCGCGGGATCGGCCGCATCGATCCCGCCGCACGATCGGCCGGTCTCGGCTTCCGGCTCATCATCCTCCCCGGCGTGGCCGCACTCTGGCCCGTCCTCCTGCCGAGGTGGCTTGCCGGCCGACACTCCCCCTCGGAGCGCAACGCTCATCGCGACGCGGCCGCCGGTCGACCGAGGCAGGCCTCCGAGTGATCCGCGGCCTGCGGCGGCGCCACCGCCTGGTCTGGACGGCGCTGTTCCCCGTCCTCGCGGTCCTGCTCGCCGCCGCCGTCCTCCTTCGTCCCGAGCCGCCGATCGTGGACGCCCTTCCCGAGCCGCGCGACGCGGCGGCGGACGCGGTCGAGACCCGCGGCCGGGACGACACCGAACCATCGCGGAACGAGGATCCGTGAGCGCCGAGTACCAGGCGGTCCTCTGGAACCGCAACAAGAAGCTCTACGACCTGACGATCGCGGCCGGCATCGTCCTGTTCCTCGGTCTCTTCGTCGGCGTCGGCGTCGCGACGCGTCCGCGGGCGACGATCGAAACCCTCCTGATCCGCGGCTTCGGCGCCGGCGCCCTGCTGCTGCTGCACGTCGTGCTCGCCATCGGACCGCTCTGCCGCCTCGAACCGCGGTTCCTGCCCCTGCTCTACAACCGCCGTCACCTCGGCGTCTGCGTGTTCCTGCTGGCTCTCGCCCACGGCGGGTTCTCGATCGTCCAGTTCCACGGCTTCGGCGTCCTGAAACCGCTCGTCAGCGTGCTGGCCAGCAACGGGAACTACGACAGCCTGACCCAGTTCCCGTTCCAGGCGCTCGGGCTTTCGGCGCTCGCGATCCTGTTCCTGCTGGCGGCGACCTCGCACGACTTCTGGCTCGCCAACCTCACCGCGCCGGTCTGGAAGTCGCTCCACATGCTGGTCTACGTCGCCTACGGACTGATCCTCGCGCACGTCGCGCTGGGCAGCCTGCAGACCCAGGAGCGACCGCCGGCGCTCGCCGCTCTGCTGGGGATCGGACTCGTCGGCGTCGCTTCGCTGCACCTCGCGGCCGGTTGGCGCGAACGCGGCCGGGCGCCGTTCGCCGCGGCGAACGGCGCCGCGGTCGACGTCTGCGCCGTCTCCGCCATTCCTCTCGACCGGGCGCGAATCGTCCTCCTCGGCGGCGAGCGGGTGGCGGTGTTTCGCTATCGCGCGGACGACGGCGAACGGATCGCGGCTGTCTCCAACGTCTGCCAGCATCAGAACGGCCCGCTGGGAGAGGGCCGGGTCATCGACGGCTGCATCACCTGCCCGTGGCATGGCTACCAGTACCGTCCCGAGGACGGCTGCTCGCCGGCGCCGTTCACCGAGAAGGTCCCGACCTTCAACGTGCGGGTAAAGGATGGCCGGGTGCTGGTCGATCCGAGGCCGAACGCGCCTGGAACGCGTGCCGAGCCGGCGCGGCTCGACGCCGCGGCCCGCGACGAGGACGCTTCGTGATCGGCGCCCGCCGCGACGAGTTCCACGTCGGCCACGTCGACGAGACGCCGCCGGACGTTGCTCGGTTCGCTCGTCGCATCGCCATCGGCTTCCTGCTGCTGGCCGCCGTTCTCGGGGCCGTCGCGGCGCTGCTGCTGGAGCGCTTCGACGAAGGCGTGTTCGAGTACGGCGTCGTGGGGGACCACGCAGGCGAACTGCTCCTCGACCCCCATCCCCGCCTGATCGCGGCGGACGGACCGGCCGCGGGCTATCTGCTGGTCGGGACGGGAAAACACGGGCTGGACGTGAGCGGCGAATCCAGCCCGCCCTGGACGCCCTCGTCGTCCAGGAAGGCCGAGATCTCGGCCACGCTGATCCGGAACCCGGAGGCGGCCATGCTCGAAGTGCATTCCCTCGAGTTTCCCGAGGGGCCCGAAGGCAAGGCCGACGCCGAACCCGCCGCCGAGCCGGGCGTCCCCGCCGACCGCGGACAGACCCTGCTGGGGGAGATCGTCGACACGAAGTGCTACCTGAGCGCCATGAAGCCGGGCCGCGGCAAACCCCACCGGGACTGCGCCTCGCTCTGCATCCGCGGAGGCGTTCCGGCCGCGTTGCTGGTGCGGACGGAGAACGGCGAACGACGCCTGGTCCATCTGCTGGACCCGCGGGGCCAGGCGTTGGGGCACGAGGTTCTCGACTGGGTGGGCGAACCGGTCGAGGCGCGGGGAACCCTGAGGCGGCGTGACGGCCGCTTCTTCCTGCGGACGTTCGGCATCCGGCCGACACGCGCCCCCGCGGCGGCCCCCTTCGTCCTGCCGTCCAGCCGGACGCACCCGTCCCCGACCGCAAGCAGCCGATGACCGAGCCAGTCCGCGACAACGCCCCGGCGACCGGCCTCGGCGGCGGACCCATGCCCGGCCCCGAACACCTGCCCGACGGACAGATCGAAGCCGGCGCCTACCGACTGCGCTTCGCGCGCACGGCCGAGGACATCGACCGGCTGCTGGCCCTGCGCTTCGAGGTCTTCAACCTGGAACTGGGAGAAGGTCTCGACGAGTCCTGGGACACCGGCCGTGACACGGACGGTTTCGACGCAAGTTGCCACCACATGCTGGTCGAGCGGACGGACGGCACGATGATCGGCACCTACCGGATGCAGACGGCCGCCATGGCGGCCCGCGGCAAGGGCTTCTACTCGGCCACCGAGTACGACCTGGACGCCCTGCCCCGCGGCGTGCTCGACCGTTCGGTCGAGATCGGCCGCGCCTGCATCGAACGCCGCCACCGGAAGCGGACGGTCCTGTTCCTGCTCTGGCGGGGCCTGGCCCGCTACATGGTCCACAATCGGCTCCGCTACCTGTTCGGTTGCTGCTCCCTGACCAGCCAGGACCAGGCCGCGGGCATCCGGCTCTACCGGCAGCTCGTCGCGGGCGGCAAGGTCAGGCCGGACCTCGACGTGCCGGTACTCGAGCACGCCCGCTGCGAGGCGCCGACCGAGATCGTCGAGAGCGGGCCGCGGACCGAGATGCCGCCCCTGTTCGCAACCTACCTGCGCTACGGCGCCCTCGTCTGCAGCCGGCCGGCGATCGACCGCGACTTCAGAACGATCGACTACCTGGTGCTGATGGACACGGACACGCTCAGCCGGCGCATGCGGCTGATCTTCGGACTCGACCCGACGCCGGCAACCGAATCGGCGACGCGCGACGCCAGCGCCTGAGGGAATGCGCTTCCCTCGCGTCTGTCGGCTGGCCTGGCGGGGCCCGGCGCTCCTCCTGGCCACCCTGGCCGCATGGCTGCCGCTGCTGGTCCTGAAGCCGCTCCTCGCGCGCCGCCGCTACCCTACCTGGCGCAGGGTCCGCTCCGGCATCATGCGCCGCTGGGGCCAGGCGTGCCTGGCCGCGCTCGGCTGCCGGGTCACGGTCCGGGGAGCGCCGCCCCGGCCGCCCAGCCTGCTGGTCTCGAACCACGTCTCCTACGTCGACATCCTGGTGCTTGCCGCGCACTCGCCCGCCCGTTTCGTCTCCAAGTCCGAGGTCGGGGGGTGGCCCCTGGCCGGCTGGGTGTGCCGCACGGTCGACATCCTCTTCGTCGACCGCGGCCGGCGGCGCGACGTGACCCGGGTCGGCGATCAGATCGCCGAGGCCCTAGAGGCGGGCGATCCGGTCATCCTCTTCGCTGAAGGCACGTCGACGCCCGGCGATGCGGTGGCCACGCTCAAGCCCTCGTTGCTGGCGCCGGCCGCCGTCCAGGAACTCCCGGTGCACTGGGCGGTCCTGCGCTACGAGACGCCGGACGACGAGGATCCCGCCTTCCTGAGCGTCGCCTGGTGGGGCGACATGCCGCTGACGCCGCACGCGCCCGAACTGCTCACGCTGCGCCGGATCGACGCCGAGCTCGAGTTCGGGGCGGAGCCGCTTCATGACGCCGACCGCAAGGAACTCGCGCGTCGACTGCGACGACGCATGACGGCGGCGTTCCGGCCCATGGTTTCGAGCGAGGAAGCGGCCGCTTCGACCGGCGACCGGCGGTTTCCATGACGGTTTCCGGGAGGCGCCGGCACTGGCCTCGGGTCGCCCTCGGCGTCTACTGCGCGCTGCTGCTTGCTTCGACGGTCGTCCGGCTGGCCAGGGACGAACGCCAGCCGCCGCCGGAAGATCGCAGGACGATGGAGATCCCCACGCCGGACGGCGAAGGGACGTTGCTCATCGCCTGGAAGGAAACGTCTTCCCCGAACGAGGAGGCGCTGCCGCTCGTGCTGCTGCACGGATCGCCCGGCAGCGCCGGGAACTTCGACGGCCTGACGTCGCGGTCGACCCGGCGGCGGACCATCGCGCCGGACCTTCCCGGCTTCGGCGCCTCCGATCGCCGAGTGGCCGACTACTCCGCCCGCGGCCACGCGAGTTCCACGCTGAGGCTGCTCGATCGCCTGAACGTCGAGCGGTTTCACGTTCTCGGTTTCAGCATGGGCGGCGCGGTTGCGCTGCATCTCGCCGAACAGGCGCCCCGCCGGGTCGCCTCGGTCGTCCTGACGTCGGCGATCGGCGTTCAGGAGCTCGAGCTCCTGGGCGACTACCGGATGAACCACGGGCTTCACCGTCTCCAGCTCGGCCTGTTGCGGGCGATCCGCCTTCTGGTCCCCCACTTCGGCGTGTTCGACAGCGCCGCCGCCTGGTCCTACGCCCGCAACTTCCACGACACGGACCAGCGGCCGCTGCGCGGCATCCTCGAGTCCCTCGACGCGCCGGTCTTCATTGTCCACGGCACGCGGGATCCCCTCGCGCCGGCCGCCGCGGCGCTGGAGCACCACCGCATCGTGCCGCAAAGCGAGTTGTGGATGCGTCCTGACAGCCACTTCTTCCTGTTCCGAGGCGGCGAAGAGCTTGCCGCCCGGATCGAGGACTTCCTGAGCCGCGTCGAGGCAGGCGAGGCAGCGACTCGCGCCGATGCCGAACCGGACCGGCTGCGCCGCGCCGCCCTGCCGTTCGACGACCGGAACCTCCCGCCGTTCGCCGGGCCCGCCCTGCTGATCGTCTTCCTGCTCCTCGTCTTCGCCGCGTACGTCAGCGAGGATCTGGCCGGCGTTGCCGCCGGCCTGCTCGCGGCCCAGGGCCGGCTCGACTTCACCGTTGCCGTCGCCGCCTGCTACGTCGGCAACCTGAGCAGCGACCTCGTCATTGCCTGGCTGGCGCGCGTTCTCGGCCGGCCGGCTCTCGGACTGCCGCCCTTCAAGTGGTGGGTCAGCGACGCTTCGATCGAAGAGGCTTCCGCCTGGCTGCGCCGGCGCGCCCTGGCGGTCGTGCTGGCCAGTCGGTTCCTGCCCGGAACGCGCCTGCCGATCTGTCTGGCCGCCGGCATCCTGCGCACGAGTCTGCCCCGGCTCTGCTTCTGTTTCGCGGTCGCCGGGGCAATCTGGACCCCGGCTTTCGTCGGCGTGAACGCCCTCCTGGGACGCGAAGCCGTCGCGCGCCTTGGCGGCCGGCTGCCGGGAGGGATCTTCGGCGCCGCGCTGGTCCTGGCGCTCGTCATCTTCACCGTGCGGAGCGTGGTCCTGCCTCTGCTCACGTGGCGGGGCCGCCGCCTCTGGCGCGGCCGCCTGCTGCGCATCCGGCGATGGGAGTTCTGGCCGACGTGGGCGTTCTATCCGCCGCTCGCGCTCCACATTCTCTGGCAGGGCCTGTTGCGGGGCAACCTGACCGCGTTCACCGCCATCAACCCCTCCATGCCGCTAGGCGGTCTGGTCGGTGAGTCGAAGAGCCACATCCTCGACGGACTGGCCGGCATCGGCGAGGCGCTGCCGGCCTGGAGGCGGCTCGGGACCGGACGCCCGGAGGAACGCGTCGCGGCTCTGCGCCGCTTCCTGAAGGACGAGAACCTCGACTACCCCGTCGTGCTCAAGCCGGACACCGGCGAACGCGGCCGCGGCGTCGCCGTAGCGCGCACCGAAGCCGACGCGGTAGCGTTCTTCGAGAAGACCCCGGGACCGGCGCTGGCGCAGGAGTTCGTCGACGGCGAGGAGTACGGCGTGTTCTGGGCCCGGCGCCCGGGCCGACGCAGCGGGCACGTCTTCTCGATCACGCACAAGGTGCGGCCCACCGTGACCGGCGACGGAACCAGCACGTTGGAGCGGTTGATCCTGAACGACCCGCGCGCGGTCGCCATCGCCCACGTGTACCGGCGGGAGCATCCCGAGGCGGCGACGCACATCCCCGAGGTCGGCGAGAAAGTCGAGCTGACCCAGGTCGGCGCCCACTCGCGGGGGACGATCTTCCTGGACGCCAACGACCTGCACACGTCGGACCTGGAGCGGGCGATAAACGCGATCTGCACCGCCTGCGTCGGCTTCGACTTCGGCCGCTTCGACCTGCGCGTCCCGAGCGCCGAGGCGCTGCGGCGCGGCGAGGGCATCCGCGTGCTGGAAGTGAACGGAGTGACGTCGGAAGCCACCCACATGTACGACCCGCGCTACGGTTTCCTCGCCGCCCACGCGATCCTGCGACGGCAGTGGCAGCTGGCGTTCGACCTGGCGGAGGAACGCATCCGCGAAGGTGTTCGACCCGCCACGTTGAGCCGGATTCTCCACGCCGCGCGGGTTGAACGACGAGCCCGCCGCGGCGCGGCGCAAGCGCCCGCCCGCCGGGCGCGGCGCCGAACACGGTGAGACGCGCGGACTACCCGGCCTTCGCGGGCGCCTTCTTCTTCGCCGTCCGACGACGCGGCTTCGGCTTCTCCAGCGCATCGAGCCGCGCCTCGATCGCCCCCAGCCGTTCGATCACGGCCTCCAGGTCCGCCTTGCCAGGGACGCCGAGCTTCTCGAGCCGCCGCTCCAGGTGCTCGTCGATTCCCGTCCGCGCCTTGGCCCGCGTCTGTTCGACCCCCTTTTCGGCGGCGGCGCGCACCTGCTGAACCTTCTCCTCGGCCTTGTCCCGCCAGCCGCTCAGGGACTCCCGACTCTGGCTCTCGACCTTCTCGCCGCGCGCGACCAGCCGGTCGAAGACCCTGGCGCCCACATCCGCCGCCTCGCCCGCCGCCCCGACGCCGGCGAGCGCCGCCTTGTGAACCTTCTCGACGACGGACTCGACCGCCGTCCGCGGCTTCGAGCCGCTGTCCCTCCCGTCCGCCGCGGATGCTGCTGCCGTCATCTGTTCTCCCCTGTACGTTGCGTCTTCCAGTGGTCTGACCGCGACCCGGTCAGCGCCCCGAAACTCGTCTCCCGCTCTGTGTTCCGGCCCATCCTGTCCGTCCCCGGTAGCTCGGGACAGGAACGCGGCGCCTTGACCGGAGTGCCAAGCCGGACCTTCCGATTGGCATTGAGCGCAGAGTAACATCGGCGCCATGAGAATCCATACGAAAAAACCGAGATCGATGTTGGCCTTCGTCCTGCCGACGACACTGATCGCGCTCACCGCCTTCGGCGGCGTCCACGCGCAAGACGAAGCCGCGACGAAGTCCTTCACGGCCAGCGACGGCGTCGAGATCCACTACCTGGTCGAAGGCCGCGGCGACCCGGTCGTGCTGCTTCACGGCATCACCGGCACGGCCGTCTCGAACTGGGGCGCGACGGGCATCATCGGCCAACTGGCCGAGGAGTTCCAGGTCATCGCCGTCGACCAACGCGGCCACGGCAAGAGCGGCAAGCCGCACGACCCGGCGAGCTACGGCGAGCGCATGGCGCTGGACGTCGTCGACCTGCTCGATCACCTGAAGCTGCGGCAGGCCCACGTCGTCGGGTACTCGATGGGCGGCTTCATCACGATGAAGCTCGTCGCGCTGGCCCCGGACCGGCTGATGTCGGCCGTGGTCGGCGGCGCCGGCTGGCCCAGCCGCGAACTCCGGGATGACGCGATGTTCGACGCGCTGGCCGCTTCCCTGGAGGAAGGCAATGGCGCCGGCCCCTTGATCGAAGCCCTCTGGTCCGGCGACGACCCGCCGGCGCCAGAGCAGGTTCAGGCGATCGGCCAGATGATGGTCGCCTCGAACGATCAAGCGGCCCTCGCCGCCGTCGTCCGCGGCATGCCCTCCCTCGATCTGGGCGCGGACGCTCTCCGGTCGAACAAGGTGCCGACCCTCAACATCATCGGCGGCGCCGACCCCCTGAAGCCGAGCGCCGAGGCCCTCGTCGGCCTGATGGAGGGGCACCGCCTCCACGTCATCGAAGGCGCGGACCACATGACCGCTCTCCGGTCCCCCGAGTTCACCGCCGCGATCCGCGACTTCCTCATCGAACTCTGCAACTGCGCCTGACAGCCGTCGGGCCGCGCCGTCGCACGGGAGGCGGGACACACTGGCTGCGCAGGCGTCCCCGCCGGCATCCGGCGCGAAACGCCGGGCTCCGGAATCCGTGTCGCGCCGGCAGCGTCGGCACACCTGTACCTTTCCGGGATGGGATTCGGTCATCGATCTCGTACCGTTCGCCGTAGTCGCCGGGGCTGCGGTAGCTGTGGGAAACCGGTCCGCCGGTATTCCAAGGACCGGCGGGAAACGGCTTGCCGTTTTCCCGGTGCGGCGGTGTCTGTTCGATGCAACCGAGGGCGTGGAGCCGCTACGCCGACAACAGCGTCTCGACCAGCGTGGTCCAGTAGCGCATGCCCAAGGGCAGGATGTCGTCGTTGAAGTCGTAGCGGGGGGTGTGGAGGCCGGCGCTGTCGCCGTTGCCCAGGAACATGAAGGCGCCGGGACGCTCCTGGAGCATGTAGGCGAAGTCCTCGGAACCCATGACGGGCGAGAGGTCCGTGGCGACGTCCTCGCCGACCTCCCGGGCGGCGTTCGCCGCCTTCTTCGTCTGCTCGGCGTGGTTCACGGTGGCCGGGTAATAGCGGCGATACTGGAACTCGAAGCCGGCGCCGTGGGCCGCGCAGATGCCGCCGCCGATCTGGCGCATCCGCCGTTCAACGAGCTGCTGCACTTCGGGCAGAAACGCCCGGACGCAGCCGCCGTGAACGACGCGGCTCGGGATGACGTTGTCCGCGCGACCGCCGTGAACGCGTGTCACGGTGATCACCGCGCTGTTCAGCGGGTCCACGTTGCGTGCAACGATCGTCTGCAGGGCGAGAACGATCTCGGCCGCGACCGGAATCGGGTCCACCGTACCGTGGGGGAACGCCGCGTGGCCGCCGGCGCTGGTGACGGCAAACTCGAACACGTCGATCGCGGCCATCAGCGGCCCGGCGCGCAGGCCGAAGGCGCCGACTTCCATTCCCGGGTAGTTGTGGACGCCGTAGACCTCCTCGGCGGGGAACCGCTCGAACAGGCCCTCCTCGATCATCACGCGGGCGCCGCCATCCTTCTCTTCGGCGGGCTGGAAGACGAAGTAGACCGTGCCGTCGAAGGACCGGTTCCGGCTCAGATGGCTCGCCGCGCCGAGCAGCATCGCCGTGTGGCCGTCGTGACCGCAGGCGTGCATCCTGCCGGGGTTCCGGGAGCGGTGCTCGAAGTCGTTCTCCTCCTCGATCGGCAGCGCGTCCATGTCCGCGCGGAGCGCGATGCCGCGATCCGACGAGCCGGACTTCAACACGCCGACAACGCCGGTGCCAGCAAGACCGCGGTGGACCTCGATGTCGCCGAACGACTCGAGCAGCGCCGCCACCTTCCGGCTGGTTTCCACTTCCTCGAACGCGAGCTCGGGGTGTCGGTGGAAGTCCCGCCTCCAGGACCTCATCTGTTCGTGCAGTGGATCCATCAGCCTGAATGGTAGCGGAGAGACCCCGAAGAGGTCCGGAGCGTCAGGGACTGTTCGTCATTCGGGCCTCCGGCAGCAGCGCCAGGCATCGTGAACGCGCGGGACTTCAAGCCGCGAACGTTCTCGTGACGGCGCCCAGGGCGCCCTGACTGCGGATTCTCGCCCCGCGCTCCAGACGGGAAACGGATGGCAAGCGGGTCCGCGGGCGGCGGAAGGGCGTCCTCAGGCCCGCCGCTTCTTCTTGCTCACGCCGAGCGTCTCCCTCACCCTGACGTCGACTTTCTGGTCGATCCGCGACGCGGCGAGCCGAACGAGGAGATCGGAGGGTTCCACCCAGGTCGTGACCGGCGGCTCGCCATCGAACTCGATCCGCATCTTCCCCCGCTCGATCGTCATCTCGTACCGCCCCCTCTCCAGGCTGATCCGGGAGCGAATGCAGGGCCACTTCAACTGGCGGGCCAGTTCGAGCGCCGCGTCCTGCTCGCGCTTTCCCCAAGGCTCGGCCTGGAACAGTTCGTACAAGGGGAGGACGCGCTCCGGCGGCTTGCCGATGTCGAAGCCCGAGGCATCCAGCCGATGCGCCAGAGCGGACATTCGGTGGGTCACGGCTTTCCGCAGCTCCGGCCCTCCGCGCAGGTCGAGCGGCAGCTTCAGCCAACCGTCGCGCGCCCCGAACAGGATGGCGGCCGCCAGCCGGTCGTCCTCCTTGAGTACAGAATGATCCTCGATCAGGTCGAGCAGGTCCGAACTCCGCTCGCGCAGACCCTTGCAGGCCTGTGCGTTGATAACGAGGATACCGCCCCGGTCGAAGCGGACTTCCGGCCGGTGCTGGCGATGGAACGTCTCGATCTCCGGTCGGCCGTTGTCCAGCGAGACAGTCGCGCGAACGCGCTTCAGCTCCTGAAGGTACTCCTCCCTCACCTTGTTGTTCGGCGCGATCACGCCGACCAGGCGGCGGGGATCCTGATCCCAGTGCCGCAGGACGTTCCCGGCGATTCGGGGCATCGCCGCTTCGTTCACCAGGTAGAGCCTGGGCACGTAGGCCGTGCCCGCCTCGGGCGGCAGGTCGGGTGGCGGAGACGCCGGATCGCCCGTGTAGAACGCTCGCGCCAGCCGAGCGATCCCATGCCGGTTGCGGTGGTTCCGCTTCAGTTCGACGACTTTGCCGCATAGACGATCCTCCAACTCTCGACGGCTCGAATTCTCGTCCTTGATCTGCTGGTTCTGATCGGCGGCCACGAAGATGTTGGCGAACCCGACGTTGTTCAGGAAGTCGTAGAAGCCGGGCGGCATGTCCTGGCCTTCGTCGATCACGAGGATCGGGAAGTCGCGCGTTCCATTCTCCGGGAGCGGCAACTCCTCGATCGTCCGCCTCACGGCTTGCCAGTCGAAGGGTCGCCAGTTCGACCCGCTCTTCGGATCGCGTTTCGGCGTGTCTCTTCCGACCGCCTTCTTGAACTCGCTCCCGAACCAGGACATCCACGTCCTGGCCTCGAGTTCGCCATCAAACATTGCCTCGGACGCACGGAGCAGGAGGTGGTTCCAGACGAGGAAGACGTAGTCCTCGCCGTTTCGAGCGTGGCGTCGCGCTCGCAGCAGACAGACCACCGTCTTGCCCGTGCCGGGTCCGCCAACGATCAGATACCGCCCCTTGCTCGGCAACGCCGGACCTCCGCCCGCTCCTGCACCGCCACATCCGCCACCCGATGATGCACCTCCGCCAGCCGACGCTGCGCACGGCAGCGCCAACACCCGCTCCTGCTCCTTCGTCAGGTCTTCGATTCCCGGCAGCTCGTACCGACGCTCTCTACCCGCCACGGCGGCTCCTCCGGATATCCCGAACTGCGCCAGGCCCGACAGTCGACGGCACGAACGTCCTCCGCCTCTCAGAGCGCATGGGGGCGACTCCCTTCGCGGCTCGCCAACTCCCACAAGGACCGAAGATCCGCCCCGTCGCCCGTCACGAACGCTCGATCCAGAAGGCGGTTGCCGCAGATGCAACTCGGTTCGGGCACGAGCGCGCAGGCATGGCAGGCGGCCCGGTTCAGCAGGTCCGGTCCGTGCCCCTCCTGCTCGGCGCAGACCGGGTCGAACGAGCACCAGGAGGCGTCGTCGACGGCGCCGGAGAGCAGCCGCAGGAACCGGTCCGGCTGTGCCAGGTCCATCAAGCCGCCGAGGGAACCCTGCTCGTCCGGGACCGCCACGTAGATCAGGATGCCGGCCATCGGTTCGCCGTCGTCCCGGCCATCGGCGCAGTAGATGCGCTCCTTGAGCGAAGCCGCGGGATACCCCGCCTGCGTCTCCAGACGGCGGATGACGAGATGAGCAAGCGTGTGGCAGAGAAGGAAGCGGGGAGACAGGGACGCCCCGACTGAGCGTTCAATGAAGGGTGCGGTCCGCCTCCGCGCGGCGTCCTGAAGCTCCCAGCGTCTCACGACCTCCTCGCCAAGCGAAAAGAACAGGCCCTCGCCCCAGAGTTCCAGAGCCGGCAGCCAGTCGCTCTTGCCGACGACTTTGGGCGGAGTCACGGGACGCTGCTCTTCGCCGCTGCCCCAAACGCGGCGAAAACCGTCGAAGACCATGATCTCCTTGACCCGATGGACGGCCACCAGGCGATCCACCGCGGTGACGATCCCCGCCGACGGACTTCCCGGATCGACCGCGAGCCGTCGCCAAGCCGCCGAGAGGTGCTCGGTAACGAGGTCCTCGTCCGGCAGAAGATCGGGGATCGGCTCGGTCAGCGCGCGAAACTCCAGGGACTCGAGATTGCCCGGCGGCAGTTCCAGGTGCGGATACCCGCCGTCGATCTCCGCCAGTGCCGCCTTGATTTCAGCCGGCGAGCGCCGGTACTTGTTGGCCAGACTCCGCAACCTGGCCTTGCGATCAAACTCGTTTCGCACGGCACGAACGGACCGTTGATCGGCGGAACTGCTGTAGAGGCGATCGACGACGCTGCCCCGCCTGATCCGGGATTCGGGCGGAATGACGAGCGCCGTCCGGCACTCCGCGTAGTGGACGCGAACGTCGTTGACGCCGACCAGCCAGCCCGGTTCGCTCGGCGTCTCCGGCGGCGGCTCACGAACCCAAGGCTGCCGCCGCGTGCTGGCGCCGAACGGAAAGCGATCGGGTAGGCGCCGCTCGGCGCCACAGCCGCGCTGCGAGCACTTCACCCACCACCGACCTTCCCTGTTCTCGACCCTCAGGTACGGTTCGATCCAGTCGGGCCCGCAGGCCCGCCGATCCGGGTTCCTGGCCGCGTCATGAGCGATCGCGTGCCACGGCACGTCCGCGAGGTGGCCGTCTTCATGGATCAGCACCCAGGGAACCTGCTCCAGGATGCCGTCGCACGGCCTTGCCTCGCCCCGCCGCGCCGGCCTTCCTCTTCCGCCGCCAGACGCCGACGGCACTACCTTGCAACGGAGCGGCGCCGCCTGGCGATCCGTCATGCCAACGTCCCGTTCGCGGCCGGTCAGCGCGCCGGCGGCGCCGCGGCATCGCCACGGCCTGTTGTGGAGCAGTCCGCACCGGCTGCAGCGGGTCCACTCGGGAAAGCGACGGGCCGCGACCCACCCTTGAACGTGTTCTCCCTTCCGCTTCTTCACCGGCGGGAGACAGAGCTTCGTGTCGCCCAGGCCGAGCGAACGCTTGACCAGCGACACGTACTTGATCTCGCGCTCGTCCGGGCTCGTGTTCGGGCCGTCCCAGTGCCGCGTGTCCTGAACCACCATCAGCGTCCTGTCGTGGCGGACGATCGCCCCCACCGAGCAGTCCCGCAGCAGGTGGGACAGCCGGATGTCGACGAACGTCCTGTCGGGCTGTCTCAAGACAGGTCTACCTCACGCCCAGCACGGCGGGACTCTCGACGTTGCGCATCGAGTGCAGGGTGGGCCAGAGTCCCGGCGCGCCCCAGCCGTCCTCGAAACCGCGGAGGAGGCGGTCGAAGGCCTTGTCTTTCGCCTGGTAGTGCAGTCCTCGCGCACTCGCCCGGCAACGCGCGGCTTCCTGATGCCACTGTTCCAGAAGCCGGTCGACGTCCTCGCTCGCCTCGACCGCCTTCTCCGGACAGGCTCTCTCCGCGCGTCGCTTGAACTCGTCGACGACTCGACGCACGTCCGGGAGGCCGGAATCGAAGTTCCCCGCCGCCCGGTTCGCCGCGAGGCCGTCGCAGCCATGACGAAGCGCGATGACCAGGGCGGCGTGAAGCGCCCGCTTCCGCACCTGAAACGTGTACGGCGTCACGCTGCTCGGCTCGACGAAGCGGTAGAACGACTCGTGGTACGGCCGGAACGACTCGTAGTGGGAGAGGCTCCTGGCCTGGCGCCGGTAGTAGTTGGCGACGACGACGCCCGGCGCCTCGGCGCGGCCGACCCGGCTCGTCGCCTGCACGTACTCGCCCGTGGTCAGGGGCTGGCGATTGACGACCATCAGCGCCAGCCGGGAGACGTCGAGACCCACCGACACCATGTTCGTGGACAGCACGGCGTCCAGACAGCGGTCGGCGCCCCGCGGTTCGCCGAGGCGCTCGAAGATGTCCGCGAGATATTCGGCGGTGTGACGGCTCCAGAGTTGTTCCACTTGCGGTTCACGGAAGCGGCGGCGCAGTTCCTTCTCGATCGGATCCTGGTCGCTGTCCTCTTGCGTCTCTCCGCCGGCCGGCTCGCCGCGACGATTCCGCTCGGCGACGTATTCCGCGATCAGTCGTTCGCCGAACTCGCGAACGTCCGCCTGGAAGGCGTTGCTGCTCGTGCCGACGCCGCGCAGGCTGCCGTGGTAGACGACGTTCGTCCACCACGCCTCGAACAGGTCCTCCTCGTCCACGTCGCCGCGGAAGACGACAAGCGGCGCCGCGACCAGGCACGCGGCCAGCGGCGCGAAACAGTGCTGATGGTCCTTGAGCGGCGCGAGGTAGCCAACGTAGAGCCGACCGGGACGACTTCGATCGACCCGCGCAAACCAGGAGTCATCGCAGGAGAGACCGGGAGGCGGGAACACGGCGACCTCGCGCCCGTACAGCGCTCGCACCTGCTCGCCGGCCATGCGGATGGTGGCGGTGGAAGCGATGTACTTCGGCTGCACTCCCCGACAGCGAACGGCGGTCTCGATCCCCGCCTCGTAGAGGCCCGCCACCGAGCCGAGCGGCCCGGAGATCAGGTGCAGCTCGTCCTGAAGCACCAGGTCCGGCGCGCGGCGGTCGCGGCCGGCGCCGAAGAAGGCGGCCGCGCGTTCCTCCCAGGCCAGCCGCGCGAACTTGTCGATCGTGCCGATCAGAAGAGACGGCGGGTGCGCGTAGAGCGACTCGTCGACAACGCGGCAAGGCAGGGGATCCTCGCGCCGACCGAAGACGCAGTCGCGGTTCGTGCAGTGGAAACGGAAATCCGGGTACACGGCCTCGTAGCCGCGCTCGCCGTCGAAGGGCTCGCCGCACCACGGGCAGCGGGAGAGCAACAGACTCTTCGGAGCCGTGTCGCCCACATCGCCGGACCGCATCTCCTCCACGATCGCCGCCGCGTCCCGGATCGTGTTCGGACAGACGCCGCTCCCGACCCAGATGCCGACGCTGAACGGCTCTTCGCCCAGCCGCCCCTCCCCCTCCGCATCCTCGCGGCGCAACAGCTCCAGAGCGCAGATCAGTCCCGCGGCCCGCTCGAACTGCTGCCGCGTCAGCAGCCGCAGCGTGTAGCGCATGAAGGCCGCCGTTCCGCCGCCACGCTCGCCGTGGCGGAGGCGCCGCCACACGAGCAGAAACGCGATCAGCCCCAGATACGCTTCCGTCTTGCCGCCGCCCGTCTGAAACCAGATCAGGTCGAGCACGTCCCGGTGCTCGTCCCGCTCCGACACGGTCGACTCGATCGTGCCGAGCAGGAAGCCGAGCTGGAACGGTCGCCACGCCCGGGTCTCGTCGCGACCGACGCCGAACTGGATCATCTGCCGGAGCATCGCCCGGTTGGCAAGTCGGAACGCCAGCGCCGCGTCCGCGTCGCCGGCGAGCATCTCGACGCCGCGAAGCATGCGTTCGCGGGCCAGTTCCATCCGTTCGCAGATGCGGTGCGCGGCCTCCCGGTCTCGCTCGTCCTCGATCCGTTCGGCCTCGGCGCGACGCTCCCTCGCCCAATCCGCATACTCGCCAATGAAGCCCCTGAGCGATTCCAACGGCAGTTCATCCGCGGCCAGTCGCTCCATCTCCAGTGCCTTGGCGTCGCCGCGGGCCGCCACGCTCACGATCGGCGACTCCGCTCGAGGCAGAAAGCTCGACCGAATGCGGACGACCTTTCCGGTGTCCTCGTCGTCGTTGTCCTCGTCCTCGCTCCAGTCGGCGGCCGCTCCGTGCCCGACCGCAAAGATGCGCCGCCCGCGGTATTGAAGCTCCAGTTCCCGCTCCTCGTCCGTCAGCAGATTCGGATCGACACGCGGATAGTCGACGACGTCTCCCGCCTCGACGAAGCACTCGATCCGGGCTTCGAAGAGGGATCGCTCCACCCGCGCGACTGCTCTTTCGCGGCCGACTTCGTCCGTCGCCAGCGACTGCCGGTTGAACAGCGTCAAGGTCAGAATCGTCCCTGGCCCATGCGGCCGGGCGCGAACGTCGATTCCCGCGCGATCGTCCCAGATGGGAACACGGGAATCTTCGCCGTGGCAAACACGGTCCGCCGGCGCCAGCTTCCGCCTCGCATACCGCCGCTGGAACCGTCCGCTTTCGTCACGAAACTCTTCTTGCTCGTACACGGCGGCCGACGCCTCGATCCGCAACCGGACGTTCCCTCGCACACAGAACGAACAGCCGACCGAGGACGGCGGCACGTACCGTCGGCGGCGGACCGGCTCGGCCTTGCGCCCCATCCCCCCGGGCTCGCCGTCCCGCGGCGCCTCCTCCGGGTCCTCCTCCGGCGGAGAGCCGCCCGGGCCGCTGTCCTCGACCCCGACGTCCGATGCCGGATCGACGCCCCGCTGCTCCGACTCCAGTGGATGCAGCACGCCGACCGGATAGCGGTCGAGAGGCGACATGTCGATCTCGCGGCGGTCTTCTTCGTCCGGCGCGGGCGGGCCGACGAGCTGCCGCTCCAGCCAGTCCACCAGCCGCCGGCGAGCCTCCACGTACACGATCAACCGCCGAGGCCCGTCAGGCAGGCGCCTGATCCGGCGGTCGACCGAGAGCTCCGAATCGACGAACGGTCAGGAAGCGCTCCTTCTCCGACATCGATTCCGGGAGACTGGTTCAAGGCTGGCAACCGTTCGGGAAGGCCGAAAGGTCGACGAGGGCTCGGGCCGGGGCGCCGGCGGTCTTCGTGTACTGCCGGACCCGGCCGGTAACGGCGTCCCGTACCCGCAGATCGAAGCTCACGTCCGTCGCCGACGCGGCGAACACCCAGTGATTCCGATTGACGCCGCAGCCGTCCAGCACCTTGACCAGGATCTCCCAGTTCGACGAGCCGAAGAAGTGGAACAGGCCGGAATCGTCCGTCCGCGGACCCGCCACGCGGCCCGGGCCTCTCGCGCCCTCCTGGCTCGACCACTCCACCGTCACTTCGTAGCGGCCGCCTTGCAGGCACATCGCGGTCGCCGTTTCCATGCAGCCGCCGGTCTCCGACGCCGCGGAAACCGGCGCGGGCGCGGACGCCGGTACGCCCGCCAGGTCGGCATGGCCGCGCCGCGGGGCGGCGGCGGCCAGCTCCCGCGCCGGCGGCGCAGTTCCCCGGAAACGCCCGGTTGTCGGTGAACGCCGGCGCCTGCTCGCCGGGCTCGTTGCGGAACTCCCGCACACCGCCCGCCACCGTGTCGGTCACCGTCAGCAAGTAGCCCAACGTCGTCGCCGAGGCGCCGTACACCCACGCGTGTCCGTTCACCGAACAGCCGTCCAGCACCTTGACCAGCAGCTCCCAGTTCCGTGGCGAGAAGAACCGGAACAGACCGGAATCGTTCGTCCCCTCGTGGACCACCTTGCCCACGCCGCGCTGGCCGTCGGCCGTCCACCACTCCAGCGCCACCGAGAAGCGGGAGTCCTGAAGACACAGCGTCTCGGCGTCCGAGACGCACGTCCCGCCCGGCGTGTTCGACTCGACCAGCACCTTCCGCGACGCCGTGTCCGAGTCCCGCTGGCCGCCGACGGTCAGGGACACCGTGTAGAAGCCGGGCACGGACCAGGCGTGCTCCGGCGAACCGTCGCGGGACGTCCCGCCGTCGCCGAAGTCCCATCTCCGCAACGAGACGAGTCCGCCGCTCGTGTCGTCGAACGACACGGCGACGCCGGTCCGCGCGCGGCAGAGGCGGTCGGTGCAGGGCGCGTCCAGGGTGAAGGAAGCGCGCAGGGCGGCGCCGCCAGGGCCAGCGCCGCCGCCACCCGAGCCTCCGCTGCCGCCATCGTCGCCGCCGCTTCCGCCGCCATCGTCGTCATCACCATCACTGTCGCCGTCGTCTGGCCCGCCCCCCGATCCGCCGTCACCGCTGCCGCCACCTGAAGGCGGTCCGCCGCCGCCACCGCCACCTGAAGGTGGTCCGCCACCGCCACCATCCGAGCTGTCGTCACTGTCGCCCGCGTCGTCGTCACTGTCGCCCGAGCCGCCGTTACGGTCGTCCGGCTCGCCGTCGTCGCTGTCCGAGTCGTCGCTCGTGTCGTCGCCTCCGTCCGACTCGTCGGCGTCCGCCGACGTCACCGTGACGACCACGTCCTCCGTGTCCTGGTTGCCGGCGCCGTCCGACGCCGTCACCGTCATCGTGTACGTCCCGGCCGCCGCCGACACGAACGTCAACCGGGCATTCGTCAGGTCCGTGCTGTCCGGCAGTGCCGGCGACGCCTCCCCCGACCGGCGGCGCCAGGAGTAGCTCACCCGGTCGCCGTCCGCATCCGACGCCTGCGCCGTGACGGCCACCTCCTCGCCCACCGTGACCGTGACGTCGGGGATTCCCGACAGCACCGGCGAGGCATCGTCGTCCGCGATCGTCACCGCCGTCGTCGCCGTGCCCAGCGCGAAACCGTCCGGCAACGCCGAAGCCGGGGCGATCGTCACCGTGAACGACTCCGCCGACTCGTCCAGATCATCGTCCGTGATCGGAATCGCGATGTCCCTCGTCGCGTCGCCGGCGCCGAACGTCACCGACGTCACGGCGTCGTTGTCGTAGTCGCCGTCCGACGGATCGGCGGCCCCCCTCGCGTCCACGTCCGACGCCGTGCTCGTACTGCCGTAGCTTACGTTGAACGTCGTCGCCAAACCGAACGCCGCCGACGCCGTGATCCTCACTGTCGCCGAGCCGACGCCTTCCGCCACCGTCAGCGCCGACGGGACCGACACCGCGCCGGTGTCGTCGTTCAGCGCGCCGTCCGCCGTCGTGTCGGTCCCCAGCTCGTAGTCCGCCATGTCGTTCAGCGTGATCCGGTAGGTCTCGGCGCTCTCCGCTTTCGCATCCTTGCCGGTCGGAATCGACACCGTGCCCATCCGGCTCGCGCTCTCGCCGAAGTCCGCGTCGAAGCTGCGCGGACCCAGACCGCCCGGAACGTCCGCCGCGCCGAAACCGCTCGAGCCACGGTCCGCCAGCGTCAGACTCACCGACAGCGGGCCCGTCAGCGCCTTGTCCGAGGTCACCGTCAGGCGGATCGGCGTCCCCTCCGTCACGGCTGAGGGGTCCGTCAGCAACTGCAGCACCGGCGTCGCGTCGGTCACCGTCACGTCCACATCGGCGATCGTCACCCCGCTGTAGCCGCCGCCCGAGGCGTCGTGCGTCATGGTCACCGTGTCGTCCGTCGCGTCCACGTCCTCCGCCGCGCTCACCGTCACGGTTTGCGCCGTGCCGTGGTTCTCCGCCGTGAACGTCAGCGGCGAACCCGTCACCGTCACCTCGCCCGACGCACCCGCAACCGTCACCGTCACGTCGCCCGACGGCCTCGCGTCCAGCTTCACCGTGTAGCTCGCGCTCGAACCCTCCCCGACCGTCAGCGTCGTCGGCGTTACCGTCACGCTGGCGCCCACGACTGCTTCCGGCATCACCGTGATCGCCACGACCTCGGTGTCGGTGGCGCCGTTGCCGTCAGAAGCCGTCACCGTCATCGTGTAAACGCCCGCTGCCGGCGGATCGAACGTCAACTGCGCGTTCGTCAGCACTGTCCCGTCGGGTATCGCTGGCGTTGTCTCGCCGTTCTTGCGCGACCAGACGTAGCTCACCGTGTCGTTGTCCGCGTCCGAAGCCACGGCCGTGATGTCCACCGTCTCGCCGACCTCGTATGAGACGTCGGCGATCGCCGCCAGCACCGGCGGTCTGTTCCGCGGAAGAGGATAGAGGTGGCGGATGCCGGCCTGGTCATCGGCATGCAGCGTGACGCCCTCGAGGTCCGGGCGCGCCCGCTCGTACATCAGGGCGTTCCACTGCGGCGTGTGCTCAAGCCCCAGAATGTGACCCAGTTCGTGCCCTACGACTTCCCTGAGCAGCGGATTCGCAAGGAACGTCCAGCTGTAGTCCTGCCCGCTTTCGAAGACGATGTCGCTCTCCGTGAACCAGGCGGTCGTTCCGGTGCACGAATACCGCCTGCGCGCAATGGCAGCGATACGGTCGCCATTGATGATGTTGTGGTCATCCGACCAATAGACGCTGTTCACACCGTCCTTCAAAGGCCCCTTGACGTTGCTCCTGCCATCGACGACCAGCCGAACGCTGCTCTTCGGATCGTTGTTCCAGACCGCCATGCCGTCCGCCACTTCGACGTAACCGTCGCTCCTGGTGCTTCCGGCGGGAGGACGGCTGTACGTCTTGACTGTCATGCCGACGGTTCCGCCCGTGTCGAGCGCCTTCCAGCGAATGTGAGGCGCCGAACAGCCCCATGAACCGGGCCTGGTCAGCTTGTACGGCAGCCGGACACTCATCGCGGCCTCGTCGAGCGACGATTCGAAGTAATCCGCCGGGCGTTCCAGGCCCGCCGCGCGGTCGGAAATCCAGCGGCGAAAGGCGCGGGCGTTGCGCGGCGGCGAGCGGTGTGCCGACGAACGTGAGCGGCGTGCCGGCGAATCGGCCGGCGCGGCCTCGGCGCGCAGCGCACGCAGATCCGCCGCCGGTTCACGCAACAGCACCGTGCGGCCCCCGATCGACGCCTCGAAGAACATGCCCAGACCGAGATCCACGGAGCGCCAGACGCCAGGCGAGGCGGGGGAAGTCTCCCGCTCGCCGTGCCGCCGGCCGACTCGGCCGGCCGGCGCCGCCCGGTGCATCGGCCGCCAGGCGCCGGCGATCGGTTCGAGAAACAGCAGAACCCGCGCGCCCGGCGCGAGATAGGGCAACCCGCCGATGTCGGTGAACGAACCATCCGCGCTCCGCCCTCCCGGCTGCCGCACGACAACGGCCGCACCCTGGATCGCGCCCTTCAGTCTCTCGTCCACGCGCAGCACGAAGTCCGTGAACAGTCCGTCCGTCCCCACCGGTTCGGCGGACAGGACCTCGCCGAAGACGATGGCCGGGGACTCCCCGACCAGGGCTTCGTCCGTCGGCACGCGGAGATAGACGATCGCCGAGACAGCTGTCGTCTGAGACAGGAACAGGGGGATGTCCCGTCGGTTGTTGAACTTTGGGAGTAGGGTGGCGGCTCTCCGGCCCGATGAGCGGGCCGGTCTCAGCGAAAGAAAGGAGACGCCACCCATGGCCAATCATCGCAGTCGGGAAGGGAATCGGCAAGAGAGAAGGAGCACTCCGAGCAGTCCGTCGTCGGGATCGGGGCTTGGTCTGTTGGAGTCATTGCCCTCGTTGGTCAACGGTCTGTCGAGCTTTCAGGAGCTGTGCGTCGAGACAGGCCGGTCTACGTTGGCCCGGTTGATGGAGGAGGAGCGGGAGTCGCGGTGCGGCGCGAAGGGTCGTCACCAGGATGCTCGTTCGGTGTGGCGTGCGGGCAGTGCTCCGAGCCAAGTGACGCTGGGCGGGGCCCGGATCGAGATTCAGCGTCTGCGGGTACGGGGTCCGGAGGGCGAGGTGCGTCTCGAGTCGTTCGAGTGGGCGGCGTCTCGCGACGCGATGGACCGTCACACGATGGAAGCGATTGCGTCGGGCGTGTCGACGCGGAACTACCTGCGGTCGCTGGACACGGCGGCCGCGGGTTCGGACCGTCGTTCGGCATCGCGGAGTTCGGTGTCTCGGCGCTTCAAGGCGCTGTCGGCGCGGCAGATGGAGAAGTTCCTGTCGTCGTCGCTGGAAGACGAGGACATCCGCGTGGTGTGCGTGGACGCGAAGTACATCGGTGGCCACTGCATTCTGATCGCCTTGGGCGTTTCGTCGTCCGGTCACAAGCGGGTTCTTGGCCTTCGCGAGGGTTCGACGGAGAACACGGCGGTGGTCCGCGCTCTTCTCGCCGACCTGGTGGAGCGGGGCCTCTCGACGGCGAAGCCGTTGCTGTTCGTCATCGACGGCAGCAAGGCCCTGCGCCGCGCGATCAAGGAGGTCTTCGGCGACGCCGCGACGGTGCAGCGCTGCCAGGTCCACAAGGCCCGGAACGTCGAAGAGCATCTGCCCGAAGAGAGGCGAGCCTCGATTCGCCGGGCGCTCCGCAAGGCCTGGGACAGCAAATCCGCCAAGACGGCCTTGAGGCGTCTGCGGCAGATCGCCAGTCATCTGGAGCGGGAGCACCCCGGCGCAGCGGCCTCCCTCCGGGAAGGCATGGAGGAGACCGTCACCGTGCTCGAACTCGGCCTCGCCGGAGCTCTCCAGAAGACCATGCGCAGCACCAATCCGATCGAGAGCCTCAACAGCTCCGTCGGGCGCTACACCCGCAACGTCAAGCGCTGGCGGGGCGGCTCCATGATCCAGCGCTGGGTCGCTGCCGCTCTCATCGATGCTCAATCACGCTTCCACCGCGTCAGAGGCTACCGAGACATGCCCAAACTCATCCGCGCCCTCGAACGACGAGCAGGGCACGTTGACCACCAAACCAAGGCCGCTTAACATTCATCAACACACACGAGCCGCCATCCGAAGTTCAACAGAAAACGGGACAATCCCCAGGAACAGACCGGCGACGACAAGGCGCCGCAACTTTCGCCTCATCGCGTCGTCTACCTCTGACTTCCTCGCTCTGTACCGGAAGCGGGAATCCTATCCGACTGCCCGAGCGCCGCAGCCTCGGCGACTACGGCGAACGGTACGAGATCGATGACCGAATCCCATACCGGAAAGGTACAGGCGCGCCGGCGTCCCCGTCGGCATCCGGCGCGAAGCGCCAGGCTCCGGTCTGCGCTGTCGCGCAGGGAGCACATTCCGGAAAGCCGACGAGGGCGTCGGCACACCCAGTGCGAGGCGCCGGCGCGCCCGGTGCGAGGCTGTTCGCCCCCTGCGAGGTCTCGCTTACCAGCGGAACGTGCCGGAGAGTTCGAGTCGGTAGTCGGGCGGGGCGGCCTGTCCCTGTTGTCGCTGGATTTCGAGGGCGAGGGACGCGTCGGGGCCGAGCGTGTAGCGGGTTCCGAGCAGCAGGTTCCGCTGTCCCTGCTGGCCGAGCGACAGCTGGGTGTAGGGGGTGAGGACGCCCAGCGGGCCGAGCCAGGCGGCGGCGAAGCCGTAGCCGAACTCGGCCTCCAGCCGGCCTTCGGGCGGCAGCGCGGCGCCGCGCGTCCAGACGGCGGACGGTCCTTCGTCGAACATCCCCGCGATGCCGGTCTCCGCCATCCCCCAGGACGGCGCCACGTTGAGGTACGCGCCGCGACCGTCGGCCGCGGGGTCGAGGCGCAGCACAGCGCTGACCGCCGTCTCGTCCCGGTCCTTCTCGTGCGCCACCAGCGTCCGACCACGGAGTTCCATCGTCAGGCCGCGCTTCCCGCTCCGCCAGATCAGGCTGGCGCCGACCTCGACCCCGGCGCCGGCCACGAGGTCCCCGCCGTCGTGCCGGACGCCGGCCTCCACCGCCGGAGTCAGCGTACCGCCGCCCTCGAGAGACCGTTCGTACGAACCCTCCAGGGCCAGACGCAGCCGGTTCGTGTCCACCGCAAGCTTCGCCAGACCCTCCTTCGCGTCCGTCTTCGCCTCGGACAGCGAGCCTTCGGCCCGAACCGCGAACCGCGTCGTGCCGCCAGCGATCCACTTCGGATTCGCGGCCACCACCAGACGACCGCCCACCGCACCGTTCGAGAGCGACAGGTCGGTCGAACGCGACCCGCCCCCGTCCAGCTCGATGCGGATGTCGCCGCGGCCCAGCCCCAGACTCGCCCACAGGTTCGAACCGTCATCCCGGAACCACGCCGCGTACGGATGAACCGTCATCAGGTCCACCCGATAGATGCTGTCGAAGTCCGTACCCTCGCCGTCCGCCGACCGCGCCCTCGTGCTGCCCCAGGACTGCGACAGCGCCGCGCCCAGCAACAGGTCCGGACGGAGACGGAAGTCGGCGCCGACGTGGGCCGACGACAACTGCCCCGTCCACGACGTGTCGGCTTCCGAACCGGAGAACGACACGTTCTCCGCGCCGCCCCAGATCGCCGCCGTGGACGAACCGCCGCCGCCGCTCTCGCCGCCGCCAGAACCGCCGACCGCGCCTCCCAGCGGCAGGCTGAACGACGCCGTCCCGCCCAGCATCCCCCGAAGCTCACGCTCCGCCTCACGGTCCGGCGGCAGGTGCGGATCACGCCAGCCGCCCAGGTCAGGCCGCCGGGACGCCATGCCCGACGAACCCGGCAGACCGCCGCCGGACAGCGACGACTCGATCCGTTCCTTCACCGGAACCATCCCGACCAGAGCCTCGACCACGTGCGGAAGCACCGCGTCGTTCACCTTGTCCGCCTTGCGAGACTCCACCTCCTCAGGCGTGTCGTTCTCCACCGGCGTCACCACGACCGAAGCGATCGACACCGCGTCGTAACCGCCGCCCGAAGCCGAGTGCGTCAGCGTCACCATCGGGTCCGCCGACGCGTCCGCGTCCTCGGCCACCGCGACCGTCACCGCTTGAGCCTCGCTCCAGTCCGCGGACGTGAACGTCAGGCTGGACGGCGCCGCCGTCACGTCGCCCGCGGCGCCGGACACCGACACCGTCACCGGTGACGACGGCTCCGTCTCCAGCACGATCGTGTACTCGCCGCTCGAACCTTCCGTCACCGTCAGCGCCGAGGCCGACACCGTCACGCCCAACGTGTCGTCCTCCGTCACCGTCACCACGACCGAAGCGATCGACACCCCGTCGTAATCGCCGCCCGAAGCCGAGTGCGTCAGCGTCACCTCGGGGTCCGCGATCCCGTCCGCGTCCTGGGCCGCCGACACCATCACCGTACGCGCCTGGTTCCAGTCCGCGGCCGTGAACGTCACGCTCGACGGCTCCACCGTCACGTCGCCAGAAGCGCCAGACACCGACACCGTCACCGAAGACGACGGCTCCGTCTCCAGCTGCAGCAGATAGCCGCCAGCGTCGCCTTCAGCCAGCGTCAGCGAAGAGGCCGACACCGTCACCCCCGGCGTATCGTCCTCCGTCACCGACACCACGACCGAAGCGACCGACACGCCGCCGTAGTCGCCGCCAGACGCCGCGTGCGTCAGCTTCACCTCGGGGTCCGCGAACGCATCGGCGTCCTGAGAAGCCGACACCGTGACCGTCTGCGCCTCGCGCCAGTCCGCGGCCGTGAACGTCAGGCTGGACGGCGCCGTGTTCAGCGCGATCGTGTACACGCCGCTCGAACCCTCCGCCACCGTCAGCGAGGCGACCGACACCGTCACCCCGGCCGTGTCGTCCTCCGTCACCGACACCGCGACGGAAGCGATCGACACGTCGTCGTAGCCCCCGCCAGACGCCGCGTGCGTCAGCGTCACCACCGGGTCCGCGATCCCGTCGGCGTCCTGGGCGGCAGACACCGTCACCGTCCGAGCCTCGTTCCAGTCCCCGGACGTGAACGTCAGGCTGGACGGCGCCACCGTCACGTCGCCCGATGCGCCGGACACCGTAACCGTCACGTCGCTCGGCGGTTCCGCATCCAGCACGACCGTGTAGGCGCCGCTTGAACCTTCCGCCACCGTCAGCGAAGCGGACGACACCGTCACGCCCGGAGCAGGTCCGGCGCCGTCGCCCGCGCCGCCGCCAGCGCCACCGCCAGCGCCACCGCCGCCGCCGCCACCAGGATCGGAAGGCTCCGCGGGATCCGCCGGATCGCCGCCGGGATCGGAAGGCGTCCCTGGATCGGTCGGCTGGTCCGGATCCGACGGCTGGCCGCCGCTGGAAGAACCCGTCGTCCGCGCCGACACCTCCACCGAGGCCGGACCGGCGCCCGAAGCGTTCACCGCCCGAAGCTGCAGAGCGTGAACCACGTCGTTCGTCAGACCCGTCAACGTGTAGCTCGTCGTCCCCGACGTCGCGCCCGGAACCGGCAGCCAACCGCCGTACTCCCCGGCCCCCTCCTTGCGACGGTACTCCCAGCCCGTGATGCTCGAATCGCCGGGATCGCTCCAACTCAGCGTCACCTGGCCGTCGCCGCCCTGGATGCCCGTCAGCACCGGCTGAGCCGGCACGCCGGACGGCGGGTCGGACGGCTCGGACGAACCCGTGTCGTCCTCCGTGATCGTCACCACCACCGAGTCGATCGTCACGCCGTTGTAACCGCCGCCCGAGGCGGAGTGCGTCAACGTCACCGCCGCGTCCGTCTCCGCGTCGTTGTCCTCCGCCGCGTTCACCGTCACCGTCTGCGCCGTGCCGTAGTTCTGGTCCGTGAACGTCAGACTCTTCGGATTCGCCGTCACGTCCCCCGACTCGCCCGACACCGTCACCGTCACGTTCCCCGAAGGCGCCGCGTTCAGCTGCACCGTGTACGTGGCGCTCCCGCCTTCCGCCACCGTCAGCGACGTCGGCGTCACCGTCACGCTCAGAGCCGGCGTCACCGTGATCACGACATCCTCGGTCGCCTCGTTCGTGCCGTCCGAAGCCGTCACCGTCATCGTGTACGTGCCGGCAGTCGCCGTCGCGAACGTCAACTGCGCCTGGTTCACGGCCGTGCCCTGAGGAAGCGCCGGCGCCGTCTCGCCCGACTTGCGCGTCCACGAGTAGCTGATCGTGTCGCCCGTGTCCGCATCCGTCGCCGACGCCGTGATGTCCACCGTCTGACCCACCCGCAGCGTCACGTCCTCGATCGCCGTCAGCACCGGCGACGAATCGTCGTCCGTGATCGTCACCGTCGTCGAGGCATTGCCCAGCCCGAAGCCGTCCGGCAGCGTATTGCCCTGCGCCAGAGCGATCGTCGCCGTGAACGTCTCGTCCGACTCGTCCAATCCGTCGTCCGTGATCGGAATCGAAACGTCCTTCGTCGTGTCCGACGCGCCGAACGTCACCGAAACCGCGTCGTTGTCGTAGTCCGAACCCGCCGGATCCGAAGCGCCCGTCGCAGTGCCGTCGGCGAAGCTCGCGCTGAACGTCACCGACTTGCCGAACGCCGACTCCGTCGTGATCGTCACCGTCGCGTTACCCGCGCCCTCCGCAACCGTCACCGCCGCCGGAACCGACACGCTCCAGGACGGACTCACCGTGATCACGACCTCCTCGGTCGCCTCGTTCGTGCCGTCCGAAGCCGTCACCGTCATCGTGTACGTGCCCGCGGCCGCCGTTACAAAGGTCAACTGCGCCTGGTTGACGGCCGTGCCCTGCGGAATCGCCGGCGACGTCTCGCCCGACTTGCGCGTCCACGCGTAACTGATCGTGTCGCCGGTGTCCGCATCGGTCGCCGACGCCGTGATGTCCACCGTCTGACCCACCCGCAGCGTCACGTCTTCGATCGCCGTCAGCACCGGCGACGAATCGTCGTCCGTGATCGTCCCCGTCGCCGTGCCGGCGGAACCGGAAATCGACGCGCCCGCGGAAGCGTCCGACAGCGTCACCGTGAACGTCTCGTCGCCCTCGTCGACGTCGTCGTCGATCAACGTCACCGCGATCGTCGTCGTCTGCTCGGTCGACGCCACCGTCCCCGACGTCTTCGTCGCAACCGCCGTGAAGTCCGTGTCCGCCGTCGCCGTGTCGGCGGTCTCCGACGTCACCGTGTACTTGAACGTCACGTCCGAGGACGGCGCCGAGGAAGCCGTCACCGTGAACGACAGCGTGCCCGATCCCTCCGAAGCCGACGCATCCGCGACGCTCAGCACGACGGCGTTCGACACCGTGATCACGACCTCTTCGGTCGCCTCGTTGCCCTTGCCGTCCGACGCCGTCACCGTCATCGTGTACGTGCCCGCCGCCGCCGTTACGAAGGTCAGCTGCGCCTGGTTGACGGCCGTGCCCTGAGGAAGCGCCGGCGTCGTCTCGCCCGCCTTGCGCGTCCAGGCGTAACTGATCGTGTCGTTGTCCGCGTCGGTGGCCGACGCCGTGATGTCCACCGTCTGACCCACCCGCAGCGTCATGTCCTCGATCGCCGTCAGCACCGGCGACGAATCGTCGTCCGTGATCGTTCCCGTCGCCGACGCCGTACCCAGCACCGCGTTCTCGGCATCGCTGAGCTCGATCACCACCGTCTCGTCCGACTCGTCCAGCTCGTCCCCAGTCACCGACACCGTGATCGTCTGCGTCGCCGTGCCCGCCGGGAACGTCAACGTGCCGTCGGCCAGCGCCGCGTGGTCCGTCCCCGACGTTGCGGTCGAGGCCGAATCCACCGCGTAGTCCACCGTCACCTGCTGCGCGCTCAGGCTGTCCAGCGTCACCGTGAACACCATGTCCGCGCCGCCCGAATCACCCTCCGTCACCGCCGACGGCGCCGCGATCGACAGCGAAGCCGTGTCGTTGTCCGTGATCGTCACCGTCGTCACGGCATTGCCCAGCGTGAAACCGTCCGGCAGCGCAGCCGCCGAAGCGATCGTCACCGTGAACGTCTCCGCGCCCTCCTCGACGTTGTCGTCCGTGATCGGAATCGAGATGTCCTTCGTCGTGTCGCTCGCGCTGAACGTGACCGACGTCACCGCGTCGTTGTCGTAGTCCCCGGCCGACGGCGCGGAAGCCCCCGTCGCGTCCGTGTCCGACGTCGACGCCGTGCTGCCGTACGTCACGTTGAACGTCGTCGCAACCCCGAACGCCGCCCCCGTCGTGATCCGCAACGTCGCATTGCCGACGTTCTCCGCTACCGACAGCGTCGCCGGAACCGACACCGTCGAGGCGGCCGCCGCCTGCGGCGTCGCCTTGACCCACTTGCTCGCCGTGCCGTCGCCGCCGGCGCTCGTCGCCAGTATCCGGAAGCTGTACTCCGCGCCGTTCTCCAGACCCGTCACCGTGTACGTCGTCGTGTCGCCGTCCGAACCGGAGATCGCGGAGAACGTCGCGCTGCCACGGTCCGCCGTCTTCGCGTAGCGCAGCTTGTAACCGGTGATGTCGTCATCGTCCGGGTCGTTCCAGGACAGAACCACCCGCTTGTCGCCAGCCGTCGCCGTCAGACCGGTGGGACGACCGGGCTTGCTGACCGTGCCGTCGTTCAGCGTGCCCTCCGCCGTCTTGTCCGCCCCCAGCTCGTAGCCCGCCGCGTCGTTCAGCGTGATCGTGTAGGTCTCCGCGCCCTCCACGACCGAATCCGCGCTGGTCGGAATCGAGATCGTGGCCGTCCGACTCGCGGTCTGGCCGAAGTCCGCGGTGAGGGTCTGGGTCAAGGCGCCCGGAATGTCGTCCGCGTCGAAGCCGCTCGAACCCCGGTCCGCCAGCGTCAGGCTCACCGACAAAGCGCCCGTCAAATCCTTGTCCGAGGTCACTTCCAGGCTGATTGCCGTGCCCTCGGTCACCGCCGACGGATTCATCAGCAACTGCAGCAACGGCGTTGTCTCCGTGACCGTCACCGTCACCGAGTCGATCGTCACCCCGTTGTAGCCGCCGCCGGCCGCACTGTGGGTCAGCGTCACCGCCGCGTCCGCCGTCGCATCGTCGTCCGACGCCGCGTTCACGGTCACCGTCTGCGCCGTGCCGTAGTTCTGGTCCGTGAACGTCAGCGGAGAACCCGTCACCGTCACGTCGCCAGAGGCCCCGGCCACCGTCACCGTCACGTTCCCGGAAGGCGCCGTGTCCAGCTTCACCGTGTACGTGGCGCTCGAACCCTCGTCAATCGTCAGCGCGGTCGGCGTCACCGTCACGTTCAGAGCCGGCGTCACCGTGACCACGACGTCTTCGGCGTCGGAGTTGCCCCTTGCCGTCGGACGCCGTCACCGTCATCGTGTACGTGCCGGCAGACGCCGTTACGAACGTCAACTTCGCCTGGTTCAGGGCCGTGCCCTGTGGAATCGCCGGCGCCGTCTCGCCCGCCTTGCGCGTCCAGACGTAGCTGATCGTGTCGCCCGTGTCGGCGTCCGTCGCCGACGCCGTGATGTCCACCGTCTGGCCGACGCGCAGCGACACGTCCGCGATCGCCGTCAGCGACGGAGAAGCATCGTCGTCCGTGATCGTCCCCGTGGCCGTCGCCGTCCCCAGCACGGCGTTCTCGGGATCGCTGAGCTCGATCACCACCGTCTCGTCCGACTCGTCCAGCTCGTCCCCCGTCACCGACACCGTGATCGTCTGCGTCGCCGCGCCCGCCGGGAACGTCAGCGTGCCGTCCGCCAGCGCCGCGTGATCCGTCCCCGAGGTCGCGGTCGAAGCCGAATCCACCGAGTAGTCCACCGTCACCTGCTGCGCGCTCAGGCTGTCCAGCGTCACCGTGAACACCATGTCCGTACCGCCCGAATCACCCTCCGTCACCGCCGACGGCGCCGCGATCGACAGCGACGCCGTGTCGTTGTCCGTGATCGTCACCGTCGTCGAGGCGTTGCCCAGCGTGAAGCCGTCCGGCAGAGCCGCCGCCGAAGCGATCGTCACCGTGAACGTCTCGGCGCCCTCCTCGACGTTGTCGTCCGTGATCGGAATCGATATGTCCTTCGTCGTCTCGCTCGCGCTGAACGTGACCGACGTCACCGCATCGTTGTCGTAGTCCCCGTCCGCCGGCGCGGAAGCCCCCGTCGCGTCCGTGTCCGACGTCGACGCCGTGCTGCCGTACGTCACGTTGAACGTCGTCGCAACCCCGAACGCCGACTCCGTCGTGATCCGCACCGTCGCGGCGCCGACGTTCTCCGCTACCGACAGCGTCGCGGGAATCGACACCGTCGAGGTGGCCGCCGCCTGCGGCGTCGCCTTCACCCACTTGCTCGCCGGGCCGTCCCCGCCAGCGCTCGTCGCCAGAATCCGGAAGCTGTACTCCGCGCCGTTCTCAAGACCCGTCACCGTGTACGTCGTCGTGTCGCCGTCCGAACCGGAGATCGCGGAGAACGTCGCACTGCCACGGTCCGCCGTCTGCGCGTAGCGCAGCTTGTACCCGGTGATGTTGTCGTCGTCCGGGTCGGTCCAGGACAGAACCACCCGCTTGTCGCCAGCCGTCGCCGTCAGACCGGTGGGACGACCGGGCTTGCTGACCGTGCCGTCGTTCAGCGTGCCCTCCGCCGTCTTGTCCGCCCCCAGCTCGTAGCCCGCCGTGTCGTTCAGCGTGATCGTGTACGTCTCCGCGCCCTCCACGTCCGAATCCGTGCTGGTCGAAATCGAGATCGTCGCCGTCCGACTTGCGGTCTGGCCGAAGTCCGCGGTGAGGGTCTGGGTCAAGGCGCCCGGAATGTCGTCCGCGTCGAAGCCGCTCGTCTCCCGATCCGCCAGCGTCAGACTCACCTGCAACGTGCCCGTAACCGTCTTGTCCGAGGTCACCTCCAGGCTGATCGGCTGCCCCTCGGTAACCGCGGCTGGGTCCGTCGTCAGTTGCAGCACCGGCGTCGTCTCCGTGACCGTCACCGTCACCGAATCGATCGTCACGCCGTTGTAGCCGCCGCCCGTCGCGCTGTGCGTCAGCGTCACCGCCGCGTCCGCCGTCGCGTCCTCGTCGGACGCCGCGCTCACCGTGATCGTCTGCGCCGTGCCGTAGTTCTGATCCGTGAAGGTGAGCGGCGAACCCGAAACCGTCACGTCGCCCGATGCGCCCGCCACCGTCACCGTCACGTCGTCGGAAGGCTCCGCGTCCAACTTCACCGTGTAGGTGGCGCTGGCTCCCTCGTTGACGGTCAAGGCGGTCGGGACCACCGTCACCCCGGCGGAAACAACGTCATCGTCAATCAGGGTCACGGCCACCGACGGACCGCTGCTCACGCCGCTGTAGCCGACGACCCCGTGGCTCACCGTCACGCTCTCGCCGACCATGTCGCTATCGTCCACAGCCGTCACCGTCACCGTCTGCGCCTCGTCCCAGTTGTAGCTGGTGAAGGTCAACGCGCCTGAGACCGTCGCCGCCGACGTGTCGTCGCTCGACGGCGTCACGGTCACGGCGCCGCCCGGATTCGTGTTCAGCCGCACCGTGTACGTTCCCGTCCCGGGACCAGCCTCCGTCACCGTCAACCGGGAACGCGAAACCACCACGGCGGGTACAAGCGTCTCGTTATCGGTCAGGACCACCGTCACCGACGGCGCGCGGGTCACGCCCGCGTAGCCCGACACCGCGTGATCCACCACCACCGTCTCGCCGATTCCGTTGGCGTCTTCCTGACCCGTCACCGTCACCGTCTTCGGCGTGCGCCAGTTGCTTGTGTCGAAGGTCAACGACGCCGGAGACACCGTCGCCGCCGACGTGTCGCCGCTCGACGGCGTCACGGTCACAGTGCCCATCGGATCGGTCCGCAATACCACCGTGTACGTGCCGGTGGCTCCTTCGGCCACCGTCAACCGCGGCGGCGTCGCCCGAACGCCCGCCTCGTCGTCGATGATCGTCACCTCGGCCGTGTCCGGGTCGCCGATGATGACCGACGCCGGGTGGTCGCTGCCGGTGATCATCGCATCGAAGGTCTCGTCGCCCTCCGCCAGACTGTCCTGCTTCAACGCAACGCTCAGGATCGCGGACGACTGGCCCGCCGAAAGAGACAAACTGTGGCCGCCCGAAGTGAAGTCTCCCGGACTCGCGGCGCTGCCGTCCTCGGTGTCGATGAAGACCGTGATGTCCTTCACCACGGGCGCATCGAGCGTCAGCGTCAGCCTCGCCGCCCCGCCTTCGGTCGCCGAGTAGGCGGCGGCGGACCACTTGGCGGTCACGATCGGCCCTATGTTGCCGGTGACCGCGTTGGACCCGCTCACCACCGTATGACCCGTCACCGCCGCCAGCTTGATGCTGTAGCTCTCCTGCGCGTCCCCGTCGCTCGCAGCCACGAAATCGACGCTCGCGTCCCCCGAAGCGAAGGTCGCGCTGGTCGGCGCCGTATCGAAGTCGGCCGCCACCGCAGCGCCCCCTTGATAGCTCCAGCTCACCCCCGCAAGGGTCGCGGCAAAGTCCGCGTCCTTGCTGTAGCCGGCGCCGCCGTTGGTGGTCGCCACCGCCTCCAGTGCAACGCCCAACGTCCCCCCTTCGAAAAGGCCCTTGCCGCTTGCCGCGACCAGACGAATGCCGTCGTTGTCGGTGATCGTCCCGGCCAACGTCTGCGACGACGCCGCTACCGTATAGCCGCTGCCGGACGCCAGCGCGATGCGGAATCCTTCATCGCCTTCAACATCGCCGTCGTCGGTCAGCGGCACGGTCACCGTGGCCGTCTTGCCATTGGCGAAACTGGCCGTGGCGATGCCGCTCAACGTGCCGCCGTTGAAGTCGGCCGCCGCCGCGTCGGTGTCCGTGGCCGCAACGCTGCCCTGTACCGCGAAGGCCACGTCCAGCGTGTCGGCAACATTGATGTCCGAGGTCAGCGTCAAACTCAGGCTGCTCCCCTCTTCGCCGTTGGCCGTGCCGCTCAACGCAAGTTCCGGCGTTCGTGCCGCGGTCACCGTGATGACCACCTCCTCGGTGTCGGAGTTGCCGTTACCGTCGGACGCCGTCACCGTCATCGTGTAGGCGCCCGTCGCCGTCGGCACGAAGGTCAACTGCGCCTGGTTCAGGGCCGTGCCTTGCGGAAGCGCCGGCGTCGTCTCGCCCGCCTTGCGCGACCAGGCGTAGTTCACCGTGTCGCCGTCGTCCGCGTCGGTCGCCGACGCCGTGATGTCCACCGTCTGACCCACCCGCAGCGGCACGTCCTCGATCGCCGTCAGCACCGGAGAGGCGTCGTCGTCCGTGATCGTCACCGTGGTTGCGGCGTTGCCCAGCGCGAAGCCCGCCGGCAGCGTGCTGCCCTGCGCCAGCGCGATCGTCACCGTGAACGTCTCGGCGCCCTCGGCCACCGCGTCGTCCGTGATCGGAATCACGATGTCCTTGGTCGTGTCCGACGCGCCGAACTGCACCGACGTCACCGCGTCGTTGTCGTAGTCGCCGTCCGACGGATTCGCGGCGCCCGTCGCGTCCGCGTCCGACGTCGATGCCGTGCTGCCGTAGCTCACGCTGAACGTCGTCGCCGTGCCGAACGCCCTCTCCGTCGTGATCGTCACCGTCGCGTTGCCGGCGTCCTCCGCGACCGTCAGCGTCGCCGGCGCCGACACCGAGGCCGTGCCTTCGCTCAGCGTGCCCTCCGCCGTCTTGTCCGCGCCCAGCTCGTAGCCGGTCCCCGCGTTCAGCGTGATCGTGTAGGTGTCGTCGCCGTCCAGCAACGAATCCAGGACGGTCGGGATCGACACCGTCCCCGTCAAGCTTGCGGTCTCGCCGAAGGTCGCGGTGAAGGTCTGTGTCAAGGCGCCCCCGATGTCGGCCGCGTCGAATCCGCTCGAACCCCGGTCCGAAAGCGTCAGACTCACTTGCAACGTGCCCGTCAGCGCCTTGTTCGAAGTCACCGTCAGGCTGATGTCCGTGCCCTCCGCAACCGCCGACGGATTCGTCAGCAGCTGCAGCACCGGCAAGGCCTCCGCCACCGTGATCACGACTTCCTCGGTGTCGGAGTTGCCGTTGCCGTCGGAGGCCGTCACCGTCATCGTATAGGTGCCTGCCGCCGCGGTTACGAAGGTCAGTTGCGCCTGGTTCTGCGCCGTACCGTCCGGGAGCGCCGGCGTGGTCTCGCCCGCCTTGCGCGACCAGACGTAGCCGATCGCGTCGTTGTCCGCGTCGGTCGCCGACGCCGTGATGTCCACCGTCTGACCCACCCGCAGCGTCACGTCCTCGATCGCCGCGAGCTCCGGCGAAGCGTCGTCGTCCGTGATCGTGCCCGTCGCCGTCGCCGTGCCGAGAACGGCGTTCACGGCGTTGCTGAGCTTGATCACCACCGTCTCGTCCGGCTCGTCCTCCTCGTCGCCCGTCACCGACACCGTGATCGTCTTGGTCGCCGTGCCGGCGGGGAACGTCAACGTGCCGTCCGCCAAGGCCGCGTGATCCGTGCCGGACGTCGCGGTCGAAGCCGAATCCACCGCGTAGTCGACCGTGACCTCCTGCGCGCTCTGGCTGTCCAGCGTCGCCGTGAACATCAGGTCCGTGCCGCCCGAATCCCCTTCCGTCACCGCCGAAGGATCCGCAATCGACAGCGTCGCCGTGTCGTCGTTCTCGATCGTGCCCGTCGCGGTCGCGTCCGCAATCGTCGCGCCGGAAGCCTCCGACAACGTCACCGTGAACGTCTCGTCGGCCTCCTCGATGTTGTCGTCGAGCAAGGTGACCTCGATCGTCGTCGTCCGCGCGTTCGCCGCGATGCTCCCGCTCCCCTTTGCAGACGACGTCACCGCCGTGAAGTCCGTGCCCGCCGTCGCCGTGTCCCCGCTCTCCGCCGTCACCGCGTACTTGAACGTCACCTCCGAGGACGGCGCCGACGACGCCGTCACCGTGAACGACAACGTCCCCGAACTCACGCTCTCCGAAGCCGAGGCGTCCGCGATGCTCAGCGAAACGGACGCGGCGGCCGCCCGCGGCGTCGCCTTGACCCACTTGCTCGCGGTGCCGTCGCCGCCGGCGCTCGTCGCCAGAATCCGGAAGCTGTACTCCGCGCCGTTCTCCAGACCCGTCACCGTGTACGTGGTCGTGTCGGCGTCCGAGCCGGAAATCAGGTTCCAGTCGGCGCGGCGCCGTTCTCTCGTCTTGGCGTAGCGCAGCTTGTACCCGGTGATGTCGTCGTCGTCCGGGTCGTCCCAGGTCAGAACCACCCGCTTGTCGCCAGCCGTCGCCGTCAGACCGGTGGGACGACCAGGCTTGCTGACCGTGACGGAATCGTTCAGCGTGCCGTCCGCCGTCTTGTCCGCCCCCAGCTCGTAGCCCGCCGTGTCGTTCAGCGTGATCCGGTACGTCTCCGCGCCCTCCACGTCCGAATCCGCGCTGGTCGGAATCGACACCGCGGCCGTCCGGCTCGCGCTCTCGCCGAACGTCGCAATGAAGATGCGCGGACCCAGCGGGGGATGTCCCGTCGGTTGTTGAACTTTGGGAGTAGGGTGGCGGCTCTCCGGCCCGATGAGCGGGCCGGTCTCAGCGAAAGAAAGGAGACGCCACCCATGGCCAATCATCGCAGTCGGGAAGGGAATCGGCAAGAGAGAAGGAGCACTCCGAGCAGTCCGTCGTCGGGATCGGGGCTTGGTCTGTTGGAGTCATTGCCCTCGTTGGTCAACGGTCTGTCGAGCTTTCAGGAGCTGTGCGTCGAGACAGGCCGGTCTACGTTGGCCCGGTTGATGGAGGAGGAGCGGGAGTCGCGGTGCGGCGCGAAGGGTCGTCACCAGGATGCTCGTTCGGTGTGGCGTGCGGGCAGTGCTCCGAGCCAAGTGACGCTGGGCGGGGCCCGGATCGAGATTCAGCGTCTGCGGGTACGGGGTCCGGAGGGCGAGGTGCGTCTCGAGTCGTTCGAGTGGGCGGCGTCTCGCGACGCGATGGACCGTCACACGATGGAAGCGATTGCGTCGGGCGTGTCGACGCGGAACTACCTGCGGTCGCTGGACACGGCGGCCGCGGGTTCGGACCGTCGTTCGGCATCGCGGAGTTCGGTGTCTCGGCGCTTCAAGGCGCTGTCGGCGCGGCAGATGGAGAAGTTCCTGTCGTCGTCGCTGGAAGACGAGGACATCCGCGTGGTGTGCGTGGACGCGAAGTACATCGGTGGCCACTGCATTCTGATCGCCTTGGGCGTTTCGTCGTCCGGTCACAAGCGGGTTCTTGGCCTTCGCGAGGGTTCGACGGAGAACACGGCGGTGGTCCGCGCTCTTCTCGCCGACCTGGTGGAGCGGGGCCTCTCGACGGCGAAGCCGTTGCTGTTCGTCATCGACGGCAGCAAGGCCCTGCGCCGCGCGATCAAGGAGGTCTTCGGCGACGCCGCGACGGTGCAGCGCTGCCAGGTCCACAAGGCCCGGAACGTCGAAGAGCATCTGCCCGAAGAGAGGCGAGCCTCGATTCGCCGGGCGCTCCGCAAGGCCTGGGACAGCAAATCCGCCAAGACGGCCTTGAGGCGTCTGCGGCAGATCGCCAGTCATCTGGAGCGGGAGCACCCCGGCGCAGCGGCCTCCCTCCGGGAAGGCATGGAGGAGACCGTCACCGTGCTCGAACTCGGCCTCGCCGGAGCTCTCCAGAAGACCATGCGCAGCACCAATCCGATCGAGAGCCTCAACAGCTCCGTCGGGCGCTACACCCGCAACGTCAAGCGCTGGCGGGGCGGCTCCATGATCCAGCGCTGGGTCGCTGCCGCTCTCATCGATGCTCAATCACGCTTCCACCGCGTCAGAGGCTACCGAGACATGCCCAAACTCATCCGCGCCCTCGAACGACGAGCAGGGCACGTTGACCACCAAACCAAGGCCGCTTAACATTCATCAACACACACGAGCCGCCATCCGAAGTTCAACAGAAAACGGGACAATCCCACCCAGCGTGCCCGGAACGTCGTCCGCATCGAAGCCGCTTGGACCCCGGTCCGTCAGCGTCAGGCTCACATCCAGCGTGCCCGTCAGCGCCTTGTCCGACGTCACCGTCAGGCCGATCGCCGTCCCTTCGGTAACCGCCGCCGGATCCGTCAGCAGCTGCAGCACCGGCGTCACGTCCGCCACCGTCACGTCCACGTCGGCGATCGTCACACCGTCGTAGCCGCCGCCCGAGGCGCTGTGCGTCAGCGCCGCCGTGTCGTCCGTCGCGTCCGTATCCGAAGCCGCGCTCACCGTCACCGTCTGCGCCGTGCCGTAGTTCTGATCCGTGAACGTCAGGCTCTTCGGATTCGCCGTCACATCGCCCGACTCGCCAGCTACCGTCACCGTCACCGTCACCGTCACGTCGGCCCAAGGGGCCGCGTCCAGCTTCACCGTGTATTCGGCGCTGCCGCCTTCCGACACCGCCAGAGACGTCGGCGCGATCGTCACGCCCGGAGGCGCCTTCGGCGTCGCCGTCGCCTCGTTCGACGGATCGCCGGTACCGATCGCGTTCACCGCCCGAACCCTGAAGCCGTACACCGTGCCCGGCGTCAGACCCGTCGCCGTGTCGTCCTGAGGAGGGATTGTCCCGTTTTCTGTTGAACTTCGGATGGCGGCTCGTGTGTGTTGATGAATGTTAAGCGGCCTTGGTTTGGTGGTCAACGTGCCCTGCTCGTCGTTCGAGGGCGCGGATGAGTTTGGGCATGTCTCGGTAGCCTCTGACGCGGTGGAAGCGTGATTGAGCATCGATGAGAGCGGCAGCGACCCAGCGCTGGATCATGGAGCCGCCCCGCCAGCGCTTGACGTTGCGGGTGTAGCGCCCGACGGAGCTGTTGAGGCTCTCGATCGGATTGGTGCTGCGCATGGTCTTCTGGAGAGCTCCGGCGAGGCCGAGTTCGAGCACGGTGACGGTCTCCTCCATGCCTTCCCGGAGGGAGGCCGCTGCGCCGGGGTGCTCCCGCTCCAGATGACTGGCGATCTGCCGCAGACGCCTCAAGGCCGTCTTGGCGGATTTGCTGTCCCAGGCCTTGCGGAGCGCCCGGCGAATCGAGGCTCGCCTCTCTTCGGGCAGATGCTCTTCGACGTTCCGGGCCTTGTGGACCTGGCAGCGCTGCACCGTCGCGGCGTCGCCGAAGACCTCCTTGATCGCGCGGCGCAGGGCCTTGCTGCCGTCGATGACGAACAGCAACGGCTTCGCCGTCGAGAGGCCCCGCTCCACCAGGTCGGCGAGAAGAGCGCGGACCACCGCCGTGTTCTCCGTCGAACCCTCGCGAAGGCCAAGAACCCGCTTGTGACCGGACGACGAAACGCCCAAGGCGATCAGAATGCAGTGGCCACCGATGTACTTCGCGTCCACGCACACCACGCGGATGTCCTCGTCTTCCAGCGACGACGACAGGAACTTCTCCATCTGCCGCGCCGACAGCGCCTTGAAGCGCCGAGACACCGAACTCCGCGATGCCGAACGACGGTCCGAACCCGCGGCCGCCGTGTCCAGCGACCGCAGGTAGTTCCGCGTCGACACGCCCGACGCAATCGCTTCCATCGTGTGACGGTCCATCGCGTCGCGAGACGCCGCCCACTCGAACGACTCGAGACGCACCTCGCCCTCCGGACCCCGTACCCGCAGACGCTGAATCTCGATCCGGGCCCCGCCCAGCGTCACTTGGCTCGGAGCACTGCCCGCACGCCACACCGAACGAGCATCCTGGTGACGACCCTTCGCGCCGCACCGCGACTCCCGCTCCTCCTCCATCAACCGGGCCAACGTAGACCGGCCTGTCTCGACGCACAGCTCCTGAAAGCTCGACAGACCGTTGACCAACGAGGGCAATGACTCCAACAGACCAAGCCCCGATCCCGACGACGGACTGCTCGGAGTGCTCCTTCTCTCTTGCCGATTCCCTTCCCGACTGCGATGATTCGCCATGGGTGGCGTCTCCTTTCTTTCGCTGAGACCGGCCCGCTCATCGGGCCGGAGAGCCGCCACCCTACTCCCAAAGTTCAACAACCGACGGGACATCCCCCGCGGAGCAGTTGCGGACACATCCGCTGCGAGGCGCCCTGTTCGAGACGTGGATGGTCACCGAGATCGTGAAGCACCGCGCGAATCGAGGCGAGAGCGGAAGTCTGACCTTCTACCGGGACCGAAGCGGCGCGGAAGCCGACCTGATCGTCGAACGCGGCGACCGGCTCATGGTGGTGGAAGCGAAGTCCTCGCAGACCGCCGCGAACCGGCTGCTCGACACCCCGCGACGGGTCGGCGCCATCCTGGAGCAAACCGGCCGCCGCTGCGAGAAGATCGTGGTCTACGGCGGCGACCAGCTCCAGCAGCGCTCGGATTCCACCATCCTGCCGTGGTCGCGGTTGCACCGCCAGGCGTGGACCTGACCCGCCGACGCCGCGGGCGCCGAAGTTCAGAGGAGCGACGACGCGCAGCCCACGGGCAGCGGGACAGGACTCACCGCGACCTCCTCCCGCCAACATGGGGGCATGTAGACTCGCGGCCCCTCCGATGAGCGACGTCTTCCATGCCCTGGTCCTGGATTTCGCCAACGGAGTCGCGAAGAAGACCGCCGGAGGCGCCGGTCAGCCGGAAGGACAACTGAGAGGTCCGTTCGAGACGCTGCTCGTCGCCGCCGGACACTTGTGGAACCTGGATGTCGTCTGCATCGACGAAACACCGCTCTCCCACGGCATCGGTCGACCCGACTTCGCGGTTCAGCTCGAGGGCCTGGTCGTGGGCCATGCCGAACTGAAACCTCCAGGCCGCGGAGCGCTCAAGGAGCGTTTCAGCGGTCACGACCTGGACCAGTTCGAGCGGCTCTCCGTCCTGCCAAACCTCCTCTATACGGACGGCAACGAATGGGTGTTGTATCGCTACGGCGAGCCGGTGTCTTCGCCGGTCAGGTTCACAGACGACATCCGGGATCGAGGCGAGAACGCGGCGTGCCGGCGCGACGCGCAATCCTTGGAACTCGTCCTGCGGGGTTTCCTTGACTGGCAGCCGATTCTGCCAACGACTGCCCAGGGGGAGATCGATCTCGCTCGTTTCGCCGACGAGCTGGCGCCGCTTTGCCGACTGCTTCGGGACGAAGTCAGGGACGCGCTGAAGGACGACTCCGGGGGGCCGTTGCGCAACGTTCAACGCGACTGGAGGCAGTTGCTCTTTCCTGACGCATCGGACGCCGAGTTTGCGGACGCGTACGCCCAGACGGTGACCTTCGCGCTCCTCCTTGCACGAACACTCGGAGCCGAGCCGCTCTCGTTCGAGTCGGCCCGACAAGCTCTCGGTGCACAGCACAGTCTTCTGTCCCAGGCCATGCTGGTGCTCACCGACGGTCCGTGCTCGGAAGCCCTCATGCTCCCCTTCAGCCTGCTGATCCGCCTGATCTCGGCCCTCCCCGCGACCTCGCCAACCGCCAACTCCGATCCCTGGCTCTACTTCTACGAGGACTTCCTCGCGGCTTACGATCCGCAACTGCGCGAGCAGTCCGGCGTCTACTTCACGCCGCTCGAGGTCGTCCGCTCTCAGGTCCGCCTCGTCGACGATCTGCTGGTCAACCGCCTGGGCCGGGAGCTCGGCCTGGCGGACCCGGAAGTGGCGACGCTCGATCCGGCCGCCGGCACCGGCACGTATCTGTTCGCCATCATCGACCACACGCTCAACCGCCTGAGGTCCCGATACGGACCTGGATCCTTGCCGGAGAACGCCTCCGCTCTGGCCCACAATCTCCATGCCTTCGAATCGCTGGTCAGCGCCTACGCCGTGGCCGACCTCCGGGTCAGCAACGCACTCACCAGCACCGGTGGGCGCCTGCCGCCACGGGGTGCACGGGTCTACCTCGCCGACACGCTCGAGAGCCCCAACGCCACGCCACGCCAGATGCCGACCATCGTGAGCGCCATCGCCGAACAGCGAGAACGGGCTCTGGAGATCAAGAAACTGCAACCGATTCTCGTCTGCATCGGCAATCCTCCCTACGACCGGCACGCCGCGTCGACGGACGGGAACCAATCGCAGACGGGAGGCTGGGTCAGGTGGGGAGAAGACGGCGACGACAATGCACCTCTACTCGAGGATTTCGTCGCCCCGGCCCGAGGCGAGACGGGCGGCCAGCTCAACAACATCTACAACCTCTATGTGTACTTCTGGCGATGGGGGGATTGTCCCGTTTTCTGTTGAACTTCGGATGGCGGCTCGTGTGTGTTGAAGAATGTTAAGCGGCCTTGGTTTGGTGGTCAACGTGACGTGCTCGTCGTTCGAGAGCACGGATGAGTTCTGGCATGTCTCGGTAGCCTCTGACGCGGTGGAAGCGTGATTGCGCATCGACGAGGGCTGCGGCGACCCAGCGCTGGATCATGGCGCCGCCCCGCCAGCGCTTGACGTTGCGGGTGTAGCGCCCGACGGAGCTGTTGAGGCTCTCGATCGGATTGGTGCTGCGCATGGTCTTCTGGAGAGCTCCGGCGAGGCCGAGTTCGAGCACGGTGACGGTCTCCTCCATGCCTTCCCGTAGGGAGGCCGCTGCGCCGGGGTGCTCCCGCTCGAGATGACTGGCGAGCTGCCGCAGACGCCTCAAGGCCGTCTTGGCGGATTTGCTGTCCCAGGCCTTGCGGAGCGCCCGGCGAATCGAGGAGGTGGTCCCGGTTCGTTGGACAGTTTCGGAGCGAAGCCAAGGTGTGGTTCATGGGTATGTGAGTCAGGCATCCGCAGTCGTAGTCGGAGCTGCGGAAGCCTGTGGAAAACCTGTGGAAGCCTGTGGAATACGGCCGTTGTCGCCTGCATGGAGCTGGTCTGTGGGAACGTGATGCTCGGCGCCGCGGTAGACCTCGGCGGGGGTGAGGCCGTCCAGTGCCGAATGAGGACGGAGACCATTGTAGTAGGCGATCCACCCGCCAATGACCCGGCGCGCCTCGATCCCATCCGAGAGCTCGTGCAGGTAGACCGCCTCGTACTTGAGCGACCGCCACAACCGCTCGATGAACACGTTGTCCAGGCAGCGGCCCCGACCGTCCATCGAGATCCGGATGCCGGCTTCCTGGAGACGGCCCGTGAACGTCGCGCCGGTGAACTGGACGCCCTGGTCCGTGTTGAAGATCTCGGGCTGGCCGAAACGGCTCAGCGCGTCTTCGAGGGCCTCGACGCAGAAAGACGCGTCCAGAGTGTTCGACAGCCGCCATGACAGGACACGGCGAGTCGCCCAGTCCATGGTCGCCACAAGGTACAGGAAGCCCGAACGAACCGGGATGTACGTGATGTCCGCGCACCAGACGTGATTCGGACGACTGATCGGCAACTCCCTGAGCAGATACGGGTAGACCTTGTGCGCCGGATGCCGAACGCTGGTCCGCGGCGCCTGGTGGATCGCCGCAATCCCCATCAGCCGCATCAGTCGACGCACCCGGTGACGACCGACGCGGATTCCCTCCCGGCGCAGGTGGCGAACCAGCTGCCGGGAACCGTAGAACGGGTACCGCAGGAACAGCTCGTCGATCCGGCGCATCAGCGCCAGCGTCTCCTCGCTCTCGCCCTTCGGACGGTAGTACAGCGATGAGCGCGAGAGGTCGAGCAGACGGCACTGACGGGAGACGCTCAGCGCTGCGTCCTCCCGCTTCATCATCCTCCTGCGCTCGGGACGGCTCAATGCCCGAGCCCTCTCGACAAGAAATCCCGCTCGACCGTCAACTCCCCGATCTTCGCGTGCAGGTCCCTGATCTCCTCCTCGTGCTCCCGGCGACGAGAAGGACCGCCTGAGAAGGTCTCTCTCAGCCCCTCGACCGCCTTCCGCTTCCAACTGCTCACCTGGTTCGGGTGCACACCGTGACGCGACGCGATCGCCGCGATCGGCTTCTCCTCACGCAGAGCCTCCAGCGCCACCTTCGACTTGAATGCGGCCGTGAACTTCCGACGCTTGCCCGTCATTCCTGGTCCCTCCTGAAGGTCAAGGACTACACCTTAGCCACCTGTCCAGTTTTCCGGGACCACCTCACGAGGCTCGCTTCTCTTCGGGCAGGTGTTCCTCGACGTTCCGGGCCTTGTGGACCTGGCAGCGCTGCACCGTCGCGGCGTCGCCGAAGACCTCCCTGATCGCGCGGCGCAGGGCCTTGCTGCCGTCGATGACGAACAGCAACGGCTTCGCCGTCGAGAGGCCCCGCTCCACCAGGTCGGCGAGAAGAGCGCGGACCACCGCCGTGTTCTCCGTCGAACCCTCGCGAAGGCCAAGAACCCGCTTGTGACCGGACGACGAAACGCCCAAGGCGATCAGAATGCAGTGGCCACCGATGTACTTCGCGTCCACGCACAACACGCGGATGTCCTCGTCTTCCAGCGACGACGACAGGAACTTCTCCATCTGCCGCATCGACAGCGCCTTGAAGCGACGAGACACCGAACTCCTGGAAGCCGAACGACGGTCCGAACCCGCTGCCGCCGTGTCCAGCGACCGCCGGTAGTTCCGCGTCGACACGCCCGAAGCGATCGCTTCCATCGTGTGACGGTCCATCGCGTCGCGAGACGACGCCCACTCGAACGACTCGAGACGCACCTCGCCCTCCGGACCCCGTATCCGCAGACGCTGAATCTCCATCCGGGCGCCGCCCAGCGTCACCTGACTCGGAGCGCTGCCCGCGCGCCACACCGAACGAGCATCCTGGTGACGACCCTTCGCCCCGCACCGCAACTCCCGCTCCTTCTCCATCAACTGCGCCAAGGCAGAACGGCCTGTCTCAACGCACAGATCCTGAAAGCTCGACAGACCGTCGAACAACGAGGGACGATGGGGATTGTCCCGTTTTCTGTTGAACTTCGGATGGCGGCTCGTGTGTGTTGATGAATGTTAAGCGGCCTTGGTTTGGTGGTCAACGTGCCCTGCTCGTCGTTCGAGGGCGCGGATGAGTTTGGGCATGTCTCGGTAGCCTCTGACGCGGTGGAAGCGTGATTGAGCATCGATGAGAGCGGCAGCGACCCAGCGCTGGATCATGGAGCCGCCCCGCCAGCGCTTGACGTTGCGGGGTGTAGCGCCCGACGGAGCTGTTGAGGCTCTCGATCGGATTGGTGCTGCGCATGGTCTTCTGGAGAGCTCCGGCGAGGCCGAGTTCGAGCACGGTGACGGTCTCCCCCATGCCTTCCCGGAGGGAGGCCGCTGCGCCGGGGTGCTCCCGCTCCAGATGACTGGCGATCTGCCGCAGACGCCTCAAGGCCGTCTTGGCGGATTTGCTGTCCCAGGCCTTGCGGAGCGCCCGGCGAATCGAGGCTCGCCTCTCTTCGGGCAGATGCTCTTCGACGTTCCGGGCCTTGTGGACCTGGCAGCGCTGCACCGTCGCGGCGTCGCCGAAGACCTCCTTGATCGCGCGGCGCAGGGCCTTGCTGCCGTCGATGACGAACAGCAACGGCTTCGCCGTCGAGAGGCCCCGCTCCACCAGGTCGGCGAGAAGAGCGCGGACCACCGCCGTGTTCTCCGTCGAACCCTCGCGAAGGCCAAGAACCCGCTTGTGACCGGACGACGAAACGCCCAAGGCGATCAGAATGCAGTGGCCACCGATGTACTTCGCGTCCACGCACACCACGCGGATGTCCTCGTCTTCCAGCGACGACGACAGGAACTTCTCCATCTGCCGCGCCGACAGCGCCTTTGAAGCGCCGAGACACCGAACTCCGCGATGCCGAACGACGGTCCGAACCCGCGGCCGCCGTGTCCAGCGACCGCAGGTAGTTCCGCGTCGACACGCCCGACGCAATCGCTTCCATCGTGTGACGGTCCATCGCGTCGCGAGACGCCGCCCACTCGAACGACTCGAGACGCACCTCGCCCTCCGGACCCCGTACCCGCAGACGCTGAATCTCGATCCGGGCCCCGCCCAGCGTCACTTGGCTCGGAGCACTGCCCGCACGCCACACCGAACGAGCATCCTGGTGACGACCCTTCGCGCCGCACCGCGACTCCCGCTCCTCCTCCATCAACCGGGCCAACGTAGACCGGCCTGTCTCGACGCACAGCTCCTGAAAGCTCGACAGACCGTTGACCAACGAGGGCAATGACTCCAACAGACCAAGCCCCGATCCCGACGACGGACTGCTCGGAGTGCTCCTTCTCTCTTGCCGATTCCCTTCCCGACTGCGATGATTCGCCATGGGTGGCGTCTCCTTTCTTTCGCTGAGACCGGCCCGCTCATCGGGCCGGAGAGCCGCCACCCTACTCCCAAAGTTCAACAACCGACGGGACATCCCCTTCAGGACGTTCCGGGTCTTGTGGACCCAGCACCTCTGCGCCCTCGTGCTCCCGTAGACCTCCTCGAGCGCCTGCCAGAAGCCCGTTGCACCGTCGCCGACGGCCAGCTTCGGAGGGTCGATCAGGCCCCGGCGCTTCAGGTCCAGCAGCACTTCGCGCCAACTCTGGGCGGACTCCCGGACGCCGTCCTCCACCGCGAGCAGGCGCTTTTCCCCGCGTTCGTTGGCGCCGATGATCACCAGCATGCACAGCCGCCCCGAAGTACCCCGCAGACCGCTGTAGATGCCGTCAGCCCACAAGTACACATAGCGCTCGCCGCTCAGGTCGCGCTGCGACCACGCCCGGTGTTCCTTCTCCCATTCCCGCTTCAGGCCGCTCACCGGGGATGTCCCGCCGGCTGTTGAACTTTGGGAGTAGGGTGGCGGCTCACCCGGCCCGGTGAGCGGGCCGGTTCCAGCGAAAGAAAGGAGACGCCACCCATGGCGAATCATCGCAGTCGGGAAGGGAATCGGCAAGAGAGAAGGAGCAGCTCGTCGTCGGGGTCGGGGCTTGGTCTGTTGGAGGCATCGTCCTCGTTGTTCGACGGTCTGTCGAGCTTTCAGGATCTGTGCGTTGAGACAGGCCGTTCTGCCTTGGCGCAGTTGATGGAGAAGGAGCGGGAGTTGCGGTGCGGGGCGAAGGGTCGTCACCAGGATGCTCGTTCGGTGTGGCGCGCGGGCAGCGCTCCGAGTCAGGTGACGCTGGGCGGCGCCCGGATGGAGATTCAGCGTCTGCGGATACGGGGTCCGGAGGGCGAGGTGCGTCTCGAGTCGTTCGAGTGGGCGTCGTCTCGCGACGCGATGGACCGTCGGAGGTGGTCCCGGTTCGTTGGACAGTTTCGGAGCGAAGCCAAGGTGTGGTTCATGGGTATGTGAGTCAGGCATCCGCAGTCGTAGTCGGAGCTGCGGAAGCCTGTGGAAAACCTGTGGAAGCCTGTGGAATACGGCCGTTGTCGCCTGCATGGAGCTGGTCTGTGGGAACGTGATGCTCGGCGCCGCGGTAGACCTCGGCGGGGGTGAGGCCGTCCAGTGCCGAATGAGGACGGAGACCATTGTAGTAGGCGATCCACCCGCCAATGACCCGGCGCGCCTCGATCCCATCCGAGAGCTCGTGCAGGTAGACCGCCTCGTACTTGAGCGACCGCCACAACCGCTCGATGAACACGTTGTCCAGGCAGCGGCCCCGACCGTCCATCGAGATCCGGATGCCGGCTTCCTGGAGACGGCCCGTGAACGTCGCGCCGGTGAACTGGACGCCCTGGTCCGTGTTGAAGATCTCGGGCTGGCCGAAACGGCTCAGCGCGTCTTCGAGGGCCTCGACGCAGAAAGACGCGTCCAGAGTGTTCGACAGCCGCCATGACAGGACACGGCGAGTCGCCCAGTCCATGGTCGCCACAAGGTACAGGAAGCCCGAACGAACCGGGATGTACGTGATGTCCGCGCACCAGACGTGATTCGGACGACTGATCGGCAACTCCCTGAGCAGATACGGGTAGACCTTGTGCGCCGGATGCCGAACGCTGGTCCGCGGCGCCTGGTGGATCGCCGCAATCCCCATCAGCCGCATCAGTCGACGCACCCGGTGACGACCGACGCGGATTCCCTCCCGGCGCAGGTGGCGAACCAGCTGCCGGGAACCGTAGAACGGGTACCGCAGGAACAGCTCGTCGATCCGGCGCATCAGCGCCAGCGTCTCCTCGCTCTCGCCCTTCGGACGGTAGTACAGCGATGAGCGCGAGAGGTCGAGCAGACGGCACTGACGGGAGACGCTCAGCGCTGCGTCCTCCCGCTTCATCATCCTCCTGCGCTCGGGACGGCTCAATGCCCGAGCCCTCTCGACAAGAAATCCCGCTCGACCGTCAACTCCCCGATCTTCGCGTGCAGGTCCCTGATCTCCTCCTCGTGCTCCCGGCGACGAGAAGGACCGCCTGAGAAGGTCTCTCTCAGCCCCTCGACCGCCTTCCGCTTCCAACTGCTCACCTGGTTCGGGTGCACACCGTGACGCGACGCGATCGCCGCGATCGGCTTCTCCTCACGCAGAGCCTCCAGCGCCACCTTCGACTTGAATGCGGCCGTGAACTTCCGACGCTTGCCCGTCATTCCCGGTCCCTCCTGAAGGTCAAGGACTACACCTTAGCCACCTGTCCAGTTTTCCGGGACCACCTCAGTCACACGATGGAAGCGATCGCTTCGGGCGTGTCGACGCGGAACTACCGGCGGTCGCTGGACACGGCGGCAGCGGGTTCGGACCGTCGTTCGGCTTCCAGGAGTTCGGTGTCTCGTCGCTTCAAGGCGCTGTCGATGCGGCAGATGGAGAAGTTCCTGTCGTCGTCGCTGGAAGACGAGGACATCCGCGTGTTGTGCGTGGACGCGAAGTACATCGGTGGCCACTGCATTCTGATCGCCTTGGGCGTTTCGTCGTCCGGTCACAAGCGGGTTCTTGGCCTTCGCGAGGGTTCGACGGAGAACACGGCGGTGGTCCGCGCTCTTCTCGCCGACCTGGTGGAGCGGGGCCTTTCGACGGCGAAGCCGTTGCTGTTCGTCATCGACGGCAGCAAGGCCCTGCGCCGCGCGATCAGGGAGGTCTTCGGCGACGCCGCGACGGTGCAGCGCTGCCAGGTCCACAAGGCCCGGAACGTCGAGGAACACCTGCCCGAAGAGAAGCGAGCCTCGATTCGCCGGGCGCTCCGCAAGGCCTGGGACAGCAAATCCGCCAAGACGGCCTTGAGGCGTCTGCGGCAGCTCGCCAGTCATCTCGAACGGGAGCACCCCGGCGCAGCGGCCTCCCTACGGGAAGGCATGGAGGAGACCGTCACCGTGCTCGAACTCGGCCTCGCCGGAGCTCTCCAGAAGACCATGCGCAGCACCAATCCGATCGAGAGCCTCAACAGCTCCGTCGGGCGCTACACCCGCAACGTCAAGCGCTGGCGGGGCGGCGCCATGATCCAGCGCTGGGTCGCCGCAGCCCTCGTCGATGCGCAATCACGCTTCCACCGCGTCAGAGGCTACCGAGACATGCCAGAACTCATCCGTGCTCTCGAACGACGAGCACGTCACGTTGACCACCAAACCAAGGCCGCTTAACATTCTTCAACACACACGAGCCGCCATCCGAAGTTCAACAGAAAACGGGACAATCCCCGCTCACCACGTTCGCCGACAAGCCCCCGGCATCCTCGCCGACCAGCGCCGAAAGAGCCTCTCTCATCTCCCCCGCGGCCACGCCCTTCAGGTACAGCCAGGGAATCGCCGCGTCCAGCGAACGACTACGCCGAACGTACGGAGGCACCAGTGCCGAACGGAACGTCACCGGAGAACCGTCCCGGCTGCGAATCCGGGGAATCCGCACAGACACCGGACCGATCCCGGTCACGACCTCACGCGCCGGCTGGTACCCGTTCCGAACCACCGCCGAACGACCGTCCACCAGCCGCCTCCCAGCGGTCGACGAGAGCAACTCCGCCAACTCCGCCTCCACGGCAACTGCAATCAGCTTCTTGGCCCCAGCCCGAAGAACGTCCGTCAACGCGTCCTTGAACGACCCTCGCTCCTCCAGAGAAATCACTGTACTGTCCGTCACGGCGTGCCTCCTTTGCTGTCGTCGATTCAAGTAAACCGATCTCAGCAGGGCACGCCGCCTCACTCAACCCCCATACACGAAATTCGACCATAGCTCGCATCACTCCAGTACTGCCCACGGTTCAGGCTCACCTTTGTTTGGGACTACGCTTCGACGCGGCGTCCTCAGCCCGGCCGATTCAACGCGCCACCTTGAATCAGCCGGCTCTGCTCAGGACCGTCAGTCAGTCCCTGGCGGGACGCACCGCCGTGCTCCGCGGAGCAGTTGCGGACGCATCCGCTGCGAGGCGCCCTGTTCAAGACGTCGATGGTCACCGAGATCGTGAAGCACCGCGCGAATCGAGGCGAGAACGGAAGTCTGAGCTTCTACCGGAACCGAAGCGGCGCGGAAGCCGACCTGATCGTCGAACGCAGCGACCAGCTCATCGTGGTGGAGCTGAAGTCCTCGCAGACGGCTACGAACCGCCTGCTCAACGCCCCGCGACGGGTCGGCGCGATCCTGGAGCAAACGGGCCGCCGCCGCGAGAAGATCGTGATCTACGGCGGCGACCAGCTCCAGCAGCGCTTCGGCCTCGACCAGCCTGCCGTGGTCGCGGTCGCACCGCCAGGCGTGGTCCTGACCCGCGAAGGCCGGCGCCGCGCGCAAGGACGTTCGATAGAGCGACGAGGCGCAGTCCGCGGGCAGCGCGCCAGGAGTCACCCCGACTGCCTCGAGTCAACATGCGGTCGTGTAGACTCGCGGACGCTCCCATGAACGACGCCTTCCACGCCTTGGTCCTGTCGCCAAGAGCCAGCGTCTTGCCCGCAGCAACACCAGAACTTGCCAGCCCGTGTTGACTTCATTTTCAATCAAGCTCATCCTGGTGAACAGATGCGACCGGAATGCCAACCAAGAGTAGCGGGCAGGGATTTCTAACCCCCCGCCGGATCCGCTCTAACAGCTTATCCCAATGGGTTGTTGCGCTCCCGAACTTGTCCCGCAGGCTCTTCAGGGTTTCGTGTGGAATGTAAGAGAATCGGGGTAGAGGTCGAGTCCTCCGAGTTTGAAGTAGATGGCGGTGCGGTATCGGTCTCGATTTCGATAGCCGCGGGCGGTTTTCTTGAGCGACTGGATGACCGAGTTGATGCCTTCGAGTCGTGCGTTGGTGACTCCTCGTTCGATGGCGTTCAGCACTCCCTCGAGGTGAGCCTTCAGCATCCGCGCCACGTTCTTCATCGGCGCCAGGCGGCTGCGAATGGCCCAGGAGTACCAGCCATTGAAGATCGCGCGCGCCTCCGCCCGGTCACGGGTCTCCCACATCATCATCGCCACCTCTTTCAGGTGCCAGCAGCGAGCCGTCTTCGACGTGCCGGAGATCAACTCCTCGAAGCGGAGTCTGTGGCCCGCCGGCACCCGATCCGGGTGGTACAGCCACAGATGGCGCGTCGAGGCCAGGCTGTCGTCGCCTGCCTTCTGCAGCTGCCGGTGCTCCTGACTGCGGACCTTGTTCACGGCGTCGCCTAGGTGGGCCGCCACGTGGAACTTGTCGAACGCGATCTTCCGACCGCCATCCTTGCGCACCTTATGCCAAATAATGTTGGTTTTATAGTCAAACCCCCAAGCGGATAGAACCCTTAGACCCCACGGCAAGAGTGCATTAGGCACCCAGAGATAACAGTGCGCTCTATCGGTGACATGATCGGCAATCGGAAGAGCCGCTATCTCGTCAAGGGAGAGGGTGCCGTATCGTGACAGCCTACGATGCTCAGGAGCTACTTTCCCCGTACGGTTTGCAAAACGCCACGGCGGATCCGCAAGGATAGTTCCAAACTTCATGTCTTTCAAGCACTCCGATAGATCTGCCCCCGGTGACTTTGCCATCGTGAATCCGCCTTCCTTTGCTGAATCCCTACCGTATTGTACCTTCCGCATCCTTGGTGGAGTTCGCAGTCGTCGGGCTGCGCTGTCGCGCAGGGAACCCACATGGAAGGCCGACGAGGGCGTCGGCGCACCCAGTGAACGAGTCCTGCTTCTGGACCAAGACGCGCTGGACGTCCGACCACCGCAGTCAGCGTATCTTACCCGGCAGGTGTCCGGTCAGCAGCAGCAGACGCACCGCCACGACGCAGACCGGGCTAGCAACCCGCCGGCGAAGAACCGCGCGCAGCTCCGCCAAGTTGGCCGCACCGAGCAGCAGCCGCGGGTTGCGGACGATTCCAGCGCACGAGTTCGCTGCGGCTTCGGGCCGATGGTCCCATCCGACGGTGCAGTCCAACATTCCACGCAGTATGTCATGACTTCGGTTCTCCTGGCCCGGCTTTTTTGCGGCTGCGTTGGTGAAGAGGCGGGAGATATCGGCCCGCGGCACCATTTGAGTCGCCCCGCAGACTGCTGAGAGCGGGCAGGATGGCGCTGGCGAGCCAGCTCATGAATCCGATTCGAGCTACCGGCGTTGTTTTCCTACGACGGCGTGGCGCGGTTCCGGGGTACCCTGAGTGCCCCTCTCCGGCGTGTAGCTCCAGCAGCTCCGAAGAGGTTCCGGCTTGTCGGCGTTTCGTGTACTCGGTCGGGTTGGAGACGACGTGACGAGGCCTCGAGCGACAGGCGATCGAGGTCGATCACGCTGATGCCGGCGAGCCGCGACGGGTCAGCCGATCGCCAGGGGGTAGGATGCCGGCATGACGAAGACCCGAAAGCGAAGCCGCCTTCTCGCCTTTCTGAAGTGGACCGGCATCTCCGCGGCGGCGGCCGTCGGCTTGGCGGTGGCGCTGAACCTGACGACGGGAATGCACCTTCAGATCACGGGCGGTCTGATGCCGCAACTCGACTTTCACCACGAGGAGCGCCACTATCGGGCGATCGAGACGCACCGGGACCGGGCGGAGGCGTCCGCCCCCGCCCAGGCTGCCCGGATCGCCGAACCCGCGCCGGCCGCCGCGACGCCGGCGCCCGACTCCTGGCCCTACTACCGCGGTCTCCACATGGACGGCCGCTATCCCGAGCCGATCGACACGGCCTGGCCGAGCGAAGGCCCGCCGGAGCTCTGGCGCATCCCGGTCGGCGGCGGCTACGCGTCCTTCGTCGTCGGCGACGGCCTCGCCTACACGATCGAACAGCGAAGGGAGCGGGAAACCGTCGCCGCCTACGACTTGCTGACCGGGGTCGAACGCTGGAACGCGAGCTGGGAGGCCCGCTTCGAGGAGAGCATGGGGGGAGACGGACCCCGCGCCACGCCGGCCCTGGTCGGGAGCGTGCTGGTCGCGCTCGGCGCCACCGGCGAATTGCGGGCGCTCGACGCCGCGACCGGCGCTTCGATCTGGCGGACGAACATTCTGGAGGACTCGGGGGCCGCGAACCTGATCTGGGGCATGGCGGCGTCGCCGGCGTTTCTGGACGGAGCGGTCCTCGTCGCGCCCGGAGGCCCCGACGGCGCCGTGATCGCCTATGAGCTGCAGACCGGCGCGATTCGCTGGCGGGCGCTCGACGCTCAGGGCGCCTACGCCGCGCCGGCCGTCTTCACGCTGGACGGCCTCGCCCAGATCGTCCTGATCGGCGCCGATCAGGTGACGGGAATCGCCGTCGACGGCAGCGAAACCTACTGGCGCCGGCCCTGGGCCACGATGAACGGCATCAACGCCGCGCAGCCGCTCCAGGTGGCGCCGAACCGCATCTTCGTCTCGTCCGGCTACGGCCACGGCGCCGCGGTGCTCGAAATCGAAGCCGATCTCGAGGCGAACACCGCGTCGGTGAGCGAGGTCTGGTTCAACAACCGGATGAAGAACACCTTCTCGACCTCGGTGTTCCACGACGGCTACGTCTACGGGCTGGACGACGGCATCCTCGCCTGCGTCGACGCCGAGACGGGCGACCGCATGTGGAAGGGCGGCCGCTACGGCCACGGCCAGGTTCTGCTCGCTTCGGGGCGCCTGCTGATCACGACGGAACGGGGTCAGCTCGTCCTGGTGCGCGCGACGCCCGAAAGCCACCAGGAACTCGCCGCGCTGCCGGCCGTCTCCGGACGGACCTGGAACAACCCGGCGATCGCCGAGGGCATCCTGCTGGTGCGCAACGACCGCGAGGCCGTTGCGTACGACCTGCGGCCGCGGACGTAGCCGGCCAGGAGGCCGGTGCGGCGGCGCGGGGACCGCGGCGCCGCCGCCCCTCGCAGCCCGCGGCGAACGTCGCGCCGCATTCGAGCGGCCAGCCATCCCGCCCGGCATCGTTGCTCCTCGGTCGAAACCGGCCCGAGGGAAACGCCTACGGCAGCGCCAGCGCGACGAGCTTCTGCGGCGTCTTCCCGGCCGCGGCCGTGACGCTCGACCGCGCCGAGCCGGAAACCGGGTTATCGTTGCGCGCGCAACGGACGGCCAGGAGACTGCCACGAGATGACGACGACCACCGGCGCCGCCCTGATCGCCCGCAGCCTGAAGCGGCAGGGCGTCGACTACATGTTCGGCATCGTCGGTTTCCCCGTCTACGGGGTCGCGCACGCGGCCCAGCAGGCGGGCATCCAGTACTACGGCTTCCGCAACGAACAGGCGGCCAGCTACGCGGCGGGGGCGGTCGGCTACCTGACGGGGCGGCCCGGGGCCTGCCTCGCGGTGTCGGGTCCGGGCATGGTGCACGGCATCGCGGGTCTCGCCAACGCGGAGAAGAACTGCTGGCCGATGGTGCTGCTGGGCGGCGCCAACGACCGCTACCAGAACGGCCAGGGCGCCTTCCAGGAGTGCCCCCAGGTCGAGGCGGCGCGGCCGTTCTCGAAGTACTCGGCCGAGATCGACGCCGCTCGCCGAGCGCCGTTCTACGTGGAGCAGGCGGTCCGCACGTCGATCTACGGCCGGCCTGGCGCTTCCTACCTGAACCTGACGAACGACGTCCTGACCGCCCAGGTCGACGAGGAAGACGTCGAGCAACCCCCTCGCTGCCCGGCGCCGCCGATCTCGCTCGCCGATCCGAGGGACGTCGAGCGTGCCGTGGCGGTTCTGCGCGAAGCGAAGAACCCGCTGGTCATCGTCGGCAAGGGGGCGGCCTACGCCGGCGCCGAGCACGAGGTGCGCCGGTTCGTCCAGCGCACGAACCTGCCCGTGCTGCCGACGCCGATGGGCAAGGGCGTCGTCTCGGACGACGATCCCCGCCTGATCTCGCCGGCGCGCTCCTTCGCGCTCCAGAACGCCGACGCGATCCTGCTGATCGGCGCCCGGCTCAACTGGATCCTCCACTTCGGACTGCCGCCGCGCTTCAGGAAGGGAGTGCGGGTGCTCCAGATCGACCTCAACGCGGAGGAGATCGGCACGAACGTGCCGACCGAGGTCGGCATGGTCGGCGACGCGCGGGCGGTGACCGCGCAGTTGAACGAGGCGCTCGACGCCGATCCCTTCGCGCTGTCGGTCGACAACGAGTGGCTCGTGAAGCTGCGCGAGAGCGCGACCCGAAACCAGGCCGCGGTGCAGGCGATGCTCGAGGACGACAGCGAGCCGATGGGCTACTACCGCGCCCTGCGCGAGATCGCCGACCGCCTGGAACCGCGGGACATGGTCGTCGCCGAAGGCGCGAACACGATGGACATCTCCCGCACCGTGCTGCCGAACATGGCGCCGCGCAAGCGGCTCGACGCCGGCACGTTCGGCACGATGGGCGTCGGCACGGGACTCGCAATCGCCGCCGCCGCGGTCCATCCCGACCGGCGCACGATCTGCGTCCAGGGGGACTCGGCGTTCGGGTTCTCCGGCATGGAGGTCGAAGTCGCCTGCCGCTACGACCTGCCCATCACCTTCGTCGTGATCAACAACAACGGCATCGGCGGCGGCGTCAGCGAGTACGTCCCGGGCCAGCCGCTGCCGCCGTCGACCTACACGCTGGGCGCCAGGTACGAGCGCGTCATCGAGGCGTTCGGCGGCGTGGGCTACTGCGTCGAACAGGTCGCCGACCTCGGGCCGACGCTGGACAAGGCGCTCGCCTCCGACCGACCGGCGCTGGTCAACGTCCTGATCGATCCGAAGGCGCAGCGCAAGCCGCAGAAGTTCGCCTGGCTCACCCGCTGACGCCCGGGCCTGGCGAGAGAACGGCGCATGGGCATCCGGATCGGCGACGTATCGATCACCCCGATCATCGAGATCGACTACCCGGTTCCGGCCTCTTTCCTGCTGCCGGACGCCACGCCGGAGAACCTGGCGGCCGATCTCGACTGGCTCGAGCCGCACTTCGTGACGCCGAACGGCGAGCGGCTCAAGATGATCGTCCAGGCCTTCCTGGTCGAGTCGCGGGGACTCAGGATCGTCGTCGACACCTGCGTCGGCGCCGACAAGAAGCGCACGCTGCCGGCCTGGAACGAGCTCGACGGTCCGTTCCTCCAGGAGATCCGCGACGCCGGCTTCCCTCGCGAGCAGGTCGATCTGGTCGTCTGCACCCACCTCCACGTCGACCACGTGGGCTGGAACACGATGAAGGTCGACGGCGAGTGGACGCCCACCTTCCCCAACGCCCGCTACCTGATGGCCCGGCCCGAGTTCGAGTACTGGAGGGACGAAGGCGAGACCAACTGGGGCGACGTCTTCGGCGACTCGGTGGCGCCGGTGTTCGAGGCGGGACTCGTCGACCTCGTCGACTGCGACCACCGGATCAACCCCGATCTCGGCTTCTTCCCCACTCCCGGCCACACGCCGGGCCACTGCAGCATCGCCGTCTCTTCCGGCAGCGAGGAAGGCGTGATCTCCGGCGACGTCATGCACCACCCCTGCCAGTGTGCGCACCCGGACTGGTGTTCCATCGCGGACATCGACCGCGAAGCCGCCATCGCCGCCCGCCGCGGCTTCTGCGAGCGGTTCAGCGACACCGGCATCACCGTCGTCGGCACGCACTGGGCGGCGCCGACCGCCGTGCAAATCACCGCCCACGGCGACGTCTGGAAGACTCGGGTCGATTGACGGCCCGTCCGCCCGACGCGGGGCGGATCGCGCGCCGTGCGTGTCGGCAACGGAAACGCCTCTTGATTCGCTCTTTCGTTTGAGGCAACATACGGCCTCTTGCGGTCGCAATCCGGCTACAAGAGGCCAGTTGTGGCTTTTATCTCACATCGCGACCTGACGTCCGGCGCCCTGCGGGCGGAGCTGGGGCGTCGGCTCGCGAACCTGCGTCTGGCGAGGAACGTCACGCAGCGAGCGCTGGCCGAAGACGCGGGAATCGGACTGCGGACCCTTCGCCGGATCGAGGCCGGACAACCCTCCAACCTGGACAACGTGCTGCGACTGGCAATCGCCCTCGACGTGGCCGACGGTCTCTTGAACGCCGTGCCGGCGCGGGAGATCCGGCCGATCGAGCGGGTGGATTCAGGCAGCAACCGGGAACGGCGGCGGGCGCGCCCCAGGAAGGCCGAACCGCCGAAGGCGCCGTGGTCCTGGGCCGACGACACGGATGATTGACAACGCCCACGTGAACCTCATGACCCGTCGGTTCGACCGTGACGACAAGGGGCGCAAGGTACACATGCAGTCCCTCGCCGCCCTGAGGCACTTCGACTACAGGGCGCCCGGCGCCTACGCCTACGAGCAGGCAATGGAGACGATCCGCCGACTCGGTCTCGGAATGGCGGCAGTCGAGGAGCAGTACCGTCGCGCCGTCTTCAACGTTGCGGCCCGCAACCAGGACGACCACGTCAAGAACATTGCGTTCCTGATGAACCGCGGCGGCGATTGGCGATTGGCGCCGGCATACGACGTGGTCTACGCCTACAACCCGGTCGGTCGCTGGACGGGCCAGCACCAGATGAGCCTGGCGGGCAAGCGCCGCGGTTTCGAACGCACCGACTTGCGCCAATTCGCGGAAACGTCCGGGCTGAAGGCGCCGCTCGCAAACCGCGTGATCGACCAGGTGCTCGTCGCGGTCGCCGCCTGGCCGCGGTTCGCCGCCGAGGCGGGCGTCGGAGACCGGGATGCGCGGCGCATCGGCAGAACGCATCGCCTGGACCTGCGGTGACGCAAACGGAGCGGTCGCGAAGCCCGAGCGCCGCCAGCGGCGTCGCGGCCGACGGGCTGCGCTGTCGCGCGGGGAACACACCCGGAAAGCCGACGAGGGCGTCGGCGCGACCGGTGGGGGGCGCCGAGGGTTGCTACACTGCGCCGTCGTGACGATGGCCCCCAGGAACGCCGGCAGGGGTTCTTCCGCGCCGACCCGTGGGGGGCGGGCGGGATCGCGGCTGGCGGCATCGGCGGCGGCGGTGTTGCTCGCCGCGTTCTCGGCCTGCGGCGGCGGCGAGGGCGCGGCGGCGCCGTTCCGCGAGGTCGCGGGTACGCGACTTCTGATGGCGTCGGTCATCGAACCGGCCGCCGACCGGCTCTGGGCTTCGGTCGGCTGGATCATCAGCGTCGAGGGCGAAGAAAGCATCCGGCCGGAGACCGACGAAGAATGGGCTCTGGTGCGCAACGCGGCGGTCGCTGTCGCCGAGTCGGGCAACCTGTTGATGATGGACCGCCGGAAGGTGGACGACGAGGACTGGATCGCCTGGTGCCGGCAGTTGATCGACGCCGGCGACGCCGCGATGCAGGCGGCCGACGCGCGCGACGTCCAGGGCGTGTTCGACACCGGCGAGCAGGTCTACTTCGCCTGCGCCGGCTGCCACGCACAGTACTGGGCCAACGATCCGAACCGGTTCCGTCAGTAGCGCCGCGGGCCGGACGACCCGCGGCGACAAGACCCGCGCGACGGAACCCGCGCGCGACCGACGACGGTCTGCCGAGGGGCGGTCTACCGAGGCGGCTCGGTCGGGTCGCGGCCGTCGCGCGGCGCGCCGGTACCCGACGAGCCCATGAAGATCTTGCTGCCGTCCTCGAAGGTCACGTCACGACCGTTCGCGCGCCGTGAGCGGTCCTTGCTCTGGTAGCCGTCGACGATGATGACGGTGCCGGGCTGCAGGTCGTCTCGGGAGAGGCCGCGGCGCAGCAGGGTGTTGGGCGTGCCGCCCTCGACCATCCAGACGTGCTTCGCGCCGTCTTCCTCGGTGTGCTCCATGTGAATCCAGGTGTGCGGATTGACCCACTCGACCTTGACGACCGGGCCCTTCAGCAGCAGCGGACGGTTCGGGTCGAACTCGGCGCCGAACGCGTGGTGCGCCGAAAGCTCCGCCGTCACCGCGATGGCCGCGACGGCCAGACTGATCCCCGTGATGATCATGGCTCGCTTGTTCATGGCTGTCTCTCACTCCTCGGGTTGTGGTGCAGGTGTGGGCGATCCGTGGGATTGCCCGGTCGGTCGAACACGTGAACGGCACGCATCCCAGCGATCCGGGCAGACGACTCTAGCAGCCCGCAGCGAGGCGGCGCCGCCGCGCGGGGAACACGCCCCCGGAAGGCCGGCGAGGGCGTCGGCGCACCCAGTGTGCGGCGTTGTTCGTTCCATGGCATGTCACTCCCCGGAGGCCGCCGCGACGGCGTCCTCCTCCAGCAGGCGGGCGCCGCGCATGATGTTGCCGAGGGCGTAGTTGCCTTCGTGACAGGCGTACTCGTAGAGGAGGGCGTCGCTTCGGGGCCAGGCGTACTCGCCGCTCCACGGCGCGGTCCACACGTTCGGATCCTCGACGGTGAACTCGTAGCGCAGGTGATCCCGGCCCATCGGCGTGAACCGTTCGACCACGTGCAGATCGCGGCTCGCCGACCGGAGCGCCGGCCTGTCCGTGAAGTTCGTCGTGTCGACGACCAGGGTGTCGCCTTCCCACCAGCCGATCGAGTCGCCCATCCAGCGCCGCTCCGAAGCCGGCGCGTGCTTGCCGCCGACGCGGACGACACGGGCGTCGTGAACCATCTCGACCAGGATCATCACGTGGTCCTCGGTCTGGACGATCCGCTTCAGGTTGTTGTAAAGCGCCGGCAGCATCGGCGGTCCGCCGGTGGAGCTGAAGCCGAGCAGACAGCGTTCCGCGAGCGGCCGCAACTCCGGATCGTCGTAGGGGCCGGGACCTTCGCGCTCGAGCCACCAGGCCTCCCCGGTGTTGGCGCGGAAGAACGCCCGCCGGGCGGCGAGGCGCTTCGCGGCAGCCTCGGTCAACGGCGGGTGGCGGCCGTTCTTCGGGTCGATGATGATCGATGTGCGAAACTTGCCGTCGACCTCGAAGACGTCCGTTCCCCGGTCGATCCAGAAGGCGTTGTAGCCGCCGACGTTGCCGGCCGCACCAGGGGAACCGTCGCCGCCTTCCGGGGGCGCCTCGCGATCGGGATCGCTGACGCGCGCCTCCTCCCGCATGCGCTCGCGCTCCTGCTCGGCGATCTCGTCCGCTTCCTCCCCGGTCAGATAGAGATTGTCGCCGAAGGCCGGCGGCCGCGCCAGCGGCGTCAGCGTGGCGACGTTGTAGTGGCCGGAGATGTCCGGGCGGCCGGAGGGAGTCCGCGGAATCTCCCCGTCGCCCGCCGCCGCCAGCGGCGCCGACGCCGCGGCCAGCGCCGCCGCCAGCGAAATCAACCTGCGATCAAGCATCGGTCCGTTCCTTTCCCCGGGCGGCGCCGGGCCGCGTCCGGGCCTCTAGCAGCTCGTGGCGAACGTCGCGCTGCATTCGAGCGGCCAACCATCCCGCCCGGCATCGTTGCTCTTCGGTCGAAGTTGGCCCGAACTGCTCCCTCGTCCCGCCTTGCCGGACGACCCCCTGACCGCTCTCGGCGCCACGCGCACTTCCACCACGGGCTGCTAGTCGACCAGCCGCATCCGCGGCAGCGGATTCCGCCGGTACTCGCCGTACATCAGCTCTTCCACGAACTCGACGCAACGGAAGTCCATCAGCCGGGCGTTCGGCTCCATCCGCCGGTAGAGCGGCATCTCGATCGTCCACGGCTCGGTGTACGCCTGCGGGTCCGTCAGCGTCGCCTCGTAGTGGATGTGGTTGGGACCGGACAGCGTGTAGCGCTCCACCACCGTCAACTGGTTGCTGTAGTGGTTGCCCGACCGGTCCAGCCAGCCGCCGCAGCCGGGCATGTCTTCCTCGCGCTCGGCGCAGTCCTTGGCGAGCAGGCCGTTGACCTCGACGACCAGGGTATCGCCGTCCCAGCGACCGTAGGACATGCCCATCCAGCTGTCGATCTGCGCAGGCTTCGGATCCTCCAGGTAGATGTCCCGGACCGCGCCGGCGTACTGGTAGGCGATGAAGATCGCGTTCTCGCTGTGGAAGATCTGGAACGGCTGCGGCATGTAGGTCGCGCGCGGCACGCCCGGCAGATAGCAGAAGACCTCCTGATCCCGCGTGGACCAGTTCGCCATGTTCTCCATCTTCCTTGCCAGGGCGGCGTCCGTGTACGGGATCTTGCCGCCGCCCTTGATCACGCCCATGCCCGGCGGCACCGAGCCGACGGCGCCGAAGTTGAGAACCTCGGCCGCGGGCAGCGGGCCGTGCGGACCCTCGCGCAACTGCATGGCGGCCCGCGCCATGTGCAACTCGAGATCGTAGTTCGCCTCGTTCAGGGCCTGCCAGATGCCGTTCAGATCCGGGCGGCCGTCCGACAGCCGCTTCGGCTCGAACTCCTGGGCCGCGAGCGGCGCCGCGACGGCGAGAACCGCGGCCAACGCCACGGCTGATCGAGAAGACACGCTAGTTCCGAGTTTCATGACGTTGGCCATACTCCTCTTCGGCGAAGCGCCGAGTTGTCCGAGCGAATGAAAGAACCCTGTCACCTCAAGCGGATCGGGTCAACCCCGGCGCGGCCGCCTGGCAGCCCGCGGTGGACGTGCGCGTCGCGACGAGAGCCCGGCGGCCGCGGCGCCGTCCTCGCGCTATCCTCGCGCCATGCGCGCGACGGACGCGACGGCCGCGAGGGACAACGGCCGGATCGTGATCACCGGACTCGGCGCCGTGACTCCCGTCGGCAACGACGTCGACACGTTCTGGCGCGGGATGAAGGCCGGCGCCTCGGGCGCCGGCCCGATCACCGCGTTCGACACCGAGGACTTCAAGGTCAGGATCGCCTGCGAAGTGCGCGACTTCGAGCCCAGGGAGTGGCTGGAGAACAAGGCGGCGCGCCGGCTCGCCCGCGCCACCCACTTCGCGGTCGCTTCCGCCAAGCAGGCGGTGGCCGACGCGGACCTTGCCGTCGATCCCGCCGCGACCCACCGCTACGGCATCGCCTTCAACACCGGCGGCGGCGGTCTGGGCAGCATGGAGAGCGGCACGCGGAGACTCGTCGCCCGGGGACCGCAGCAAGCGAACCCGTTCCTGGTCACGGACGTCATGCCGAACGCCGTGTCCTGCCTGATCTCGATCGAACTCGGCATCACGGGGCCGACCACGACCTCGACGCTGGCGTGCGCAAGCGGCAACTACGCCCTGCTCGAGGCCTACCGTCTTCTCCCGCTCGGGCGAAGTCGACGCGGTGATCGCCGGCGGCGCCGAGGCCGGCATCACGCCGCTGATCATCGCCACGTTCTCCCGCCTGCAGGCGCTGTCGACCCGCAACGACGATCCCGAGGGCGCCAGCCGTCCGTTCGACATGGACCGGGACGGCTTCGTGTTCGGCGAAGGCGCCGCGGCGTTCGTGATCGAGACGGAACGACACGCCGAGCGACGAGGCGCCCGCGTCTACGCCGAAGTGCGCGGCGGCGCCGTGACCGCCGACGCGCACCATCTGACCGCGCCAAGGCCCGACGGCTCGGGCGCGGCGGCCGCCATGAGCCGGGCCCTCGAGTCGAGCGGCACGGACCCCGGCGACGTCGACGCGGTGTTCGCCCACGGCACGGCGACGCCGCTGGGCGACGTCGCCGAAACGCTGGCCATCAAGGCCGCGCTCGGCGACCGGGCCCGGGAGGTCGCCGTCACCGCCACCAAGTCCCAGGTCGGCCACATGCTGGGCGCCGCCGGCGCGGTGTCCGTCCTCGCCGCGGTCAAGACGATCGAGGAGGGCGTCATCTCGCCGACGATCAACCTGGAACGGCCGGATCCGGACTGCGACTTGACTACGTCCCGAACCGGGCCCGCGCTCACCCCACGGCCGTGGCGCTCGTCAACGCCTTCGGCTTCGGCGGCCAGAACGTCGTCATCGCCCTCGGGAGGATCGACCAGGGCCGCCCAGCACCCGTTCCCTGACGGCGCGAAGGATCCGTCGCATGACGCGCGGCGCCGCCCGGTCGAGGATCCAGGTCGGCAATCTTCCGCCCGGATCGACCAGCAGGCGGTAGATCACGACGGTGCGCTCCGGTCCGGCCGGCACGAGGGTCCAGGAGCCGGCGCTCTCGCGCACGTTGCCGGAACCTTCGACGTAGCTCCAGCGCGCCCGCCAGCCGCCGCCCGCGACGGCGTCGAGTACGCCGGACTCGATGCGGACGGTGTAGCGACGGTCTCGAAACGGGTACGGCACGTCCAGCACCTGGCTGTTCAGATAGACGCCGGGAGCGATCGGCTCGACGTCGGACTCGAGAATGCCCGGGATGAACGCATCGAACTCGTCCGCCGCGTCCAGGACCTCGCGAACCGACGCCAGCGGGGCCTCGATGACGCCGACGCCGCAACCCTCCCGGATGCGTTGCCCGGCGTCCCGGCGGACGACCCGCCACTGGCCGGCGGGAGGCAGGTCCCAGACCGGCACGTTCCCGATCGGGCGCTCCGGGCTCGCAGACGCAAAGTCGATGCCGCACGGATCCACCGCCTCGGCGGAAGCGGCGGCCAACGCCAGCAACGCCGCAAGGACCGGTCGCCCCATGGCGTCGCACTCTACGTCGCGGAAACCGGATTGCGGCTTCCCGTTCCGGATCGCCGCCGAATGCCGCCGAACCGCCGACGGACGCGTTCAGTCGCGCAGCCGCTTCGCCCGCAGCCGGCCGAAGTAGTCGGTCGCCGCCGCCTTGACCTTGGGCGCCAGAAGCAGCGTAGCGATCAGGTTCGGCGCCGCCATCAAGGCCAGGGCGGTGTCGATCAGGTTGATCACCATGTCGGCGCTCCACCAGGCGCCGACGAAGATGCCCGCGAGGTAGAACCAGGTGTAGAGGCCGTCCCGCTTCGCGCCGAACAGCCAGCCGAAACAGCGCTTGCCGTAGTACGAGTAGCTGACCATCGTCGAGACCGCGAACATCATGACGATCAACACCAGCAGGGCGCGGCCCGGCGTGCCCAGGGCGCTCTCGACCGCGTCCGCGGTCAGCGAAACGCCGGCGATCTCGCCGCCGGTCGGGAGGCCGCTGGAGAGGATGACGAAGGCGGTGAGAGAGCAGACGACGATCGTGTCGATGAAGGGGCCGAGCATCGCCACCAGCCCCTCCCGCACGGGCTCGTTCGTCCTCGCCGCGCCGTGAGCGAGCGTCGCCGTGCCGAGCCCGGCCTCGTTCGAGAAGGCGGCTCGACGGACGCCGATCATCATCGCCTGCTGGAAGCCGATGCCCAAGGCGCCGCCCGTCGGCGGCGGCGCCGGTGAAGGCCTCCCTGAAGATGCGGCCGAACACCTCCGCCGCCACGTCCGCCCGCACGAACAGGACGCAGAGGGCCATGCCCAGGTAGAGGACGCACATGGCCGGCACGAACCGTCCGGTCACCGCGCCGATCCGTTCCACGCCGCCGAACGCCGCCAGCGCCACCAGCGCCACGCAGGCCGCGCCGGTCAGTCTCGGTTCGAGCCCGAACTGGGCGTCCAGGAGTTCCGCCACCTGGTTGCTCTGGAACATCGGGAGACAGCCGAACAGGCCGAAGACGCAGAACATGACCGCCAGCGGCCGGAACGCCTTCCCCAGGCCGAGTTCGATCGTGACCATCGTCCCGCCGAGGAGCGCGCCCCGTTCGTCCCGACTCCGGTAGATCTGGGACAACGTGCAGGAGAAAAACTTCGTGCCCATGCCGACGACGGCCGCCACCCACATCCAGAACACCGCGCCGGCGCCGCCCTGGGTGACCGCGACCGCCACGCCGCCGATGTTGCCGACGCCGATCGTGGCGGCCAGCGCCCGTCGACAGGGCCTGGAAGTGGTTGATGTGCCCCGGATCGTCGGGCGAGTCGTACTTCCCGAACGCCACCGCGACGGCATGCTCCATGTGGAGCAGCGGGCGCAGGCGCAGGTAGAGGCAGAAGAACGCGCCCGATCCGATCAGCAGGGACGACCAGGGGCATGCCCCAGGCGTAGCCGACGGCGACTTCCAGGAACCGGCCGAGCGCGGACAGCATCCGCGCTCCAGGCCGTCCCGGCCGGGGCGCCGGGCCTCACTGGGTCGACGGTCTCCAGGGTCACGGGATCCCGCTCCGGCAGCAGGATGACGCCGCCGCCGATCTTCTCCGCCACCTCCGCCATCGTGGCGCGGCCGTCCGCGTCGCCCGGTTCGATCGCCTCCCAGTCGCCGACGATCAGCATGACCAACTCGTCGGCCCGAAGATGCCGCTCGGCCACGCGCCTGACGTCTTCCGGCGTCACCGCCTCGACGTTCGCCCGGTAGGTCCGCCAGTAGTCGTGCGGGCGGCCCAGAAACTCGTCCTCCGCGAAGATGGAAGCGATCGCCGCGGCCGACTCGAAGTTTCCGGGGAAGGTCTCGATCGCCGCCGCCTTGACCGTCTCGAGTTCGTCCTCGGGGACGAGTTCCGTTCGCATCCGGTCGACCTCCTCGAGCGCGATCTTCGCCGCGAACGCGACCGTCTCGCTCTTCGACTGGTAGGTGATGCTCAGGTCGCCCGGCCAGTAGCTGCCAATGTCGAAGTTGGAGTAGGCGCCGTACGCCAGCCCCTCGTCCGAGCGGATCCTCTTCATCAGCCGGGTGGTGAAGCCGCCGTCTCCGAGCACGCCGTCCATCATCGACAGCGCGAAATGGTCGGGATGACCCCAGTTCTCGCGCTGGAACGTGCGGTGACCGATCAGTACGCGCCCCTGCGGAATGTCCTGCTGGGCCACGTGGATTCCGGGCGCGGGCTCGTACGGCGCCGCCCGCCGGCGGCCACGGCGCCTGTTCGCGGCCCTCTTCCCCGAAGCGGCCAAGCAGTGCCGACAGTCTGGCCGCGAGTTCGTCGCCGTCGAAGTCGCCGGAGGCCGCCACAACCATGTGGCCGGGATGCACGTAGCGCCGGTGGAACGCCACCAGGTCGCCGCGCCCGATCGCCTCAAGCGACGCGGCCGTGACGAAGCGCGATTCCACGTGATCCCGCCCGTAGAGCAGCCACTGCCCCTCGCGGTCCGCGACATCGACCGGATCGTCGTTGCGCTGCTTGAGAGCCTCCAGTTCGTTCCGCTTCGCCAGGTCAAGCCGCTCGACGTCGAAGCGAGGCTCGGCGAGCATCGAGAAGAACAGGTCGAGGCACTCATCGGAGCACGGTCGACAGGCAGTTCATCGACATCCTGGCGCCGGTGACGCCGATCGACGACGAGAAGTCGCCGGCAACCGCCTCGACCGTCTCGTCGAAAGCCTTGGGATCCAGTTCGCCGGCGCCTCCCGTTCGCATCAGTTCGCCGGTCAGGGAGGCAAGGCCCGTGCGCTCCACGGGCTCCAGCCAGGCGCCGACGCGAAGCCGCACCGTGAGGCCAACCAGCGGCAACGAGCGGTCGGGCGCCAGATACGCGGGAACGCCCCCAGCCAGTTCGCGGCGAAGACCGTCCGCGTCCGGCAGCTCGAAGTCCAGCGGATCGTAGGTCAGCTCGCTCGGGTGCGAGACGATCTCGGCGTTGCTCTGGGCGCCGGCGAACGACGCCAAGCCAAAGCAGGCAACGATCGGAATGGCAAGCCATACAAGCACGCGTCCGTTCACTGCTCACCTCCGTCGTCTTCCTGTTCCCGCAGTTCGGCCAGCCGCCCCTCGATCACGCCGCGCAGCCAGTCGAACGCCGGGCGTATCTCTTCGGGAACCTGGGCGGACTCGCCCTCCATCTGCTGGAGGACCATCTCCAATTGGGCCGGATCCTCGGTCCGGGCGAACGCTTCAGCCTGCGACAGGAGAGCCGTCCGCTGCTCCGGCGGCAGGACCTCGAGTTCGGCGGGCGTCTCCGCCGCCTCCGTCCCCTCCTTGCGGTAGTACAGGCTGACCAGACGCTTCGAAGGTCCGAAGTACTTCGCCGCCGCGCGCCGCACGTCCTCGGCCGTGACCTCCCTGGTCCGCTCCGCGACGGTGTTCAGGTAGCTCCAGTCTCCGAGTGCGTCCATGACCGCCAACTGAATCATCAGGAAGAACGGATCCCGGAGTTGCCGATACGCATCGGCCGCCACCCGGTTCTTCACCTTGGCCAGTTCTTCCTCCGGCGCCGGCTCGGCGGTCAGCTCCGCCACGATCCCGTCCCAGGCGGCGAGGAGCTGCTCGGGCGTTGCGTCGCCTTTCGTCTCGGCGCGCAGGTTGAAGACGCCGGCGTACTTCCTCGGCTCGTGGCGGGCGTCGGCGCTCGAAGCGATCTCCGCGCCTTCCACGAGCCGTTCGTAGAGACGCCCGGTGCGGCCGTTCAGCAAACCCGCGACGACGTCGAGGGCGTAGCCGTCGGCGTGGCCCGAACGGCGCCGCGTGGTAACGCACCTGCAGCTGAGGCTGGCAGTCGCATTCGGCCGTCATCCGCTTCTCGGCCAGTTGCTCGGCCTCGAGGGTGACGACGTCGGGCGGCGGCCGTTCGGCCGGCGGGAGGCGGCCGAAGTAGCGCTCCGCCAGCTCCCGCACGCGGGCCGGGTCGAAGGCGCCGACCAGCACCGCGCTCAGGTTGTTCGGCGCGTAGTGCGTGGCGAAGAACTCGTCGGCCTGGGACTTGCTGATCACCTCCAGGTCCGAGGCCCAGCCGACGACCGGCCAACTGTACGGATGGGACTGCCAGAACATCGCGTCCGCCTGCTCGTCGTAGCGTCCGGTCGGCGTCGACTCCGTGCGCAGGCGCCTCTCTTCGCGGACCACGTCGCGTTCGGCGTAGAACTCGCGGAACACCGGATTCAGCAGACGGTCCGACTCGAGCCAGAACCAGAGCTCCAGCCGGTACGCCGGCAACTGGTTGATGTAGACCGTGAAGTCGTTGCTGGTGAAGGCGTTCAGGCTCGTGCCGCCGCCGTCGGTGTAGATCTTGTCCAGCTCATCCTTGACCATGAGCTCCCGCTGCTCTTCCACGAGCTCCTGGAACTCGGCGCGCAGCGCGTTCAGGGAGTCGGTGCGGTGCGCGGGATCGTACGGATCGTCGATCTCGCCGAGCCGCCAACGACGGCGCTGCTCCAGGAGTTCGGCGCGAATCCGCTCCTGAACCTCCTCCTGCTCCGCGATGATCTCGAGGTCGCGCTCGATGTCCTTCGTGCCGATCGTGTGCGTGCCCTTGAACATCATGTGCTCGAAGAAGTGGGCGAGACCGGTGATCCCCGGCCGCTCGTTGGCGGAACCCACGTGGGCCACCCAGGCCGCGGCCACCGTCGTCAGTTCCGGGCGGTTCACGAGCAGGAACCGCATGCCGTTGTCGAGTTCGAATTCATCGACCGGCACGGCGGCGGCCGTCTGGGCGCTCCGCGTGGCGGCGGCGGCCGGCCAGACGAACGCCGTCGTCAGGACGGCGAGCAGACCGAACAGCGCCGCCGCGGCGGCGCCGTTTCTTCGTTCAGGCCAGTTCACGAACGCATCTCCCTTCCGGTCCCCCAACTGGAGACCATAGTCCGTGGGGCCCGCGGACTCTACCGTCTTTGCCCCGCGCCGGCCGCGCGCGGACATGTCCTGGACGGTTGACATCCGGGCGGAGGCGGTTCTATTGTCAGCACTCGTTCAGGGCGAGTGCCAACAACCGCGCCGCCCGACCACATCCACCGACACCAATCCAACAGGAGGAGATCGCTGGTGAGTGTACGTCCGCTTCATGACCGGGTACTCGTCAAGAGGCTCGAGGAGGAGGAGCAGGTCCGGGGAGGCATCATCATCCCGGACGCCGCGAAGGAGAAGCCGCAGGAGGCCGAGGTCGTCGCCGTCGGCCCCGGCAAGCTGCAGGAGAACGGCGAGCGCTCGCCGCTCGACGTGAGCGTCGGCGACCGCGTGCTGATCGGCAAGTACTCCGGCAGCGACATCAAGATCGACGACGAAGACATGGTCATCCTGCGCGAGGACGAAATCCTCGCGATCGTTGGATAGACCGGAACCCAAGGCTGGAGAAAGCTACATGGCAAAACAGATCGTCTACTCCGAGGACGCGCGCGGCGCGGTCCTGCGCGGAGTCAACAAGCTCGCCGACGCGGTCAAGGTGACGCTCGGCCCCAAGGGTCGGAACGTCGTCCTCGAGAAGTCGTTCGGCTCCCCCACGATCACCAAGGACGGCGTCACGGTCGCCAAGGAGATCGAACTGAAGGACGGCCTCGAGAACATGGGCGCGCAGATGGTGCGCGAGGTGGCCTCGAAGACCTCCGACGTGGCCGGCGACGGCACGACGACCGCAACGGTCCTGGCGCAGGCGATCCTGCGCGAGGGCGCGAAGAACGTGACCGCCGGCGCCAACCCGATGGAGCTCAAGCGCGGCATCGAGATCGCGGTCGGCAGCGCCGTCGACGCCATCCACGCCCTTGCCAAGGAGGTGAAGGACAGCGAGGAGATCGCCAACGTCGGCACGATTTCCGCGAACAACGACGCCGAGATCGGCCAGATCATCGCCGAGGCGATGGACAAGGTCGGCAAGGACGGCGTGATCACCGTCGAGGAGGCCAAGGGCCTGCAGACCGAGCTTGAGGTCGTCGAGGGCATGCAGTTCGACCGCGGGTACCTGTCGCCCTACTTCGTGAGCGACGCGGACCGCATGGAGTGCGTGCTCGAGAACTGCGTCGTGCTCCTGCACGAGAAGAAGATCAGCTCGATGAAGGACCTGCTTCCCGTCCTGGAACAGGTCGCCAAGCAGGGCAAGCCGATGCTGATCGTCGCCGAGGACGTCGAGGGCGAGGCGCTGGCCACCCTGGTGGTCAACAAGCTGCGCGGCACGCTGCAGGCGGCCGCGGTCAAGGCGCCGGGCTTCGGCGATCGCCGCAAGGCGATGCTCGAGGACATCGCGATCCTCACGGGAGGTCGTGTGATCACCGAGGATCTCGGCATCAAGCTGGAGAACGTCCAGTGGCAGGACCTCGGCGAGGCCAAGAAGATCGTCCTCTCCAAGGACGACACGACGATCGTCACCGAGTCCGGCGACACCGACCGCCAGGCCGCGATCGCCGGCCGGGTCAAGCAGATCCGCAACCAGATCGAGGAGACGACCTCCGACTACGACCGCGAGAAGCTCCAGGAGCGGCTGGCGAAGCTGGTCGGCGGCGTCGCCGTGATCCGGGTGGGCGCCGCGACCGAGACCGAGATGAAGGAGAAGAAGGCTCGGGTCGAGGACGCGATGCACGCGACCAAGGCGGCCGTCGAGGAAGGCGTCGTGCCGGGCGGCGGCGTGGCCCTGCTGCGGGCGATCGACGCGGTCGCCAAGCTGAGCGACGACGGCGACGTCGGCATCGGCGTCTCGATCGTCAAGCGGGCGCTCGAGGAGCCGACCCGGCAGATCGCGGAGAACGCCGGCGTCGAAGGCTCCGTCATCGTCCGCGACGCGAAGGAGCAGACGGGTTCGGTCGGCTACAACGCGGCCAACGGCAAGATGGAGGACCTGATCGCCGCCGGCGTCATCGACCCGGCCAAGGTCACCACGACGGCGCTGCAGAACGCCGCGTCGATCGCCGGCCTGATGCTGACCACGGAGGCGCTCGTCTCCGAGATCAAGGAAGAGAAGGAAGCCGCGCCCGCCGGTCCTCCCGACATGGGCGGCATGGGCGGCATGATGTAGGCAAGCCGGTCCGCCGGCGCCGAACGAGGGCGGCCCTCCGGGGCCGCCCTTTCTCGTTCCGCGGGTTCTTGTGGAGCAACGACGCGGCGCCCATTGTGTCCCGCCGCGGGTTGCGTGGAGCGGACAGCCTCGCACTGTGCGCCCCGGCGCCCTCGTCGGCTTCCCGGTGTATGTTCCCCGTGCGACAGCGCGGCCCGACGGCGGCGAACCGGTTGCACGAGACAGCCACCGCCGCGGTGGGCGCGCCGCGTCCTGAATGCGCTTCAACTCTCCGCCGGCGACGCGGCGCCCCGACCGCGCGATCGCTTCTTTCGCGTCTTGCCGGTCGACGTCGCCACCTCCACCGGCAATCGAACGAGCGACATCTCGCCGCTGGTTTCGTCGCGTACGCCGACCGCCACGTCGTACGAACTCCGGGCGAGCTTCATCGACACGTTGAACCAGTAGACGCCGGCCTTGGCGGTCACGCCGCGGCGGCCCAAGGTGACGATCTTCTCTCGCGTGGCCGTGCGGCCGCCCCTCCCGCGGTCCAGCGCGAGAAGCCAGAGCCGCAGTTCCGCCCGCTTCCTGCCCGGCCCCGGCAGCAGCAGCACGGCCTCCTCGGGCACGACCACGTTGACGCCGAGCTTGAAGCGTTTCCGGCCGGTCTTCTTCGGCGGATCGAAGCCGACCTTGATCGAAAGCGGATTGTCGAGATCGCCCAGGTACGCCGTGGCAAGCAGCCGGTCGGCCAGCCGCTCCGACAGCCGCTTGTCCCGGTAGCTTTCGCGGTGCTGCACTCTCCCGGCCGCGGCCGCGTGCGGAGCGAGCTCGACCCGGAGGTCGCGCACCTTGCCGGGACGCCGTTCCGCCGGCATGAAGCCGAGCGAGTACGATGCCTCGAGCTGGTCCGACGCCTCCCGCAGCAGTTCGACCAGATCGTTCGAATTCGCCAGCAGCTTGCCTCCGGTCTCGTCGGCGATCGCATGCATGCCGCTCTGAGCGCTCAGGCGGTGCACGGAGTCGTTCTCGAACAGGGAAGATGACATGCCCGAAGGCAGCGATACGTCGGCGGCCAGGCCGGCCCGCAGGCCCGCGGCGTCTACGGCGTAGAACGTGACCCTGTTCGCGTTGGCGTGTCGCGCCAGCTGATCGAAGCGCCGGCTCTCGTCGTGATCGGACATCTCGGACAGGCTCCGTGAAGCCGCCCGGCGGTCGCCCGCGCAATGGTGATGCGCCAGGAAGCTCCACACCGCCTCTCCGGGTAGCCGCGGCAGGCTGTCGCTCAAGTAGAGGACCGCCTTCTTGCCCGGAACGCCTCCGAGAACGCTCACGAGATCGGCCAGACCGGCAACCGCGTCCGCGACCCGGTTCGCCTCCTCCGCGGCATGGCGACGGGCGATTCCGATCCAGGCGCCTTCGCACCGCGGATCGATCTGGCCGATCTCCTCGATGGTCCTTCGCCTCGCCATGTGCTGGGCCAGACCGCGCGTCGTTCCTCGGCGTCGAAGCGAGGCCGCCTCCAGAACCCGGTCCAGGTCCGGCGTCGGCGGCGTCGAGATCTCCAGACGATCGCGAAACGTCGCCAGCATGAAGCGAGCGCCCCACTTGCGCCAAGGCGTCACCGCCTCGGCAAGCCGCCTGAGCGCCCGCGCCCGGTGGGGACCGTGGAGATTCGCCTCGTCGAGATAGAGCACGACGGTCAGGCTGCCCGCCGCGGCCGTGGACGACGAGCCGGAACTCCCGGCCGGGGAGTCCCCAGACGCTTCGGCGCCGAGAATCGACTCGAACGCGGCGAAGTTGCTGATCTCGACCCGCTCGCCGTCGGCGTAGAGCTCGAAGTCGTCCCGGCCGAGCCCTCGCACCGGCCGCCCCTTGCGGTCCGTCACGACGACGTCGACCTCGATCACCTCGACATCGACGGAGTCCACGAACGCCCGGTCGGCCGTCTGGCCCGGAACCGCTGCGGGGCCGAAGATCCCGGCAAGGACGAGAACCAGCCCTCGCGTCGTCCCGCAGCCCATGCAAGGGTCCGCCGCCTTGGGGCTGCGCTGTCGCACAGGGAACAGGCCCCGGATGCGGGCGGCATGCCCTCGTCCCGAAGTTTGTTCCATGCAAGTCACCCCGGCGGAGCGTGACGGCGCGGAGCACGCGCCGTCAGCACGGCACTCAGTCGGATCGACCGTCATCGGGCGATGCGACCGGGACGCAGCCACTTCAGAGCGTTGCACTGTACGGTCTGGGGCAGTAGGTCTCGCCTTCATCTCCATCTGGAGGATGACTCATGCAGCGGCGACGGCACGCCCCAAAGGCGCCAAAGCATGACCGAGAGCATTCCGCCCGTTGGTCCTGCGTGCCGAGCCCCTGACAGGAGTCTTCGCAGCGATCAAGATCGGCCACGCAGGAGGACATGCACTGCCAGAGACCCCAACCGGGAGGCGGTGCTATGTGCCAGTGATTCTCACAGCTACTATCGTAGTGAGCGCTCCGTACACCCGAGCGCTCGTTCCAGGAGTGGCGACCCGGAATCCGAGACGGGGAATCAGGAAAGACAAACGGCGATTCGAATGCTGCGTCACCATCGTGCTGAACGGATTCTTCGTCTTGCTCCAACGATCCGACCTGGGGGGCCAGAACGGCCAGAACCACGGTGCCTGCGCCGATCAGCCAATGAACGTTCTTCACAGAATAACCCTCCTCTGGTTGCGCCTCGGCAGCGGAGAAACGCTGATCGCGGCCGTCACCGGGTCTTGTGTTGTCCCATTCACGCTAGCGAGCCGATGAGGGAAAGTCCGGCCAGTAGAAGACGAACTCCGGCCAAACGGCAACAGGAATCGGCCAGAAGCGGACTTGCCCGGTCTCGTCGACAGCTCAGGCATGAACCATCGTCTCCAGGTAGACCTGCTCCAGATCCGCTTGATCCAGGGCCTGTCGATCCAGGATGCGTTCCATCCGGCCCTTGCGCATGATGCCGACCCGGTCGCAGAGGCTCTGCGCCCGCAGGAGGTCGTGCGTGCAGATCAGGATTGCGGCGCCGTCGCCGCGCATCCCGTCCAGCAGCGTCAGGAGATCTGGCGGTCGCGGTGATTCGCAATGCCCCCATCGGCGGCTGCCTTCGGATCGAGGCCCGAGGTCGGCTCGTCGAGGAGGATCGCGGGCCTGGCCGAGGAGGCGCTCGACCGGCGCGTGGGTCGCTTCTCGAAGGGAATGCGCCAGCGCGTCGGTCCACGCGAAGAAGCGCCTCGCGCACCCGCTGCCGGGGCGGCGAACTCTTCTGGCCCACGGAACTGAAGTAGTCCGCGTTCTGCACCGCCGTCAACGTCGGGTAGAGGGCCACGTTCTCCGGAATGAGGTCGACGCGCCGCTTCGCCCGCCGGGGCTCGCGGGCCACCTCGATCCCGTCGATCAGGGCCCGGCCGCTCGTCGGTCGAATGAAGTCCAGGAACATGTTGATCGTCGTCGTCTTGCCGGCGCCGTTCGGACCCATCATGCCCAGAATCTCGCCCGCCTCCACCTTGAAGTCGACGCCGTCGACGGCAAGCGTGCCGTCCTCGAATCTCTTCGTCAGTCCGATCGCCTGGATCACTCTCTCTCCTTCCCCGTCAGCGTCGGCTGAGACGAACGCCGCCCCAGATCAGCGCCGCGAGCAACGCCGCCACGGCTGCCGCGAGCGTCAGCCTCCCGGAATGACCTCCGCGGGAGGCGCAATCGTCACGCTGACCGCTTCCTCGAGCCGCACCCTGTACGTCGCGGCGCCGGCGTCGAAGCGCTCCACGTCCAGGACGAAGGCCGCCCCTTCGCCCAATTCGACATCCAGCGCCAGCTGATCCGAGCGCACGACCAACGGTTCCCGAGCGCCGGATCTCTTGCCCAGCAGCACCTGGCGATGATGAACCTGGTGGTTGTAGCGGAGTTCGACGAGGAGTTCCTCGACATCGCCCAGAAGAAGTCCGAAGTCGACCGTCGTCGGTTCGTCGAACGGCATCAGCGGCACGCGCTGTTCGTACGGGACAGAGACGATCGTCGGCTCCAGCAGCACGCCCTCCCGATGGCCGCGCACGGTCTTCAGGCTGACGATCACGTTCGACACGCCGGTCGGAAGCGGCAGATCCAGCGACCCGCCCGACTGCTCGACCGCGGCCGCCTCGACGCCGGAGGACCAGCGCGCGACGAGTTCCAGTTCGACGCGAGCCTCTCCGTCGGCCCGTCGGTACTTCCGGGCCGCGCGGAGAACGACCTCCGGATCCGCGGCGATCAACTCCAGAACCGCCTGCGCCAGCTCGAGGTCCGCGAGCCTGAGTTGCGCTTTCTCCGTGTCCAGTTCCGCCTCGGAGAGCAGGTCGTTCTCGAACAACTCCTCGGCGCGCCTGAGCTTCTTCTCGGCTTCCTCGTACCGGATCCGCGCGGCCGCGTACTCGAGACCGGAGCGGCCCGCGGGTTCCGTCTGGGCGACGGCCGGAGCGGACGTCGGAACGGCCGCTCCGGCCGCCGCGACGAGCGCCGCCGCGGCGCCAAGCCTCGAGCAACCGTCCCGGAACCGCAGCAACATCATCGACAATCGTAGGACGCGAAGCGCCAGGCGACGGTTCCGGCCGCGGCCGCGACAAAGAGGATCATCCATGCCAGGTCTCGCATCGTCTGGTTCGCCGTTTCGCCAAACGGCGGCGGCCGCCAGGCAAACGCTCCGGCGCTCGCCGTTGATCACGCCGTGGCCGGCGAAGACGCCCGTGAAGCCGAGCACGAGCGCGAGCGTCCACGCCAGATCCGCGTCAAGTCCTCGCGCGGCGCCCGTCCGCGGACGGTCGCGCCGCGCAAGCTCCGGCTCGCCGTAGCGCCCTCTGATCCGCGCGCTGACGCCCAGATCTTCGCCGACGCCCCGGCTGATCAGGCTGAGCGGCGTCGGCGGCCGCTCGAAGCCGATCTCCACGCGAACGTACATCGCGGCGTCCTCCGCCTTCATCCGCTGCGCGATCCGGCTGCCTTCGTACAGATCCACGCGCTCCTGATGGCCGATCCAGCCGACCCAGACGCTGGCGGCCGACAACGCGGCGCCCACGCTCCAGGCGCCAAGAAGCCAACCGTTCCGAGCGCTGAGCCGGCAGCGCTTCAGAGCGACCCTCAACACCGGCGAGGCTCCACCTCAGGCCGCCAAAGCCCGCGAAGCCGCTGCCGGAGCGGCATCGAGCGCTCTCAACAGCTCGACCACCGAGAATCCGGCCGTTGCCAGCAACTCGACCGGACATTCGTCCTCCGTCACGCAGTGCTCGCGGACGTAAGCCGAGATCCGGCCGTAGACCCGACTCTGGTCGCACGCAGCGCAAAGCGCGGCGGGCAACGCGATCACTGTCGTTCCCGGCTCAGGTCGATACGATCGAGCCTGAAGGTCTTGGTCTCTCGCGTCCGTCACGTCGTAGACGGGCAACCGGGCGCCTGGCCCCAAAAGGGAGATCGGCGATGCGGCGTACTGGATCTCTCCCATCAGGTGCTTCTCCACGTGCTGCCGGAGCTCATCCCTGCCCAGCAGCCCGCTCGCGGACAGGACGACGTGCGTGTCCGGCGCCAACAGGAAGCTGTGATTCGAATGGGGCCGCAGACCAAGAGTGCGACGTAGTAGACCTGCCGCATCGTGGATCACGGGATAGCCAGCGGGCCGAGCCACCGCGTGCAGGGCCGCCTCGTCAGCATGATCAGGTCCAATCGCAAGGGCGATACGGAGGCCGGGACCGTACTCGCGGTAGCGGTCCAGGAGAACCTGGAGATAACGAGCCGTTTGTGAGTCAACCTCCCGTTCCGCGTACAGAAGGACTCCATAGTGGCCAGCGTAGAACTCCGACATCTGAAGACGGCCGGAGTCAAGCGTCGCCGCGCTCCACTCGGGCATCTGCTCGGCAAACACCGGAGGCGTCGGTGGAACGGAGCATCCGCGCCAAGCGAAGAACGTGACGTTCAGGGCGACGAACGCAAGAGCTGAGCCGCCCATCCACCGGCGCCCGGCGCCACGCGGTTCGCCGTGGCCACTGCGCGATCTCCGGTTTCTCCCAAGGCGATCAGCGAGCCTCATCGTCACCTCCCGAGTGCTGGGCATCCGCCGCGGAAACGAGGCTAACGAAGGGCGGCAACCGACGAGAAAGACCTCAGGCGACCGGAAACGGACACGAGAGAACCGGAAACGGCCATCTGGCGACCCGAGCCCGCCCGGACCGGGCGTTTCGCCCGTCGTTTGAGCGGGTATGGCGCCCGCCTGGCCGCGTCCACGGCGCGTTGCTAGGCTCCAAGGCATCGTCTGCATTCCGGGGAGAGCCGGCAGGCCGCACGCGGCGCCGGCGGTACCGGTACGCCGTCATGTCATCCCGTGCAATCCATCGTCCCGTCTGGCTCTGGTGGAGCGGCGGAAAGGACTCGGCATGGGCGCTCCATACGCTGCGGAACGATCCGACGTGGGACGTGCGAGGGCTCGTGACCCAGGTCAACCGGCGCAACGGCCGGGTGGCCATGCACGGCGTTCGTCGTCGCATGATCGAGCGTCAGGCGGCCGCGGTCGGACTGCGCCTGCACGTCATCGAGTTCGACTGGACGGGTGCCGAAAGCGACCACGACTACGCCGTCGAGGAAGGTCTCCTCCGCCTGTGCCAAGGCGACGGCGGACAGTTCGTTGCGTTCAGCGAGCTTCTCCCGGGCCGGGCCATGAAGCGGCGCTCGGCTCTTCTCGACCGCATCGGGCTTCAGCCCGTGTTTCCGCTGCTGGGCCGCGACCCGACCGACCACGCCGCGGCGCTTCTGAGGGCCGGCACGCGAGCATGGGTGTGCTGCGTGGAAACGGACCGGCTGCCGGCCGAGCGCGTGGGCTGCCGCTTCGACGAGGACTTCCTGGCGGCGCTGCCCCGAGGCGTCGACCCCTGCGGCGAAGACGGCGAGTTCCACACGTTCGTCGAATGGGCCCCCGGGTGGCCGTCGCCGGCGCCGGCGACGCCCGGCGACAGGATCGAGTGCTACGGCTTCGGGTTCGCGGAGATGGATGAACCGCCCGCCGACCCGGGGGCGAGAACGGACCGCTCGCTCAAGGCCGGAAACGACCCGTTCGACTACTACGCCCGGCTGCGGCGAGTGCGCGAGCATGTCGACCAGCATCTCGAGGAGCAGCTCGACCTGCACAGCCTGGCGCCCGTCGCGGCGATGAGCCCCGGCGGGTTCGGCAGGTTCTTCCGCCAGGCGACCGGCCTGTCGTTCCATGATTGGCTGATCGGCCGCCGACTCGAGCGAGCCGCCGTCCTGCTCCGCGACCGCAACGAACCGATCGGGCGAGTGGCGGAGGCCGTCGGTTTCGGCTCCGAACGGACCTTCCGGAGGCTGTTCAGAGAGAGATTCGGCGCCACTCCGTCCCGGTTCCGGTCACGGGCGCGCAACGGACGCGGCTGACGTTCGCAGCCGGACGAGGCGGCGCTGTCGCGCGGGGAGCACCTCCTGGAAAGCCGGCGAGGCCGCGAAACGCCGGGCTCCGGAGGCGCTACGGGCCGCAGGCCTCCGGGAACGCCGACACGTCGGCCAAGGCCAAGGCGGGCGTGCCGGCGGCGTGGGTGTACTGCTTGACCTGTCCGGTCACGGTGTCCCGCACCGTCAGCACGAAGCCCACGTCCGTCGCCGACGCAGCGAACACCCAGTGGCGCTTGTTCGTGCCGCAGCCGTTCAACACCTTCACCAGAAGCTCCCAGTTCGTCGGAGAGAAGAACCAGAACAGGCCCGAGTCGTCCGTGCGCGGCCGGGCCACGCTGCCCTTGCCCGTGGCCCCGTTCACGCTCGACCAGTCCACCGACACCGCATACCGATTCTTCAGCAGACACAGCGTGCCGGCATCCCCCGTGCAGGCGCCGCCTTCCGCCGCGGCGACCGGCGGAGCGACAACCGGAGCCGGGACAGCCAGCCGAACCGCGGGCCCTGAATCGCCCGGAAACGCCGAGTCGCCCGCGGCCGAGGGCGCGAGCGATGCCGCGCCAGCGCCCGAGCAGGCGCCCGGAAACGCCGTGTTGTCGGTGATCGCGGCGCTCAGCGAACCGGTTTCGTTCCGGTACTCCTTCATCGCGCCGGTCACCGTGTCCGTCACCTTGATGCTGTAACCCAACGTCGTCGCCGAGGCGCCGAACACCCAGACGTGACCGTTCACCGAGCAGCCGTCGAGCACTTTCACCAGAAGCTCCCAGTTCGTCGCGGAGAAGAAGTGGAACAGGGCCGAATCGTCCGTCCCCACGCGAACCACCTTGCCCGCCCGGCGAGCCTCGCCGTCCTTCGTCCACCAGTCCACGGCAATCGAGAACCGGGAGTCTTGGAGGCACCGGGTGTCGCTGTCCGCCGCGCAAGTACCCTCCGGATTCGCCGATTCGACCAGCACCGTGCGCGAGGTCGTGTCCGACCTCCCCGCGCCGCTGACCGTCAGCGACACCGTGTAGAACCCGGGGGCCGTCCAGGCATGCCGCGGCGCGCGGCTGCTCGACGCCTTGCCGTCTCCGAAACTCCAGGCCTGCGACGAGACCGTTCCCGTGCTCGTGTCCTCGAAGGAGACGGAATCGCCCGCGCGGGCGCTGCAGAGGTCGTCGACGCAACTTGCGCTCAGCGTGAACGAGGCCTTCGGAGGGCCGTCGTCGTCCGAATCGCCGCCGCCGTCCGAATCGCCGCCGCCGCCCGAACCGCCGCCGCCGCCCGAACCGCCGCCGCCGCCCGAATCGCCGCCGCCGCCCGAACCGCCGCCGCCGCCCGAATCGCCGCCGCCGCCCGAATCGCCGCCGCCGCCCGAATCGCCGCCGCCGCCCGAATCGCCGCCGTTGCCCGAATCGCCGCCGCCGCCCGAATCGCCGCCGTTGCCCGAATCGCCGTCGTCGTCCGTGATCGTGATGGTGACGTTGCCGGAGGTCCAGCCAGAAGCGGAACCCACCAGCTTGATCGTCTCGTCGCCCTCGTCCCGCCGGTCGCCGAGGATTCGGACTGTCTGCGTACCCTCGGTCTGTCCCGCCAGAACTCCGAGAAAGCGACCAGCCGGCCAGCAGAAGTCCGCTTCCTCGTTGCCGGCCAGCGAGTTGTTGCATGCACTCTGAACAGTACTGCTACCTAAAGTCGCGGTACTGGAGGAGTCAACAGCGAGATCAATGTTGACGTTACCCGCTGCAGTCTCGCCAAGCCTGGCGGTGACGACCACGTCCTTCGTACCCGAGTCCCCCTCGGTGACGTCGCTGGCGGACAGCGTGATCGTCTTGGCGCCGCCATTGCCCGAATCGCCGCCATTGCCCGAATCGCCGCCATTGCCCGAATCGCCGCCGTTGCCCGTTATCGTTCCCGACCAGAGCTCACCCGCGGCGGGAGAGGCGCCGACGCCGTTCACCGCGCGGATCGTGAAGAAGTAGCCACTACTGGGCGTCACGCCCGTCACCGTGTAAGTGGTGGTGCTCGCCCCCGAGCCCGACATGCGGCTGAACGACACGCTCGACAGGCCCGACCGCTCCGCGGCGTACTTGTACTCGTAGCGCGTGATGGTGGAGTCGTCCGGATCGTCCCAGGACAACGTCACCTGCCCTTTACCGGGCTTCAAGGACAGTCCCGTCGGCTGGTCGGGAACGCTGGCCGAATCGTCGTCGTCCGAGATGGTGATCGTGAGCGTCCCCTCGGTCCACGCGGATGCAGCCGCGCCAAGGGCGTCAACGGTGACGACGAACGTCTCATCGTTCTCGTCTCGCGTGTCGCCAACGATGCCGACGACGAAACTCGTCGTCGTCGAGCCGCCGGGCACTCTGACGGGCACGTTCGACGGCCAGCAGGCATCAAAGGACGTCGTGCAGTGAGAGGCGCCAAGACCGTTCGTCACTGTCGCAGTCCCGCCGCCAAGGAGGGGGTTGAGCGTGAGGCCGCCCTCGGGCGCGTCCTCTCCCAGACCGACGCTGATCGTGATCTCCGTCGTCGTGCCGGTGTTGCCTTCGGCGATCGAGGTCGACGCGGTCGTCAACGTGATGGTCTTGGCCGCATCCACCCGTTCTGGAGCGGCAAGCGCCATGAGGCCAGACAGGACCGTCAGCAGCCCCGCCGCGGGCCAACGGCCCAGCCGCCAGACGGCCGCCTCAGGCGTCGGGGCCATCTTTCCGGGGGGGGGGGGGTGCTGACTTCCGGCGCAACCCCGCACGGATCGCGCCAAAGAACAGACTCGCCAACGCCACGTCCAATGATCGCCCCATCATCGTCACGCCTCCGTACCGTCAGTCCAACGACTCAGATACTTCTGACTCGGATACTTCGTTTCCACGTACACTACCAAGCCGTCGTCGCGGGATGCAAGGGTTCCGCCGTGGGGTCTGTCGCGGAGCCGTCGCGGCGCCAGACCTCCCTCCGCCGAACAGCGCCAACCTGGCGGTCCGTCGAACCTCGGTCACCAGTTGATTCCATCGGATGCTCTCGGCGGCGATTCTCGCGACCGTCTTCCTGACCGCCGTGATCTCCGGCGTGCTCGGCATGGCGGGCGGCCTGATGCTGATGGCCGTGCTGGCGAGCGTCCTGCCGCTGCCCGGAGCGATGATCCTGCACGGCGCGGTGCAGGCGACGTCGAACGGCGCCCGTTTCGTGTTTCTTCGGGACCGCATGATGTGGTCCGTGCTTCCCGGCTACGGCGCCGGCGCCGCGCTCGCCGTGCTGCTGTTCGTCTCGATCGCCTTCGTGCCCGACCCGGGGCTGGTGCTGATCCTCGTCGGCAGCTTCCCCTGGGTTGCCCGGCTGCCGCCGGCGCCGCGGGGCCTCGACCTCCGCAACCGGCATACCGCCGTTCTCTGCGGCTTCGCCGTGACCGGCGCGCAGCTCCTTGCCGGCGCATCCGGCCCCCTGCTCGACGCGTTCTACCTGGAAACGAAAGTCGATCGGCGGAGCGATCGTCGCCACCAAGGCGTTCACCCAGAGCGTCGGCCATCTCCTCAAGATCGGCTACTACGTCTGGGTGTCCCGCGCGGTCCTGCCGGAAGCGCCCGACGACCGCGCAGCCCCCTGGCTGGTCGCGGCCGGCATGGCGCTCGCCGTGGCCGGCGCGCGGACCGGGACACGGCTCCTCGACCGGGTCGACGACCGACAGTTCCGGCGATTCACTGGACCGGTGATCCTGCTGCTGGGAGCCGTGTGCGCACTGGAGGGGGCGCGGGACCTCCTCGCGAGGTTGTAGAAGAAGCGCTCCGCGTAGAGTCGCTCGAGATGAACCCCGCATCCGGCCACGGGCGACCTGCTCGACCTGGAACGAGAAGAGGGAACCGCCTCGTGAGCTCCGCGGTTCCCGCCGCCAACGATACTCGCGGCGCCCGGTTCTACAAGTGCGCGCTGCAGGTGAATCCTCGACACTACGCCGAGACGTTTCGGGGAGAGCGTTCGCAAGGCGACAGCCTTGCCTACGCGCGAGAAGTCGTTGCCAAGGCGCTTGTTCAGGGCACTGATCTCCGTCGGCGGCGAGATCGAGTCGGCGGAAGAAACGCTTGCCGACCTGCCGGCCCTGAACGAAACGCTTGAGCGATTTCGAGAGGTCGGCCTGGAAGAGCGGTTGCACGATCAGACCCTGCTCGTCCAGGAGGAACGTGTCGTCGACTCGGCGCCCCGGCGTCTCGCTCCGTTTCGAGAGGCGCTGGACACCCTGACCCGGGAACTGCCGCTGGATCGCGACTTTCTGTCCGAAGCGGCACTGGCGGAGCTGCCGGCCAAGGACCTGCTGGCGAAGGCGAACCAGGTGCTGGTTGCGCTTGAGCGAGACGTCGAACGTGCAAGCCGCGACTTGCGGAAGGCGCTCGAACGAGCCGACGAGGGACTTGCAGCGACGCGAGCCGCCTGGGAGGTCAGAAAGCGGGACGTCGAGACAGCCTACGCGCGGATTCTCCAGGATCTTCATCGATCGAAGGTGGACGGCGAGGAGTTCATCCGGCTGCGACGCCGGATGGAACAGCTTCGTCCCCTTCAGGAGCGACCGTACCGTCGTCTACCGACCTGGACGGCTGGCGGCGGCTCCTGCTGAACTCGGATCTGCTGGTCCTTTCGCGAGGCGTCGAATCCACCTCCACCGCGGGACTTCTTCTCTTCGGAAAGAACCCCAACCGGTGGCCCGCAACGACTGCTCAAGGAGATCCTGCGCGACTACGGCTACATCGAGCACTACGGCATGGGCGTGCGGAACAGGATCATCGAAGCGATGCGGGCGCACAACGGAACCGAGCCGGATCTTCTGGAGCAGGACGACCGCTTCGTCGTTCGGCTGTGGAAGGAGCGCCAGCGTCCGGACCTGCCGTGAGCGGCTGGCGAAGCGCCGCGCGGCGCCGCCGCGGCGCAAGCTACTGGCCGTCCCGGCCCGCCACCACCACGGTCCACACCCGCGGGGCGTCCGCCAGGCGCGCGGCGTCGTCCGTCCCGGAGAGCGCGTACCAGCCCGTCAACGGCGAGGTCACGCCGCTCCCGTTCGGGCCGAGGCGCGCTCGAAGCCCGACCCGACCGGACCGACCGGACTCTTCCCCGTCGCGCCGTTCCAGTTCGACATCCGAGAAACCGAGCGTCCGCCGGTAGCGCGGAAACAGCGCCTTGTACGCGCTCTCCTTGGCCGAGAAGACGAGCGTGAACATCTCCGCCTCGGTCAGGCCGCCGGCGCCTCCCCGACGAAGATCCATCTCGCGTTCGTTCAGCACGCGCGCACCGAGGCGCCCGGCCTGCCGCGCGGACACGACCCGTTCCACATCGACGCCGAGACCGCGGCGCCGGTCGGCCGCGGCAACCGCGGCGAAGCCGAAGCCGGCGCCGTGGGAGATGGAACCGACCACGCCTTCCGGCCACCGGGGAACGTCGTCGTCGTCACCGACGATCTCGCCCTGCCGGGAAGCGAGGCCCGGCAAGCGCCGCAGCGCGCGGGCGGCGCTGATCCTGCCGGCCAGGTACTCCCGCCGCCGCTTGTCGATGGCGCCTTCGAGAGCCGCCGGCAGGCCGAAGCCGAGCCGCCGCGCTTCCTCGATCAGCTCTCCCAGCGGGCCGATCTCGCACGCCGCGGCGCCGATGTCGCGGGGAAGGCCGGCCGCCAGGCTCGGGGGCACTCCCCGTGCCGCGTTCACGCCAGAAAGTGGCGGCGCTGCTCCGGCGTCGGCACGGGACAGTCGGCCAGCCGGCGGCCGACACGCCGGCGATTTCGCGCCAGCAACCGGTAGCCCCAGTCGAGAACGGGCCTCGGCGCCAGCCGAGCGAGCCGGGCGAGCCAGCGCTCCGGGCCGTCCAACCGCGCCGCCAGCCAGAGCGCGGCCTCGCCGCGAACCCTGATCTCGCCCAACGGGGGCGAAGCGGACGCCGCGGCGGCGTGCTTCGTCGGCAGGATCCGAAGCACCATGCTGTCCAGATCCGCCAGGTCGGGCCGGACGGCGGTCAGACGTTCGAACGACTCGCCGTCCCGAGGCGCAAATCGGAGGCCGTGCGGCACGCCCCGGGAGAGGCACCTGGCCACCAACCGGTTGCAGAGCGCGCAGTCGCCGTCGTAGTAGACGATCGCCGTCGGCGGCCGGCGGTCGCGGCGCTCGTCCACCACGGACCGCTACCGGTTGGCCGCCTCGTCCAGCGCCCGCAGGAACGCCCTGCCGCTCATCAGTCGAGGTTCGCCGTCGACCACCTCCATCCGTTCGACGAACGAGGCCGTCTCGCCGTCGGCGCCGTACATGACCAGAGTCGGATAGCCGCGCACGCCGAACCTCCGGGCCAGCTGGCTCTCCCGCGCCCCGGACTCGGGGTTCATCCGCACCGCGAGCAGCGCGTCCAGGTAGCTGTCGACGTCGCGGTCGGTCAGCAGTTCCCGCTCGAACTGGCGGCAGTACGGACACCAGTCCGTGTAGATGTACAGGAACAGCGGCAGACGGTCGCGCTGCCGGACCTCGAGCGCCTCGACCAGCCCGTCGGCCCCCTCGTACCAGCCTTCGAAGTCCGGACGGCCAGGCCGTGAGTCCAGAGCCGTCGCCGGTCCCGCCAGGGCCTGGGCCAGCAGAACCGCCGTGCCGGCCGCAAGGAACGCCGCGAGCGCTCCCCAACCGATCCGCCGAAGCCCGGAGCAGTACGTCATGACGGGTGCGATGGTATCAGCGTGCGGCGGCCGCTCCGCGTCCCGACCCGCGGTCCGGCAAGAGCGGCGCCGCCCGCCCCATCGCCTCCTCGGCGCGGTCGACGAGTCGGCCGAGACCGGCCCGCGTGCGCGCGCTGACCGCGACCGCCCCAAGCTGGCCGGCCAGGAGATGCGCGCGCTCCTTCGTCACCAGGTCGCACTTGTTCAGCACGACGAGAAGGGGCTTCGAGTCGAGCGACAGCTCCGCGATCAGTCGCTCCACGGCCTCCGCCTTCGTCCGCCACCCCTCGTCCGCGGCGTCGACGACGTGGAGCAGAAGGTCCGCGTCGCCGAGTTCCTCCAGCGTGGCGCGGAACGCCCGCACGAGATCGGGCGGCAGTTCCGAGATGAAGCCGACCGTGTCGGTGATGACGACTTCGCCCTCGCGCGGGAAACGGATCCGCCGACTCGTGGGGTCGAGAGTGACGAACAGCTTGCCGGCGGTCTCCACCTCGCTCCGCGTCAACGCGTTGAGCAGCGTGCTCTTGCCCGCGTTCGTGTAGCCGATCAGCGAGAGAACCGGGACGCGGCGGTCCCGCCGACGGCGGCGGGCCACGTCCCGCTGCCTGGACAGCCTCTCGACCTGCCGCTCCAGATTGCGGATCCGGTCGCGGATCCGCCTCCGGCCGACCTCGAGGACCGTCTCGCCGGGACCGCGGCCGCCGATGCCGCCGGTCAGTCGGGACAGGCCCTCGTCCTTCTCGGTCAACCGCGGCAGCGAGTAGCGCAACTGCGCCAGTTCGACCTGGAGCTTGCCGTCGCGGGAACGCGCTCTCTGAGCGAAGACGTCCAGAACGAGCTGGGTGCGATCGATCGCCTTCAGACCGGTTGCGTCCTCGAAGGCCCGAGCCTGGGCCGGCTTCAGGTCGATGTCGAAGATCGCCGCCTCGGCGCCGGCGCGCATGCTCCGCAGGACGATCTCGGTCAGCTTGCCCCGCCCCACGACCGTCCTCGGATGAACCCGCGAGCGGCGCTGCCTGAGCGTCCCCGCGACCTCGACCCCGGCCGAACGGACCAGTTCGACCGTCTCGGCGAAGTGGTCGTCCTCCGGCCGGACGCCGATCACCAGCGCCCGCTCCTTCGGCGCTTCGCGGCCGCGACGGTAGCGGCCGAACTCCCGCTCGACTTCGCGGATCGTGGCCGCGAAGTCCAGGTCCAGTTCGCGGACCCGGGCCGCCCTGACCCGCAGGAAGGGCGCGCCTCCTCCGCCGACGACGCCGGCGTCCTCCGAGGCCGCCGATCCGGACACGGCCTCCGGCGCCGCCGTCCCCCTGGCGCCGGGAGCAAGGTAGGCGACCTCGATGGCGCCGGCCGAGCCGTCCGGCTCGGCCTGGACCACGGCGACCAGGTCGAGCCGGAGCAGCGCCAGGTCGTTCAGATCGTCGGTCGAGAGCCCTTCGCCCCGCAGATGCGTATGCACGAGACGCAGTCGCCGGAAGCGTCCGGGACCGCCCCGCAGCCGGCCGATGTCGGGGATCTCGAGCTGACGCGCGTCGCCGACGATCACCTTGCTGACCGCGCCCTCGCGGGTCAGAAGCACTCCCGCCTGGCGACCGATCTCGCGCGAGAGAGCGCACAGGTGACGCGCCAGTTCCGTCGAGACGACCTGGTCCGGGTTCACCTTCCGCCGGTACGTCCGTTCGAGCGCCGCGCGCTGGGCGGCTCGCAGGCCGCGGATATCGCCGTGGATCGGTCTCATGGACGGCCGGACGCGGCTCGAGGCTCCAAGTTCAGGAAACTGCTATAGTTGGCCGCGTTGGCGGTTCTGGCCTCCACCGGCGCGCCCATGATCGGCAAGCACGCGCGACGCGACAGCACGAACAAGCGCTTGGCTTCAGCCTTTCCCCTTTCCGACAGTTCGTCCACCGTGAGGCGACTCGCGTGAGACGACTCGCGTCGCCCGAGGGCCGTTCCAACAGCCCGTGGTGAACTCTACGCTACACCCGCCGCCTCCGACGACGACCCGGCGCGAACGCCCGGCCGCGCAGTCCCATCTGCAGCGAGTCCTTGCCCGCCGGCCCGCCGGCTTCCCTCGGGAAGTCGCGCCGCGCCCTGGCGGACGCGCGGCCGAAGTCGTCTCCACCGATTCAACCGACGGCGCATCCGCCGTCCCCCGGAGATTTCGTGACCCGAAGAATGCTCATCAACGCGCGGAGTTCGACCGAACTCCGCATCGCCATCGCCAACGACTCGGTGCTCGAAGACCTGAAGGTCGACGTCGCCGAGCGAGGGCTGACCCGCGGCAACATCTACTACGGCAAGATCGCGAACATTGAGCCGAGCCTGAACGCCGCCTTCATCGACTACGGCGCGCCGAAACACGGTTTCCTCGCAATCCAGGACGTCGTTCCGGACGCCTGGTACCAGGCCGCCCAGTCGGCCGGCCGGCCGAAGATCGAGGACGTGCTGGTCCGCGGTCGGCCCATCGTCGTGCAGGTGTCCCGAGAGCCGGAAGGCGCCAAGGGCGCGGCGCTGACGACGAACCTCAGTCTAGCCGGGCGCTATCTCGTGCTGACGCCGTTCGACAAGACCTGCGGCGTTTCCCGGAAAGTCGACACCGAGGAGGTCCGCCTGAAGCTGAAGGCGATGGCGGAGTCGCTGCCGGCGCCCGACGGCGGCGGCGTCATCGTCCGCACGAACGCGCTCGGGCAGACGAAGACGGCGCTCAACCGGGACATGAACGCCCTGCTCCGGTTGTGGAAGCGCATCTCCCGCGACGCGCGCGATTCGAAGGGAACCAGACTTCTCTACCGCGACCAGGACATCGTCCTGCAGGGACTGCGCGACTATCTCGACAGTTCGATCCAGGAAGTCCTCGTGGACGAGGACACGGCCCACGGCCGCGCCGAGCAGTACATGCGGGCCTTCATGCCGCGCAGCAAGACGGTCCTCCATCGCTACACGGGCCGCAAGCCCCTGTTCTCGGTGTACGACCTCGAACCACAGGTCCAGAACATCTTCGAGCGCCGGGCCGACCTGCCCTCGGGCGGTTCCATCGTGATCGATCCCACGGAAGCCCTCACCGCCATCGACGTGAACTCGGGACGCTCGAAGAAGGGAGCGAGCCAGGAGGAAACCGCGGTCGGCACGAACGTCGAGGCCGCCGCGGAGGTCGGCCGGCAACTTCGGCTCCGCGACATCGGCGGTCTGATCGTCGTCGACTTCATCGACATGCGCAGTCCCCGCAACCGCCGCAAGATCGAGAAGGCGATGAAGGACGCGATGAAGCCGGACAAGGCCCGCTTCACGGTCAGCCGAATCAGCGCCAACGGGCTGCTCGAGATCAACCGCCAGCGGATCCACCAGGCCCTGCAGATGCGCACCCATGGGGACTGTCCCAACTGCGGAGGCACGGGCCGAGTCGCCAGCCCGGACCTGATCGCGCTGCGGCTGCTGCGCAACATCGAGTCCCACGGCGCGGGCGGCTACATGCAGGGGGTGCGCATCGCGATGCAGCCGGAACTCGCCAACTTCCTGCAGAACCGGCATCGCGAGGCCCTGGTCAAGCTGGGCCGGGAATTCGCACTCGAGATCGAGATCTCGGGACAGCCTCATCTGCACGGCCAGGAGCCGGAAGTCCGCTGGATCGCCCGCGACCTGGCCGACGTCAAGAAGCGCGAGCGGGAAGAGGCAAAGGAGAGAAAGCTGGAACAGGAGATGCTGGCCACTCCGTCGATCGGCGACACGGAAGAGAATCCGGAAGACGACGCCGCGCCGGAAGACGCGCCGAAGAAGCGTCGGCGCCGAGGCGGACGGAGACGCCGGTCGGCGGCCGCTCGCAAGGAGAAGGGCGAGACGGGGGAGAAGAGCGAGAAAGCGGGAGCGCCGCACGATCGCCGGCCGGCCGGCGGCGCCGGCGCCAATGCGGACAACACGGGAACCGAGGCGATCAAGGCGCCCGGCATCGACTCTCCCGGCGCGGACGCGGGCGCCGACACGGCGGAAGCGGCGTCGAGCGTCGGCGGCGGCGCCGCCAAGCCGAGCCGACGGCGGCGACGGCGGCGGCCACGGCGGCCGCCGACCACGGAAGGGGGCGGCGACGGCAAGCCGCGGACCGCGGAAACGGGCGGCGCGTAGCCGGTTCCGGCAGTCCGCGGAGCGCGTCTCAAGCTGCTGAAACCATGAGGTTTGACAACCGCCGCCGGAATCGAACAGCATCCGTGCCGTCGTTCCGCGGCGTCACGAGGCGCGGCGGCGGTTCCGGGGTCAAACGGGGCGATCCCGCGACCGGGCGGGGTGGGACCCGCCGATTGCTCATTGGCCCGGAAAGGAGGTGGTCTAGTGGAGTACTGCAGACGCGGCTTGATGGAGGTGGCGGCTCCCTAGGAAACCCCTGCGAGGCGCAGGACATCTCCTCCGGGAAGCAATCCCGCGCCATCCCATCGGCCAACAACGCTCTGCCGAGCCGCGCGGACCGCGGTCCGAGAGCGTCACCGGAGCCCCGAGGCGCGCCAGCCCTCGGGGCTCTTCTCCCGCCTGACGCCCGTCCCTTCCCCTCTCGGACCGGTTGCGCAACAATCGCTCGCTCGGGGCCTGGTCCCCGACTCACCTTCCCCTCAGGCGGAGACAGCAGATGACAGCGATCGGCACTCCCACCAAGCTCCTCGAGGGCGGGGCCAAGGTCAAGGGATCTCTCCGTTACTGCGGAGACCTCGACCGGCCCGGGCTCCTCCACGCCCGCCTGGTCACGAGCCCTCACGCTCACGCCGAAGTGGCAAGCGTCGACACCGCCGCCGCCGCGGCGATGCCTGGGGTCGTCGCCGTCATCACCGCGGCGGACCTGCCCGCGCTGCCGCCGAGGAGCCGGCCGACCCTCCTGCTGGCGCGCGAGCGGGCGATCTTCGTCGGCCACCCGGTCGCTCTCGTTCTCGCGGAGACCGAAGCGGAGGCCGCGGACGCCGCGGAGGCCGTTGCGGTCGACTACCGGCCGCTGGCCGCCGTCGTGACGATCGAACAGGCGGAGGCGCTCGACGCCCCGGCCGTCTGGCCCGACGGCCTGCCCGGCCAGTCCGAGGAGGCGGCCGCACACGGCGCCGGCGACGTGTCGGAGACCGAGGCGCCGGTCGCCTCGTCGCCCAACGTGACGAACAGGATGCGTTTCGAGCGCGGCGACCTCGAGCGCGGAATCGCCGAAGCGGACGCGATCGTCGAACGGGTCTTTCGCACCGCGTCCGTCCATCAGTCCTACATCGAGCCTCACGCCTCCCTGATCGACCCGGACCCGATGGGGACCGGGATGACCGTCTACAGCTCGACCCAGGCGCCCTTCTTCATCCGGGATGCGGTGGCCGGCGTGCTCGGCATGCCGCAGGACCAGGTCAGGGTCATCGGCACTCCGGTCGGCGGCGGATTCGGCGCCAAGTTCGTGTTGTACGAGCCCCTCCTTGCGCTCGTCGCGGTCCGACACCAGCGTCCCGTCCGTCTGGTGATGACCCGGACCGAGGAGATGCTGGCGGCGACGCCGGCGCCTTCGACCCGGATCACGATTCGGGCCGGAGCGAAGCGGAGCGGAGAGCTCACCGCGCTCGAGGCCGAACTGGCGATCGACTGCGGCTGTTTCCCCTCGTCGATGACCGCGCTTGCCGGAACCCTGCTGGGAAGCTCCTACCAGACCCCGAACCAGGCGGTGGGCGGCTTCGAGGTCACGACGAACAAGCCGTCGATCGGCGCCTACCGCGCTCCGCTCGCTCCCCAGGCGGCGTTCGTGGTCGAAACGGTCCTCGACCAGCTCGCGCGCGAACTCGACCTGGATCCGGTCGAGTTCCGACTGAAGAACGCCTCGGAGAAAGGCGCCCCGATGGCGTCCGGCATGCCCTGGGCCGGAATGGGTCAACGGCAGGTTCTGGAAGCGCTCCGCGATCACCCGGCCTGGAGGAACCGCGAACAGTCGCGCGCCGAGGGACGGGGCGTCGGCATCGCGCTGGGCGCATGGCCCGGCGGCACGGAACCGGCTTCCGCCGCCTGCGCGTTGCAGACGGACGGCAGGCTGAAGGTCCACATCAGCACGGCCGACATCAACGGCACGAACACCAGCATGGCGCTCCTGGCGGCCGAAGCGTTCGGCCTCGACCCGGACAAGGTCACGATCGCCACGGGCGACACGTCGTCGGGGCCTTACGCCGGCGCATCGGGCGGCAGCAAGACGATCTACACGGTCGGCCCGGCCGTCATTCAGGCGGCCCGCGAGGCCCGGCGGCAGACCCTGGAACTCGCGGCCCAGACGTTCGAAGCGGATCCCGAAGACCTCGAGATCGTCGACGGCGCCGTTCAGGTGAAGGGATCGCCGGACAAGGCGATTCCACTGCGCAAGATCGCCCAGAGGACGATGCGTTTCGGCGGCCGTCAGGCGCCCGTCTTCGGCCACGGTCGACACGCCCAGACCAGCCAGGCGCCGGGCTTCTGCGCCCAGCTCGCGGAGGTGCGGGTGGACCGGGAGACCGGACGGGTCGACGTCGACCGGATCGTCGTCATCCAGGACTGCGGCCGGGCGATCAATCCGGCCGCGGTCGAGGGCCAGATGATGGGAGGCGCCCTGCAGGGCATCGGCTGGGCGCTCTACGAGGAAATGGTCTGGAGCGAGGACGGCCAGCTCCTGACGGCAACCCTGAACGACTACGCCCTTCCCCACTCCGCCCAGAGCCCGGCCGCGCTCGAGACGGTCCTGGTCGAGGAGCCCTCGGACGATGGGCCCTTCGGCGCCCGAGGCGTCGGGGAGCCGCCGGTGGTCCCCACCGCGGCCGCCATCGCCAACGCCGTCGCGGATGCCTGCGGCGCCCGCCCGGCCCGCCTGCCGATGACGCCGCCCAGGGTCCTCGAGGCGCTCAACGGCGGCGCTTGAAGCGGGAGCGCTCGGCTCGGCCGCCGTCGTCAGGATGGCCATCCGCGGAATCGACGCCTGGGCGCTGGGGGCCGTCGTCGTTCTCGGAGCGGTCACGATCGCCGCGCCGCTCCTGGGCGTCGCCGCCTGGCGCCCCGTCGCGATGGCGGGCGGCGCGGCGGCCGGCCTGCTCTGGGTCGCCTGCCGCGTTCCAACCCTCGCGCCCCTGCTCGAACGCGCGCCCGGCGCCCGGCGCCCGCCGCTCGTCTTCCTGCTGCTTCCCTTCGGCGTCTACCTGGCCCTGATCCCCTGGTCGATCCGGGAGCGGCCCCCCGACGGCGACGAGCCCTGGTTCCTGCTCGTCACGCACAGCATCGCGTACGACTTCGACCTCGACCTGGCGAACAACTACCGGAATCGGGACTCGCTGGCGTTCATGCCGCGCGCCATCGGGCCGCAGCCCGGCGATCCCGAGACCAGCGACGGCGCCATTCGCTCGCGCCACGGCGCCGTTCTGCAGGCGGTCATGGCGCCCGCGTACCGCATTGGCGGCAGGGCGGGAGCGATGGTCGTCATCGCCGCGCTTGCCGCCGTCGGCGCCTGGCTGCTGCTCGATCTCACCGCGTTCAGCCCGGACGCCAAGGCTCGCCTTGCCGCCTGGGCGATCTTCAGCTTCGCCGCGCCGTTCCTGCTCTACAGCCAGCAACTCTGGGCCGAGGTCGCGGCCGTGGCGCTCGCGGTGGCGGCATTCCGGTGGATCGACCGTCTCGCCGGCGGCCACGGTAGTTCCGCGACCGAACCGGGACGCGCCAACTGGAGCACGTGGGCTCTCTTCGCCTTGTCGCTGGCGGTTCTTCCCGCGATCAAGCTCCGGCTCGCCCTGATCAGCGCCGCGCTCGCGCTGATCTTCGTACTGCGCCTCGCGCCGGCCCGTCGACGCCGCGGACTCCTCGCGATGACGGCCGTCGGCGTACCCTCCGCCCTCCTCGTCCTGTGGTGGAACCGCGCCACCTTCGGCGCCGTGCTCGGCATGCACTCGTGGGGCGAACTCGAGATCTACCGGCAGCCGGCCGCGACAGTCGCGCTCGGTCTCGACGGCCTGTTCTTCGATCTGGCCTACGGACTGATCGCATGCGCGCCGATCTGGCTGCTCCTGTTTCCCGGCGCCGTGGCCAGTTTCCGGCGCAACCGTCGGCTCCTGTTCGAGGTCGCGCTGATCGCCCTGCCCACGCTGCTTCTGGTCGCCTCCCGCCGCGAGTGGTACGGCGGCTGGTCGCCCCCGTTCCGCTACGGCATCGTCGTTCTCCCGTTCCTCGCCCTGCTCCTCGTGCCCCTGTTCGAGCGGCCGCCAGGCCCCGGCCGCGAGACCGGCGCCGGCGCGGCGGCGCGTTCGCCCGCGGCCGGCATCGTCGCCCTCGCCACCGCGCTGGCGCTTCTCTCGGGCGGCCTGGCCGTCCTGTTCGTCGTGGAACCGGGATGGACCTACAACCTGGCCGACGGCCGCCACCATTTCCTGCATCACCTGGAAGCGCGCACCGGCCTCGATCTGGCCCGCCTGCTGCCGTCGGCCACCCGGGTTCGACTGGCGACGTGGCTCTTGCCCGCCCTTGCGATCACCCTGGCCATCCTGGCGGCGCACGTGCGCCGAAGGACCGCGGCGGCGGCGTGCGCCGGCGTCCCGCTCCTGTTCCTCGCTGGCCTCCCGGCGCTGGCGGATTCGCTGCCTACCCGGCGGCTTGAGATCGAAAGCGCGGCGATTCACCGGACCGGCGGCAATCTGGAACCGGAGCGCTGGACCCTCGACCGCACGCGTTTCCGCGAAGCCTGGGTTCTTCCCGAAGGAAGCCGAGCCGAAGCGACGGTGATCCCCGGCGGCGACCGCGTGGAGCTGACGGTGACCGCCCGCGCCATCGCCAACCGCCCGGCGCCCCTCACCCTGGTCGCGCGAGCCGGCGGCCGGGAACTCGGCCGCGTTGCCCTCTCCGAAGACGACGCCAACCGCTGGCGGACCCTGCCGCTGACGCCGGCGCCGACGCCGTGGCCAACCGACGCGACCCTCATCCTCGAAGTCCCGCACGGCGACGACGCGCCGGCGAACGGCATCGCCATCGACCGCGTCGACCTGCGCTGGGAGTAGTCGCGCCCGCCCTCCGAACGGCCCGCGGTCGTTGAGTCCGAGCGCATCCTGGCGTAACGTCCGCAGCCGAGCGACGCCGCCGATCCTCCGATTCCTTCGACACTCCGCGCCATCCGCCCCACCGGCGCCTCCGGACACATGAACGACTCCCAACTCATGCGGCTCCAGCGGGTCGAGGTCGACGGCCTGTTCGGGATCTTCGATCACCGGATCGAACTCGACCGCCAGGACCACGTGACCGTGCTGCACGGCCCGAACGGCGTTGGCAAGACACACACGCTGGGAATGATCAACTCCCTTCTCACCGGGAACACAGCGTACTTTCGGCGAATCCCGTGCAACCGCTTTCGTCTGACGTTTCAGGACTGCGCCCTCGAGCTGGTCGTGAACTTCGATCGCGCGACGGGCAAGCTCTCATTGACGCATCCCGACGGAGACGAGACCGAAGAGATTCGTCTGGACTCCGAGACCGCCCGTCCGCCGGCGCCCTGGAGGAGGTTCGGGCAAGGACTCGCGCCCCCGTCTCCGCTGACGCTTCGCGAGCGGGCTGCTACACGCGGAGACGCACTCACGGAGGCCTTTGCCGCCTCCCATGGCCGAACTGCCTCCGAGTCCGAGCTGCCAACGTGGTATCGGGAGTTTCTCGACAACGCCAGCGTCCGTTTCATCGAGACGCATCGCCTCGCGCCTGACAGCCAGGGGCGGTCGATCTGGCCCGAGGTCGACCCGGGCGACTCCACCGTTCCGGCGGTCCTCGTACGAAGCAGAGCGTTCGGCGAGCGCCTTCGGGAGACCTTGGCGGATTACGGGACAAGGGCGCAGACGTTGGACCAGACCTTCCCACAACGACTCATGGCGGCCAGCCGCAGTCTTCCCTCCGAGGAGCTTGAAGCACGCATGCACGCCCTGAAGAAGCAGACGGATCAACTGGAGGACCTCGGGATTCTCCGCGAAGCGGCGGCGCCGCCCAGTCGCGGACTGAACATGCGGCCCGACTCGGCCGACCAGAAGACCGACGTGACGACGGCCCGCGTCATGACGCTCTACGTTGAGGACACGGAGAAAAAGCTGGAGGCTCTGGCCGACCTGTCCAGTCGGTTGCGTAGTTTCCTGGGCGCCCTCAACGCAAGGTTCCGCCACAAGCAACTGAGACTTGATCGCCAGCAAGGGCTGGCGGCGGAGGCGAGCTCGGGCAGCGCCTTGCCGCTTGATTCGCTTTCTTCGGGAGAGCAGCACCAACTCGTGTTGTACTACGACCTCCTGTTCCGGACGCGGCCGAACACCATCGTGCTCGTCGATGAGCCAGAACTCTCCCTGCACGTGTCCTGGCAGAAGAGATTCCTTCCGGATCTGCTCGAATTCGCCGAGCTGTCCGCTTTCGACGCCATCGTAGCGACTCACTCGCCCTACATCATCGGCGAGCGAGACGATCTGATGGTGGGTCTAGGCGGCGAAGTCTGACCGATTCCGAGCGGGGCTCAAGGTTGGACAGGCGGAACAGGCGGAGCACGTCCTTTCTTCACGCTTGAAAGACGACGACCGCTTGAAGGACCATTACGGTGTTTGGTTACAAGACACCCGGAACGGTGGTGGCCGAGATCAAGATGCACCGCGAAACGCACTCGAGAGCGGTCCTCGCAGTCGAGGGCAAGGACGACCTGCGATTCTGGCGAGCGCAGAGCGACGGGAACTGCGAGCTGGTCGACGGCGAGGGCAAGTCAAACGTCCTTGGAGCATTGCCTCGGCTTGATGCCTGCGGCGTCAAGGGGGTCCTTGGTCTTATCGACAGCGACTACGACATCTTCCTGAAGAAGACGCTGCCCTCCAGGAATCTCGTGGCAACGGATGCCCATGACCTGGAGTGCGTCCTCGTCAGGTCCAAGGCTCTCGACGGCCTTCTTGCGGAGTTCGCCGACGAATCGAAGATCAAGCGATTCGAGGACGCCCACCGCACGACCGTTCGAGAGGCCTTGCTGGATCGCACCCTGTACTTCGGCCTCGTGAGATTGGCGGCGACGCTCTGGGACGCCTCGGAAGTCATGCGCGAACTTCGAGTCCCTCGATTCGTCGACGAGACGACGTGGACCGTGGACGCCGACACCCTCATCCGTGCCGTCGCGGAAAGATCCGGCAGGTCTCGGCGGACGTGGCAGGACCGGACATCCGCGTTGCGCCAGGAAGACCCGTGGTTCGTCGCCAGGGGGCACGACATGCTGGAAATCCTGCGCATCGGACTCAGGAATGTGCTGGGGGACATCTCGGCAGGCGCTGGCGTGAAGGACATCGCCCGTGGGCTTCGAATGGCGATGTCGCGGGAGTACCTGGAAGCGACGGGACTCTGGAACAGGATACGTTCATGGGAGGACGAGAACCCGCCGTTCCAGGTTCTTCGGCACTGACGCGTTCGCGACGTCCGAGTGGTCCGTTCAGCGTCCGATTCGTTGCTTTCCCGGCTTCTTCAGGGGATCTTCAGGGTTGCACCACGGCTGCGAGGGATTGTCCCGTTTTCTGTTGAACTTCGGATGGCGGCTCGTGTGTGTTGAAGAATGTTAAGCGGCCTTGGTTTGGTGGTCAACGTGACGTGCTCGTCGTTCGAGAGCACGGATGAGTTCTGGCATGTCTCGGTAGCCTCTGACGCGGTGGAAGCGTGATTGCGCATCGACGAGGGCTGCGGCGACCCAGCGCTGGATCATGGCGCCGCCCCGCCAGCGCTTGACGTTGCGGGTGTAGCGCCCGACGGAGCTGTTGAGGCTCTCGATCGGATTGGTGCTGCGCATGGTCTTCTGGAGAGCTCCGGCGAGGCCGAGTTCGAGCACGGTGACGGTCTCCTCCATGCCTTCCCGGAGGGAGGCCGCTGCGCCGGGGTGCTCCCGCTCGAGATGACTGGCGAGCTGCCGCAGACGCCTCAAGGCCGTCTTGGCGGATTTGCTGTCCCAGGCCTTGCGGAGCGCCCGGCGAATCGAGGCTCGCTTCTCTTCGGGCAGGTGTTCCTCGACGTTCCGGGCCTTGTGGACCTGGCAGCGCTGCACCGTCGCGGCGTCGCCGAAGACCTCCCTGATCGCGCGGCGCAGGGCCTTGCTGCCGTCGATGACGAACAGCAACGGCTTCGCCGTCGAAAGGCCCCGCTCCACCAGGTCGGCGAGAAGAGCGCGGACCACCGCCGTGTTCTCCGTCGAACCCTCGCGAAGGCCAAGAACCCGCTTGTGACCGGACGACGAAACGCCCAAGGCGATCAGAATGCAGTGGCCACCGATGTACTTCGCGTCCACGCACAACACGCGGATGTCCTCGTCTTCCAGCGACGACGACAGGAACTTCTCCATCTGCCGCATCGACAGCGCCTTGAAGCGACGAGACACCGAACTCCTGGAAGCCGAACGACGGTCCGAACCCGCTGCCGCCGTGTCCAGCGACCGCCGGTAGTTCCGCGTCGACACGCCCGAAGCGATCGCTTCCATCGTGTGACTGAGGTGGTCCCCGGAAAACTGGACAGGTGGCTAAGGTGTAGTCCTTGACCTTCAGGAGGGACCAGGAATGACGGGCAAGCGTCGGAAGTTCACGGCCGCATTCAAGTCGAAGGTGGCGCTGGAGGCTCTGCGTGAGGAGAAGCCGATCGCGGCGATCGCGTCGCGTCACGGTGTGCACCCGAACCAGGTGAGCAGTTGGAAGCGGAAGGCGGTCGAGGGGCTGAGAGAGACCTTCTCAGGCGGTCCTTCTCGTCGCCGGGAGCACGAGGAGGAGATCAGGGACCTGCACGCGAAGATCGGGGAGTTGACGGTCGAGCGGGATTTCTTGTCGAGAGGGCTCGGGCATTGAGCCGTCCCGAGCGCAGGAGGATGATGAAGCGGGAGGACGCAGCGCTGAGCGTCTCCCGTCAGTGCCGTCTGCTCGACCTCTCGCGCTCATCGCTGTACTACCGTCCGAAGGGCGAGAGCGAGGAGACGCTGGCGCTGATGCGCCGGATCGACGAGCTGTTCCTGCGGTACCCGTTCTACGGTTCCCGGCAGCTGGTTCGCCACCTGCGCCGGGAGGGAATCCGCGTCGGTCGTCACCGGGTGCGTCGACTGATGCGGCTGATGGGGATTGCGGCGATCCACCAGGCGCCGCGGACCAGCGTTCGGCATCCGGCGCACAAGGTCTACCCGTATCTGCTCAGGGAGTTGCCGATCAGTCGTCCGAATCACGTCTGGTGCGCGGACATCACGTACATCCCGGTTCGTTCGGGCTTCCTGTACCTTGTGGCGACCATGGACTGGGCGACTCGCCGTGTCCTGTCATGGCGGCTGTCGAACACTCTGGACGCGTCTTTCTGCGTCGAGGCCCTCGAAGACGCGCTGAGCCGTTTCGGCCAGCCCGAGATCTTCAACACGGACCAGGGCGTCCAGTTCACCGGCGCGACGTTCACGGGCCGTCTCCAGGAAGCCGGCATCCGGATCTCGATGGACGGTCGGGGCCGCTGCCTGGACAACGTGTTCATCGAGCGGTTGTGGCGGTCGCTCAAGTACGAGGCGGTCTACCTGCACGAGCTCTCGGATGGGATCGAGGCGCGCCGGGTCATTGGCGGGTGGATCGCCTACTACAATGGTCTCCGTCCTCATTCGGCACTGGACGGCCTCACCCCCGCCGAGGTCTACCGCGGCGCCGAGCATCACGTTCCCACAGACCAGCTCCATGCAGGCGACAACGGCCGTATTCCACAGGCTTCCACAGGTTTTCCACAGGCTTCCGCAGCTCCGACTACGACTGCGGATGCCTGACTCACATACCCATGAACCACACCTTGGCTTCGCTCCGAAACTGTCCAACGAACCGGGACCACCTCCGACGGTCCATCGCGTCGCGAGACGACGCCCACTCGAACGACTCGAGACGCACCTCGCCCTCCGGACCCCGTATCCGCAGACGCTGAATCTCCATCCGGGCGCCGCCCAGCGTCACCTGACTCGGAGCGCTGCCCGCGCGCCACACCGAACGAGCATCCTGGTGACGACCCTTCGCCCCGCACCGCAACTCCCGCTCCTTCTCCATCAACTGCGCCAAGGCAGAACGGCCTGTCTCAACGCACAGATCCTGAAAGCTCGACAGACCGTCGAACAACGAGGACGATGCCTCCAACAGACCAAGCCCCGACCCCGACGACGAGCTGCTCCTTCTCTCTTGCCGATTCCCTTCCCGACTGCCATGATTCGCCATGGGTGGCGTCTCCTTTCTTTCGCTGGAACCGGCCCGCTCACCGGGCCGGGTGAGCCGCCACCCTACTCCCAAAGTTCAACAGCCGGCGGGACATCCCCCGGCTGCGAACGCTGCTATCTTCCGTCACTTGCGCAGGATCAGAATCCCGCCATCCGCTGTCGCCGAGACGAACTGGGAAGATCTTCTACTCGTCTACCTGCACGATCCGTTCGACAAGGCGTGCGACATCCGCGGCCACGAACGCCGCGGCGCGCTCTACGCGAGCGCCGCACTGGAGCGCGACGTCAGCAGGGCCGAGATCAAGCGGCTCGCCAGGATTGCCGACCCGTTGGCGGCCATCCACGAGCGGACACCGATGCCGACAGCCGGCCCCGACGGGGAACGAGCGGTCGCTCTGGACGAACTCCGACTGGTCCACCCCGCCAGCGCCGAGAGTCTCGTTCTCGATTCGCCTCGACCGGACCAGGAACGCGCAGCCGAGCTGATCGCGGAGATCGTGGACGGCCTGGAGAGTTTCCGAGAGCGCTTTCTCGCGATCTGGCGCCTGCTGCCCGACCGGGTCGCTTCGGAGTTCGGAGAAGACGCGGCGCGTCTGCCAGCCGACAGCCGCCTGCCCGACCACACCCTGTTCCAGCATGTCGACATCGCGGCGGGCCTGCACGCCGCCACGGCCGGCAGCGGCGGCAGCGCATATCTGTCCTTCGCGTTGGGTCCGGTTCAGACCTTCATCAAGGCGGCGCGCAGCGTCCGGGATCTGTGGACCGGCAGCGCGACTCTGTCCTGGCTTGCCTTCCAGGCGATGCGCCCGATCCTGGACCGCTACGGGCCCACGGCCTTCGTTTACCCGGCCCTTCGCGGCGCTCCGCTTGTCGACCTCTGGCTGCGCGACGCCGTCGGCCTGGGCGACCGCGTTCCGCTTCCTCGCGAAGACGCGCGCCGCGCGCCGTCGCTTCCGCACCGATTCGTCGCCGTCGTTCCCTGGGGACGGAACGGTTCCACCGCCGTCGAGCTTCGGAGAGCTTGTCTGGAGTCCGCCCGGTCCGCCTGGCGTGATCTGGCCCAGGCCGTTCGCTCGCTCGTCGGACGGCAGTTCGAAGCTCTGGACCCGGACTGGGATCGAGACTGGGAGCGACAGATCGAGAACGCCTTCGAGTTCCACGTCACCGCCGTGTGCGAACGTGACCTCGACGAAGATCGGCTCGCGGGCCTGGCCGGCGCCAGCAACTTCGGCGATCCGCGGAACTGCTGGCCGGACGCGGCCGCGATCCGCCGTCTCGGCGAAGCGATTCCCGAGAACCAGCGACCCGGCTACAAACAGAACCATGCCGGAAGGTGGCAGGCCCAGATGGACTACTCCGCCCGTCTGATGGCGGCCGAACGGACAGTTCGACCGGTTCCGGCCGGGCATGGCGCGCAAGTCGGCCCATCGCCGGGCAAGTGCTCGCTGTTCGGGAGCTGGGAGCAGATGGGACCAGCGAACTTCCAGGCTTCCCGGGAGTTCTGGGAGAAGGCGCAAACGGGACCCACCCGGGTCTCCCGCGACGGCGTCCGGTTGCGAACGCGGGAGAGGTTCTGCGCGGTCGCCCTGACCAAGAGGTTCGCCGTTCCCGCCCTGCTCGCGAACGAACTGCAACTCGACGCCCCGGCGCTTCGTTTCCCCGATACGGCCACGGTCGCCGCCCGGAACTGGCTTCGGGAGGCGGGAATCGACCCGAACGTCGAGAACGACTGGAACGGCCAGTGGCTCCACTGGACCCGTCGCGACCAGGGCGAAGACGACGAGACCGTCCCCTCCCGTCTGTGGGAGCGGATCAGGACCGCGCGAAAGTCGCTCGGCGGACCGCCGCCCACCTACTACGCCGTCATCGCCATGGACGGCGACCACCTCGGCGACTGGCTGGCCGGACGACGATCGCCGGAACTGCGCAAACTCCTGCACCCGAAGCTCCGCAAGTACTTCGAGGACCTGCGCGACCCGACCGTCAAAGACGCACTGCGCGCGAAGCGGCACGTGGGCCCGGCGTTGCACGGATCGATCAGCAGCGCGCTCGCCGCCTTCGCGACGGAGTTCACGCCCGCCATCGTGGACGCCCGCCATGGCGTGGTCATCTACTCCGGCGGCGACGACGTGCTCGCCCTGTGTCCCGTGGCGGAAGCGCTCGGTTGCGCACACGATCTCCGACGCGCGTTCTCCGGGGAAGACGATGCGTCAAGAGACGGCTGGCGGAGAAGCAGCTTCCCTCCCAAGGCCCTTCGTCTGACGATGGGAGCGCGCGCCTCGATGTCGGCCGGTCTCGCCGTGGTCCACTACAAGGCGGACCTCCGCCTTGCTTTCGACGCGGCACGGCGGGCGGAGAAAGCAGCGAAGGACGGCGGCCGCGACCGCCTCCAGCTAGTCGCCGTCCGGCGATCCGGCGAACGAGCCGAAGCGTCCTGCCCTTGGACCTTCGTTCCGGACCTCGACGAACTGCGGAAGCGGTTCGTCGGCGGCATGTCGAACCGCTGGACCTACAGGCTGCGGGCCGAACTGCCGACCCTGGCGTCCGAGCGCCTGCCTGCGGAAGCGATGGCCGCGGAGATTCGGAGGCTGGTGAACCGGGGCGAGGACGCTCCAGCCGCTCGCGGCAAGGGCGAAGCGATGGCAGGCCTGTTCGACAGCTACAGAGAGCACGCACTGGAGTTGGACAAGTCGCCCGGCCAGCAGCCCGCGACCGCCGCCGCCCAGCTGGAGCCCTTCGTCACCCTCTGCCAGTCCGCCGCCTTCATGGCGAGGGGCCGCGATGACTGAACGGCCGACGACGGCGCATCCGCCCGTCAGCTCTCGGCGCGAAGTCCTCACGTTGGCGCTCGAACCGCTGGACGTTCTGTTCTTCGGCGACGGCCGTCCCTTCGAACCGGCAACGAGAGCCGCCGGCCAGACGCCCACGCCCCAGGCCGTGGCGGGCGCCGTCCGCACCTGGCTGCTTCGCTGCGCCGGCGGCGATCTGGACGCTCTGGGCGAGGCGATCCGCAACGGAGGTTCCTTCGCCGAGGCCGCCGCGGAGCAGGGGGGTGACGTCGCGAGGATTGGACGGATCGAGTGCCGCGGTCCCTTCTTCGTTCGGTGCGGCGAGCGGCTCACGCCGACGCCCGCGACTCTTGAGTGTTCGAAGGACGATCCTTGCCGGCTGTTCCGTCTCGATCCGCTGTCGCGGCAGCCTCCGGGCTGGGCGCCGCTTGAACACCTGGCGCCGCCCGTCCTCAAGCCGCTGTGGAAACGCTCCGGAGAACGGACCGAACGGTGTCGCGGCTACCTCCGACCCGAAGGGCTGCGCCGGTTCCTCGCCGGCGGTCTTCCGCTCGCCGAGCACGTCATCCATGCGGGAGATCTCTTCGGTCATGAAGAGAGAACGGGCATCGGCATCGATCCGACCACGCGCACGGCGGACGAAGGCCTGATCTACCAGGTGGGAATGCTGCGGCTCCAAAGGGGAGTCTCCCTCGCTGTCGACCTCGTTGGCGCGCCCGGCGACCTCGCCGCCTGCCCCGAGGGCGAGGACATTCTCGCTCTCGGAGGCGAGGGGCGGCGCGCCGTCGTCAGACGGACTGGCGCTGGACTCGAACCGGGTCTGGCCGCCCACACTCCTCGCGCCGACGCGGCGGGCGCCATTGTCGTGCTCTCCACGCCCGGCCTGTTCGAGGACTGGAAGCCCGCCAACCTGGCGCCGGTCGCGGCGGCAGTCCGCGGATACGTCCCCGTGTCGGGATGGGACCTCGCCCGCCGCGGTCCCAAACCGACCCGTTTCGCCGTTCCCGGCGGCGGCGTCTACTTCCTGGGGCCGTCGCCAGACCTCGACCCGGTCCACGGCACACTCTGCACCGGCGAGGACGCCGCCGCCGGGTGGGGCGCCTACCACCTTGGAGAATGGAACCATGCCTGACGCGAAGCTCCTGTTCCTTCACGCCCTGACCGGCCTGCACCCGGGCGGGGGCACGGCGCTTGGCGTCGTCGATCTTCCGGTCGCCCGGGAACGCCACACGAAATGGCCCCTGATCCCCGGCTCCAGCCTGAAGGGAGTGCTGCGAGCAGCCTGCGGCGGTTCGCTCGACAAGTCGGAGATCGCGGCCGTCTTCGGACCCGAGACGTCGAACGCGGGGCGACTTCGCCGGCGCCGTGTCGCTGACCGACGCGCGGCTGCTCGCCTTTCCCGTTCGCTCGCTGAGCGGCGTCTTGGGGATGTCCCGCCGGCTGTTGAACTTTGGGAGTAGGGTGGCGGCTCACCCGGCCCGGTGAGCGGGCCGGTTCCAGCGAAAGAAAGGAGACGCCACCCATGGCGAATCATCGCAGTCGGGAAGGGAATCGGCAAGAGAGAAGGAGCAGCTCGTCGTCGGGGTCGGGGCTTGGTCTGTTGGAGGCATCGTCCTCGTTGTTCGACGGTCTGTCGAGCTTTCAGGATCTGTGCGTTGAGACAGGCCGTTCTGCCTTGGCGCAGTTGATGGAGAAGGAGCGGGAGTTGCGGTGCGGGGCGAAGGGTCGTCACCAGGATGCTCGTTCGGTGTGGCGCGCGGGCAGCGCTCCGAGTCAGGTGACGCTGGGCGGCGCCCGGATGGAGATTCAGCGTCTGCGGATACGGGGTCCGGAGGGCGAGGTGCGTCTCGAGTCGTTCGAGTGGGCGTCGTCTCGCGACGCGATGGACCGTCACACGATGGAAGCGATCGCTTCGGGCGTGTCGACGCGGAACTACCGGCGGTCGCTGGACACGGCGGCAGCGGGTTCGGACCGTCGTTCGGCTTCCAGGAGTTCGGTGTCTCGTCGCTTCAAGGCGCTGTCGATGCGGCAGATGGAGAAGTTCCTGTCGTCGTCGCTGGAAGACGAGGACATCCGCGTGTTGTGCGTGGACGCGAAGTACATCGGTGGCCACTGCATTCTGATCGCCTTGGGCGTTTCGTCGTCCGGTCACAAGCGGGTTCTTGGCCTTCGCGAGGGTTCGACGGAGAACACGGCGGTGGTCCGCGCTCTTCTCGCCGACCTGGTGGAGCGGGGCCTTTCGACGGCGAAGCCGTTGCTGTTCGTCATCGACGGCAGCAAGGCCCTGCGCCGCGCGATCAGGGAGGTCTTCGGCGACGCCGCGACGGTGCAGCGCTGCCAGGTCCACAAGGCCCGGAACGTCGAGGAACACCTGCCCGAAGAGAAGCGAGCCCTCGATTCGCCGGGCGCTCCGCAAGGGGGATTGTCCCGTTTTCTGTTGAACTTCGGATGGCGGCTCGTGTGTGTTGATGAATGTTAAGCGGCCTTGGTTTGGTGGTCAACGTGCCCTGCTCGTCGTTCGAGGGCGCGGATGAGTTTGGGCATGTCTCGGTAGCCTCTGACGCGGTGGAAGCGTGATTGAGCATCGATGAGAGCGGCAGCGACCCAGCGCTGGATCATGGAGCCGCCCCGCCAGCGCTTGACGTTGCGGGTGTAGCGCCCGACGGAGCTGTTGAGGCTCTCGATCGGATTGGTGCTGCGCATGGTCTTCTGGAGAGCTCCGGCGAGGCCGAGTTCGAGCACGGTGACGGTCTCCTCCATGCCTTCCCGGAGGGAGGCCGCTGCGCCGGGGTGCTCCCGCTCCAGATGACTGGCGATCTGCCGCAGACGCCTCAAGGCCGTCTTGGCGGATTTGCTGTCCCAGGCCTTGCGGAGCGCCCGGCGAATCGAGGCTCGCCTCTCTTCGGGCAGATGCTCTTCGACGTTCCGGGCCTTGTGGACCTGGCAGCGCTGCACCGTCGCGGCGTCGCCGAAGACCTCCTTGATTGCGCGGCGCAGGGCCTTGCTGCCGTCGATGACGAACAGCAACGGCTTCGCCGTCGAGAGGCCCCGCTCCACCAGGTCGGCGAGAAGAGCGCGGACCACCGCCGTGTTCTCCGTCGAACCCTCGCGAAGGCCAAGAACCCGCTTGTGACCGGACGACGAAACGCCCAAGGCGATCAGAATGCAGTGGCCACCGATGTACTTCGCGTCCACGCACACCACGCGGATGTCCTCGTCTTCCAGCGACGACGACAGGAACTTCTCCATCTGCCGCGCCGACAGCGCCTTGAAGCGCCGAGACACCGAACTCCGCGATGCCGAACGACGGTCCGAACCCGCGGCCGCCGTGTCCAGCGACCGCAGGTAGTTCCGCGTCGACACGCCCGACGCAATCGCTTCCATCGTGTGACGGTCCATCGCGTCGCGAGACGCCGCCCACTCGAACGACTCGAGACGCACCTCGCCCTCCGGACCCCGTACCCGCAGACGCTGAATCTCGATCCGGGCCCCGCCCAGCGTCACTTGGCTCGGAGCACTGCCCGCACGCCACACCGAACGAGCATCCTGGTGACGACCCTTCGCGCCGCACCGCGACTCCCGCTCCTCCTCCATCAACCGGGCCAACGTAGACCGGCCTGTCTCGACGCACAGCTCCTGAAAGCTCGACAGACCGTTGACCAACGAGGGCAATGACTCCAACAGACCAAGCCCCGATCCCGACGACGGACTGCTCGGAGTGCTCCTTCTCTCTTGCCGATTCCCTTCCCGACTGCGATGATTCGCCATGGGTGGCGTCTCCTTTCTTTCGCTGAGACCGGCCCGCTCATCGGGCCGGAGAGCCGCCACCCTACTCCCAAAGTTCAACAACCGACGGGACATCCCCCCGCAAGGCCTGGGACAGCAAATCCGCCAAGACGGCCTTGAGGCGTCTGCGGCAGCTCGCCAGTCATCTCGAGCGGGAGCACCCCGGCGCAGCGGCCTCCCTACGGGAAGGCATGGAGGAGACCGTCACCGTGCTCGAACTCGGCCTCGCCGGAGCTCTCCAGAAGACCATGCGCAGCACCAATCCGATCGAGAGCCTCAACAGCTCCGTCGGGCGCTACACCCGCAACGTCAAGCGCTGGCGGGGCGGCGCCATGATCCAGCGCTGGGTCGCCGCAGCCCTCGTCGATGCGCAATCACGCTTCCACCGCGTCAGAGGCTACCGAGACATGCCAGAACTCATCCGTGCTCTCGAACGACGAGCACGTCACGTTGACCACCAAACCAAGGCCGCTTAACATTCTTCAACACACACGAGCCGCCATCCGAAGTTCAACAGAAAACGGGACAATCCCGGCGTCTTCGCCTGGGTGACCTGTCCGGCGGTTCTGGAGCGTTTCAGCCGCGACGCGCGGCTGCTCGGCGGCATGGATGCAGAGAGCGTCGCGGCGTTCGCCTCTCCAGCCGTCGGTCGGGGCGAGGCCCTGTGCTCCCCGGACACCGACCTGATCGTCGGCGACGATCAGGTCGTGCTGGAGGAGTTCGACTACCGTCGCACTGGTGACGCCGACGGCGCCGCGCGGCGCCTGACGAAGCTTGCCGTGGCGGATCACGCCACGAAGAAGCGTCTGCGAAAGAACCTCGTCGTCCTCCACGACGACGACTTCACGCACTTCGCGCGCCACGCCACCGAGGTGCTCGCCCGGGTCGGCCTGGACTACGAGACGAAGACGGTCCGCAAGGGTGCGCTGTTCTACGAGGAGTTCCTTCCGCCCGAGACGATCTTCTACGCGGGGCTGATCGCCACGGACAGCCGCGACCCGGAAGGGCGTCTCAAGGCGAAGGACGTTCTCGAGCGCCTGATCCGGAAGACTCCACGCGTCTTGCAGGTCGGCGGCGACCAGACGATCGGCAAGGGCCTCTGCGCCGTGCGGTTTCTTGACGGCGGCGACCAGCCGCGCGAGGAGGGCGGCAGATGACCGACGGCCACCAGACGCTCGATCAGCGCCGAGCCGCCCACGCCTGGGCGGCCGTCGAGGAGCTCCCGGGCAAGATCGGCGGGGACTACGCCCGGGAAGCTAAGCGTCTGCCCGTCCGGATGCTGACGTCCGGCCTGGGGCACGCGCTCGCGTTTCTCCGCGCCAAGTCGAAGCGCGGCGACACCAACGAACGGCTCCTGCACGATCTGTCGGACTGGGGTGCTGCGCCAGCGGGCGCTTCCAGCGCGACCTGCTGGCACGGACAACCTGATCGAAGCGATCACGAAAGGCAACGCGACGTTTCTCCGACTCCGCCACGGACGAGGCCCTCGCCTACCTTCAGTGGCTGACCCGGTTTTCGGAGGCCCGCTTCGACGCGGACGAGGGAAGCGACTGACCGTGCGAGGAGGCGCCCGACTGGTCCTGCCCAGGAGCGTCGTCGATCTCGTCGACCACCAGGCGGTCCGCGACCGCCATCCTGGCCTCCAGCTGGACAAGTTCACCGCGCCGCCTTGCGAGCAGAAGAACCAGCGCGTCGCGCTTGATGCCGTTTGCTCGATACCCGGAAGCTCGGACGTGCTCAAGGAGTTGCACCGACGACGGGACGAGGCGCTCCACTCGCTCGAAGCAACCCGGTTTCGCGCAACGACGGCCGGACCGCTGACGCTTCACTTGGCGCGAGCCTCGGCCCTGGAGAACGCCGGCATTCATCTCCACCCCCTGTACGGCTTCTGCTGCCTGCCGGCTTCCGGCATCAAGGGCATGGCGCGCGCCTGGGCGGAAACCGTCTGGCTGGCCGACCAGGAGGACCGGACGCGAGCATGGCGCCTCGTTCGACAGGCGTTCGGCTGGTCGCCGGGAAGCGAACGCGGCAAGACACGGAGACCCAGGAACGTGGAAGAAGCAGACGACGCCAGGGCGGGCGACGTCGTGTTCCACGACGCATGGCCCATCCAGTGGCCACGCCTTGAAGTGGACATCACGAACAACCACCACCCGGCCTACTACGAAGGGGACGATGAGCCCGGCGACTGGGAGGACCCGCGCCCTGTCTCCTTCCTCGCCGTCCCCGCCGGCGTCGAGTTCGACTTTGCCGTGAGCGGTCGCCGCGCGGGCGGCCGCGATGACGGCGAACTGCTCGAACTGGCCCGCGACTGGATCGCCGGCGCTCTCTGCCATGCCGGCGCGGGAGCGAAGACGAACGCCGGCTACGGCCGTTTCCGGCTCGTCGATTGGCCGCGGGACCTGCCCGAGCCGCCTCGGCCGCGACAGGCGCGCACGTCCTCCGCTCACCGTCTGACCCTGGCAACGCCGGCGTTTCTGGCCGGAGCCCGCCAGGCGGAGGCGGATTGCGTGCTCCGACCTGCAACCGTGCGAGGCCTGCTCCGCTGGTGGTGGCGCACGATGCACTCGGGTCACCTGGCACGCGCCGATCTGCGTCGTCTTGAAGCAGCTGTCTGGGGATCCGCCGAGACGGGAGGCGCACTGGCGCTCACGGTCGGTGAAGGGCAGAACGCCACGCCCAAATTCTTCAACGTCAAGCAGGGCTACCAGATCAAGCCGGAGTTCGCTCAAGAGCACGGAATCCAGAGACCAGTGAAGAAGACGATCCAAGGTCTCTTCTATGCGTCCTACGGTATGGACGAGAAGGGCAAGCGGCGCTGGTATGTCGATTCCGGCGCCTCCTGGACCGTGACCTTGACCGCGCGAGACACCGTGCTGCAAGCCGCCAAGGGCAAGGACAACGTCAGGTTGTCTGCCCGTCAGGTCCTTCGGCAAGGCGAGGCCGCCCTATGGCTCCTGTGCCAGCTTGGCGGAGTCGGATCGAAGGCCCGCAAGGGATTCGGCTCTTTCCGCGATCTGCCGATGGACGACATCAAGGACATCGAGGCGTGCAAGTCCGAGGCGCAGGCGCTTCGAGAAGAATCGGGCCTGCACCGCGGACGCTGCGCCGACGCGCCGCAACTGGAGCGAATGATGCCCTTGGAGCGAACAACCGAGTGGACCGACGCCTGGTTCGCGGTGGACAAAGTCGGCGAGATTTACCAAGCCGTGGTGAAGAGTTTCGGCGGCGGCGAAGACACCAGCAAGAGCGACCGACTGGCTCTGGGCCTTCCTCGCCGCTTGGGCAAGCCGCCGCGGCCACTCCAGGCAGGCAGGATCAAGCGCCATTCCTCCCCCATCCACTGGAGCCTGTCGCGGAAGGACGACGGCAAGTTCCTTGTGCGCTTCACTGCGTTTCCTGCGCCGAGACTGCCGGAAGCCAAGAACAGCCAACGGGTTCTGGAGATCGCCAGGAAGCAAGCTGAGCAGGCGCTGAACAGGCAAGCCGGCACAAAGCCCCGAGAGAAGCCCGCGGGCACGAGATCGGGAAGCCCGCACTCAGGGCGCGGCCGCCGCGCTGCCGGGCCGGCGCCGCCCGCAAACCCGGCCTTCCACACCCCGCGGCCGACAGGAGAAGGCTTGCCTCGCCCCGGCGAGAGGGTCGACTGCGTCCTCCTGGAAGAAAAGACAAAGAAAGGCGGCTGGAAGGCGAAGCACGTGGCGAGCGGCACCCTCGGGCCCATCCAGAACAGCGCCGATGTCCCGGAGAACGCTCAGCCTGGCCAGACGGTCCTCTTGGTCGTGCAGTACGCGAGGCCAGGGGACGCCGCCTTCAGGTGGCCCCCGCCGAACGATCCGAAACCCGGCAAGCCGAAGAAAGCCGGGCCGCCGCGACGAGGCCGCCGCAGATGACGCCTTCCGCCGAGTCTGGCGACGCCGTCCTCGTCCTGACCGTCGGCACGGAGAACCGCGACGACCCGGAGAACAGTCTCTTCCAACCGCTTCTCAAGTCGATCCGCTCGACGAGAGGCTGCAACCGAGTCGTCCTGCTGCCGTCGAGCGAAACCGTCGATCTCGCGAACGATTTCCTCGAGCACCCCGGTGTTCCAGCGGAACTCCAGGCCACCGTCCACCCGCTGCCCGAGGGCGCTGAATACGACGCGGACGAGGCCTACGCCCACTTCGATGCCGTCCTCGGAGACCTGATGCCGGAATGCACGCCCGAACAGCTGCACGTCGACTTCACCCGCGGAACGAAGGCGATGAGCGCCGCGGCCGTCCTGGCCTCGGCAAGGCGGGCGATCCCGAACCTGCGCTACGTCGACGGCGATCGTGACCGTCGCGGCATGGTGCGGCCGGGTACGGAACGGGTCCGCCGCATTCCGACAGCGACGGTGGACGCCCATCGCCGCCGCGACCTGGCGCTCGACCTGATGCGGAGAGGCAACTTCAGCGCCGTCCGGAACCTCCTTGCCGACGACGAACCGCCGTCGCGGGCGATCCGCGGCGCGGCGGCCTTCTACGCCGGCTGGGACCGGTTGGCCTATGGGGAGGCTGTCGACTGCCGCGTGCCTTCGACCCCGCCCGATCGATGGGAACCGGTCTGGCCGACCGAGGAGATGCGCTTCTGGGTCGACGAACTCGCCCGCGACACCGATCGGCAACAACACAAGGCAATGGCCCACCGGCTTCGGCTGCTGGTCGTCGACCTGCTCGCGAACGCCGAACGTCGGGTCGCGGAAGGCCAGTTCGAGGACGCCTACGTCCGCTTCTACCGGATTCTGGAACTCGTGGGCCAGGCCAGGCTCTTTGACCACCTCCGGGACTCCTCGAAGCTCGACCCCGAGGACGAGGCGGTCAAGCTTCTACAGGCCAGAATCCGCAAGAAGAAGCAACGACCGCTCGAGCGAAGGGGTGCCCACGTCTGCGTGGGACGCTTCAACGCGAGTCGGCTGCTGAAGAAACTCGACGACCCACTGGCCAAACACCTGCTGCGCTACGAGAAGACTCCTGCAGAGACCGCGCTTGACCCCAGACTCCGAAACGACAGCCTTCTCATCCACGGTTTCGCCGCCAAGGCCCCTGCCGACCGCGCCAGGTTGAACACGATCCGGAGGGAACTGGAGGATCTGGCGCGCGCCGACGCGCAGAACTCGAAGGAACTCATCCACTCCTTCGAGAATCGGCTGAAGATCGCCCGCTCCATGCCGTTCCAGGCTTCCTGATGCCGACGCTCTACGTCACCCGTCCCGGCGCCGTCGTTCGACGGACGGCTTCCGCCCTGGTCGTCACCGCCGACCGCGAGACGGAGAACGGCAAGACGAAGCGGGAAACGCTTGCCGAACTGCAGCCCCACCGCCTGGAAGCGGTCGGCATCGTCGGCCGCGCCCACATGACGACGGACGCGACCCATCTCTGTCTCGACCAGGGCATCTCCGTGACGTGGTTCACCGCGGGAGGACGTCTGAAGGGCCGGCTCGTGCCGCCGAAGTCGAAGACCGCGGAGACCCGTCTCGCACAGTACGCCCTGAGCGCGAATCCCGACGCCGCGCTCGAACTCAGCCGAGCGTTCGTCTCGACCAAGCTCCGCAACGGAGCGGCGGTCCTCTCCGTGCTGCGCGGCAACCGGCCGGGCCAGCCGGCACTCGGCAAGGCCATTCGCCGTCTTCGCAAGGCCGCAGACAGAGCCCAACGAGAGGACAGCAAGGAGAGCCTCCTCGGCGTCGAGGGGGACGCCGCGAAGACGTACTTCGCCGCCCTCGGCCCTTGCTTCAGCGGCGCCATCAGGTTCAAGTCGCGGGTCCGCCGACCGCCTCCCGATCCGGCCAACGCTTTGCTGTCCTTCGCCTACGTGTTGCTCGCGAACCGGGTCGCGGGACTCCTCGAAGCCCAGGGCCTCGACCCGTACGTCGGCTTTCTCCATGCCGTTCGCTCAGGCCGCCCCAGCCTCGGCCTCGACCTGATCGAGGAACTCCGGCATCCCGTCGTTGACCGCTTCGTCCTCCGCATCTGCAACCGCGGCCAGATCGGGCCGCGCCACTTCCAGCCGGACCCGCGCCGCGCCGGCGGCGTCAACCTGAACCGGGACGGCCTCAGCCTGTTCTTCACTGCCTGGGAGAAGCTGATGCGACGCCCCCTTCCCGGCGCGCCAGACGGCCTGACCACGGAGGAGACGCTCTGCACGCAGGTCGAACTCATGGCCGCACACGTTCGTCACGGCGACCCTTACCTCCCGTTCACCCTGCCCGAAAAGAGATGAGCACGCCCCGCTTCGTCATCAGTTACGACGTGACGGACGACCGACGACGACGCCACGTCTCCAGAGCGTTGCAGGACTACGGCCAGCGCGTCCAGAAGAGCGTCTTCGAAGTGGCAGCCACGCCAGACGTCGTCACCGCCTGCCTCGACCGCCTGCGAAGCCTGCTGAAGCACGAGGAAGACAGCGTCGCCGTCTACCGCCTCTGTCGCCAGTGCTCCGGAAACCGCCAGTACATCGGCGCCGCCGCCCAACAGCCGCCGATCGGCGAAGAAGAGATCTTCATCGTATGATCGCCACGCACTCGCTCCTGAACCCGTCGACCCGCGCCAGCGGCCAAGGTTCAGGATTCCGCCGCAACGCCCACACAGGAAAGGAGATCTGGCCATGCCGCCGACCATCTGATCCGACATCTCGCCACCTCTCGCCTGCGTCCCGCACCTGTTCAGGAGAGACCGCCCCGCAATCCGCTGGCCGCAAAGAGCTTGTTTGGCCAGCCGATGCAGGAACCGCCCCGATCATGAGGGGATTGAAACCATGCTGCCCGCCGCCGCGGCGGCAGCCGCGGCGGACTCGATGCAGGAACCGCCCCGATCATGAGGGGATTGAAACATCACGACGGGGCTTGTCGCCGCCTCCACGGACACCGGTACGACATTGCTGTCCCGTTGACCGAGTTGAGAAACGGGCCTGAATCCGTCTCTTGCTGTATCATTGGTTGTCGTCGGAAACCCCAATGACTACAAGGAGGATTCAGGCCCATGGCGTATCGTAGCACGGTGTTCGGACAGCTGCTCAGGATGGTGTCGAGACATGAGTTCGAGAGAGACGCACGGACACTTGACACGGGGAGAAAGCTCCGATCCATGAGCCGGTGGAGTCAGTTCGCGGCGATGGCGATGGTTCAGTTGTCGGGGCGGTGCAGTTTGCGGGACGTGGTGTCGAATCTGGATGCCCAGAGACGCAAGCTCTACCATCTCGGAATCGGACGAGTCGCTCGAAGCTCGCTTGCCCGCGTCAACCAGAACCGGTCTCCCAAGCTCTTCGAGTTGCAGTTCGAGCGCCTTCTGGGTCGCTGCCGCGGCATGGCGCCCGGCCACAGGTTTCGCTTCAGGAACCGGCTCGTGTCTCTGGACGCGACGCACATCGACCTGTGCCTCGGGCTGTTCTCGTGGGCCAAGTTCAGCAAGAGCAAGGGGGCGATCAAGGTCCACGTCGGTCTCGACCATGCCGGCCATCTGCCGTCGTTCGTGAGGGTGACGGACGGGAAGGGGAAGGGGAAGACGTCGGACATTGCGATCGCCCGGACTCTGCGGCTGCAGCCGGGGAGCATCGTCGCCGCAGACCGGTTGTACCAGAACTTCAGCTGGCTGAAATCCCTTGATGCACAAGGGGTTTTTCTGGTCACCCGGCTCAAGCGGAGGGTGAAGTACGCGGTCCGTGAGCGTCGTGCGTACGCTTCCGGTCGCGGCGTGACTTCGGACCAGACGATTGAACGGGATTGTCCCGTTTTCTGTTGAACTTCGGATGGCGGCTCGTGTGTGTTGAAGAATGTTAAGCGGCCTTGGTTTGGTGGTCAACGTGACGTGCTCGTCGTTCGAGAGCACGGATGAGTTCTGGCATGTCTCGGTAGCCTCTGACGCGGTGGAAGCGTGATTGCGCATCGACGAGGGCTGCGGCGACCCAGCGCTGGATCATGGCGCCGCCCCGCCAGCGCTTGACGTTGCGGGTGTAGCGCCCGACGGAGCTGTTGAGGCTCTCGATCGGATTGGTGCTGCGCATGGTCTTCTGGAGAGCTCCGGCGAGGCCGAGTTCGAGCACGGTGACGGTCTCCTCCATGCCTTCCCGTAGGGAGGCCGCTGCGCCGGGGTGCTCCCGCTCGAGATGACTGGCGAGCTGCCGCAGACGCCTCAAGGCCGTCTTGGCGGATTTGCTGTCCCAGGCCTTGCGGAGCGCCCGGCGAATCGAGGCTCGCTTCTCTTCGGGCAGGTGTTCCTCGACGTTCCGGGCCTTGTGGACCTGGCAGCGCTGCACCGTCGCGGCGTCGCCGAAGACCTCCCTGATCGCGCGGCGCAGGGCCTTGCTGCCGTCGATGACGAACAGCAACGGCTTCGCCGTCGAAAGGCCCCGCTCCACCAGGTCGGCGAGAAGAGCGCGGACCACCGCCGTGTTCTCCGTCGAACCCTCGCGAAGGCCAAGAACCCGCTTGTGACCGGACGACGAAACGCCCAAGGCGATCAGAATGCAGTGGCCACCGATGTACTTCGCGTCCACGCACAACACGCGGATGTCCTCGTCTTCCAGCGACGACGACAGGAACTTCTCCATCTGCCGCATCGACAGCGCCTTGAAGCGACGAGACACCGAACTCCTGGAAGCCGAACGACGGTCCGAACCCGCTGCCGCCGTGTCCAGCGACCGCCGGTAGTTCCGCGTCGACACGCCCGAAGCGATCGCTTCCATCGTGTGACGGTCCATCGCGTCGCGAGACGACGCCCACTCGAACGACTCGAGACGCACCTCGCCCTCCGGACCCCGTATCCGCAGACGCTGAATCTCCATCCGGGCGCCGCCCAGCGTCACCTGACTCGGAGCGCTGCCCGCGCGCCACACCGAACGAGCATCCTGGTGACGACCCTTCGCCCCGCACCGCAACTCCCGCTCCTTCTCCATCAACTGCGCCAAGGCAGAACGGCCTGTCTCAACGCACAGATCCTGAAAGCTCGACAGACCGTCGAACAACGAGGACGATGCCTCCAACAGACCAAGCCCCGACCCCGACGACGAGCTGCTCCTTCTCTCTTGCCGATTCCCTTCCCGACTGCCATGATTCGCCATGGGTGGCGTCTCCTTTCTTTCGCTGGAACCGGCCCGCTCACCGGGCCGGGTGAGCCGCCACCCTACTCCCAAAGTTCAACAGCCGGCGGGACATCCCCGATTGAACTGACGACCAGGAAGGGCCAGAAGGACTGTCCGATTCCCCTGCGGCGGGTCGGCTACCGGGACGCCGAGACCGGCAAACACTACGTGTTCCTCACCAACAACTTTCAGCTCGCGCCAAGGACCATCGCGGACATCTACAAGGCGCGTTGGGAGGTCGAGCTCTTCTTCAAGTGGATCAAGCAGAACCTGCGCATCAAGAGCTTTCTCGGCACGTCCCGCAACGCCGTGCTGACGCAGATCTGGATCGCCATGTGCGTTCACCTGATGCTTGCCTACCTGAAGTTCGCCAATCGTCTCAAGTGGAGCCTCAGCGAGATCCTGCGCTTGCTTCACCTCAATCTGTTTGAACGACGGACACTCAATGACCTGTTACAGCCCCAACGAGAACCGCCGGGACCAGAAAACGCTCAACTTCAACTCGCCATACCACGAAGTTAGTGGGACAGCAATGCCTGAGAGCGGTCTCGGAAAGCACGGCCGCTGCCCGATTACGGTCCAGTTTGTCCGCCTGATACTGGGTGTCGAAACTCAGCAGGCAGCCGTGGCAGGCCGAGTCGCACTGGCGCGGGCACTCGAGTTTCCGGCGAGCCGCCTTGAGGAGATCGACGATGTTTCGTGGAGCCGCAGCAACGTAACCGGCGCCGCCGCTCGCCGTGTCGTAGAGGAAAATCGCACGGCCCGTCGAACCTTCCCGATTGCGAACTCGTTGCGTGGCGCAACCGAGTTCCCGCACATCTACGCCCAGGAAGCCGGCAAGAGCCGACCGGAGGGCCACCGCGACGGTGTAGGCCTCGACTTCATCATTGATCGGTAAGCCCGTCTCCACCGCCTGCAGGCGCAACTCGAAGACATCGGTCCGTTCCTCGCCGCCAAGCCACACCCGCCGCTTGATCGCCCAGTCCGAGTCGTTCCCTTCGCAGAGAGCGTCTCCTCCAGACGAACCCCTCAGCCGGCGATGCGCCTTCAACTCGGGAGGCAACTCCCTCCCGTCGACCGACGTCTCCTCCGCTGCCCGCCCACAACGAAGGCAGACCGCGAATCCATGCTGGCGGCTGCCCCGATTTCTATGGAAGACCCGGCCTTCCGGACCGTGGCGATGGCGGCCAAAGTCTGCGGGAAGTTCCACCCATCTCGCTCCGGCTGCCGAGATCAGCGGCCCTTCCACCGACACGTACGGCAACTTGGTCAGGTCGTTGTGCGGCTTGTAGTTGAAATCCACGGCGAAGCCGGCGGGTTCGAGATACTCCCAGCGGTCCAGATTCTCGGAACCGCAGGAAGGACAGCGCTCGACCGGAGGGCCGGCGGCGCCAACTTCACCGCAACGTCTGCAGCGCCAGAAGCGCCTGAAGGCCTGCGTTTCTCGGACGTCCGCCTCTCCAGCCGGTATGTGCCAGTTCAAGGTCACGCCGCCAGACTCGTAGACCCGCCCGTCAAGCACGATGCCCGCGCCCGGCGAGTACTCCCTGATCGCAATGCCGAGTTGTCGGGAGGGGTAACCGCGGCTGGCGCCGAAGCGGCCCTCGGTTCGGGCTATCCGAGGCGTGGATCGCTTGACTGAGTGCCGGGTTGTGGTCACGAACGGGACGACTCCCGTGGGAAAGCCATAGGCAGGCAGAAAGCGCCGCGCAATCAGCTCCGAAAGCAGGTACTCGTCGCGGAGACGTTCGAGTTGCCGTTCGATCGCCAGCTGGACGACGGAGCGGTGGTTGCGCCCTCGGTCGACGTCCTCGCTCTGCTGTTCCCGCAACGCCTGCAACTCCAAGCTCCAACGGTCAAGGATCGTGTCAATCTGGGTCGCCGCGGCATCGAGCAGTCGCTGCGCCTCCCGGCCAGCCAGGACAGTTCGCTGAGTCAAGGTGCGCACCGACCGGGCTACCTCGTCCCTCGCGCCACGACGTAGCCAGATCGCAAAGCGCCGGGCCGGGCTGTGGGTCTCGCCCGAAGGGGCTTCGAAGAACCAGCCGCTCGTCAACGTGTGCGCGTTCTGGCCAGCAAGGAAGCGCCCCAGCAAGAGCGAGTTCACGTGCCTGCCGACAATCCGCTCACTGTCCAGTGCCACTCGGGGCGGAGCGATCGAGGCTCGGAACGGCCACATGGGATCCCGAAACACCGCCTCACCGTGGGGCGTCGCCGGACAGACAGTCAGGCTGGCGGCCGCGCCCTCGCCGCGACGACCCGCTCGGCCGGCGCGTTGAAGGAAGTTGGAAGGGCTGGGCGGCGCATTGTTCATGCACACCGCAGTCAGGCCGCCCACGTCCACGCCCATCTCCATCGTGGTCGACGAGCTGAGGAGGTTCACGTTCCCTTTCTTGAACCGTTCCTCGTACTCCTGAAGGCGTTCGCTGGAGATCTGGGCGGAGTGCTCCACGACGACGAAGTAGGGAGCGCGCCGCGCTATTCGGTCGTTCATGTCTCCCCACACGCCCTGCCGCCGCGCCGCCCGCACCAGGTCGTCCTGCTGCAACCAGTCGTCGATCTCGGCCTCCGACCACTTTCGGCCGTCGCGCTCCCGCCAGAAACCGCGAGGCAGCCGAGGCATCGTTACCGGATCGCACAAGCTCAACGCACTGCCCTCAGCGTCCAGCAGGTAGGGCGTGATGCCTCCCAATGCGTGCGGCAGAACGCGTCGGGTGACTGGACATCGCCAACCCGCTCGAACGTCGCGGAGGACCGCAGCCCCCTTCAAATCCAAGCGAAAGCCGAGTTCTGATTCCGACAGGAGGCTACTGATTTGCTGCCAAGCGGCCAACAGGACCTCGTTGATCGCATCGGCGTCCGCCTGAACGTCCGGGTTCAGGTCGAGGTACCGCGACAGCAGGCGAACCAGGCGCGACCGCGAAGGCCTCCTCCTGATCTGTGGCCATCGGATGACTCGACCGTCGGATGGAATGTCTGCATGGGGCCCCTTGATGTAGCGCGCGCGCCAAGGAACACCCAACCACCTCCAGTAGTCCTCCGGCGCTTCAACAGCGCCATTCGCCCGCACCATGTGATCCAGCGCGACGGTCAGGAACGTCCTCCACTCGGCGATCGGCAGTTTCCGGACCCGCCACGGCACGGGCCGGCACCGATCGCCCACCTCTCGATCTCCTTGTAGTCGAGAGCCGCTAGCCCCAAGGTCTCGAGCGAGTTGGCCCGTCGCGGCCGACGCAGGAACTCCCGGTAGAGGCAAAACTCCGCGATCTCCTCGTCGCTGGCCTGGTTCGCCGTCAAGTCGCGCCACCGGTCTCGCATCCACGGGTTCATGTCCTCGGAGTCCGCCAAACTCCGCCGAGCTTCCTCCCACGAAAGCGTCGCAGGACCGCCAACGCCGTCCTGCCCACTCCGTGCCCCAAGCTCTGTCCTGAGGCTCTCCAAGGACGGCGGCAACGATCTCTTGACCGCAAGTTCATCGAGTGCATCAAGCTGCTTCCGTTCGTCCGCGGAGAGACGACTCCGTTTGCTGCTCTTGTCGGCCGCCAGCGCCAGTTGGTGATAGAGCACACTGCGCACTGCGTTCCGCTCGGCGCTCAGTTGCGCGCTCACAGCAAACCGGGAGGACCCCTGTCGGCTGTCGCTGAAGGTCATCAGGCGTCGCCCTCGGTGCGGAAGCGACCGGCCCTGATCCCGTCCCGGCGTGTTGTCGAGAAGAGTCGGCGCCGCGACGTTCAGGTAGAACGGCACGCCCACGCGCAGCGGGCGGAACGCCTCGCGGCCCGCTCTCGGCCCAGCGCCACAACGGGGGCAACGGAGCCGGCCCCTGTCGTCAGGATGAACCAGAACCACGGTCGCGGCCTGTCCTTTCTCCAAGACGTGACCGGTTGCCAGGTTCACGGAGGCCGGGCGAGTTCCCGACGTCGGGAGGCTGGTTGCTCCGGCGGGGGATGTCCCGTCGGTTGTTGAACTTTGGGAGTAGGGTGGCGGCTCTCCGGCCCGATGAGCGGGCCGGTCTCAGCGAAAGAAAGGAGACGCCACCCATGGCCAATCATCGCAGTCGGGAAGGGAATCGGCAAGAGAGAAGGAGCACTCCGAGCAGTCCGTCGTCGGGATCGGGGCTTGGTCTGTTGGAGTCATTGCCCTCGTTGGTCAACGGTCTGTCGAGCTTTCAGGAGCTGTGCGTCGAGACAGGCCGGTCTACGTTGGCCCGGTTGATGGAGGAGGAGCGGGAGTCGCGGTGCGGCGCGAAGGGTCGTCACCAGGATGCTCGTTCGGTGTGGCGTGCGGGCAGTGCTCCGAGCCAAGTGACGCTGGGCGGGGCCCGGATCGAGATTCAGCGTCTGCGGGTACGGGGTCCGGAGGGCGAGGTGCGTCTCGAGTCGTTCGAGTGGGCGGCGTCTCGCGACGCGATGGACCGTCACACGATGGAAGCGATTGCGTCGGGCGTGTCGACGCGGAACTACCTGCGGTCGCTGGACACGGCGGCCGCGGGTTCGGACCGTCGTTCGGCATCGCGGAGTTCGGTGTCTCGGCGCTTCAAGGCGCTGTCGGCGCGGCAGATGGAGAAGTTCCTGTCGTCGTCGCTGGAAGACGAGGACATCCGCGTGGTGTGCGTGGACGCGAAGTACATCGGTGGCCACTGCATTCTGATCGCCTTGGGCGTTTCGTCGTCCGGTCACAAGCGGGTTCTTGGCCTTCGCGAGGGTTCGACGGAGAACACGGCGGTGGTCCGCGCTCTTCTCGCCGACCTGGTGGAGCGGGGCCTCTCGACGGCGAAGCCGTTGCTGTTCGTCATCGACGGCAGCAAGGCCCTGCGCCGCGCGATCAAGGAGGTCTTCGGCGACGCCGCGACGGTGCAGCGCTGCCAGGTCCACAAGGCCCGGAACGTCGAAGAGCATCTGCCCGAAGAGAGGCGAGCCTCGATTCGCCGGGCGCTCCGCAAGGCCTGGGACAGCAAATCCGCCAAGACGGCCTTGAGGCGTCTGCGGCAGATCGCCAGTCATCTGGAGCGGGAGCACCCCGGCGCAGCGGCCTCCCTCCGGGAAGGCATGGAGGAGACCGTCACCGTGCTCGAACTCGGCCTCGCCGGAGCTCTCCAGAAGACCATGCGCAGCACCAATCCGATCGAGAGCCTCAACAGCTCCGTCGGGCGCTACACCCGCAACGTCAAGCGCTGGCGGGGCGGCTCCATGATCCAGCGCTGGGTCGCTGCCGCTCTCATCGATGCTCAATCACGCTTCCACCGCGTCAGAGGCTACCGAGACATGCCCAAACTCATCCGCGCCCTCGAACGACGAGCAGGGCACGTTGACCACCAAACCAAGGCCGCTTAACATTCATCAACACACACGAGCCGCCATCCGAAGTTCAACAGAAAACGGGACAATCCCCTCCGGCGGCGGGCCCGACGATCAATCTTCTGAAGACCGCTTGTCCGCCCGTAGTAACTTGGGCAGCTTCAAGCGACTCCTCATCCCCCTCAAGTGCTTCGAGATCACCGTCTTCATCGGCGGCGTCGTCATCGAACCGAAACGCGCAGAGCGTCCAACCCCCCTCTGCGGAGCGCGACTCCTCACACATCAGCGCCGGCAATCCGCAGTCCCGGCAGTTCGCGATCTCGAAGACGACCGAGTCGCAGTGCTTGCAGTGTGTCCGACGTTCGAGAAACACCGCGCCGAAGAGCCACTTCTCATCGGCCAAGTTGTCCGCCCGCCCCTTGCAGAGGGAGTTGGCGCAAGCCCACATCCCGGGCTGCGTGCGATGAAGGAAGTGGCCCCGGAGCGGCAGGAACGACTCCTCGCCACGCCGAGCGCGAGCGGCCGCGTCAAGCAGGCCGAGCAAGTCCTCGACAGGAACGGACTCCGCGATCCCGAGGTGCTTGCGGACATCGCGCAGGCCCATACCGTCGGAAGCCAGCAAGTCGCGGAGGCCGCGGAGCTCCCGAACCGATGCCAGAGCGTCGTACGGGATCTCTTCCTGGGCACGAACGGCCTCCAGCAGCGGTTCGATCTTGAGGCCCATGGGGGCCATCGCCAAGGGCGCGGGGGTCCTCACCCCTCCGATCAACCGAATCCGATCCGCGTTCCCGCCGGTCAGGTCCCTGAAGAAGTCCCGCAGCGCCTCCCGGGTGTTCGAGTCGTCGGCGCCGACCGTCGCTGAGGTGGCAACAAAACGAACGCTGCGCGGGTCGACGCCGAACGCCAGAAGAACACGGCGCAGAAGGAGAGCCAGCTCGGCCGCCTGCGTACCCAGATAGGTGTGGATTTCGTCGAGAACGACCCAGCGGAGCTTCCCTTGGGACGCCTGAAGGATCGGCTGATCGACGGAACGGACCAGCATGTACTCCAGCATCGATGCGTTCGTCACCAGAATGGGAGGCGGACTCTCGCGGAGCAGCTTCCGGGACAGAACCTGCTGAGATGCCTGCGCCTGCCTCGCCGAAGGCACTTCCTCTGGGGTACTCCCGTTGTAGAGGCAGAACCTCCCCTTTCCACCCAAGCCCGCCGTCCAAGCCGCCAGCCGCTGCCGCTGGCTGTTGATCAGCCCGTTCAGCGGATAGAGGAACAGTGCACTCACGCCAGGGTCGAACGGCCGCGCCCGGCTCGAGCTCGCCAGATCGTTCAGGATGGGAACGAGGAAGCACTCAGTCTTTCCCGAACCCGTGCCGCTCGTCACGACGACCGAGTGCGGCTCGGAAGCAAGCAGGGTTCGCCATGCCTCGACCTGGTGAACGTACGGACGTCGACCTCTCGGAAACCGATATTCCGCCTCGAACTCCGTTGGCGGTTCGTCCATCGACTGCACCACGTCGGGCTCGAGAAGTTCGCCGGCAAGGTCGGCCATCGTTTCTCGACCCGTCTGCCAAGGAAAAGTCGCCTCGAAGACAGGCTCAGCCAAGAAACTCCCATCGCAGCCCGCCGGCCGATCCAGGACTGAGCGGAGGTGCTCCCGCAAGGGCCCCGGCGCCAAGCCAAGCTGGTCCAATGTCGCCCTCGCGGCGCGGATCTGAAGGTCCCGGCTGAGGGCCCGGAAGCTGAGTTGTTGTGTCATCTTCAACCGCCGTACTCCCGCCACGGAATGGCGAGCGCCATCGTGGTCCACAGGCCCGTCTCGAACCAATCTGGATCAAAGGCTCTCAGGCTTCGCAGTCCCAACACCAGCGGAAGCGAAACCGAAAGTCCCAGCACCGAGCTCAAGGCGGCCACGGCCGGCGCGGAGCGCACCGCTCGGCGAAATCGGGCGATGTCATCCGTTCTTGGCCACGATCGGAGTTGCTCCTCCGAGAGGCAGGCGTCCAGGCCATCACGCCACTCGACGACAGCGGCAGCTTGAGGCCAAAGGTCGTCGCTAGGGGATGTCCCGCCGGCTGTTGAACTTTGGGAGTAGGGTGGCGGCTCACCCGGCCCGGTGAGCGGGCCGGTTCCAGCGAAAGAAAGGAGACGCCACCCATGGCGAATCATGGCAGTCGGGAAGGGAATCGGCAAGAGAGAAGGAGCAGCTCGTCGTCGGGGTCGGGGCTTGGTCTGTTGGAGGCATCGTCCTCGTTGTTCGACGGTCTGTCGAGCTTTCAGGATCTGTGCGTTGAGACAGGCCGTTCTGCCTTGGCGCAGTTGATGGAGAAGGAGCGGGAGTTGCGGTGCGGGGCGAAGGGTCGTCACCAGGATGCTCGTTCGGTGTGGCGCGCGGGCAGCGCTCCGAGTCAGGTGACGCTGGGCGGCGCCCGGATGGAGATTCAGCGTCTGCGGATACGGGGTCCGGAGGGCGAGGTGCGTCTCGAGTCGTTCGAGTGGGCGTCGTCTCGCGACGCGATGGACCGTCACACGATGGAAGCGATCGCTTCGGGCGTGTCGACGCGGAACTACCGGCGGTCGCTGGACACGGCGGCAGCGGGTTCGGACCGTCGTTCGGCTTCCAGGAGTTCGGTGTCTCGTCGCTTCAAGGCGCTGTCGATGCGGCAGATGGAGAAGTTCCTGTCGTCGTCGCTGGAAGACGAGGACATCCGCGTGTTGTGCGTGGACGCGAAGTACATCGGTGGCCACTGCATTCTGATCGCCTTGGGCGTTTCGTCGTCCGGTCACAAGCGGGTTCTTGGCCTTCGCGAGGGTTCGACGGAGAACACGGCGGTGGTCCGCGCTCTTCTCGCCGACCTGGTGGAGCGGGGCCTCTCGACGGCGAAGCCGTTGCTGTTCGTCATCGACGGCAGCAAGGCCCTGCGCCGCGCGATCAGGGAGGTCTTCGGCGACGCCGCGACGGTGCAGCGCTGCCAGGTCCACAAGGCCCGGAACGTCGAGGAACACCTGCCCGAAGAGAAGCGAGCCTCGATTCGCCGGGCGCTCCGCAAGGCCTGGGACAGCAAATCCGCCAAGACGGCCTTGAGGCGTCTGCGGCAGCTCGCCAGTCATCTCGAACGGGAGCACCCCGGCGCAGCGGCCTCCCTACGGGAAGGCATGGAGGAGACCGTCACCGTGCTCGAACTCGGCCTCGCCGGAGCTCTCCAGAAGACCATGCGCAGCACCAATCCGATCGAGAGCCTCAACAGCTCCGTCGGGCGCTACACCCGCAACGTCAAGCGCTGGCGGGGCGGCGCCATGATCCAGCGCTGGGTCGCCGCAGCCCTCGTCGATGCGCAATCACGCTTCCACCGCGTCAGAGGCTACCGAGACATGCCAGAACTCATCCGTGCTCTCGAACGACGAGCACGTCACGTTGACCACCAAACCAAGGCCGCTTAACATTCTTCAACACACACGAGCCGCCATCCGAAGTTCAACAGAAAACGGGACAATCCCCGCCGCGGTAGAACTGGGTCAGAAACAATCGGTTGTCGTGAACCACCGGCGTCGCCACGGTCAGCGACGACACGCCCTCCCAAGGCACTGTCCAGTAGACCTCGCCGGTTTGCGGATCGAGCGAGTTGACTCCCCGCGGTTCCCAGACGATGAGCTGCTCCACGCCGCCGCGCTCGACGAGAATCGGCTGGCCGTATCCCGCCTCCCAGTCGGACGACAGGGCCCGCCAGACCTCCTCGCCGGTGTGCTTGTCGAAGGCCATCACCTTGCCGTCCGGTTCGGCGCCGACCACGGCGATCACCAGGTCGCCATGGACGAGCGGCGAACTGGAATAGCCCCAGATGGCGACGCTGGCGTCGCCGTCTTCCTGCGCGTTCCAGGACCAGATCACGTCGCCGGCGGCGGCGTCGAAGGCCAGAACGTGGCCGACCGCGCCGGCTACGTACACCCGGTCGCCGTCGACCGTGGGGGTGGCCCGCGGACCGATCGCGTAGCTCGCCTGAAGCGGCGCGTAGCCGACCTTCCACTCGTGCGTCCACAGGACGTCGCCGGTCTCCTCGTTCAGTGCGAGCGCCCGTTCGAAACCCTCCCTGATCCGCGAGCCTTCCCTGGGCCGCCAGTCCGTAACGAACACCCGGCCGTCCGCCACTGCGGGTCCGGAGTAGCCACCGTTGATCGGCGTGCGCCACACCGCCTCCAGCCCCCCTTCGGGAAACACCTCCAGGATGCCGTCCTCCCGCCAGACGCCGGAACGGTCGGCGCCTCGCCACTGCGGCCAGTCGTCACCGAGGGCCGGCGCGGAGAGCGCCAGCCAGAGCATTGCGCCGAGAATGCGGACCGCCACGTCTTTCACCAGGAAGGCTCCTTCAGCGCCGTTGACCCGAGAGTGATTCCCAACGCTACCAGCAACCGGAACGGGCGGCGGGTCCCGCAACGAAGAAGGGCAGGCCGCGCACGACGTGCGCGGCCTGCCCGTGCGCGAGCTTCCGGCTCAGATGTCGTAGTACAGCGCGAACTCGTACGGGTGGGGCCTCAATGCCACCTCCTGGCACTCGCTCTCGCGCTTGTACGCGATGTGGTTCTCGATCACGTCCTCGTCGAACACGCCGCCCGCGGTCAGGAACTCGTGGTCCTCCTCGAGGGCGTCGAGCGCGTCGTCCAGCGTGGCCGGCGTGGTCGGAACGCCTTGGCTCTCCTCCGGCGACAGATCGTAGATGTCGACGTCGAGCGAACTGCCCGGATCGGTCTCGTTCTGGATGCCGTCGACCGCGGCCATCAGCAGCGCCGCGAAGCTGAGGTAGGGGTTGCAGCTCGGATCGGGGCAGCGGAACTCGACCCGCTTCGCCTTCGGCGACGGGGAGTACATCGGGATCCGCACCGCCGCGCTGCGGTTGCGCTGCGAGTAGACGAGGTTCACCGGCGCCTCGAAGCCCGGCACCAGCCGCTTGTAGCTGTTCGTCGTCGGGTTGGTGAACGCGAGGATCGCCGGCGCGTGCCGGAGGATGCCGCCGATCGCGTGCATCGCCATGTCGGAGAGTCCGGCATAGCCGTCGCCGGCGAACAGCGGCTGACCGTCCTTCCACAACGAGATGTGGGTGTGCATGCCGCTGCCGTTGTCCTGGAACAGCGGTTTCGGCATGAACGTGACCGTCTTGCCGTGACGGGCGGCGGTGTTCTTGACGATGTACTTGTACAGCATCAGCGCGTCCGCCGTTTCCACCAGCGGACCGAACCGCAGGTCGATCTCGGCCTGACCGCCGGTGCCCACCTCGTGGTGCTGGCACTCGACGTGAAGACCGACGTCCTCCATCGTCAGGACCATCTCGCTGCGAATGTCCTGGTGCTTGTCGCTCGGCGGCACCGGGAAGTAGCCCTCCTTGTACCGAGGCTTGTAACCCAGGTTCGGGCCTTCGTCCGCGCCGCTGTTCCAGCGGCCCTCGATCGAGTCGAACTCGTAGAACGCGAAGTTCGGGCCGCTGTCGAAGCGGATGTCGTCGAAGATGAAGAACTCCGCCTCCGGACCGAAGTAGGCCGTGTCGGCAATGCCGGTCGACCGGACGTAGGCCTCCGCCGCCTTGGCGACGCCTCGCGGATCGCGGCCGTAACCCTCCCGCGTGATCGGGTCGACGATGTTGCAGGTCATGACCAGCGTCTTGTGTTCCATGAACGGATCGACGAACGCGGTGTCGACGTCGGGCACGACGAGCATGTCGGACTCGTTGATCACCTGCCAGCCGCGGATGCTCGATCCGTCGAACCCGAGCCCGTCCTCGAAGGTCGCCTCGTCGACCTCGCGCGCCGGCACCGAGAAGTGCTGCCACAAGCCGGGGAAGTCGGTGAACCGGAAATCGACCATCTGGATCCCCTCATCGCGGATCCGACCGAGAATCGACTTGGGACTTGCTCCTGACATGAAGTTCTCCTTTGTTGTTCCTTGCCGCGGACCGTGCCGCGCGAAGTCTGTCGGGGGCGAGACGCCGCCCGGCCGCGCGCACCAACGCGATTCGCCAAGGCCGCGTGTCTATCAGCGCGACCATGAACCAGGCAAGCCACGTTACCCGGTCTCAACCCGGTCTCACCCGGTCTCCAGGCGGCTCAGGACCGCGGCATCCTCGCGCCAACCCGGCTCTGTCCGCACTCGCAACTCCAGGTAGACCCGCCGCCCCAGGAACTTCTCCAGGTCCCGCCGGGCCGCCGTCCCGATCTCCTTGATCCGTCCGCCGCCCCGGCCGACAACGATCCCCTTGTGGTTCTCCCGGTCGACCAGGATGCTGGCAAGCAGGTCCGTCCGCTCCTCGCCGTCCTCCCAGACCTCGATGACGACCGCGGTCGTGAACGGCAGTTCGTCTCGCGTCCGCTCGAGGACCTGTTCGCGGATCCGCTCCGCGACGAGGAAGCGCTCGGTGTGAACCGTCAGCAGCTCCGGATCGTGCAGCGGCGGGCCGAACGGCAGGCGGCGCCAGAGAAGTTCGAGCGCCTCGTCCACGCCGTCGCCCGCAAGCGCCGAGACCGGAACGATCTCCTCGAACACGGCGCGGCTCGCGTAGCGCTCGATCTCGGGCAGGAGGCGGGGCTTGGCGATCAGGTCGATCTTGTTCAGCAGACAGAGCATCGGCCTGTCGCGCTCCGCCGCCGACGCGGCGACGAGGTCGAGAGCGTAGGCATCGCCCCGCCCGAACGGGGTCGCCGCGTCCCGGAGCAGACACACGACATCGGCTTCCTTGAGCGCCGCGGCGGCGGCGTGCACCATGCGCCGGTTCAGCCGATGCAGGGGCCGGTGCAGTCCGGGCGTGTCGTGAAACACCATCTGGCCGAGCTCCGTGCTCAGGATGCCGATCAGTCGATGCCGGGTGGTCTGCGGCTTGTCCGAGACGATGGCCAGCTTCTCCCCCAGCATGCGGTTCATCAACGTGGACTTGCCGGCGTTGGGGCGTCCCACGAGGGCTACCGTGCCGGCCCTCGTGGATCCCTGAACCTCGGACGAACCCGGGAACCGAGCCCGCAACCGAGTCTCCAGGGTCTCCATCTCGCCGTCGTCGGTCTCGTGGTCGTAGCCCAGACAGTGCAGAATGCCGTGCAACGCCAGGACCTTGAGCTCGTGTTCGAGGGTCGTGCCGCCACGCGCGGCGGCCGTCTCGACCGACACGACGACGTCGCCCAGGTGCCGGCCCTCCGGCGTCTCCTCTCCCGGAAAGGACAGTACGTCGGTGGCCGAGTCGATCTGCCGATAGTTGCGACTCAGTTCACGGATCTCGGCGTCGTCGACCAGCCGCAGCGCGAACGTCGCCGCCCTCGGCGCCAGTTCGGCGATCACCTCGCCGGCCGCCGCGCGGAGCCCCGGGACGCACCCGCGGCAACGCGCCTCCACCGCGGCCGCAACCTGCAGATCGATGATCGCCACCGCCCGCGTCAGTCGCTGACCGCGGCGCTCCCGGCGCCGCCGGGGAGAACCCGCAGCGGGCCCTGGCCGCCACGCCCGAACTCGAACCCGGGGTACTCGATCCGACGATGATGCACCGTCTTCAGGACGCTCTGCAGGGTGTACCGCATCCGCCGCAGGTCGGCCAGCGTCAGGTCGGTCTGGCTGAACTGGCCGTCCTCGAGGATGTCGTCCAGCAGGCGTTCGACGAGCGCGCGGATCGAGTTCTCGGAGAAGTCGCCGAGGGTACGGCTTGCCGCCTCGACCGTGTCGGCGACCATCAGCGCGGCAAACGTCTTGCTCTGGGGCATCGGGCCCGGATAGCGGTACTGGCGCTCGCTGACCTCCTCGCCCGGTTCCGCCTGGTTCTTCGCCTTGGCCAGGAAGTAGTCCAGCCTGCGCGTGCCGTGGTGCTGCTCGATTGCGTCGACGATCGGCTGCGGCAGCCCGTTCTCCCGGGCCAGCCGGACTCCTTCCTTCACATGATCGATGATGATCAGGGAAGACATGGAGGGCGAGAGACTGTCGTGCGGATTGTCTCCCTCGCGTTGATTCTCGACGAAGTACCGCGGCCGCGAGATCTTGCCGACGTCGTGGTAGAGGCCGCCGACATAGGCGAGGGTCGGATTCCCGCCCACCGCCTCGCAGCAGGCCTTCGCCAGATGCGCGACCATCAAGGAGTGCTGAAACGTCCCCGGCGCCTCGAACGCCAGACGTTGCAGCAACGGCAGGTTCGTGTCGGAGAGCTCCAGCAGCTTGATGTCGGTCGTCCTGAACAGCACGGCCTCGAACACGGGAACGGCGAAGCTGACCGCCGCCGCCACCATCAGGCCGCCCAGGAACCCGCAGAGCGCCTCGAACCCCCAGACCGCCGCAGTGACGCCGTCCCGGAGGAGCGCCAGCATCGTCACCGAGACGACGTTGACGAGTCCGACCAGCAGAGAGGCTCTGGTCACCGCGGACCGCCGCTTCAACTGGTCGAGCGCGAACACCGCCGCGAGGCTGCCGGTCAGGCAGTAGAGCATCGTGCCGCCCGCCAGCCCGAGCTGCGCGTTCGCCGTCTCCACCCAGCCCAGCCGGCCGACCAGGACCGAGAAGACGACGCCGGCGAGCAGGCCGGCGCCGCGACCGTACAGCACGGACACGAGCAGCGCCACGGCCGCGAAGGGGATCGCGAACACGTAGCTCCGCGCCGCGCTCAGAGCGTCGATCGGGAATGAGGCGGCGAGGGCATCCGCCATCAGGAAACCGACCCGCGTCGCCGCCAGGCCCAGGACGAGAACCAGGACGACGCTGCCGAAGTCGCGGCCATCGACAGCGACCAGGCGCCGGCGCCGGAACGCGACCCACAGGAACGCCACCACCAGCCCGAGCACGAGAGCCGACGCCAGCGGCGAGCGGAGGAGGATCAGACTGCTCTCGCTGCCCATCATCTCGCGCAGCAGACGCATCGACTCGGCGTCGATCTCGTCGCCCTTGCGCACGATGACCTGACCGGCCTGGATCTGGTTGAACACCGGTCCGACTTCCTCGGCCGCGGCGTTTCGGCGTTCCTGCGTCTCGTTCAGGTTCAGGTAGACGTTGGGCGCCAGGTTGACCATCAGGAAGTCGACGACCGTTTCCCGGTCGGCCCGAGACCATCCCGCCCAGCGGCCCACCTCCGCCTCCAGAAAGGCCTCCACTTCGACCGGATAGCCGCGGTAGCCGAAGAGATCCAACTCGACCGACTCCTCGCCGGTCTGCATGTTGTGCAGCGTGACGCCCTCCAGGCGGTTCTGGAGCAGCGTTTCCTTGTTCTCCACGATCCCCGCCCGGAGCAGCAGCCCCACCAGCCGGGTCAGGCGTTCCTCCAGCTCCGCGCCCTGGTCCGCGCCGCCCACGCGGGCAGCCAGCAGGTCCGCGTGGCGCACGTCGACCCGGAGGCCGCTGCCGCCTCTCAGTCGTCGCAACCGTTCCTCGTCCACGTCTTCCTCGGGAAGAAGATCGGCCACCTCGTCGAACCCCCGCTCGATCTCGAACAGGTCGGCGATTCGCGCCTCGACTTCGTCGGCCTGAACGGCGTCGAAGTCGTAGAGCGGGCGGACGTCGGCGCGGGCCCGCTGCTGTCGCGCCTCGGAGGTTTCCTCGTCGAGCAGCAGCACGTCCCGGGTCGCGTGGTAGCCGCGGTTCGCAATCTCCCCTTCGCGCAGATCCGGGCGGAAGAAGACGCCCGACGGCGCCATGATCCAGATGCCGGCGAGAACCATGACCGCCATCCAGACGACGTCGAGCTCCAGCGCGTAGTGCCACAGGCCAGCAACCGTCAGGCGGTCGCCGTGGCGTCGGTACATGCTGCGCCGGAGCCGCTTGCGCGCCTGCCGCCGGCGGTCCGGCCGACGGCGCTTCGGCGTCTTGACCGCCGCGGCCGTCACTTGCCCTCCTTCTCCGGGGAGCGCATGCCGTGACGGGCCTCCCAACGGTCGTACGCGCCGACGATCCGCTGCACGAGTTCGTGCCGGACGACGTCCGAGCGGCCGAACCGCACGAACGCGATGCCCTCTTCGCCCCGGAGCACCTCGAGCGCGTGCTTCAGACCGGACTGCTGGCCGGGCGGCAGGTCGATCTGGGTGATGTCGCCGTTGACCACCGCCTTCGAGTTGAGGCCGATGCGGGTCAGGAACATCTTCATCTGCTCCGGCGTCGTGTTCTGCGCCTCGTCGAGGATGATGAAGCTTTCGTTCAGCGAACGACCGCGCATGAAGGCGAGAGGCGCCACCTCGATCACTTCCCGCTCCAGCATCCGGGACACCTTGTCGAAGCCGATGATGTCGAACAGGGCATCGTAGAGCGGCCGCAGGTAGGGATTGACCTTTTCCGCCAGGTCGCCGGGCAGGAATCCGAGCTTCTCGCCCGCCTCGACCGCGGGCCTGGCCAGCACGATCCGCCGCACCTTCTGCTCCTTCAGCGCCGATGCCGCCACCGCCACCGCCAGGTAGGTCTTTCCGGTGCCGGCCGGCCCGGTCGAAACGACCAGTTCGTGGTCCAGCATAGCGCGGAGGTACCGCTTCTGGTTCAGGCTGCGCGGCGCAACGAGGCGACGCGAGGCCTGAATCAGGGCGCCCGCGCGGAAGAAATCGACCAGGGAAGTCGCCGGCTCTTCGGCCACGACCCGCAGGGCGGTGGCCAGATCGTCGGAGCGGAGACGACGGCCCATCGCAGCCAGCGCGCCGAGGTCGGTCAGCAGCCGTTCGGCCGCACCGACCGCCGACGCCGCGCCCCTGATCCGCACCGCGGAACCGCGTACGCCAAGGGTGACCTCCAGAGCCTTCTCCACGCGTCGCAGGTTCTCGTCGTGGGCGCCGCAGATCGCCTGCACGGATTCCTCGGGGAGGGTCACCTGCGCCCTGGCCAGCGCCTCCGACTCAGCTGTAGTCAAAGAAGCCCTTGCCCGTCTTGCGCCCCAGCCGTCCCGCCTGGACCAGTTGCTTGAGCAACGTCGGCGGCGCGAAACGCGTCTCCCGGTACTCGTCGAACATGATGTTGGCGACCGAGTACATCGTGTCCAGGCCGATGAAGTCGCTCAGCGTGAACGGTCCCATCGGGTAGCCGCAGCCGAGCTTCATCGCGGTATCGATGTCCTCCATGCTGCCGACGCCGCTCTCGTAGGCGCGAACGGCATCGAGCAGATACGGCACCAGCAACCGGTTGACGATGAAACCGGAGTTGTCCCGACAGGCTACCGGCGTCTTGCCGACCCGCTCGACGAGGCGCCAGCAGGCGTCCAGGGCCTCGTCCGAGGTCATCAGGGTCCGCACCACCTCGACCAGCCGCATCGCCGGCGGCGGATTGAAGAAGTGGAGACCGACAAACCGGTCGGGCCGCGCCGTCGAGGCCGCGAGCTGGGTCAGGGTCAGCGACGACGTGTTGCTGGCGAAGATGCACGCGTCGCCGACGATCGCGTCCAGCGCGACGAACAGATCGCGCTTCGCCTCCAGGTCCTCGACGATCGCCTCGACCACCAGGTCGACGCCGGCGAGATCCGACAGTTCGACGGCGCCGCTCAGGTTCGCCAGCGCCCGGTCGTGCTCCCCGACGTCGATGCGCCGCCGCTCGAGGCTCCTAGCCAGCGACGCGCGCACCGCACCGAGCCCCCTGTCGAGCACATCCTGGTTGACCTCGCGCACCGTGACCGGGATCCCGGCCCGCGCACAGACCTCCGCGATGCCGCCGCCCATCTGGCCGCAGCCAACCAACCCTACGCGTTCCACTTCCATCGGCACGTCGTTCTCCCCGGATTCAACGGCTTGCGCCATGGGGCGCAGCGTAGCAAGTTCACGGCGAGAGCCTGCATGGAGTACACAACGCCGCATCGGTTGCGCCGGCGCCGCCGATTCGATACGCGGTCCGGAGCCCGGCGCTTCGCGCCGGATGCCGGCGGGCACGCCGGCGCGCCCAGTCTGGCCCGCCGCGAGTTGCGTGCAGCGAACAGCCTCGCACCGGGTGCGACGACGCCCTGGTCGGCTTTCCGGAATGCGCTCCCCGCGCGACGGCGCAGCCGCGCGGTTGCGAACGCTGCTAGCAGCCCGACGGCGGCGGCCCGGTTCCCCGCAGATCGATCTCGATCTCCCGCTCCCTGGATCCGGCGCCCAACCGCAGCCGCACCTCGACCGCGGACGGCGGCCGCGGCAGCCGGTCCGCCCACTCCACGACCTTGACTCCGTCCCCGGCCAGGATCTCCTCGACGCCGATCGCCTCCACCTCTTCCGGCGCCAGGCGGTAGAGGTCGACGTGGACCAGCCGCACGGCCGCCCGGTCGGACCCGGAGACGCCGTCGTACTCGTGAACCAACGTGAACGTCGGCGACTGGACCAGAGCCGCGTCCAGACCGAGGCCCGTCGCGATGCCTTGGGTCAGCACCGTCTTGCCGGATCCGAGGTCGCCGAACAGGAGCGCCGTCCGGTCCGGCCGGAGCCGGTCCGCCAGTTCCCGACCGAGGCGTCGTGTTTCGTCGGCGCTGTTCGTGCGAACGATCATTCTTCGAGCGACTGGAACGCGGCGCCCAGCTCGTCCACCAGGTCGCAGGCGGCCATCGAGAGCTCTCCCCAGCGCTGCGCCGCCAGATCTCCGGCGAGCCCATGAGCGTAGACGCCCAGCCGGGCGGCCGCCGGTGGATCGAGTCCCTGGGACAGAAGCGCCGCGATCAACCCGGTCAGCACGTCGCCGCTGCCGCCCGACGCCATGCCCGGATTCCCCGTCGGGTTGACCCAGGCGCCCAGAACCGGGTCCGAAATCAGGGTCTGGCGACCCTTGAGCACGACGACCGCGCCCGTCTCGCGGGCGGCCCGCCTTGCGTGTTCCCAGCGACTGTCCGAAACCGCGGAGACGGACACGCCGAGGAGCCGGGCAAGTTCTCCCGGATGCGGCGTGATCACCAGCTCCGAGTCGCGCGCCAGAAGAGCCTTCGCGTCGCCGGCGAACGCGGAGATGCCGTCCGCGTCCAGAACGATCGGCACGGCACTCCGGGCTACGACCTGTCGCACCAGCACGCGGGCGTCGTCAGAGAGCCCGAGACCAGGCCCAAGCGCCAGCGCACCGCGCGAGGCCCGCTCGACGATGGCCTGCAGCAGGGGTTCGACGGCGTCGCGCGACCACCCCTTCCCCAGCTTCGGCAGGCCCAGGGTCATCGACTCAATCGAACCGGCGTCGACCGCCTGAACGAGATGTTCGGGCACCGCCGCCGTCACCAGGCCGGCGCCGCCCCTGACCGCCGCGCGCGCGGCCAGAACCACCGCGCCGCTGTAGCCGGCCGATCCGCCCGCGACAACGACGTGACCGAAGGTCCCCTTGTGCGCGTCGCGGCGCCGGGTCCCCAGGCGGCCGACGAGGTCCTCCCGGCGCGACTGGTAGAGGGCGTCCGGTCCCGGCGGCGGTTCGGGCAACGGAACGCCGAGATCGCCGATCCACAGCCGCCCGCAAGCATCCGCGGCCGGCGCCAGCACGTTCGCGACCTTGGGAAAGCCGAACGCCACGGTCAGATCGGCCGTCACAT
>CBDBDB010000017.1:0-334435 GCA_965203495.1 Candidatus Multivorans sp.
GGATGCCCGCCGGCCTGCCGATGCGCGCAGCCGCCACGATCTCCCGGATCGACCCGAAATCGCCGTGGACGAGGCGGGCCCTGGGGCCGAACTCGCGCAGCCGGCTCGACGCGTGTTCCAGGGCCTCCGCGTCCCGGTCGATGCCCAGGACCGAGGCCGCGGCGTGCCGGCGCAGCAGTTCGGCCGTATGGCCGCCCAGTCCGACCGTGCAGTCGACGAACCAGCCGCCCCGCTCGGCCGCGAGGAAGCCCAGGGTCTCGTCGACCAGGACGGGCACGTGAGAGACGGTTCGCTCGCCCACATCGCTAGCCGTCCCTGCTCCCGTTGGCGTCGAGGCCATCGAGGTCGCGCGTGAGTTCGTCGAGGTCTTCGTCCGTGAACGGTCTGGCCTCGATCTCGTTCTCGATCCGCTCGAGATTCCAGACTTCCAGATGGTCCGTCTTGCCGAAGAGGACGACTTCGCCCTCGATGCCGGCTCGCTCTCGCAGCCGGCCCGGCACCATCAGCCGACCCTGGGAATCGAGCCGACTCTGCTGGCCGAAGTAGCTGATCCGCCGCAGGTAATCCCGCCGGCGCGTGTTGGAGGAGGGCAGCCTGCCGAGGCGCTCCTCTTCCTCTTCCCACACCGGCAGGGGGTAGATCCACGCGCAGTCGCCGCGCAGCGACGTGGTGAAGACGTCCAGACCGTGCCGCTCCTGGAGCGGACGGAGGAAGACGCTCGGCACCTTGAGTCGGCCCTTGACGTCGATCTTGGCCTCTGCATGCCCTCGAAACATCGTTCACGCCCCGAGAATCAGGCGGGCGGAGTTGCCCGCAAGCTGAGACTCAAGGGCGGGACCCTAGCACCGCCCGGCCATTCCTGTCTACTTCAGTCCACTTTACTCCACAACGAGCCAAGATTCCCCGGCAGCCGCCGGCGCCGCAAAGTCGAACGTCTCCCGGCCTTGCCGAACCCGGGGGATCGATCAGGGCGGAGCGTCGGGGTCGCCGTCGGGGTCGCCGCCGGTCTCCTCCTCGGCGGGTTCGTCCGTTTCCTGAACGGCCGCATCGGCCGGAGCGCCCGCCTCGGGCCCGAAGCGACTGAGCAGGCCGAGAGCGTCGGCGTCGAGCGACGACGTCGCGACCGGCCGGTAGCCCATCGCTTCCTCCGGCAGACGCTCGACGATGTACGCGGCCTCGGCGAGTTCCTCCATGTACAGGTCGAACTCCTCGTCGAAGAGACGGCCGCGCTCCTCCCGCTCGATCGCATCGCGCACGTCCTCGAACGGCTGAACCGAAGCGGGTTCGCGCTCGAGCATCTTCAGCACGTGGAGACCTCCTCGCGCGGAGACGGCTTCCGACACGTCGCCCGCCCGCAGATCCCAGGCGACCGCATCCAGCGCGGGCGCGAGGTCGCCCGGCGCGACCCAGCCGACATCGACGGCGGTCGATCTTTCGCCAAGATCCTCCGCCACCTTCGCGGCCTCTTCGCCGGCCATCAGCCGGTCCCGCGCCTGCGACGCCAGCGGCGCCATCCGGTCCGGCGGCACGTCGTCTTCGAGGATCACCACCTCCTCCAACCGGGCCCGCTCGGGGATCAGGAAACGCTCCCGGTTGTCCCGGTAGAACCTGCGCAGGTCGTCGTCCGCGACGTCGATCCGCGGCGCGACCTCGCGGCCGCGCACCACGTTGGCTCGCAGTTCGACGCGCGTGCGTTCGCGGAAGTCATCCTCGCGCATGCCCGACTGGGCCAGGGCGTCGCGGAACTGCTCCTCGTTCTCTATGCCGAACCGCTCCCACGTCGCCCGAATCTGCCGCTCGACATCGCTCTCGTCGATGACCACGGCGAGCTGATCCGCCCGGGAGAGGATCAACTGTTCCTCGAACAGCCTCTTCATGATCATCCGGCCGGCCTGGCTCAACTGCTCCTGCCGTTGCGCCTCGGTGAGACCCGCGGCGTTCCGGATCAACCGGCTCTGCTCGGCCAGCGCGCGTTGGTAGTCGTACAGAGTCACGATCCGGTCGTTGACCCGCAGGACGACGCGGTTCTCGGCGCCCGGATCCGACTGCCCGGTCGCCGGAAGCGCGGCCAGCGCCGCGAACAGCGCCGCCAGCGGCGCCAATCGCAAGACGCCGCCGCGACTACGGCGGGATTCCCGGTTCATCTCGTTCTCCTCGCTCGGCCGCGGGTTTGCTGTAGGGACCGTCGTAATCGAACGGCAATCGTGAAACGGCCACCTGCGGATTGTATTCCCGCCTCGCCTCCTCCAACGCCCGCCGGACCAGCGCTTCGCTCCGTTCGGCGACGAGTCGGGTCCGGATCGAAGGCGCCGCGGCGTGGAGAGACAGCGTCTCGGCGGGCAGGAAGCGCTCGACCTGGAAGACGCGAAAGCCGACGTCCGCCTCCAGCAGTTCGCTCCACTCCCCCTCGTCGAGCGCAAACACGACGTCGGCAAGCGCGTTGGGCAGATCCTCCCGCGACAGTTCGCCCTGAAGTCCGCCGTTCGGCGCGCTCGGTCCGACCGAACGGATCCGCGCCACCTCGCCGAAGTCGATCCCCGCTTCGAGCTCGGCCAGCGCCAGCTCCGCGCTGGCGCGATCCTCGGTCAGGATCTGGCGCAGGCGCGCCCGGACGGGCCGCTGGTAGTCGCCCCGGCGCTCCGCGTACCAGCGCTCGACATCGGCCGAAGAGATCTCCGGCGGCGAAGCCTCGAGCAGGAAGGCGGCCGCCTCGCGCGAGGTCGCCCTCTCGTCCGCGAGTCCCCGGTCCCGAGTCCACCGCAACAGGAGCTCGTCGTCGACGAACCGTTCGAACAGCCGCGACAGCGCCTCGCTGTTCGACCGCGAGGCATCGACGCCCGCGGCTCTCGTGACGTAGCGGTCGAAGTCGTCGTAGCTCCTGTCCTCGCCGCCGATCCGCGCGACGACCCCTTCCGGCAGGCCGCCGGCACAGGTCAGGAACAGAACCGCCAGCGGCCAGGCCGCGGACCGCGGCCAACCGGAGCGGGGCCGTCCGCGCGGACCTCCGGCCACGGACCCGCGCGCCGCCCTCAATGGACTGTCTCCGCGGGGCCCACGCGCCGCGTTTCGCCCGCAAGAAGCTCCACGAGCTGCAGCGAGATCTCCATCGACTCCCGTCCCGGGACGTCCCGCACCGTCAGCACGCCGTCCGGCGCGAAGGCGGCGCCTTCCCGATCCGACACGAAGCGGATCAACCGTTCGACGTCGACCTTCGCGTCGCGGCGCAACCGGATCGTCAACCGGTCGCCGCGGTGGGCGATCGCCTGGACGCCGACGCCCTCCGCGATCCGCTTCAGTTCGGCCCCCTGGATCAGCGCATGAACGGGCTCGGGCGGAGGACCGAAACGGTCGCGCAGTTCCGCCAGCAGCGTCGTCGGATCCTCCGCGGCGTCCGCCAAGCGACGGTAGATCTCCAGCCGCAGCGAGATCTCGCCGATGTAGTCCTCCGGGATCGACATGGCCGTCGGCAGGCTGATCGACGCGGACGGGACCTCCGACGGCGCCTCGCCGCGCAGCTCGGCGATCGCGTGTTCCAGCATCTTCATGTAGGTCTCCATCCCGACCTCCGCGATGTGACCGCTCTGCTCGGCGCCGAGCAGGTTGCCCGCGCCGCGGATCTCCAGGTCGCGGGCCGCGATGCGGAAGCCCGCGCCGAGTTCCGTGAACTCGCGGATCGCCGCGAGCCGCTTGCGCGCCTCTTCGGACAGCACGGTATCCGACGGCGCCAGCAGATAGCAGTAGCCAAGCTGATCGCTGCGACCCACGCGGCCCCGCAACTGGTAGAGCTGGGCCAGGCCGAACCGGTCGGCGCGGTGCACGAACATCGTGTTCACGTTCGGGATGTCGATCCCGTTCTCGATGATCGTCGTCGCGAGCAGCAGGTCGTACTCGCCCGCCGTGAAGGCGCGCATCCGGCGACTCAGTTCCGCCTCGTCCATCTGCCCGTGGCCGACGGCGATCTTCAGGCCCGGGACGAGTTCGCGCAGATAGCGGAGGATCCCCTCGATGTCCTCGACCCGGTTGTAGACGTAGAACGCCTGACCGCCGCGCCCGACCTCGAACTCGATCGCCTCGCGCACGAGGTCGCCCGAGAACGGCAGGATCCTGGTCTCCACCGCCATCCGGTCCCGCGGCGGCGACTCGATCAGAGAGAGGTCCCTCACCCCGGCCAGGGACAGTTGCAGGGTGCGCGGCACCGGCGTCGCGGACATCGCCAGCACGTGGACGCTGCGCCTAAGTTCGCGCAGTCGTTCCTTCTGGGCGACGCCGAAGCGCTGCTCCTCGTCGATCACCACCAGACCCAGGCACGGCATGTCGATGTCCCGGCCAAGCAACCGGTGCGTGCCGATCAGGACGTGAATCTCGCCGGCGGCGAGGCGCTCCCGGATCGCCCGAATCTCGGCCGCCGACCGGAACCGGGACACCATCTCGACCTCGACGTCGAAGCCCTGGAATCGACGCCGGAAGGTCCGCAGATGCTGGTCGGCGAGAATCGTCGTCGGCGCCAGGACCGCGACCTGCAAGCCGTTGTCGACCGCCTTGAACGCGGCCCGCATCGCGACTTCCGTCTTGCCGAAGCCGACGTCGCCGCACAGCAGGCGGTCCATCGGCCGGTCGCGGGCCAGATCTTCCTTGATCGTCCGCACCGCCTCCAGTTGATCGGGCGTTTCCTCGTAGGGAAAGGCGCTTTCGAACTGGAACTGCCGATCGCTGTCTTCGCCCATCGACGCCGCCCGCGCCATCCGCCGCTCCGCGTAGAGCTTCAGCAGGTCGGTGGCGATCGCCTGGAGACTGCGCCGAATCCGGCTCTTCTTCCTGGCCCAGCTGCCGCCGCCCAACCGGTCGAGTCGGGGCGCGATGCCTTCGATGCCGCTGTAGCGCTCGATCTCGTTCAGACGCGTCAGCGGCAGGAGCAGCGTCCTCCCCGAGGAGTAGCTCAGCTCCATCACTTCGACCACGCGTGCCTGCCGCCGCCGGAGCGGGTCGCCGCCGGGCGCCGGGCCCTCGCCGGACGGGCCGTCGAGGGTCTTGAGTCCGAGAAACTGGCCGATGCCGTGATCTTCATGGACCACGAACTCGCCGACCCGCAGGTCGCGCAGGCCGGAGACGAAGGGACCCATCCGGCGGCGGGGGGTGGAGAGCCTCTGGCGGAAGAGCTGGCCTTCGCCGTAGAGCGCCAGACCGGCGCGCGGCAGCCGGAAGCCCCTCGCTAGGTCGCCGTCGACCACGCGAACCGCGCCGCCGTCCCAGTCGATCTCGCGGCGACCCAGCGTCTGGCGAAGCGCCTCGTGCCGTTCGCGGCGCGCCACCAGCCAGAGGTCGTCGCCTCGCGCGGCGGCCGTCTCCACTTCGCGCGGGAACCGGGGCAGCTGATCGATCAGCACGTCCGTCTCGACCGCGCCGAAGTCGACCCGGGCGCGCCGTCCTCCCGAAGCCGGATCGCCAAGAGCCCGATCGAACGTTCCGCCCACCCGGAACGCCGCCCGCTCGACGAGTTCCAGCACCTGGTCGGCGGGCGCCGTCAGCCGCTCCGGCTCAGCCGCGATCTCGCCGTCGTCGCAGCGCCGCGCGTACTCTTCCCACAGCAGCCCGGCATGCTGCTCGACCTCGCCGGTCACCCGCTCGGGATCGACCACGACCACCGGAGCGTCCGCCATCAACTCGCCGAGACTGGTGCTCGGCTCGAGCAGGGGCAGGTACTTCTCCCAACCGTCGAAGGGCTCCCCCGCGGCCATCTCCTCCAACTGGGCCCGGGCCCGGTCCGACAAGCCGCCGCCCCGCTCTTCCAGCAGCAGCGCCGACAGGCCGGCCGCCTGTTCCGGTCCGGCGACGAAGGGCGTCAGCGGCCGGATCCGCAGAGACTCGACCGGCTCTTCGGAGCGCTGGGTGGACGGATCGAAGCGGTGAATGCTCTCTACCGTGTCGCCAAACAGGTCGAGACGCGCCGGTCGGGGTTCGCCGGGAGCGAAGACGTCGAACACGCCGCCGCGCTGCGCCATCGCGCCGACCGCCGCCACCAGGTCGCTTCGCCGATAGCCGTGGGCAAGCAGACGGGGCGCCAGGTCCTCGGGCGCGGCCTGACCGCCGACCTCGAGTTCGATCACCGAACCCAGGAACGCGTCCGGGCTCGCGAGGCGGTGAAACAGGGCGCGCGGCGTACAGACGACGGTAACTCTCGACGCCCCGAGCAGGGCGTCGTACGCCGTGCTCTCCTGAGCGCGCGCGAGCAGCGAGGCTTCCGCCTGCTGGTAGGGGGTCAGCGCCGGCGACGGGAAGGAAACGAGCCGGGCCCGGCCCGCTCCGCGCAGCAGCCCCGCCGCCTCGGTCCAGGCCAGGACCTCGTTCTCGCTCGGCACGACGACGAGCTGCGCCCCGTCCCGATCCTCCGCCAGCAGTTCGAACACGACCGCGGCCGCCCGCACCGGCAGACCGACGACGGCCGCGCTCTCCGCGTTCGCCAACTCGCGGTAGTCCCGGCCGCGACGAATGCGGCGGCCCAGTTCACGCCACGCGGACACCGGTCGGAGAATCGAAGTCAGTCGCCCGTTCGCGGCAGGACGACCACCGTGTCGCCCGGCCTCACGAGGCCCAGCTCTTCGCGCGCCAACCGCTCCAGCACGACCGGATCGTCCTGGAGCAACTCCACCGTACGCCTGAGCCGCTCCACCCGCAGCCGGGTTTCTTCGAGGGCGATCTCGAGTTCCGCCTCGCGCTCCGCCAGGTCGGCCAGCCCCGAGTAGCTCTCGGCGCCCGCCCGCGCGAGGAACAGAAGGGCGAGGACCAGCCCCACGCCGATCAACGCCGGCAGCGAACGCTGAGCCCTCTCGCGCCAACGATCCACGCGCTCCCGCAGCCGTTCGCGCCCGTCTGGAGGCGTCGCCGACACGAAGACAGCCTACACGAGCCGCCGACCCCGCGACCGGAGTGGGTCGGAGCGTTGCCAGCGTTGCCGAAGCGTCCAAGCGGTTGACGCCGCCCCCCTCCTGTGACAGACTCCTTGGTCCTGACGCGGGGTGGAGCAGTCTGGTAGCTCATTGGGCTCATAACCCAAAGGTCGCAGGTTCAAATCCTGCCCCCGCTACCAAGTCTTCAAGGGCGCGGCCATCGGCCGCGCCCTTCCCGGTTCGCCGAGTCGCACCGGTGCCACGCACGGTCCGGAGCCCGGCGCTTCGCGCCGGATGCCGACGGGGACGTCGGCTCTCTGGAATGCGCTCCCCGCGCGACAGCGCAGCCCGACGGCGGCGAACGCCGCTACGTCGGCAATCGCCGGGACATCGCCGCCGCGAGGAGCAGGATGCCGCCGATCGCCACGAACGGCGCGGTCGGCGACCAGGCCTGGAACGCCCAGGCCGCGGCCAGCGGCGCCGCGATCTTGCTGGCGGCGCCGTAGGCCTGCTGCAAGCCGAGCACCTGCCCGACGACGTCGCTTCCGGGGGCTCTCTTCGAGACCTGAGAAGTCGTGCAGGGGAAGAGCAGCGACGTTCCCAGCGGGACCAGGAAGACCGCCGCTCCGAGCGTCCAAAGGCCGGCGGCGAAGGGAATGGCGATCAACCCGACGCCGAAGCTCACGGCGCCGGCGCGCAGGATCCTGACCTCGCCGAACCGTCGAACGGCCGGCCCCAGAACGAGGACGCGGAAGGCGATGGACAGGCCGCCCAGATAGACGAAGAACCAGCCGATGTTCGATTCGTCCACCCCGAAGCGAAGCCCCAGGTAGAGGCCGATGATCGCGGTCATTCCCGCCATGCCGATCTGTCCGGCGGCGTAGATCCAGATCAGCAGATTGAGCGGACGAAACGGCCGCGCGGCCACGCGACCGACCGCGGCGAGGATCGAACCGCGCGGCGCCTCGGGCTGTTCCCCTTCCGCGCCCGGTCGTGACTCCGGCAGCCGGAAGCACGCGAACGCCGCGGCCGCCAGACTGAACGCCGCCGCCGCGGCGCCGGCCCCGGCCGGATGAAACCGGCCCGCGAGACCGCCCAAGGCCGGGCCGAGCATCGCGGCGGCGCTGGTGACGGCGGTAACCCAGGCGATGCCCTCGGCGCGGCGCTCGCCGGTCACCGAGTCGGCGATGTAGGCGAACACGACCGGCGTCGTGCCGCCGCCGACTCCATGCACCAGGCGGGCCAGGAGCAGCAGTTCGAGCGACTGGGCCAGGCCGAACAGCAGGTAGCCCGCGGCCGAGACCACCAGGCCGAGCAGCAGCGCCGGTCTGCGGCCTCTGCGGTCGGCGAGGCGGCCCCAGAGCGGAGCGGTCGCCATCGACGCCAGAGCGAAGGCGGACACCAGGGTGCCGACCGCCAGGGGCGTCGCGCCGTGGCGTTCGGCACGAAACGGCAGGAGCGCCACGACCAGGAACTCGCCCAGCGTGCTGACGAAGGCGACCGCCATGAGCGCCGCCAGGCGATGGTCGATCAGCTTGGACACTGGAGTCTTCGAGCGATCAGAGCCGGCCGCCGGCGCGATCGTCCCAGGCGATGAAGGCGGCCGCGCTCAGCGCCATCAGCAGCACGCCGTAGGCGGCGGCGATCCCCGTCTCCTGAATCCTGAGGCTGGACTGGATCTCGATCGAGATCGGACGGGTGTCCCAGGTGTAGAGCACGATCGAGGTCACGAAGTCGCCCAGCATGGTGATGAAGGCGAGGCCGGCGCCCGCGATGACCGCCGGCCGGAGCAGGGGCAGCACGATCCGCAGCACCGTCCTCGCCGAGCCGGCGCCGAGACTCGCCGCCGCCTCCTCCAGGCGCGGGTCGAGCTGGCGCAGACCGGCGAAGATGGATCGCCCGGTCAGCGGCAACGAGCGGACCAGATAGGCCAGCGGCAGGATCCAGAGCGTGCCCACCAGCACGAAGCGGCCGACCCAGGGCGCGTTGACGCTCATCGCCGCCCCCAGGGCCAGCGCGAACACGGTGCCGGGAATCGCCCAGGGCAGAGTCATCATCGCCTCCAGTGCTCGCCCCGGCAGGCCGCCGCGGCGGAGCGACAGCCGTGCAGCCGTGACGCCCACCGTCACCGCCGCCAACGTCGCCGCGGCGGCCATCCACAGCGAGTTCAGCGCCGGCCGCAACCGTTCGGTCGACGACAGGAGTTCGCCGTAGTTGACCAACCCGAGCACCGGAGGGAACGGCTCGACCGTCCAGGTGTTCGGCGGCACGAGCGACATCAGGATCAGCGTGGCGTGCGGCAGCAGCAGAACGCCGGCCAGAACCCAGCCGCCCACCGCCGCCGCGACCCTGGCGCCCCGACCTTGCAGGCGGCGGCGCGGCGGCGGCGTGCCCCGCGCTCCCGACGCCAGGTCCAGACCGGGATCGATCCGGCGGAGCAGCAGCAAGGAGACGAAGGCGAGCAGCGCCAGCATCGTCGTCTCGACGTACGCCATCCGCAACTCGCCGTTCAGTTTCGAGGCGACGATCCGGGTCGTCATCACGCGGAAGCCGCCGCCGAAGATGTACGGCGCCGAAAACGAGCCGAGCGAGGTCATGAACGTGAGCAACGTCGCCCCGGCCAGCGCCGGACGAAGCCGCGGCAAGGTGACCCGAAAGAGGATCCGCGACCGACTCGCGCCCAGGCTCTGGGCCGCCTCGATGGCCGCTCCGTCCTGCCCGGCCAGCCCGGCCCGGGTGAACAGATAGAAGTAGACGTACATCGAGTACGCGTGGACCAGAAGGATGGCCCAGGCGCCGGTGAGACGCCAGGACGCGTCGATCCCCAAGCTCTGAAGGCCGCGCGCCGCCAGACCGCTCTCGCCGTAGAGAAAGAGAAACGCGATGACGCCGACCAGCGGCGGCAGCGCCACCGGCAGGGCGACCAGAGCCCCGAGCAGGCGTCGACCCGGGATTTCGTTGCGCTCGAAGAGGAAGCCGAGCGGCACGCCGACCGCGGCCGCGGCGAGAGTGGAGAGCACGGAGATCCAGAGGGTCCGCCACATCGCGTTCCACTCGTCGGCGCGAGTGAAGAAGGCCCGGAAGGCCTCGGTCGTCGGGCCGTCTCCGTCGGGGCCGCCGACGCCGAAGGCCTCGGCCGCGACCACCAGCAGCGGGTAGCCGACGAGCCAGACCAGGAACGCCAGCGCCAGCCACGGCATGAGCGACCGGCGCCGCGGCGAGCCGCTCCTGCTCCTGGTTGGTCCCGGCGCCGGCCGTTTCCGTCCCGGCAGGCGAACAACCCAACGAGCGCGACGCACGGGGAGTGGAGCGTATCGCGGCAGGCGGCCCGCTCCGGCGCTCAAGGACCGGACTCCGCCGCCGGAAAGGCGGACGGCAGTTCTCCGGCAACTTGCCGGACGACGCAGGCGCCGCTCAGGCCGGCCACGGTTCCCGGCATCGCCACTTCAACGGTCGGCCCGTCCAGCGTCCGGAGCGCCGCTTCATCCGGCCGGGACGCCAACCGCACGGTATAGAAGCTGTTGCTGCCGGTGAAGCGCTCGGTCTCGATCTCGCCGGAAAGTCCCGGCCCTTCCTCCAGCGGGACAGACTGGGTGCGCCGACGTCCCCGTCGAGATCCGGCGCGAAGCGCCGCGGCGTCCGTCTCGAGCGTCACGGACTCGGGACGAACGCAGACGTCGACCCGGCCGCCCACGGCGAGGTCGCCGGCGCCCCGGCAGCGCCAGGCTGGCGCCTCGGGCCGCGCCGCGAGGCGAACCGTCAGTTCGCCGCCGCCATGCAGCTCCTTCACGAGCCCCGCCAGCACCGAACAGCGGCCGACGAAGGTCGCCACGAAACGCGAGGCGGGATCCCGGTAGAGATCCGCCGGTTCTCCGACCTGTTCCAGATCTCCCTCGTTCAGCAGACCGATCCGCTCGCCGAGCTCGAACGCCTCCTCCTGCTCGTGGGTCACCAGCACGGTCGTGATGCCCGTCCGCTTGACCGTCCGGCGCAGGTCGGCGCGCGTCTCCTCGCGCAAGGCCGGGTCGAGATTCGAGAGCGGCTCGTCGAGCAGCAGCACCCGCGGTCGCGGCGCCAGCGCCCGGGCGAGAGCCACCCGCTGCTGTTGACCGCCCGAAAGCTCGGCGATCCGCCGCCGCTCGAACCCGGCGAGTCGCACGAGGTCGAGCATCTCGGACACGCGCGCATCCGCCTCGTCGCGCGTGCCGCCGCCGCGCGCCTTCAGCCCGAAGGCGACGTTCTCCGCCACGCTCAGGTGCGGAAACAGCGCGTAGCTCTGGAACAGCATGCCCACGCCGCGACGGGCCGGCGGCAGGCGTTCGACCGCCTCGCCGGCAATCAGCAGGCGGCCGCGGTCGAGTTGTTCGAAGCCCGCCAGCAGGCGCAGCATCGTCGTCTTGCCGCTTCCGCTCGGCCCCAGCAAGGCGAAGATCTCGCCCGGCTCGACCGTGAGCGAGACGCCGGCGAGGACGACCGTGTCGTCGAACGCCTTGTAGACGTCGTCGAAGCGGACGGCGACCCCGGAGGCAGTCACCGCGGGGCGCGCCCGACGCCCGCGCGGCGTCTTCCGGCGCGGGTCATCCGCCGCCCTGACCGCGAACGGTCCGGTCCCACTCCGACATCCACGCCGCGCCGTTCTCCTCGATCATCCGCCAGTCGACCTCGGCGCGGCGGAGCCGCGACTGCACGTCGGCCACCCACGGAGCGAGCAGCGCCTCATCCAGGTCACCCCGGGCCGGCAGCCGGAACGCCTCGCGCACCGCCAGCGCGAGGGCCTCGGACGAACCGAGCCAGTCGACGAACGCCTCCGCTTCGTCCGCACCGCCAGAGCCCGCGACCACGCCGACCGCGTCCTGGATCACCGCCGTGCCGCTTGCCGGAAAGCGGTACGCGATCGGCGCGCCGCGGTAGATCAGCGACAGCGTGTCGGTCATTTCCCAGAGCGTCAGCACGCCTTCCTGGCGGGTCAGCTTCTCGTGCAGGACCGCGGGACTGTGGACGTATTCCCGGGTCTGGCCGTCGAGCCGACGAAGCCAGTCGAAGCCGGCCGCCGTGCCGCCGGTCTCAACGACCGAGTCGGAGAGGATCTTGCCGAAGATCGTCCGCATCGTGCCGCTCGCCAGCGGATCGCGAATCACGATCTCGTCGCGCCACCGTTCGTCGAGCAGATCGTCCCAGTCGGCGGGCGCTTCGTCCTCGCCGATCGCGTCGCGGTTGTAGACGATGATCGTCGGCGTCTGGTATAGCGTGTAGTAGAGCCCGTCCGGATGCCGGTCGGCCGGATCGAGAGCCGCGGCCCAGGAAGGCGCGGACGGCGCCAGCAGACCCTCGGCGGCCCCGCGCGCCAGGATCGTCGCCGGACCGCCGAACCACACGTCCGCCTGCGGGTTCGCCCGCTCCGAACGGATCCGGTCGTAGACCTCCTGCGACCCCATGTCCAGCCAGCGCACGTCGACATCGGGCCGTGCTTCTTCGTACGCCCGCTCGACGACGGTCAACAGATCGCGGCCGTGCGGCGAGTAGACGACCAGGGGCGTCCTGCCGTCGCCGCCGCAGCCCGACACGGCCGCGGCCACCGCGAGCGCGAGCAGGATCGGTCGACGGGTCGAAGCGTTCCGCATCGGCCGGCAAGTGTACGTCGGAGGAGAAGCCAGCCATATCTCAGCCACGACGAATCTCGGGGCGACCTCGGCGCGGCCCGCCCGCTTTCGCCACGTACCGCAACGCGGCGGATCTCAACGCCGCAAGTGTCCGGCGGCGACCTCGGCGCCGTCTGCCGGTTCCGATTCACTGCCGCCGCGGGCGACCAGAAGCGCACCGACCAGCCCCGGAACCGGGGCAAACCCGGTCCGCGGCGGCAGGCCGCATCGGCCGCATGCTTGAAGCGCCGTCACCGGCAACCTATAGTTCCCAAGTTCGAAAGGAGGATGCCGTTGACCCTGGGAGGCGCTTGGAAACTCACCCTGGAGATCGAGACGACTCGGGAAGGCAGGACCTGGGTGGCCACATGCCACGCCTTGAACGTCTCAAGCCACGGATCCACGAAGAAGGAATCCCACGAGATGCTCCGGGAAGCACTGGAAGGCTTCTTTGAGGATTGCATGGAGCACGGGACCCTGTGGGCCGCCCTCGAGCAAGCCGGCCTGATCCCGACCACGTCATCAGTCGTAACGACCGAACGCCCCGCCGGCAAACAGGCCGAATGGCTCGACATCCCTTTCTGGATGCTGGCGGGTGTCCGACCTGAAGCTGCCCTCGATTAAGCCGGCACGGGTCAGGAAGGCACTCGAAAAGGCCGGCTGGGCCATGTCTCACCAGAAGGGGAGCCACCTCTTCCTTCGGAAGGCGGGGTTCCCCGGCCCCGTGTGCATCCCCATGCACTCACGAGACGTACCGAAGGGCACTCTCCTCTCCATCATCAAGGCCGCCTCGCTGTCCAGACGTGAGTTCCTGAGCCTCCTGTGACGCGCCAGCAACGGCCGCGGCGCCGCATCCGGCGGCGTCGGCTGGTCCATGCATGCGGCCGCTTACCAGCGGAACGTGCCGGAGAGTTCGAGTCGGTAGTCGGGCGGTGCGGCCTGTCCCTGTTGCCGCTGGATTTCGAGGGCGAGGGACGCGTCGGGGCCGAGCGTGTAGCGGGTTCCGAGCAGCAGGTTCCGCTGTCCCTGCTGGCCGAGCGACAGCTGGGTGTAGGGGGTGAGGACGCCCAGCGGGCCGAGCCAGGCGGCGGCGAAGCCGTAGCCGAACTCGGCCTCCAGCCGGCCTTCGGGCGGGAGCGCGGCGCCGCGCGTCCAGACGGCGGACGGTCCTTCGTCGAACATCCCCGCGATGCCGGTCTCCGCCATCCCCCAGGACGGCGCCACGTTGAGGTACGCGCCGCGACCGTCGGCCGCGGGGTCGAGGCGCAGCAGCGCGCTGACCGCCGTCTCGTCCCGGTCCTTCTCGTGCGCCACCAGCGTCCGACCACGGAGTTCCATCGTCAGGCCGCGCTTGCCGCTCCGCCAGATCAGGCTGGCGCCGACCTCGACACCGGCGCCGGCCACGAGGTCCCCGCCGTCGTGCCGGACGCCGGCCTCCACCGCCGGAGTCAGCGTACCGCCGCCCTCGAGAGACCGTTCGTACGAACCCTCCAGGGCCAGACGCAGCCGGTTCGTGTCCACCGCGAGCTTCGCCAGACCCTCCTTCGCGTCCGTCTTCGCCTCGGACACCGAGCCTTCGGCCCGCACCGCGAACGTCGTCGTGCCGCCAGAGATCCAATCCGGATTCGCGGCCACCACCAGACGACCGCCCAACGAGCCGTTCGAAATCGACAGGTCGGTCGAACGCGACCCGCCGCCGTCCAGCTCGATGCGGATGTCGCCGCGGCCCAGCCCCAGACTCGCCCACAGGTTCGAACCGTCATCCCGGAACCACGCCGCGTACGGATGAACCGTCATCAGGTCCACCCGATAGATGCTGTCGAAGTCCGTACCCTCGCCGTCCGCCGACCGCGCCCTCGTGCTGCCCCAGGACTGCGACAGCGCCGCGCCCAGCAACAGGTCCGGACGGAGACGGAAGTCGGCGCCGACGTGGGCCGACGACAGCTCCCCCGTCCACGACGTGTCGGCTTCCGAACCGGAGAACGACACGTTCTCCGCGCCGCCCCAGATCGCCGCCGTGGACGAACCGCCGCCGCCGCTCTCGCCGCCGCCAGAACCGCCGACCGCGCCTCCCAGCGGCAGGCTGAACGACGCCGTCCCGCCCAGCATCCCCCGAAGCTCACGCTCCGCCTCACGGTCCGGCGGCAGGTGCGGATCACGCCAGCCGCCCAGGTCAGGCCGCCGGGACGCCATGCCCGACGAACCCGGCAGACCGCCGCCGGACAGCGACGACTCGATCCGTTCCTTCACCGGAACCATCCCGACCAGAGCCTCGACCACGTGCGGAAGCACCGCGTCGTTCACCTTGTCCGCCTTGCGAGACTCCACCTCCTCAGGCGTGTCGTTCTCCACCGGCGTCACCACGACCGAAGCGATCGACACCGCGTCGTAACCGCCGCCCGAAGCCGAGTGCGTCAGCGTCACCATCGGGTCCGCCGACGCGTCCGCGTCCTCGGCCACCGCGACCGTCACCGCTTGAGCCTCGCTCCAGTCCGCGGACGTGAACGTCAGGCTGGACGGCGCCGCCGTCACGTCGCCCGCGGCGCCGGACACCGACACCGTCACCGGTGACGACGGCTCCGTCTCCAGCACGATCGTGTACTCGCCGCTCGAACCTTCCGTCACCGTCAGCGCCGAGGCCGACACCGTCACGCCCAACGTGTCGTCCTCCGTCACCGTCACCACGACCGAAGCGATCGACACCCCGTCGTAATCGCCGCCCGAAGCCGAGTGCGTCAGCGTCACCTCGGGGTCCGCGATCCCGTCCGCGTCCTGGGCCGCCGACACCATCACCGTACGCGCCTGGTTCCAGTCCGCGGCCGTGAACGTCACGCTCGACGGCTCCACCGTCACGTCGCCAGAAGCGCCAGACACCGACACCGTCACCGAAGACGACGGCTCCGTCTCCAGCTGCAGCAGATAGCCGCCAGCGTCGCCTTCAGCCAGCGTCAGCGAAGAGGCCGACACCGTCACCCCCGGCGTATCGTCCTCCGTCACCGACACCACGACCGAAGCGACCGACACGCCGCCGTAGTCGCCGCCAGACGCCGCGTGCGTCAGCTTCACCTCGGGGTCCGCGAACGCATCGGCGTCCTGAGAAGCCGACACCGTGACCGTCTGCGCCTCGCGCCAGTCCGCGGCCGTGAACGTCAGGCTGGACGGCGCCGCCGTCACGTCGCCCGATGCGCCCGACACCGACACCGTCACGTCCCCAGACGGTTCCGTCTCCAGCACGACCGTGTACTCGCCGCGCGAACCCTCTTCCACCGTCAGCGAGGCGACCGACACCGTCACCCCGGCCGTGTCGTCCTCCGTCACCGACACCGCGACGGAGGCGATCGACACGTCGTCGTAGCCCCCGCCAGACGCCGCGTGCGTCAGCGTCACCACCGGGTCCGCGATCCCGTCGGCGTCCTGGGCGGCAGACACCGTCACCGTCCGAGCCTCGTTCCAGTCCCCGGACGTGAACGTCAGGCTGGACGGCTCCACCGTCACGTCGCCCGATGCGCCGGACACCGTCACCGTCGCCTCGCCCGACGGCGCCGTGTTCAGCGCGATCGTGTACACGCCGCTCGAACCCTCCGCCACCGTCAGCGAGGCGACCGACACCGTCACCCCGGCCGTGTCGTCCTCCGTCACCGACACCGCGACGGAAGCGATCGACACGTCGTCGTAGCCCCCGCCAGACGCCGCGTGCGTCAGCGTCACCACCGCCACCGTCGCCGCCAGGATCGGAAGGCTCCGCGGGATCGGAAGGCTCCGCGGGATCGGAAGGCGTCCCTGGATCGGTCGGCTGGTCCGGATCCGACGGCTGGCCGCCGCTGGAAGAACCCGTCGTCCGCGCCGACACCTCCACCGACGCCGGACCGGCGCCGGAAGCGTTCACCGCCCGAAGCTGCAACGCGTGAACCACGTCGTTCGCCAGACCCGTCAACGTGTAGCTCGTCGTCCCCGACGTCGCGCCCGGAACCGGCAGCCAACCGCCGTACTCCCCGGCGCCCTCCTTGCGACGGTACTCCCAGCCCGTGATGCTCGAATCGCCGGGATCGCTCCAACTCAGCGTCACCTGGCCGTCGCCGCCCTGGATGCCCGTCAGCACCGGCTGAGCCGGCACGCCGGACGGCGGGTCGGACGGCTCGGACGAACCCGTGTCGTCCTCCGTGATCGTCACCACCACCGAGTCGATCGTCACACCGGCGTAGCCGCCGCCCGAGGCGGAGTGCGTCAACGTCACCGCCGCGTCCGTCTCCGCGTCGTTGTCCTCCGCCGCGTTCACCGTCACCGTCTGCGCCGTGCCGTAGTTCTGGTCCGTGAACGTCAGCGGAGAACCCGTCACCGTCACGTCGCCAGAGGCCCCGGACACCGACACCGTCACGTCCCCCGACGGCACCGCGTTCAGCTGCACCGTGTACGTGGCGCTCCCGCCTTCCGCAACCGTCAGAGACGTCGGCGTCACCGTCACGCTGGGCGTCGTGCCGTCGTTCAGCGTCCCGTCCGCCGTCGTGTCCGAACCCAGCTCGTAGCCCGCCGTGTCGTTCAGCGTGATCCGGTAGGTCTCCGCGCCCTCCGCGGCCTGGTCCGCGCTGGTGGAAATCGTCACCGTCCCCGTCAGGCTCGGCGTCGTGCCGAACTCCGCGTTGAAGGTCCGCGGACCCAGGGAACCCGGAATGTCGTCCGCGTCGAAGCCGCTCGAACCCCGGTCCGCCAGCGTCAGGCTCACCGACAAAGCGCCCGTCAAATCCTTGTCCGAGGTCACTTCCAGGCTGATTGCCGTGCCCTCGGTCACCGCCGACGGATTCATCAGCAACTGCAGCAACGGCGTTGTCTCCGTGACCGTCACCGTCACCGAGTCGATCGTCACCCCGTTGTAGCCGCCGCCGGCCGCACTGTGGGTCAGCGTCACCGCCGCGTCCGCCGTCGCATCGTCGTCCGACGCCGCGTTCACGGTCACCGTCTGCGCCGTGCCGTAGTTCTGGTCCGTGAACGTCAGCGGAGAACCCGTCACCGTCACGTCGCCAGAGGCCCCGGCCACCGTCACCGTCACGTTCCCGGAAGGCGCCGTGTCCAGCTTCACCGTGTACGTGGCGCTCGAACCCTCGTCAATCGTCAGCGCGGTCGGCGTCACCGTCACGTTCAGAGCCGGCGTCACCGTGACCACGACGTCTTCGGCGTCGGAGTTGCCCTTGCCGTCGGACGCCGTCACCGTCATCGTGTACGTGCCGGCAGACGCCGTTACGAACGTCAACTTCGCCTGGTTCAGGGCCGTGCCCTGTGGAATCGCCGGCGCCGTCTCGCCCGCCTTGCGCGTCCAGACGTAGCTGATCGTGTCGCCCGTGTCGGCGTCCGTCGCCGACGCCGTGATGTCCACCGTCTGGCCGACGCGCAGCGACACGTCCGCGATCGCCGTCAGCGACGGAGAAGCATCGTCGTCCGTGATCGTCCCCGTGGCCGTCGCCGTCCCCAGCACGGCGTTCTCGGGATCGCTGAGCTCGATCACCACCGTCTCGTCCGACTCGTCCAGCTCGTCCCCCGTCACCGACACCGTGATCGTCTGCGTCGCCGCGCCCGCCGGGAACGTCAGCGTGCCGTCCGCCAGCGCCGCGTGATCCGTCCCCGAGGTCGCGGTCGAAGCCGAATCCACCGAGTAGTCCACCGTCACCTGCTGCGCGCTCAGGCTGTCCAGCGTCACCGTGAACACCATGTCCGTACCGCCCGAATCACCCTCCGTCACCGCCGACGGCGCCGCGATCGACAGCGACGCCGTGTCGTTGTCCGTGATCGTCACCGTCGTCGAGGCGTTGCCCAGCGTGAAGCCGTCCGGCAGAGCCGCCGCCGAAGCGATCGTCACCGTGAACGTCTCGGCGCCCTCCTCGACGTTGTCGTCCGTGATCGGAATCGATATGTCCTTCGTCGTCTCGCTCGCGCTGAACGTGACCGACGTCACCGCATCGTTGTCGTAGTCCCCGTCCGCCGGCGCGGAAGCCCCCGTCGCGTCCGTGTCCGACGTCGACGCCGTGCTGCCGTACGTCACGTTGAACGTCGTCGCAACCCCGAACGCCGACTCCGTCGTGATCCGCACCGTCGCGGCGCCGACGTTCTCCGCTACCGACAGCGTCGCGGGAATCGACACCGTCGAGGTGGCCGCCGCCTGCGGCGTCGCCTTCACCCACTTGCTCGCCGGGCCGTCCCCGCCAGCGCTCGTCGCCAGAATCCGGAAGCTGTACTCCGCGCCGTTCTCAAGACCCGTCACCGTGTACGTCGTCGTGTCGCCGTCCGAACCGGAGATCGCGGAGAACGTCGCACTGCCACGGTCCGCCGTCTGCGCGTAGCGCAGCTTGTACCCGGTGATGTTGTCGTCGTCCGGGTCGGTCCAGGACAGAACCACCCGCTTGTCGCCAGCCGTCGCCGTCAGACCGGTGGGACGACCGGGCTTGCTGACCGTGCCGTCGTTCAGCGTGCCCTCCGCCGTCTTGTCGGTTCCGAGCTCGTAGCCCGCCGCGTCGTTCAACGTGATCCGGTACGTCTCCGCGCCCTCCACGTCCGAATCCGTGCTCGTCGGAATCGAGATCGTCGCCGTCCGACTCGCGGTCTGGCCGAAGTCCGCGGTGAGGGTCTGGGTCAAGGCGCCGGTGATGTCGTCCGCGTCGAAGCCGCTCGAACCCCGATCCGCCAGGGTCAGGCTCACCGACAAGGCGCCCGTCAAATCCTTGTCCGAGGTCACTTCCAGGCTGATTGCCGTCCCCTCGGTCACCGCCGACGGATTCGTCAGCAACTGCAGCACCGGCGTCGTCTCCGTGACCGTCACCGTCACCGGGTCGATTGTCACCCCGTTGTAGCCGCCGCCGGCCGCACTGTGCGTCAGCGTCACCGCAGCGTCCGCCGTCGCGTCCTCGTCCGATGCCGCGCTCACCGTCACCGTCTGCGCCGTGCCGTAGTTCACATTCGTGAAGGTGAGCGGCGAACCCGATACCGTCACGTCGCCCGAAGCGCCCGCCACCGTCAACGTCACGTTCCCCGAAGGCTTCGCGGTCAGCTTCACCGTATACGTGGCGCTTCCGCCTTCCAACACCGTCAGCGACGAACCCGAAATCGTCACGCCCGCCTCCTCGTCGTCCTCGATCGTCCCCCTCGCCGCCCCGTCCGAAATCGTCGCGCCGGAAGCCTCCGACAACGTCACCGTGAACGTCTCGTCCGCGCCGTCCACGAAGTCGTCGTCGATCAGCGTCACCGCGATCGTCGTCGTCTGCGCGTTCGCCGAAATGCTTCCGCTCCCCTTGGCAGACGACGTCACCGCCGTGAAGTCCGTGCCCGCAGTCGCCGTGTCCCCGCTCTCCGACGTCACCGTGTACTTGAACGTCACCTCCGAGGACGGCGCCGAGGAAGCCGTCACCGTGAACGACAGCGTGCCCGTGCCCTCCGAAGCCGAGGCGTCCGCGATGCTCAGCGAAACGGACTCGGCGGCCGCCCGCGGCGTGGCCTTCACCCACTTGCTCGCCAGGCCGTCCCCGCCAGCGCTCGTCGCCAGAATCCGGAAGCTGTACTCCGCGCCGTTCTCAAGACCCGTCACCGTGTACGTCGTCGTGTCGCCGTCCGAACCGGAAATCGCGGAGAACGTCGCACTGCCACGGTCCGCCGTCTTCGCGTAGCGCAGCTTTGTACCCGGTGATGTTGTCGTCGTCCGGGTCGGTCCAGGTCAGAACCACCCGCTTGTCGCCAGCCGTCGCCGTCAGACCGGTGGGACGACCGGGCTTGCTGACCGTGCCGTCGTTCAGCGTGCCCTCCGCCGTCTTGTCCGCCCCCAGCTCGTAGGCCGCCGCGTCGTTCAGCGTGATCGTGTAGGTCTCCGCGCCCTCCACGACCGAATCCGCGCTGGTCGGAATCGAGATCGTGGCCGTCCGACTCGCGGTCTGGCCGAAGTCCGCGGTGAGGGTCTGGGTCAAGGCACCCGGAATGTCGTCCGCGTCGAAGCCGCTCGAACCCCGGTCCGCCAGCGTCAGGCTCACCGACAAAGCGCCCGTCAAATCCTTGTCCGAGGTCACTTCCAGGCTGATTGCCGTGCCCTCGGTCACCGCCGACGGATTCATCAGCAACTGCAGCAACGGCGTTGTCTCCGTGACCGTCACCGTCACCGAGTCGATCGTCACCCCGTTGTAGCCGCCGCCGGCCGCACTGTGGGTCAGCGTCACCGCCGCGTCCGCCGTCGCATCGTCGTCCGACGCCGCGTTCACGGTCACCGTCTGCGCCGTGCCGTAGTTCTGGTCCGTGAACGTCAGCGGCGAACCCGTCACCGTCACGTCGCCCGAAGCGCCCGCAACCGTCACCGTCACGTCCCCCGAAGGCTTCGCGGTCAGCTTCACCGTATACGTGGCGCTGCCGCCTTCCGCCACCGTCAGCGACGACCCCGAAATCGTCACGCCCGCCTCCTCGTCGTCCTCGATCGTCCCCCTCGCCGCCCCGTCCGAAATCGTCGCGCCGGAAGCCTCCGACAACGTCACCGTGAACGTCTCGTCCGCGCCGTCCACGAAGTCGTCGTCGATCAGCGTCACCGCGATCGTCGTCGTCTGCGCGTTCGCCGAGATGCTCCCGCTCCCCTTGGCAGACGACGTCACCGCCGTGAAGTCCGTGCCCGCAGTCGCCGTGTCCCCGCTCTCCGACGTCACCGTGTACTTGAACGTCACCTCCGAGGACGGCGCCGAGGAAGCCGTCACCGTGAACGACAGCGTGCCCGTGCCCTCCGAAGCCGAGGCGTCCGCGATGCTCAGCGAAACGGACTCGGCGGCCGCCCGCGGCGTCGCCTTCACCCACTTGCTCGCCAGGCCGTCCCCGCCAGCGCTCGTCGCCAGAATCCGGAAGCTGTACTCCGCGCCGTTCTCAAGACCCGTCACCGTGTACGTCGTCGTGTCGCCGTCAGAACCGGAGATCGCGGAGAACGTCGCACTGCCACGATCCGCCGTCTTCGCGTAGCGCAGCTTGTACCCGGTGATGTCGTCGTCGTCCGGGTCGTCCCAGGTCAGAACCACCCGCTTGTCGCCAGCCGTCGCCGTCAGACCGGTGGGACGACCGGGCTTGCTGACCGTGCCGTCGTTCAGCGTGCCCTCCGCCGTCTTGTCCGCCCCCAGCTCGTAGCCCGCCGCGTCGTTCAACGTGATCCGGTACGTCTCCGCGCCCTCCACGTCCGAATCCGTGCTGGTCGGAATCGAGATCGTCGCCGTCCGGCTCGCGCTCTCGCCGAACGTCGCCTCGAACGTCTGGGTCAAGGCGCCCGGTATGTCGTCCGCGTCGAAGCCGCTCGTCTCCCGATCCGACAGCGTCAGACTCACCTGCAGCGTCCCCGTCAGCGCCTTGTCCGACGTCACCGTCAGACTGATCGCCGACCCCTCCGTCACCGCCGACGGATCCGTCGACAACTGCAACACCGGCGTCGTGTCCGTCACGCTGACCGTCACGCTGTCGATCACCGCCTGGTAGTCGCCCTCCGTGACGGTGTGGAGGAACGTCGTGTCGGCCTCGTCCTCCGCGTTGGCGTCCTCCGGCGCGCTCACCGTCACCGTCTGCGCCGCGTCCCAGTTCGCCCGCGTGAACGTCAGACTGGTCTTGTCCGACGTGAGCCAACTGGCTGTGTAGGCGATCGAAATCGTCACGTCGCCCGGCGGCTGCTTGTCCAGCACCACCGTGTAGCTGCCGCTCGAACCCTCCGCGATCGTCAGCGACGTCGGCGTGACCGTCACCGTGCCGACGAACGCCGCCTTCACCGGCGTCGCCTGCGCCGTCTGCACGTATGTGCCGGCGCCGGCCGCGTTCCTGGCGCGCAGCCGGAAACTGTACGCGGAACCGTTCTTCAGGCTCTCCACCGCGTACGACAGCTTCCCGGAGACCGAACCGTCGAGGTCGGCAGATGGGATGGTCGTCCAACCGCCCCAACGCTTGCTCCCCTCTTTCCGCCGGTACTCCCAGCTCGTGATGCTCGCGTCGCCCGGATCGTCCCAGGACAACTTGACCTCGCCGTCGCCCGCCGTCGCCAGGAGGTTGCTCGGCTGCGCCGGCTTCGCCGCCGTCACCGTGATCGTCACGTCCTTGGTGTCCGTGTTGCCGGCGCCGTCCGAGGCCGTCACCGTCATCGTGTACGTGCCCGCCGCCGCCGTCGTGAACGTCAGCTGCGCCTGGTTCACTGCCGTGTCTTGCGGAAGCGCCGGCGTCGTCTCGCCCGCCTTGCGCGTCCAGGCGTAGCTGATCGTGTCGCCATCCGCGTCGGTCGCCGAAGCCGTGATGTCCACCGTGCCGCCCGCCGACAGGGAAACGTCCTCGATCGCCGCCAGCATCGGCGAGGAATCGTCGTCGGCGATCGTCACCGTCGTCGTGGCGTTGCCCAGCGCGGCGCCGTCCGGCAGCGCGTTGCCTACCGTCGCCGCAACCGCGATCGTCACCGCGATCGTCTCGTCCGGCTCGTCCAGTCCGTCGTCCGTGATCGGAATCGAGATGTCCTTCGCCGTGTCCATCGCGCCGAACGTCACCGTCGTCGCCGCGTCGTTGTCGTAGTCCCCGTCAGACGGATCCGAAGCGCCCGTCGCCGTCCCGCCGTAGCTCACCGCGAACGTCACCGACGCCCCCAGCGCGCTCGATGCCGTCACCCGCACCGTCGCCGACCCCGACCCCTCGGCCACCCGAAGCGTCTTCGGAACCGACACCGTCGCCTTCCCCGGCGTCGCCTTCACGATGGCCGACCAGCCCGACCAGCGCCCGTTGTACGCGCGCAGCCGGAACGCGTACTCCGTGCCGTTCGCCAGACCCGTCACCGTGTGGCTGGAGACGGTCCTGTGGTTGATGTTGTTGCCGAGCCTCGAAAGGCGCAGTTCGGTCGGACCCCACGTCTTCTGCGAGCCGCCGCGGTACGACCACTCCCACTCCCGGATGCCGGCGTCCGGCAGCTGGCTCCAGCGCAGAACCACCTGACCGTCGCCCGACTCGGCCGTCACCGTCGGCGCCGGAAGGGTCGCCGGCGTCACGCTCGCCGCGTCCGAAACCGGACCCCAGCCGGCCCCGTTCCGCGCCCGAATGCGGAACTCGTAGCCCGTGCCGTTCCTCAGCTTCGTCGCCGTGTGGCTCACCGTCGAAGCGCGCGAACCGTCGATGCTCGCCCAGCCGCCCCAGCGGGCCGCGCCCGCGTTGCGCCGGCTGACCTGATAACCCGTGATCGAGGCGTCCTCCGGATCGTCCCAGGACAGCGACGCCGCCCGATTGCCCGGCGCCGCCGTCAGACCCGTCGGCTTGGCCGGCGCGTCGTCCTCCGTCACGCTTACCGTCACCGAATCGATCGACACGCCGCCGTAGCCGCCGCCCGAAGCGCTGTGCGTCAGCGTCACCGCCGCGTCCGTCAGACGGTCCGAGTCGTCCGACGCGCTCACCGTCACCGTCTGCGCCGCGCCGTAGTTCACCGACGTGAACGTCAGACTCTTCGGATTCGCCGTCACGTCGCCCGACTCGCCCGCCACCGCCACCGTCACCGTCACGTTCCCCGAAGGCTGCGCGTCCAGCTTCACCGTGTAGCCGGCGCTCGAACCCTCGGCCACCGTCAGAGACGTCGGCGTCACCGTCACCTCGGTCTCGTCGTCGTCCTCGATCGTCACCGTCGTCGTCGCGTTCGCCAGAGCGAAGCCGTCCGGCAGCGTGTTGCTCGCCGCCAGAGCGATCGTCGCCGTGAACGTCTCGTCCGACTCGTCCACACCGTCCGCCGTGATCGGAATCGAAATGTCCTTCGTCGTATCGCTCGCCCCGAACGTCACCAAGGTCGCCGCGTCGTTGTCGTAGTCCCCGTCCGCCGGATTCGCGGCGCCCGTCGCCGTGCCGTCGCCGTAGCTCACCGCGAACGTCAACTGCTTGCCGAACGCCGCCTCCGTCGTGATCCGCACCGCCGCGGCGCCGACAGCCTCCGACACCGTCAGCTTCGACGGAACCGACACCAGGTTCGCAGCCGGATTCACCGTGATCACGACTTCCCCGCTGTCGCTGTTGCCGGCGGCATCCGAGGCCGTCACCGTCATCGTGTACGTGCCCGCAGCCGGCGGCACGAACGTCAGCTCCGCGTCCGTCACGCTCGTGCCCGGCGGCAGCGCCGGCGTCGTCTCCCCCTCCTTGCGCGTCCAAGCGTAGCTCACCGTGTCGCCCGTGTCCGCATCCGTCGCCGACGCCGTCACGCTCACCGTCTCCCCGACCTTGACCGTCTGCGCCGTCAGCGCCGCCAGCACCGGCGAAGAATCGTCGTCCGTGATCGTCCCCGTCGCCACAGCGTCCGTCAGCGTCGCGTTCGACGACGCGTCCGACAGCGTCACCGTGAACGTCTCGTCCGACTCGTCCAGACCGTCGTCCGCCACCGTCACCGTGATCGTCGCGCTCGTCGCGTTCGCCGCCAGCGTCGCCGCCGTCGCCGTCGGCGCCGCCGTGAAGTCCGTGCCCGCCGTCGCAGTGTCGCCGCTCTCCGACGTCACCTTGTACTTGAACGTCACCGCGGAACCCGGCGCCGGCGTCGACGTCACCGTGAAACCGAACGTCCCGTCCTCCGCCGCGGTCACATCCGCGATGCTCAGACCCACCGTCGGCGTCGCCGTCACCCAGGGCGAACTGTTGGGAGCGACCGCGTTCCTCAAGAGAATCCGGAAACGGTAGCTCGTGCCAGGCGTCAGACCCGCGATCGTCGTCGTCAGCTTACCCGCGCCCGCCGACGAAGGCGTGATCTTCCCCGATTCCTGCTGCTCCTCGCCACCCTGCGTCCAACGGTACTGGTAACCCCACCACTCGATGTTCGCGTCGCGCGGATCGTCCCAGGTCAGCGTCACCGAAGACGCGCCCGCCTTCGCGCTCAGACCCGTCGGAGGCAACGGCTTCATCGTTGCCGGCGTCGGCGTCGCCGTCACCGCCGCCGTCGAAACGCTGTCGCCGTACACGTTCCTGGCCTTCAGACGGAAAGAGTGCGCCGCAGCCTGCAGACCCGTCACCGATACCGACGTCGTGCCGCCGGCGCCCTTGAACACCCGGGACTGCCACTCGCCGGCGCTCCCCTGCCGGTACTCCACCACCCACGCCGTGATCCCCTCGCCCGGCTGAGCATCCCAGCTCAGCGTCGCCTTCGCCTCGCCTCCCGTCGCGCTCAGACCCGTCGGCTGCGACGGCACGACGAAGGTCGCGCCCACCGCCTCCGACGCCGTGCCCGGAGTCCGAACGTTCAACGCACGCACCCGAACCTCGCGCGCCGCGCCGCCGGTCACCGCGGCCCTCTCGCGGCCCGCCGGCGTCCGGACGCTGCCGCTGTCCGCGAAACTCGTCGCCATGTCGTCGAAGTCCGTCCAGGACGGCGGCCACGTCCCGCCCGAAGACCTCACCTGATACTGCAAGCCCGTGATCGCGCCGCAGTTCGCCGGAATCCGCACCCCGAACGCAATCGAGTGGCCGGAACCGCCAGGCGCCGACGTCCGCACGTCAGCCGCCCCGATCTTGCACGGAGCCGGCTTGACCGGCGTCACCGCCGCCTCGTCCGACGCCGTGCCGCCGCCCGCGCCGTTCACCGCCCGAACCTTGAACCCGTACCGAGTGTAGTTCGTCAGACCCGACACCGTGTGGCTCGTCGTCGTAGCGTCGGAATCGTCGATCGGCAGCCAGCCACCGTAGCCGCCGCTGCCGGACTTCCGCTGAACCTCCCAGCCGATGATCGTCGCATTGACTGGGTCCGTCCACGACAGCGTCGCCTCCCCGTCCCCAGCCGTCGCCGAGAAACCCGTCGGCTTCGCCGGCGCCGAGACGTCGTTGTCCGCCACGCGCACCACCACCGTGTCGCCCAGCTTCACACCGCTGTAGCCGCCGCCCTCGGCGCTGTGAGTCAGCGTCACCGCGGCGTCCGTCTCCGCGTCGCCGTCCTCCGCCGCGTTCACCGTCAACGTCTGCGCCTCGTTCCAGTTCGCCGACGTGAACGTCAGAGGAGAACCCGACACCGTCACGTCCCCCGAAGCGCCGCCCACCGTCAACGTCACGTCGCCCGAAGGCCGCGTGTCCAGCTTCGCCGTGTACGTCTTGCTGCCGCCCTCCACCACCGTCAACTCCGAAGCCGACAGCGTCACGCCCTTCCGGTTGTTGTCGCGCACCACCACCAACAGAGACGTGCGGGGCTGGGTGTTGTCCGTGACGTAGCGGACCGGCGCGCCGGCGTAGCCGCCGCCGCTCGCCCGGTGCGTCAGCCGCAACTGGGCGTCGTCGCCGTCGGGGTCATGACGCGTCGACCGCACCGTCACCGTCTGGGCCGCGCTCCAGTTCGACCGCGTGAACCTCAGCGGCGACGGCGACACCGTCACGCCGCCGCCAGCGCCGCTCACCGTCACCGACACGTCACCCGTCGGCTGCGTCTCAAGCGCCACCGTATAGGTCCCGGCGCCGCCCTCCACGATCCGCAGAAAGTCCGTCGACACCGTCACCCGCTTCACGTCGTCCTCGGCGATCGTCACCGTCGTCGTCGACGACCCCAGCACGAAACCCTCCGGCAGCGAACCCGACGACGAAATCGTCACCGTGAACGTCTCGTCCCCCTCGTCCACCAGATCGTTCGTGATCGGAATGCGAATGTCCTTCGTCGTCTCCGTCGCGTTGAACATCACCGACGCCACCGCGTCGTTGTCGTAGTCCCCGTTCGCCGGGTTCGAAGCCCCCGTCGCGTCGTTGTCACGCGTCGTCGACGTGCTGCCGTACGACACGTTGAACGTCACCGCCTCGCCGAACGCAGCCTCCGCCGTGATCCGCACCACGGCGAAGCCAGCGGACTCCCCGATCTCCACCGAACGCGGAACCGTCACACCGCGAACCGTCAGCGTCGTCGGCGTCGAAGAAATCGCCGAAGCACCGCCGTTGCCCACCTCGTTCACCGCGCGAACCTCGAAATCGTAGGACGTGCCGTTCGTCAGACCCGTCACCGCGTGGCTCGCAGTCGAAGCGCCCGAACCCCCGATGTCCGACCAACCGCCCCCGGAAGTCGTGGGCCAGGAAGCCGAAGACGCCTTCCTGCGAACCTGCCACTTCGTCACGCTGGAATCACCCAACGGACGCCACGACAGCGTCACCCGACCGTTCCCCGGCGTCGCCGTCAGTCCCGACGGCGCCGACGGCGCGCCCGAACCCGGCGTCGCCGAAGCCTCCGCCGATGCCGTGCTCGCGCCCGACGAGTTCACCGCGCGAACCTTGAACCCATACAACGTCCCGTTGTCCAGACCAGACACCGTGCCCGACACCCTGTGGCGCGTCGTCGAAACGGTGATCGGCGTCCAGCCCCCGTAGTTGCCGGCGCCCGACTTGCGCTGCACCTCCCAGCGCCTGATGCTCGGATTCTCCGCATCGTCCCACGACAGCTGCACGTGCTTGTGGCCGCCCGACGCGCGCAAACCCGTCGGCTGAGCCGGCAGGCCGATCCACAGACGAGCCGTCTCCGACACCGGACCAACCTCCGAACCGTTGAACGCCCGAACCCGCATCTCCCGCAGACCCGCCGACAGAGCCTGACCCGACGGCGCAAGATTGAAGAGCATCACCTTCGACTGCGGCTGACCGCTGTCGCTGAACGAGCCGAAGCCCGTGTTCAACCAGCGGACCGCGCTCCACGACTGACCCGAAGTCCGGATCTGAAACTCCGTCTTCGTGATCGGGCCGCAGTTCGCCGGCACGTTCAGCGTGTAGCTCAGAAGACGCGGATTCCTCTGGTGGATGCCGGGACCGGAAATCGACTGCCGGCACGGAGCGCCCGACGACGCCACCGGATCGTTCAGCGTGCCGGCGGCGCTCTTGTCCGCCCCCAGCTCGTAGGCCACCGCATCGTTCAGCGTGATCGTGTACGTCTCCGCGCCCTCCGCGTCCGAATCCGCGCTCGTCGAAATCGACACCGTGGCCGTCGTGCCGCCGCCCGCGCTGAAGTCGGCGGCGAAGTTCCGCGGACCCAGAGCGCCCGGTATGTCGTCCGCGTCGAAGCCGCTCGTCTCCCGATCCGCCAACGTCAGACTCACCTGCAACGTGCCCGTCACCGTCTTGTCGGAGGTCACCTCCAGGCTGATCGCCGTCCCCTCCGTCACCGCAGACGGATCCGTCAGAAGCTGCAGCACCGGCGTGGTGTCCGTCACCGTCACGTTCACGTCCGGGATGTCCACCGAACCGTAGCCGCCGCCCGAAGCGCTGTGCGTCAACGTCGCCGTGTCGTCCGTCGCGTCCGCGTCCGAATCCGCGCTCACCGTGATCGTCTTCGCCTCGCCGTAGTTCTGCGCCGTGAACGTCATCGGCGAACCCGAAACCGTCACGTCGCCCGATGCGCCCGCCACCGTCACCGTCACGCCGTCGGAAGGCTCCGCGTCCAACTTCACCGTGTAGGTGGCGCTGGCGCCCTCGTTGACGGTCAAGGCGGTCGGGGTCACCGTCACCCCGGCGGGAACAACGTCATCGTCAATCAGGGTCACGGCCACCGACGGACCGTTGCTCACGCCGCTGTAGCCGACAACCCCATGACTCACCGTCACGCTCTCGCCGACCATGTCGCTGTCGTCCACAGCCGTCACCGTCACCGTCTGCGCCTCGTCCCAGTTGTATCTGGTGAAGGTCAACGCACCCGACACCACCGCCGCCGACGTGTCGTTGCTCGACGGCGTCACGGTCACGTCGCCGCCCGGATTCGTGTTCAGCCGCACCGTGTACGTTCCCGTCCCGGGACCAGCCTCCGTCACCGTCAACCGGGAACGCGAAACCACCACGGCGGGTACAAGCGTCTCGTTGTCGGTCAGGACCACCGTCACCGACGGCGCGCGGGTCACGCCCGCGTAGCCCGACACCGCGTGATCCACCACCACCGTCTCACCGATGCCGTCGGCGTCTTCCTTACCCGTCACCGTCACCGTCTTCGGCGTGCGCCAGTTGCTTGTGTCGAAGGTCAACGACGCCGGAGACACCGTCGCCGCCGACGTGTCGCCGCTCGACGGGGTCACGGTCACGGCGCCCATCGGATCGGTCCGCAATACCACCGTGTATGTGCCGGTGGCTCCTTCGGCCACCGTCAACAGCGGCGGCGTCGCCCGAACGCCCGCCTCGTCGTCGATGATCGTCACCTCGGCCGTGTCCGGGTCGCCGATGATGACCGACGCCGGGTGGTCGCTGCCGGTGATCATCGCATCGAAGGTCTCGTCGCCCTCCGCCAGACTGTCCTGCTTCAACGCAATGCTCAGGATCGCGGACGACTGGCCCGCCGAAAGAGACAAACTGTGGCCGCCCGAAGTGAAGTCTCCCGGACTCGCGGCGCTGCCGTCCTCGGTGTCGATGAAGACCGTGATGTCCTTCACCACGGGCGCATCGAGAGTCAGCGTCAGCCTCGCCGCCCCGCCTTCGGTCGCCGAGTAGGCGGCGGCGGACCACTTGGCGGTCACGATCGGCCCTATGTTGCCGGTGACCGCATTGGACCCGCTCACCACCGTATGGCCCGTCACCGCCGCCAGCTTGATGCTGTAGCTCTCCTGCGCGTCCCCGTCGCTCGCAGCCACGAAATCAACGCTCGCGTCCCCCGAAGCGAACGTCGCGCTGGTCGGCGTCGTATCGAAGTCGGCCGCCGCCGCAGCGCCCCCTTGATAGCTCCAACTCACCCCCGAAAGGGTCGCGGCAAAGTCCGCGTCCTTGCTGTAGCCGACGCCGCCGTTGGTGGTCGCCACTGCCTCCAGCGCAACTTCCTGCGTCCCCCCTTCGAACACGCCCTCGCCGCTTGCCGCGACCAGACGAATGCCGTCGTTGTCGGTGATCGTCCCGGCCAACGTCTGCGACGACGCCGCTAACGTATAGCCGCTGCCGGACGCCAGCGCGATGCGGAATCCTTCATCGCCTTCAACATCGCCGTCGTCGGTCAGCGGCACGGTCACCGTGGCCGTCTTGCCATTGGCGAAACTGGCCGTGGCGATGCCGCTCAACGTGCCGCCGTTGAAGTCGGCCGCCGCCGCGTCGGTGTCCGTGGCCGCAACGCTGCCCTGTACCGTGAAGGCCACGTCCAGCGTGTCGGCAACATTGATGTCCGAGGTCAGCGTCAAACTCAGGCTGCCTCCCTCTTCGCCGTTCGCCGTGCCGCTCAACGCCAGTGCCGGCGTCGCTTGTGCCGCGCTCACCGTGATCGTCACGTCCTCGGTGGCGGAGTTGCCCTTGCCGTCCGAAGCCGTCACCGTCATCGTGTAGGTGCCCGCGGCGGTCGTTGCGAAGGTCAGCTGCGCCTGGTTCAGGGCCGTGCCCTGCGGAATCGCCGGCGTGTCCTCGTTCTCCTTGCGCGTCCAGGCGTAGGTGATCGTGTCGCCGTCCGCGTCGGTCGCCGCCGCCGTGATGTCCACCGTCTGGCCAACCGTGTACGACACGTCCGCGATCGCCGTCAGCACCGGCGAGGCGTCGTCGTCGGTGATCGTGCCGGTGGCCGTCGCCGTGCCCAGAACCGCGCCGCCGGTGGGAGAGCTGATCTCGATCACCACCGTCTCGGCGGACTCGTCCTCCTCGTCGCCGGTCACCGAAACCGTGATCGTCTGCGTCGCCGTCTCGGCGGGGAAGGTCAACGTGTCGTCCGCCAGCGCCGCGTGATCCGTGCCCGAGGTCGCGGTCGATGCCGAAGCCACCGCGTAGCCCACGGTGACCGACTTCGCGCTCACCGGGTCCAGCGTCACCGTGAACACCATGTTCTGGCTGCCGGAATCCCCTTCCGTCACCGCCGACGGCGCCGCGATGCTCAGCGTCGGATCGCCTTCGTCGTCGGTGATCGTCACCACGGTCGAGTCGGAATCGCCCAGCGCGAAACCGGCCGGCAGCGCGTCGGCGGCCGTGATCGTCACCATGAACGTCTCGTCGCCCTCGGCCACCGCGTCGTCCGTGATCGGAATCACGATGTTCGCCGCGATGGCTTCCGAGTCGAACGTCACCGAAGTCGCCGCGTCGTCGTCGTAGTCGCCGTCCGCCGGCGCCGCCGCGCCAGTCGCGTCCGTGTCCGAAGTCGAAGCCGTGACGCCGTAGGTCACGTTGAAGGTGGTCGCGGCGCCGAACTTCCTCGGCGTGGCGATCGCGATCGTCGCGTTGCCGCCGTCCTCCGCCACCGTCAGCGTCGCCGGAACCGACACCTCGGCGGTTCCTTCGTTCAGCGCGCCCTCCGCCGTCTTGTCCGCGCCCAACTCGTAGCCGGTCCCGGCGTTCAACGTGATCGTGTACGTCTCGGCGCCGTCCAGCAACGAATCCAGGGTGGTCGGAATCGACACCGCGCCCGTCAGGCTCGCGGTATCGCCGAAGGTCGCGGGGAAGGTCTGGGTCAAGGCGCCCGGAATGTCGGCCGCGCCGAAGCCGCTGGTCTCCCGATCCGCCAACGTCAGGCTCACCTGCAAGGCGCCCGTGAGCGCCTTGTCCGAAGTCACCGTCAGGCTGATCGGATCGCCTTCGGTTACCGCCGACGGGTCCGTCAGCAGCTGCAGCGCCGGCAAGGCCTCCGTCACCGTGATCGTCACGTCCTCGGTGGCGGAGTTGCCCTTGCCGTCGGAGGCCGTCACCGTCATCGTGTAGGTGCCCGCCGCCGCCGTCACGAACGTCAGTTGCGCCTGGTTCTCCGCCGTGTTCTGCGGAAGCGCCGGCGTATCCTCGCCGGCCTTGCGCGTCCAGGCGTAGGTGATCGTGTCGTTGTCCGCGTCGGTCGCCGACGCCGTGATGTCCACCGTCTGGCCGACCGTGTAGCTCACATCGTCGATCGCCGTCAGCACCGGCGAAGCGTCGTCGTCCGTGATCGTGCCCGTTCCCGTCGCCGTGCCCAGCACGGCGTTCACGGGACTCGAGAGCTTGATCACCACCGTCTCGTCGGACTCGTCCAGCTCGTCGCCCGTGAAGTCCGTGTCCTCGACCGCCGTGTCGGTGCTCTCCGCCGTCACCGTGTACTCGAAAGTCACCTCAGAGGACGGCGCCGACGACGCCGTTACCGTGAACGACAGCGTCCCCGCATCCTCCGACGCCGATGCGTCCGCAATGCTCAGCGAAATGGCCGGCGTCGGCTCCGCCACCGTCACCGAAACCGTGCCCGCGTCGGGAATGAAGTCCGCGCTGGCGCCGCTCAGCCGGTAGGCGTGGTTGATCGTCGCACTGCCCGCCTCGACCCCGGTCACCGTCACCGTCTGCGCCGTTTCGTAGTTTCCGCTCGTGAAGGTCAGCGAAGCCGGGTCCACCGTCGCCTTGGCCGTGTCGCTGCTCGCGATGCTCAACGTGCCCGCATACGGCTTCTTCAACGCCACCGTGTAGGTGGCTTCCTTGCCCGGCGCCACCTCGACCGGAGCGCCGACGATCGTCAGGGCCGCATTGCGGGGGTCGGCGTCGTCGTTGAGGGTGATCGTCGCCGTGTTCGACCAGGGACCCCAGGTGGCCGCGGTCGTTCCCCGCTTGCTGCCGCTGGCGCGGACCTGCAACTCCACCACGCCGCCGTGCGGAATGGTCTGGGACAGATTGGTCGCGGCGGTTCGCGAACTGCCGTCCGTGCGCGTGTGCAGGATGGTCTGCCAGTCGGTCAGGGTGGTGGTTCCGTCTCCCCCCTTCGGGCGGTAGCGGCTTTGCCACACGCCGAACGACTCCGCGTTCTCGACCAGCGCATGGGGGTCGGCGTCCGCAACGGTCCAGTTCAGCGTCACTTCGCCCGTGGTCCCCGCCGCGGCGCTCAGCGTCGCCGCCGCCGGCGCCTTCGGAGTCGCCGACGCCTCGGCCGATGCGGCGCCGTCGCCGATGGCGTTCACCGCCAGGAGCTTGAAGGCATGGGCGGCGCCGTTTTCCAGACCCGTCACCACGTGATGCAGCGTGGCCGCGTCGCTGCCGGGGCTGCCCGGACGGGCGATGGGCGTCCAGTTCGTCCCGAAGCTGGCGCTGCCCTTCTTCTGCAGAATCTCCCAGCGGATGATGTTGGCATCCTTCGGGTCCGTCCAGTACAGCGTCACCTGCCGGTTGCCGCCCTTGGCCACGAAACCCGTCGGCGCGACGGGCACGACCGTGGCCGGCGGCGTCGGCGTGGCCGACTCCCGCGCCGACTGCCGGCCCGTGCCGGCCGCGTTCTGCCCGCGAATACGGAAATCGTACTCGACGCCGTTGTCCAGCTCATCCACCGTGTACGACAGCTTCCCGGCAACGGACCTGTCGATGTCGCCGGCGGCGATGTTCGCCCAGGGGCCCTGCCTGCGACCTTCGCGCTGCCGGAACTGCCAGGTGATGCCGGCGCCGCCCGGATCGTCCCAGGTCAGCTTCACCTCCTCGTCGCCCGCCGCCGCAGTGAAACCCGTCGGCTTGGCGGGAGGATCGGTCGGGGCGGGCCCGACCGTGATCGTCACCTCCTCGGTGTCCGTGTTGCCGTTGCCGTCGTTCGCCGTCACCGTCATCGTGTACGTGCCCGCAGCCGCCGTCACGAACGTCAACTGCGCCTGGTTCACGGCCGTGCCCTGAGGAATCGCCGGCGCCGTCTCGCCCGCCTTGCGCGTCCAGGCGTAGGTGATCGTGTCGTTGTCCGCGTCGGTCGCCGAAGCCGTGATGTCCACCGTCTGGCCGACCGTGTAGCTCACATCGTCGATCGCCGTCAGCACCGGCGAGGAGTCGTCGTCGGTGATCGTCACCACGGTCGAGACGGAATCGCCCAGCGCGAAACCGGCCGGCAGCGCGGCGGCGGCCGCGATCGTCACCGTGAAGGTTTCATCGTCCTCGTCCAGCTTGTCGTTCGTGATCGGAATCACGATGTTCGCCGCGATGGCTTCCGAGTCGAAGGTCACCGAAGGCGCCGCGTCGTTGTCGTAGTCGCCGTCCGGCGCGCCAGTCGCGTCCGTGTCCGAAGTCGAAGCCGTCTCGCCGTAGGTCACGTTGAAGGTGGTCGCGGCGCCGAACTTCCTCGGCGTGGCGATCGCGATCTCCGCGTTGCCGCCGTTCTCCGCCACCGTCAGCGTCGCCGGAACCGACACCTCGGCGGTTCCTTCGTTCAGCGCGCCCTCCGCCGTCTTGTCCGCGCCCAACTCGTAGCCGGTCCCGGCGTTCAACGTGATCGTGTACGTCTCGGCGCCGTCCAGCAACGAATCCAGGGTGGTCGGAATCGACACCGCGCCCGTCAGGCTCGCGGTATCGCCGAAGGTCGCGGGGAAGGTCTGGGTCAAGGCGCCCGGAATGTCGGCCGCGCCGAAGCCGCTGGTCTCCCGATCCGCCAACGTCAGGCTCACCTGCAAGGCGCCCGTGAGCGCCTTGTCCGAAGTCACCGTCAGGCTGATCGGATCGCCTTCGGTTGCCGCCGACGGGTCCGTCAGCAACTGCAACACCGGCAAGGCGGAAGGCGTGCCGCCGGTCACGGTGATGACCACTTCCTCCGTGTCCTGGTTGCCCTTGCCGTCGGAGGCGGTCACGGTCATCGTGTACATGCCCGCCGCCGTCGGCGTGAAGGTCAGTTGCGCCTGGTTCTCGGCCGTGCCCTGCGGAAGCGCCGGCGACGTCTCGCCCGCCTTGCGCGTCCAGGCGTAGGCGATCGTGTCGCCGTCCGCGTCGGTCGCCGATGCGGTGATGGTCACTTCCGTACCCGCCTCGACGCTCTTGTCCGCGATCTCCGCCAGCACCGGCGAGGCGTCGTCGTCGGTGATCGTGCCCGTCGCCTTGTCCTTGCCCGTACCCACACCCAGAACCACCGTGCCCTCAGGATTGCTGACGGTCGGATTGCTGAGCGCGATCACCACCGTCTCGTCGGACTCGTCCTTTTCGTCTCCCGTCACCGATACCCTGATCGTCTTGCTCGTCTCGCCGGCGCCGAAGGTCAGCGTGCCGTTCCGCAGCGTGTAGTCCGTGCCGGAATCCGCGGTGGAAGAAGCGGAATCCACCGCGTAGGCCACCGTGACCGTATTCGAGTTGCCAACCTTGAAATTACTGCTCGTCCTGGGCGACAGCGTCACCGTGAACGTCATGTTCTTGCTGCCGGAATCCCCTTCCGACACCGCGGCGTGCGCATCAATGTGCAGCGTAGGAGGAGAGTAGTCAACGTATATCTCCTGCGCGGCCGTCGGGTTTCCGTTGCCGTCCGGATTCACCGCCCGAATCTGGAGATAGTATGTGTTGCCTGTGTATCTCAATCCCACTATCGTGTGGGTCCGGGTGCTCGCGTTGGAGTTGGGAATGTCAATCTACTTGACACCGCTGAGACCACGGTTTTCTCCAACCCGGTACTGCCACTTGGTAATCGTGTTGTCTTCGGCAGGAAGTTTCCACTTCGGCGTCAACGTCCCGTCAAAATTGACGCCCGTTGTGTCAAATTGCGGGGCTTCGGGCACCCTTATGACTCGTGGAGGTCGCGATATGGTTGTGGCGCTACGCTCTGGCGATGCCGGTCCGGCGCCGTCCTGATTGAACGCGCGAACCCGGAACTCGTAGACGAAGTTGCCCTTCAGCTTGTCTGCCGTCGTGCTCCCGGTCTGATATCGAGTCCCGGAAGTGTCGGAGAGCTCAACGTCGAACCAAGAACTCCAAGCGCCCCAATTCGTCCCGTCCTGAGTGAACCTCTGCTGGTACTGCCACTTGGTCAGGGTGGGGTCGGCGGCAGGAAGACCCCACTCCAGGTCCACCTTCTCGACGCCGCCCTCGGCCTTGCTTATGACCGGACGGCCGGGGACTGCCGCCGCCGCGCTCCATGGCGCAAGAACCGCGACGACGGCGAACAGCGCCGCGGCCGAGAGGGCAACTCTCCACCCCCCAGTTGTCGACGGGGCGCGGCCCACCGACTCAGCCCATCGCCCGGAGAACAGGGTGCGTCGACGAACCGCCGCCGACTGGAAACAATTTTTCGGGGGGGGGGGGGGGTGATCCCTTGAACCGTGTCCGGCTCCACCGGGATCCACCAGTTGAACCGATCATGTGACGGCGCAAACGCCCTGTCTTCCGCATGCTAGTGACCTGCCTTCGCAGCCAGTTGTCCAGACCGAAGAGGGCGCTGTGTCTATCACACGTTCGCGGAACGGACCCCCAGGAGCCTTGTCCCATGAGAGATGAGCCTGGAGGTCGTCGCGCCGGATGCCGACGGGGACATCGGCGCACCCCAGTCCGCCCCGCCGCAGGGGTGTGTGAAGCGAACAGCCTCGCACTGGGCGCCCCGGCGTCCTCGCCGGCTTTCCGGGTCGCGTTCCCCTCGCGACAGCGCAGCCCGACGGCGGCGGACGCTGCTAGCGTGACGCGATGCGCGTCTCCAACGTGATCCACGCCGTCGACACCCACGTTGGCGGCGAACCTGGCCGGGTCGTCGTCGGCGGCGTTCTCGACGTCCCCGGCTCGACCATGTTCGAGAAAATGCGCTACCTCCGGACGGAGGCGGACGAACTGCGCCTGCGCATGCTGCGCGAGCCGCGCGGCTATCCGGCGGCGAACTGCAACCTGATCCTGCCGGCGACCCACCCCGACGCCGTGGCCGGCTACGTGATCATGGAGCAGACGGAGTACCCGGGCATGTCGGGCACGAACACGATCGCCGTGGCCACCGTGCTGATCGAGACCGGGATGACGCCGCATACCGAACCCGTCACCGAACTCACGCTGGAATCGCCCGCCGGCCTGATCCGGGCGCGCGCCAAGGTCGAGCGCGGCAAGGTGAAGCGGGTCGAGTTCGAGAACGTGCCGGCGTTCGCCGTCCACCTCGACGCCGTGCTCGACGTGCCCGAACTCGGCGCCGTCACCGTCGACGTCGCCTGGGGCGGCATGTTCTTCGTCATCGCCGACGCCGACCAGGTCGGCCTCAGCCTGGCGCCGGACGAGGCCGCCGAAGCGGCCCGCGTCGGCGAGATGATCAAGGCCGCTTGCCAAGAGCAACTACCCACGCCGGTCCACCCGCTCAACCCCGAGATCCGCGGGGTGACGATCGGTCAGCTCTCGGCGCCGCCGCTCAACCCCGGCGCCCACCGGCGCAACACGGTAATCGTCTCGACCGGCAAGCTGGACTGGAACAGGCCGCTGACCTGGACCGGCGCCCTCGACCGCTCTCCCTGCGGCACCGGCACCTGCGCCAGGATGGCGGCGATGTGGGCCAGGGGCGAACTGCCGCTTGGCCAGGACTTCGTGCACGAGGGGATCCTCGGCACCACGTTCACCGGCCGGCTGGTGCGAGAGACCCGGGTGGGAGACATGGACGCCGTCGTCTCGACCCTGGCGGGAACGGCCTGGATCACGGGGTTCGCCCAGTACGTCGTGGACGAGGACGACCCCTTCCCGAACGGATTCACCGTCGGCGACATCTGGGCCGGCCAGGAGGACTGAGCGCGATCCGCGCGCGTTGATTGCCGCCCCGGAAGCGGACGGACCGTCAGCGGACGACAAACCCTCCGTGCGGGCTGCCTGGGCCCGCCGTTCGTCGCCGGACACGACCTCGAGGACGGACGGAACGGGATCCTCGCGAATCAGCCGGCGCCGCTCGCTGGTTGTCGGTTCTTCGACCAGAAGAGCCACCGCAGCGGAGGAGTCCCAGTACTTCAGCGGTCGTTCGCCCTCTCCGCGACAACCAGACGACTCGCGCTGACGTGGTTCGCGCTGACGTGGTCCTCCTTGCGGCTTTGCCGCAACGACGACCCGGAGGGGGGATGTCCCGTCGGTTGTTGAACTTTGGGAGTAGGGTGGCGGCTCTCCGGCCCGATGAGCGGGCCGGTCTCAGCGAAAGAAAGGAGACGCCACCCATGGCCAATCATCGCAGTCGGGAAGGGAATCGGCAAGAGAGAAGGAGCACTCCGAGCAGTCCGTCGTCGGGATCGGGGCTTGGTCTGTTGGAGTCATTGCCCTCGTTGGTCAACGGTCTGTCGAGCTTTCAGGAGCTGTGCGTCGAGACAGGCCGGTCTACGTTGGCCCGGTTGATGGAGGAGGAGCGGGAGTCGCGGTGCGGCGCGAAGGGTCGTCACCAGGATGCTCGTTCGGTGTGGCGTGCGGGCAGTGCTCCGAGCCAAGTGACGCTGGGCGGGGCCCGGATCGAGATTCAGCGTCTGCGGGTACGGGGTCCGGAGGGCGAGGTGCGTCTCGAGTCGTTCGAGTGGGCGGCGTCTCGCGACGCGATGGACCGTCACACGATGGAAGCGATTGCGTCGGGCGTGTCGACGCGGAACTACCTGCGGTCGCTGGACACGGCGGCCGCGGGTTCGGACCGTCGTTCGGCATCGCGGAGTTCGGTGTCTCGGCGCTTCAAGGCGCTGTCGGCGCGGCAGATGGAGAAGTTCCTGTCGTCGTCGCTGGAAGACGAGGACATCCGCGTGGTGTGCGTGGACGCGAAGTACATCGGTGGCCACTGCATTCTGATCGCCTTGGGCGTTTCGTCGTCCGGTCACAAGCGGGTTCTTGGCCTTCGCGAGGGTTCGACGGAGAACACGGCGGTGGTCCGCGCTCTTCTCGCCGACCTGGTGGAGCGGGGCCTCTCGACGGCGAAGCCGTTGCTGTTCGTCATCGACGGCAGCAAGGCCCTGCGCCGCGCGATCAAGGAGGTCTTCGGCGACGCCGCGACGGTGCAGCGCTGCCAGGTCCACAAGGCCCGGAACGTCGAAGAGCATCTGCCCGAAGAGAGGCGAGCCTCGATTCGCCGGGCGCTCCGCAAGGCCTGGGACAGCAAATCCGCCAAGACGGCCTTGAGGCGTCTGCGGCAGATCGCCAGTCATCTGGAGCGGGAGCACCCCGGCGCAGCGGCCTCCCTCCGGGAAGGCATGGAGGAGACCGTCACCGTGCTCGAACTCGGCCTCGCCGGAGCTCTCCAGAAGACCATGCGCAGCACCAATCCGATCGAGAGCCTCAACAGCTCCGTCGGGCGCTACACCCGCAACGTCAAGCGCTGGCGGGGCGGCTCCATGATCCAGCGCTGGGTCGCTGCCGCTCTCATCGATGCTCAATCACGCTTCCACCGCGTCAGAGGCTACCGAGACATGCCCAAACTCATCCGCGCCCTCGAACGACGAGCAGGGCACGTTGACCACCAAACCAAGGCCGCTTAACATTCATCAACACACACGAGCCGCCATCCGAAGTTCAACAGAAAACGGGACAATCCCCCCGGAGGCTACGGCGCCAGGAGTTCGCGTCGGACGGCGTCTTCGATCAGTTCCTCTGCGTAGCGCCAGAGTTCGGGCGCCCCGTCCTCGATGCAGCCGTTGATTTCCCGCACCTGGTCGGCCCGGATACCGTGCTCCAGCCAGGGCCCGCCGCCGTTGACGTAGTTGAGGACCATCGGCTGCAAGCGGTCCAGCGCCCTCCCGAACTTCGCCTCGGGGCTCTGCCGCGCCTCGAACTCTTCCCAGATGGCGCGCAGCGCGGCGCCGCTCTCGGCCGGCAGCAGGCCGAAGATCCGCTCCGCCGCCCGCTGTTCGCGCTCCGCCTGGTCCTCCAGGCCCTTCTGGTCGTAGACGAACGTGTCGCCCGCGTCGATTTCCACCAGATCGTGCACGATCAGCATCTTGAGCACCTTGAGCTGATCGAGGCCCGCGGCGGCCGCGTGTTCCGACAGCACCAGCGCCATCAAGGTCACGTGCCATGAGTGTTCCGCGGAGTTCTCGAGGCGGTGGGCGCCAACGATGGACGTGCGCCGCAGCACCTGCTTGAGCTGGTCGACTTCGACCAGGAAGCGCATCTGCCGCGCGAGGCGTCCGCTGGCTTCGTGCATGCCGCAACGGTATCCGACCTCTCCGGGATCGCCACACACTGGGCGCGCCGAGCAGATGCCCCACACTGGGCGCCCCGGCGGGGACGCTGCCGCAACCCAGTGCGAAAAAGCTGCCGGGGACGCCGGCGCAGTCAGTGCGGCGGGGCCTGCTCGACCTCGACGACGCGGTCGAGGCCATCGAGGCGCACCGGCTGTCGGACGCCGTTCGGCCACAAGACCTCGACGCGGGTCAGGTCGTCCACCGACGCCGCGGCGCCGAGACCGATCGTCACCACCGGCTCGACCTGGCTCTGGTAGCTCCTGGTCGGCATGACCCGGCGGCGCTGGACGACCGGTCCGGCAGCCGTTCGCCGCTCCACCTCGACCCAGGCGCCGATCGCGTCCCGGTTCACCCGCTCGCCGTCGCCGCGGAGCAGGAAGCGCAGCCAGCGGTGGCCGGTGTCCTGGTCGTTGCGCAGCAACAGGGGTCGGTCGCCCGTTTGCAGCAGCAGAACGTCGATATCGCCGTCGCCGTCGATGTCGGCATAAGTCGATCCGCGGCCGACAAGCTCGATGCTCAGGCCGTCGCCCGGCGCCGGCTCGACCGGGACGAAGGTCGTCGACGCGTCCGGCCCGGCGTTCCAGAACAACTGGGGCGCCTGCCGGTACCGCTGGCTGGGCTCGACCACGGCGATGTCGTCCTCCAGGTGACCGTTGACCTGGAGCAGGTCGAGACGTCCGTCCAGGTCGTAGTCGAAGAAGAACAGCCCGAAGCTCAGCACCCGGCGGCTCGGCGCGCCGATGCCGGCCGTGATCGCCTCGTCGCTCCACAGCGTGGGGTCGCCCTGCGAAACGTAGAGGGACGTCATCTCGTTCGCGAAGTTCGCGATCGCGAAGCCGAGTTCGCCGTCGTTGCGGAAGTCGGCGGCGTCGGCGCCCATCGCTCCGGTCGCCGCGCCGTCCCGACCGTAGGCGAGTCCATAGAGCTCCCCGGCTTCCGTGAACACGCCGCCGCCGTCGTTGACCAGCAGGAAGTTGCGAACCGTGTCGTTCGCGACCATCACGTCGATGTCTCCGTCCCCCTCGATGTCCACCGGCGCCAGTCCAAGCGTCTTCGCCACCGGCGTGTCGGTCGCCGTATTCAGGATGTGCAGGCCGGCCTCCTCGGACACGTCGGTGAACGCCCCCGAGCCGTCGTTCCGGTAGAGATCCATCGTCGTGCCGCCGTAGTTCAGCGGCGGACCGTAGGCGCGGCCGACGCCGGTCAACTGGTAACCGACTTCGATGTCGATCTCCCGCGACCAGCGCACGTAGTTGCCGACGAGAAGATCCAGGTCGCCGTCGCCATCGGCGTCGAAGAAGGCGCTGCTGCTGCTCCACTCGGCGTCGGCGCCGGCAACGCCGGCCGAGGCCGTGACGTCCTCGAAACGCGGACCTTCCCCCTGGCTTCCCGCATTGCGGAACAGCCGGTTCGGGCCGACCGCCGAGACGAAGACGTCGGTCCAGCCGTCGCCGTCCACGTCGCCGACCGCAACGCCCGTGCCGTAGAAGCTGAACTCCAGGCCCGAGCCCGCGGTGCGGTTGGCGAACCTGCCGGCGCCATCGTTCTCGTACAGCGACATCGTCGGCCCGGCGCCCGGACCAGCCTCCACGTCCGAAAGAACCGCGTCCCAGGTCGTCGAGTTGACGAGCAGCAGGTCCTGGTCGCCGTCGCGGTCGACATCGAAGAAGGCCGCGCCGGCGCCCATCGTCTCCGGCAGCAGGGCCTCGCCAGCGGCGCCGTTGACATGGACGAAGTCGATGCCGGCTTCCGCGGTGATGTCCGTGAAGGGCACGACGGGCACGTCCCGGGGCGGCGCCTCGACGGCACGCGGGGCGGCCACCGGGATCTCGACCGCTTCCTCCGGCCCGGACCGAAGAACGTGGCGGAGCGCCACGACGATGAGCGCGGCGGCCGCCGCGGCCGCCAGCGCCTTGAGGGAGAGCGTGAAGACGCGGCCGATGACCGCGTCGTCTTCCGGCGCGAGTTCCTCCTCGGGAACCTCCGGCTCTCCCGGGCGTTCTCCCGGAGCATCCGCGCTCAACCGCCGCCTCCGCCAACGCCCGTCCGGCTGCCCTCGAAACGCGCGGGGCGATGGAGGTCGTAGATGACGATCGCCTCCGCCGCGTGATCGGCCGCGGGGTCGGCACGCCTGGCGATGGCGATCGCGCGATCACGGGCGTTGTCGTCGGGCTTGTAGCGCGCGTGAAGCTCCCGATGCAGTGACGCGCTGTCGGCGTCGCCGAGCTGGGCGTGAATCAGGCCGAGGTTGTAGTGCGCGGTGACGTTCTCCGGATCGACGACCAGCGTCCGCTGGAACGATTCGCGGGCCTCGCGCAGCCGCTCCGCCCGCGCATCGGCTCGGGCCGGGCCGCGCTCCCGCTTGGCGCGCTCGAACAGGGCGAGTCCGAGTTCGTTGTGCAGACGCACGTCCCGGCTGAAGTCGAAGCCGCGCCGGCGCATTTCCTCGCTGTCCGCCTCGAGGATGGAGCGGAAGTTCGAGATCGCGTCGTCGATCGCGCCGTTCTGCAGGTTCACGAGGCCCGAGAACCAGGCGACCGACCAGTTCGGCGCCGGCGGGTCGAAGGCCGCGGCGCGCTCGAGCGCCGCGATGGCGTCGTCCCGCACCGTGCCCTGGGCCAGGTAGACGCGCGCCAGGTTGAGCGGACCGTCCGGGCGGCCCAGTTCCTCGACCCGCGTGAAGGCCTCGATCGCCTGGCGGAGTTCGCCGCGGCCGGCGCCGCCCTTGCGCAGCAGGCCGATGCCGTAGTCGTTCCAGCGCTGCCACGGGGGCTTCCCGGGCGCGCGAACGGCCGCCGCGGAAGAAGCCGCGGAAGAACCGGCGTCGGGGTCGACCGCCGACGCGCCCCCGCCCACCTGGAACGTCACCGAGTCCCGGGCCAGGTCGAGGATCGGCAGTTCGTTCGTCGTCTCCGGACCGTAGATGTGGCGCAGGTAGGTCGTGTCGAACTTGCGGTAGCGGAGCGTGGCCTCCACCGTCAGCGTGGAAGCGGCGCCCGCCGGCGGCGTCTTCAGCCGGTAGTGGATCACGTCGGCCGCTCCCGGCGGGATCTGGTGGTCGTAGAGCGGCACGAAGATGTCCTCCGCGTTGCGGCGGTCGATTCGCGCGCCGTCGCGGTCGAGCATGTAGACGTTGACGAAGTGCGACCAGGGATCGACCCGGCCACCCTCGCCGAGGCCTCCGCTGCGGCCGACCGGGGCGCCGAGATCGTCGTGCACCTCGACGTCGAGCCAGAGCTGGTTCGAGTCCGCGGTGCCCTGGGTCAGGTGGTGGCCCAGGCCCAACGTGCGCACGACGATCTCCAGCAGAACGTCCTTTCCCGGCTCGAGCGCCGGGACCTCCGGGCGCAGCGGCGCGATCAGCTCGTCCTCGATCGTGCCGCCCGGCTTGACGCCGAAGATGTCGACATCGACGATGCCCTCGTTGAACTCGCGGTGCGCCTCGATCACCCAGTCGGGAAAGCCCAGCAGATGGGGAATGCCGGTGTTCGCCGAGGGATACAGGTGGTCATGGACCTGGGGCGCGTCCGGGCTCTCGCTCTCCGGGTAACGCCGGGAACCGAAGTCGTCCGACGGCAGCAGTTCCATGTGGCAGCCGTTGCAGTTCGGCTCGGCCCTGGGCGGGTAGTAGAAGCTCGCCACGCCATGGCCCGAAACGCCCGAGAGCAGGTGCGAGTCGTAGTGGTTCTGCCCGCGCAGGAACTTGTAGTGGTTCAGTTCCTCGGGCAGGTGGACCTTGTGACAGGCGCCGCAGAACTCGGAGGTCGCGTGCAGGGGCTTGAGGAAGGTGCGCTTGTGCAGCTCCGGCTTGGCCTTGACCAGCTGGTGGTTGACGAAGCGAAGCGCCGCGGAGTCCGAGAACGCGAACGGGTAGTGCTGGGGCTCCTCGATCGTGTAGTCGGCGTTGCCGCGCGGACTGTTGATGTGGGTGATCGCGTGGCAGGACGTGCAGGTGATCCCGGCGTGGGCCGCGGGCTGGTCGACGTCGAAGTCGGGATCGTCGAAGGCGCCCGAGAAGAAGACGACCGGGTCGTGGCAGCCGGCGCAGAAGCGGGACGCCTGGACATCGCCTGAGCGCTCGTAGGCCTTGTCCCGGGTCTGCTGAACGGAGAAGCTGTACGCCGGGTTGTTGAACGAGCTGAATCGGTGGGCGCTCCAGGCCCAGCGGCCGTGGATGTCCCCGTGGCAGTCCAGGCAGTAGGCATCGTTGCTCAGCGCGCGCTCCGGGATGAAGCCGCCGCTCGCCGTGCGCGCCAGCGACGGGAAGAAGTACTGCTCGCCCGACGCCGGCCCCTCCGTGTTCCAGGCCCGGGGATCCTGGAACTGCAGCGCCAGCGCGACGCCGACCAGCACCGCGGCCGCCGCCGCCACGCGGCCGCCGATCCGCCAGTTGATCCGCCTGCCGGCCAACCGGTGGAGCACGAACAGCCACGCCGCGGCCAGCGGCGACAGCACGTGGATCCAGTAGGCCGCGCCGCGAACCGCCGGATCGTTCACCGCGATCAGGCCTTCGATCCGGGTCAGGACGATGCCGCTCGCCAGCAGCAGCAGAGCCGTCGCGAACAGCGCGTAGCCGACCTTCACGGCGCGCCGGTTCGGCCGCGTTCGCGCATTCCGCATGTGCGCGAGGCCGAACCAGATCGCCGGCAGCACGAACAACGCGCCCACCGCCAGATGCATCAGGAACATCGAGATGTAGAACCAGTTCTGGTAGGTCTCGCCCGTCGCCGCCTCGGCCGCGCGGACGGCGGAGAGGTAGAGCGAGTTCACCGCGAGCAGCGCGAAGAGACCGAAGACCACCCACAGGAGCGGCTTCAGCCGGGGTCCGATGACGGGCCGGTAGCGGCGTCGCGGGGGCCGCCGAGCGGAGCCCGCGTCCGCGGTCACGGTGCGATGGCTCCCGCACGCCTTGCGGCGTCGCGAGCGTCGGCCCCGGTCTCTTCGCCGACGAGCCCGTCGAGCGCCCGCAGCAGGCGACTCGTCACGGCGTAGCCCGCGCGTCGGACGCGAGACGAGGTCGATTGCCCGGTCACCCGCACAGCGAAGGCGTAGCGCGGCGGCCGGCCGCCGCCCGAGGGGAAGAAGCCGACGTAGTTCACGTGAAACGGCTTGTCCGGATCGCGCGCGGTCCCCGTCTTCATCGCCACCCGCAGCCGCCGCGGCGCCACCCGATTCGCGGTGCCGCCCGGCGACACGACGGCGCGCATCGACTCGTGGAGCGCCGGCAGCCAGGACGGGTCCAGGACGGCGACCGCCGCCGAGTCCCTGGCGACCGGCGTCAGCGGCGAGATGCCGAGCAGGCCGTCCGCCCGCAGCACGAACCGGGGCTCGCGCCGCAGCCCGTCCGACAGGGTGGCGGCGAACACGGCCGCGCCGAGCGGCGTGATGGATGCCTCGTCCAGGCCGATCGAGAGATCGCCGAGCCGCCTGCCGGGATGGCGGCGCTCGTGCACCACGCCGACCGCGTTCCTCGGCGCCGCGGCGCCTTGCGGACCGCCGATCACGAAGCCGTAGCGCTCGTACTCCGCCACCAGGGCCCGGTCCCCGACGTCCATCGCCAGCCGGGCGAACGCGACGTTGCAACTGCTCGCCATCGCGGCGGAGAGCCCTCTGAGCCGCCCGCCGACCGCGGAGCAGTAGAGGCGCTCGCCGCCCATCAGCAGGGCGCCGCGGCAGGTCATGTCGGCGATCTCGCTGTCCGGGTCGAGACCGGCGCGCATCGCGGCCGTCGTCGTGATCAGCTTGGCGATCGAGGCTGGCTCGCGCGGATCCAGCACGCTGTCGCCGCGCGCCCGCCAGCGGCTTCTTCGATTCCGGTTGCTGACCGCCGCCAACACGGCGTTCGACGGGATCTCGAGAACGACGATGGCGCCTTCCTCCCGTCCCAGCGCCCCGGCGGCGGCCTCGCTCCAGGCCCGGTCGATCGTCAGCCGCAGCGCCCTGGCGGCGGGCGCGAAGGCGGCCATTGCCCGCGGGCCGGCGGCGGCCAGGCCCGGCGGCCGCAAGGCGGGAGGAAGCAGGCGAGTCGCCAGTTCGGGAGGGACCAGACCGGCCGGCAGGTCGTCTGCCAGGGTCAACGACCGGTCGGCGCCGATCGATCCCAGGGGCCGGCCCCGCCGGTCGAAGAGCAGTTGCCGGATGCCCGAGGCGTCGACCCGCCGGGCCCGGCGCAGCCGCCGCTCGAAGGCCGACGCCGGCGCCGGGGACTCCGCCGACGCCTCCCCGACGCTGGACGCCGCATCCTCGGTGACGGCGCGGTTCCACCCGAGTTCGACTTCGGCAGCTTCCAGCAGCGCCGGCGGCAGGTGCTTGGCGTGCTCGTCGTAGAGCTCCGCGACCTCCCGCCAGCGACTCTCTCCGGCCGCCTGACGGGCGGCCAGGCCGAGCAGTTGCGGCGCTCTATCGGCGAGACGTTCGAAGTCCTCGCCCGTGATCGCCGCTTCCGCCAACCGCAGCTCGGCGTGCGCCTGGCGCACCTCCCGCCGGACCCGGAACAGAAGGACGGCCGCCACCGCGAGGGCCAGCGCCAGCACCGCATGAACCCGTCGACGCGGAGGCCACGGGACGCGCCACGTCTCCGCGGCGCCGCGCCCAGCGTTCTTCCGGTTGCCGCTCATCTCCTCGCCGCGCCTTGCAGGCCGCTCAGAATAGCAACAGCGCCAATCCCGCCGATTCGCGGGCACTCCCCATCGATCCGGACGCTCGTCGAGCGCACGCCGTGACTGCGCCGAGCGGGCAGGCGGGCCCCGGCGAGTCCTGCTGGGCTACGCTCCGCGCTGCCATGACTTCCGAAACCGCAGGCCAGCCGACCGCCGCCGAGCTTCCCGCCTCGGTCCAGCGCCTTGATCTCGACGGTCGCGAGGTCTTCCTGGTGGGCACGGCCCACGTCTCGCCGCGGAGCGTTCGCGACACGAACGAGACGATCGAGGCCGTCGAACCCGACACCGTCTGCGTGGAACTCTGCGAGGCGCGCTACCGGAACCTGGAGAACCAGGACTCCTGGCGCAAGCTCGACATCTTCCAGGTCCTGCGCGAGGGCAAGGCGGCTCTCCTCTTGAGTTCCTTCCTCATGCACTCCTTCCAGCGCCGCATCGCGCAGCGCTTCGGCATCGAACCCGGCGCCGAGATGCGGGCGGCGATCGCGCAGGCAAGGGACCGAGGCGCCCGCCTGGAGCTGATCGACCGCGACATCCAGATCTCGCTCAAGCGCACGTGGGCCTCGCTCGGCTTCTGGCAACGGGCGAAAGTGATGACCCAACTGACCGGCAGCATCTTCGTCGGCAACGATCTCGACGAAGAGGACATCGAGAAGCTGCGCGACAGCGGCAATCTCAGCGATCTGATGAGCGCCCTCGCCGAGGCCCTGCCCAGCGTCAAGGGCGCGCTGATCGACGAGCGCGACGCCTACATGGCCGAGAAACTGCGCCAGTCCGCCGGGCCGCGCACGGTCGCGGTCGTCGGCGCCGGGCACCTGTCCGGCATCGCCGGCCTTGCCGATTCCTCCTGCGACCTCGAGGAACTCGAGCGGCTGCCGGAGCCGCCGCTCTGGCCGCGCATCGTCAAGTGGGCCCTGCCGATCCTCGTCATCGCGCTCCTCGTGTACGGCTTCCTGCAGGGGGGCGCCGAGCGCGGAGTCGAGTCGATCTACCTCTGGATCCTGATCAACGGGAGTCTGTCCGCCCTCGGCGCCGCCATCGCACTGGGCCACCCGCTGACCATCGCCGCCGCCTTCGCCGCGGCGCCCCTGACCAGCCTGAACCCGTTCATCGCCGCCGGCTGGGTCGCCGGCCTGGTGCAGGCGCTGCTCCGCCGACCCCTGGTCGGCGACATGGAGAACCTCGCCGACAGCCTGGGATCCGTCCGCGGGTTCTGGAGCAACCGCCTGACCCGCGTGCTGCTGGTCGTCGTGCTGAGCAACCTCGGCAGCGTGCTGGGCACCGCGGTCGCCCTGCCCTGGATCGCCGCGCGGGCGTTCTGAGTCTCCCGCGGCGATCCCCGCCGGCGGTTCCGGAGCGCCGCCACGCCGGAAACGGCTTGGCCCGCATGTTTCGCCGATTTCCGCCGGCGGTGCGGATCCGCTTGAACGCAGCGCGACTACCGCCACGGGCCGCCAAGCGGTCGAGGATCGTCGCAAATCTCTTCCCCCGTGGGCGGATAAACGACAATATCTCGTGGGTGCGGCGCCCCGCAGGCCGCAACATGGTCTTGCATCCCGGGCTTCGCAACAAAAACTGGACTTGCCCCGGTTTCGTGGACAGTGCATCCTTGTAGGAGGAGGTGCCCACGATGCCAGGATCAAGACCCCGGTACCCGACAGAGTACCGGCGCCAGATGGTGGATCTGGTCTGGTCCGGGCGCAGCCCGGACCGCTTGGCCAGCGAGTTCGAGGCTTCAGCGCAGTCGATCCGTAACTGGGTCAGGCAGGCGGACCTCGACGCGGGACGTCGCGGCGACGGCAGCACGACGGCGGAGCGCTCGGAGTTGCGTCGGCGGCGACGGGAGGTTCGGCGGCTGCGCGAGGAGCGGGAGATCCTGGCAAACGCCACGGCCTGGTTCGCTCGGGAGACGGACCGGAAGGGGCCTTCCGGTTCATGAGAGCGAACCGGGCCGAGTTCCGCATGACGACCATGGCGCGGGTGCTCGGCGTCTCCACGAGCGGCTACTACGCCTGGTTGAATCGACCAGAGTCGGCGAGAGAGAAGGCGGGCCGCGCTCTCGCGGAACGGGTGCGGTCGATCCACGAACGGAGCCGAGGGACCTATGGCGCGCCGAGAATCCGGGCTGAACTGGCCGACGAGGGGTTTCCAGTGAGCCGCAAGCGGGTCGGCAGACTGATGCAAGAGTGCGCTCTGGCCTGCCGAGTTTTAGCGAATCGGGGCAGGGGCGCGGCGACGGCGTACGTACCGGCTCCGCGCAGGATCTTCGCCGCGATGGGCCAGCGCTCAGTCCGTCGCCAGGGAGCGGCTGAACTTCGCTGCCTTCCGCTCTCTGTACAAACGGACGGATTGAACGATGGCCAAGTACGTCACTGGCAGCAGTCCTGCAACGATCCACGGCTCGAAGTACAGTGCCAGCTTGAGAAGGATGTCGAACAGGAAGTAGAGGGCTACCAGACAGACAAACCGTTTCGCGGTGGTACTCACGATCAGAACGGTACCAAAGACGCGAGCAAGTAACATGAGGTGGTCCCGGAAATCTGGACAGGTGGCTTCAAGGGGTCGGCGACGGATCACGGGCCGCCGCAGCGGTCAGGAATCCGGGTCCGGTGGCGTCGGCGGTCGGCGAAGCCGATCCCACCGCCGACTCCCCTCCAAGCCTTGGCCGTCGGGCCTGTACACTTGGAGTACGCGCTGACGGAGAAGATCACGGCGGTCCCGCTCGGGAAGATCCGCCGGATCAGGGTGGCGGGCAGGTAGGATCGAACCGGTCATGAACCAGGAAGCCGCTGGGCGCCAGGTCCAGCTGATGGGCCACCGCATCCGGCGATTGCGCCGGAAGAACAAGCTGACGCAACCGGCGCTGGCCGAACGAGTCGGGATTCCGGCGTCCGACCTGTCGCGGATCGAACGGGACGAGCTTCGCGTCAGCCTGGACGTTCTGATCCGCATCCTGGCCGAGTTCAACGTCGGGCTCGACGAGTTGACGGGCAATCCGGCTGACCGGCGGCGCAGCCGACGCCGATAGTCAGCAGGGATTGGCCAACATCGCGTCGTCGGTTCCTCGATCCACGAGACCAGCGCTCGCCGCCGACACCCGGCACACGGCCGCCGCCGCGATCTTCTCGGCGACGGAACCACGTTCCGGCTCATCCTGCTGCATGTCAGGCCACAACATGAACGAGCCGGCGGAGACCGGTCTCGACGTCGCCGTCGATATGGAGAGCAAGAACGCGCCGGCCGCGCTCCATCAGTACTTCGCAGTCGCCCCATGCCTGGGCGAGCTGGACCTGGCCGAAGGTCAGGCCTTCGCCCGGTATCGGGATGTCGGCGGCCGGAGGATCGGCCGTGATCTGGAGGAACAGGCCGCGGTTGGGGCCGCCCTTGTGGGCCTGGCCGGTCGAGTGGAGGAAGCTCGGCCCGAAACCGAGCACGGCGGCGCCGCCGGTGCGTCGGGCGACGTGGCGACGCAGCGTCTCCAGGAGTTCGCGGTTGCGGCGGCTGCGGTCGAGCCAGGCCGAGACGACGGCGTAGCCCCGGTCCGGACACGTTGCGAAGTGGACGCCGAGAAGCTGGGCCAGGCCGAGGTCGGCGAACTCGCTCAGCCGGACGACGCCGCGAGGCGCCGGCGCATCGCCGGCCTTCATCCGCTGGACATGGCGCCGGGTGACGACCTTGGACGACTCCACGTCCGGCTGGTCGAAGGGGTTGACGCCCAGCAGCGCGCCCGCCGCCGCCGTGGCGAACTGCCAGCGAAACAACTCGCCGCCGAGGTCGGCGGGAAGGTCGGCCTCGAGGTTCGCCAACGGCGCCCCAACCGGCGCTTCGAGACCCGCGCCGCGGCCCAGAACGATGTCCAGGCGGTCAGGCGCGGACTCCGCGGGCAGACCCGCCGCCGCGACCGGCAGCAGCAGCACGTCGCCCTTGCCGAGCGACTCGGCGAGAAGCTGTTCGACCCAGGAGACCATCGGCGCGCAGCCATCCGGCGCGTGCAGGAAGACCTTGTCGCGGCCGCAGTCGTGCGCCGCGGCGAGCAGCAGGGCCAGTTCGACGCCGGGGTTCGCGGCTCGCTTCTCTTCGTTCACGCGGCAAGCCTTGGCCATCGCCCGCGCGCTCGTCAGCAGCGGTTCGAGGTGGATCCCGGCGACCGCGGCCGGCGCCAGGCCGAACGCGGACAGCACGGAAAACCGGCCGCCGACGTCCGGACGGCCGAAGACGACCGTCGCTCCGGCCGCACGGGCCCGGGACTCGAGGGCCGAGCCCGGATCGGTGATCGCCAGGATTGCCCCCGGCGCCGGCGCGCCCAACCGGTCGAGCAGCAGTTCGAACGCGAGCTTCGTTTCGAGCGTGCCGCCCGACTTGGACGCGGCGATGACGCGGAGATTCGCCGGATCGACGCCGTCCAGCGCCCGGGCGATCTCGCGAGGGTCCGTCGTATCGAGCGCGACGAACTCGGCGTCGACCCGCCGCGGCAGCGCTCGCCACAACAGCTCGGCGCCCAGCGCCGAACCGCCCATGCCAAGCAGGAGGCAGCGCTCGAAGGGCCGTCCGGCCAGGAACCCGGCGAGGTCGGCGGCGCCCGCCTCGACCCGGTTGCCGCCGTCGACCAGCGTCAGGCGGCCCAGACGTTCGACGTCCAGCCAGCCGAGCCACTCCTCCTCGCCCGAACCGGTCCAGAGAGAAGCGTCGCGGGACCAGAGGCGAGCGGCGCCGTCAATGTCCCGCCACTGCCGACGGCGGCGCTCCAACGCCGCCCCGAGACCGGAGTCCTTGTCGACTCGCCACACGATGGCGGATGGTACCGCCGACGGCGCTCGCTCCGTTCCGTCGGGTTGGCGGCCAGCCGAACGCGCCCTGCCTCCGCCGGCCCCGTCCGGCGCCCACGCTCGCGCTCAGCCCGCGTTTGGATTGCCTTGACGTTTCCGCCCGGCTTCCAGTAGACGTTGCACGACATGCCACGCATACCCGACAACCAGACACTGCTCCGGGATCTCGTCGCCGACGGACGACTCCACATGACGCTCGGCGAGCCGTTCGCCAGACCTTCGCCACTGGCCGGAAAGGAAGTCGGTTGGGACCGCGTGCGCGGCATGATGCTGGGGCTCGCCATCGGCGACGCCTTGGGGAACACCTCCGAGAGCCTGCTTCCCGGAGAGCGCCGCCACCGCCACGGAGAAATCCGGCACTATCTTCCGAACCGCCACGCCGAGGACCGCCGCGTCGGGCTTCCGTCGGACGACACCCAACTCGCGTTCTGGACGCTGGAGCACCTGGTCGAGTGCGGCGAATTCGTTCCCGACAAGCTGGCGCAAGTCTTCGCGTCGCGGAAGATCTTCGGCATCGGCGCTTCAGTCAAGCGTTTCGTGGCCGCCATGAAGGCAGACAAACCGTGGTGGCTCGCATCGGCGCGATCCGCCGGGAACGGTGCCTTGATGCGAATCGCGCCGATCGTCGTTCCGCACCTCCGAAGGGCGGACAACGCTCGGTTCTGGAGCGACGCGGCGCTCTGCGCCGCCATCACTCACAACGACCGCGGATCCATCGCTGCCTGCGTCGCGTTCTCGGCCATCCTTGCCGAACTGCTGGCGGCGCCGCGGCCGCCGAGCGCGGACTGGTGGGTGGAGCGCTACGTCGACATCGCGCGGGGAGATCGAAGGCGAGAGCCGTCACAGACCGCGAGGCGGGCCCTTCAAGCACACCTACCGCGGCCCGATCTGGCGTTTCGTGAAGGAGCGCGTGCCTCCGGCCATCGAGTGCAAGCTAGACGTTCGGCAAGCCGGACACGACTGGTACTCCGGGGCCTACCTCCTGGAAACCGTGCCCTGCGTTCTGTTCATCCTGGCGCGTTACGGCGACGCACCGGAACAGGCGCCGATCATCTGGCACAAGATCGCCAACGCCGCATACGAAGTCGGAGGTGGCGGCGGGTTCCTGGGCAAGCCCTACGAGCCGAACGCCGTCATCAAGAACGACATCGAGTTCATCCTGATGCAACGGAAACCGGGAGGCTACCGACGTCCGGATCCCGCGGCGAGGGTCCTGAGCCTGATCCCCGCGGAACTCCACCACCGCTGGTTCCGGCAGGTGTGGGAGGGGGTCGGCGGCGCTTCCACGCGGCGCCATCCCCGCTCCGTATCCGCTGGAGATTGCCGCCCGTCTGGTCCGCATGTTCAGCTTCGCGGGGGACACCGTGTTCGACCCTTTCATGGGTACCGCAACGACCCTGCTCGCCGCGGCGAAGTGGGGCAGAAACGGCATCGGCGTCGAAGTGGAACCGACGTACTTCGAAGCGTCGACCCGCAGATTGTCACGTGAGGCGGCCGACATGTTCAGCAAGGTGGAGGTTGTCGCCCACGCCACCGCCGCGCCGGCAGTGGCCGTACGCTGACAGCGAGTCGGTTCCAGCGATGCCGTTGGCGGTCCAGGACGCGGTCGATCACCTTCATCGCGTTGCCGTGGTCGAAGGGAAGGCGACCTCTCCGGCAAGACTGAGCCGCCTCGCGGACTTCTGCGTTCAAGAGCTTGAGAACCGCGGCCTCACGGCGTGGACTCGGAAGTCGCCGTCGAAGGCTACGGCCGCGTCAAGCAGTGGGACGTCGCTTGGCGTCATGGCGGCAAGGCCCGGCTTGGCATCTCGTTGAAGTCGCTTCTGAAGAACATCGCCGGCACAGTGCCGAACCGCATCGACGACCTCATCGGAGAAGTGGCAAACGCCCAGCTGCATTCGCCCGAGATCGTGGTCGGTTACATCATGGTCTTCGATCGCAGCCAGGACTCCTTCTCGACGAAGCACGGGTCAACCTGGCTGGAACTGCTGAGGTCCCGTCTCGAACAGCTCTCCCATCGGGCGCCTCCTGCCTGGGCGACGGGAACCTTCGAGGGCCTTGTGCTTGCCAAGGTCGACTTCTCGGATGGTCCGCTTCTTCGTTCAGATCCTCGCGACTTTGGCGCGTTCTTCGATCGTCTGGTCGGACATGTCCGCTTCAGGAATCCGGACGCCCTGAAGAACGAGTGAATCGGCTGCCGGAGCAGTTCGCCGAGCCCGGCTTCAGAACGTCATGCGCAGGGTGGCGCCGGCGGTTCGCGGCGCCTCGAGGAAAGTGCTGCGGCTGCCGGCGCGGAGCGGCGTGTTGAACGTGACGTTCTTCGTCTGTTCGTCCGTCACGTTGTTGCTCCAGAGCTCCACCGTCCAGCGTCCCGAGTAGCTCCCGAGACCGATCCGCACGTTCGCCTTCGCGTTCGCTTCCTGGACGTCGAACGCCAGGTTCGGCTGGGTGCTGGTCCGACGATCGTCCTCCCAGCGGCCGCTCACGGACGCGAAGACCAGGAAGCGGTCGCCGACCGTGTCGTCCCAGTTCGCGCCGAACGACACGACGTTCTCCGGCGCGTTCGTCAGCTTGGCGCCGCACAGCGACTTGACGGAGGCGATGTCGAGGCCGCCGGCGCAGTCGTCCGGATACTCGGAGTCGGCGTAGGTGTAGCCGAGGTTCATCGTGACGTGCTGACCGGCAACCGCCGAGAGCTCGAACTCGGCGCCGCGGCTCTGCGCCTTCGGCACGTTGAAGGTGACGAACTGGACGCCGGTGAACTCGAGCACCTGGAAGTCCTCGATGTCGTAGTCGAACAGCGTCGCGTTCAGTCGGACGCGTCGATTGGCGAACTCCGACTTGAGCCCCAGTTCGAGAGCATCGATCTTCTCCGAGTCGAACCGGGGGTCGGTGCCGCCGACCGCGGCCGTGGAGTCGAGGTTGAAGCCGCCGGACTTGAAGCCGTGGGTGTAGCTCGCGTAGCCCTTCACGGTGTCGCTGAACTCGAAGACCGCCTTCGACGTGTGGACGAGCTCGTCGTCCTGGAACGTGTCGTCGAAGGTCGCGGGCAGGACCGCCACGCCGGTATTGGCCGGCGTGGCGAACGGGAAGCAGGCGTAGGCGACGCTGAAGTTGCCGATCGTCGCGGCGACCTGCTCCAGCCCGGTGCCGGCGGCGCCCCGAGCAAGGGCCCCCGCGTTGGCCAGCGTCCTTAGGCAGGCAGGGTTGCTGGCGGACGGCTGGTCGAAGCTGCCGTCCTTCGTCTCGTCGACGTAGCGCAGCCCGGCGACGAAGGAGAAGCGGTCGGTCAGCCGGAACGTGTTGTGGGTGAAGATCGACCAGGAGTCGCCCTTCTGACGGAAGACGTTCTTCGCGTGGGCGCCGTCGGCCGAGACGCCGCCGGCGAACGCGAGGGCCTGGTTGTCCGCCGCGAGGACGTCGCCGAAGGTGCCGCCGGTCGCCATCGGCACGTTGCTCAGGCGCGGCGCGGCGCGGAGAACGGGAGCGAACGCGTAGTTCCAGAGGATGCCGTCCATGAAAGGCGTGTAGTCGTCGAGCAGGCCGAGACCGCCGTGCTCGAGGATGTCCTCGCCCGAGGCGAAGCCGCCGATCATCCAGCTGACCCGCTGGGTGTCGCCGGCCATACGGAACTCCTGGCTCCAGGACTCGATCTCGTCGAACGACTCGAACCCGTTGGCGGCTTCCGGCGACACGCGGTAGAGGGAGATGCCGACGAAGTCGTCCTGGGTCGACGAGGCGTGGAAGTCGCGCCACGAGCCGAGCCAGGTCAAGGCGGCGTCGTCGCCCAGGTTGTAGTTCAGCTCGGCCGACAACCCCTGCTGGTCGAAGGGATTGCTGAACGGCCCCGCGTTCGATCGTCGCGCCTCGAAGGCCGACGAACCGGAAACGTCGACGCCGCCGTCGGCGGGAAGCCCGGCCGCCGCGAAGGAACCGAGAGCTGCCGCGGGCGATTCGAGAAGAACGACCGCATCGCAGCAGTTCTCGTCGGCGTCCGCGTAGTCGCCGATGATCCGCAACGACCCTCGGTCCATGAAGTTCCACAGCATCTGCCCGCGAACGAGGCCGCGGTCCCGGTTGTAGCTCTCGTTGCCCGAGACGCTCTCGACGAAGCCGTCCTGGTTGCGAAGAGCGGCCGAGATCCGGTAGCCGGCGCGCTCCGACAGCGGCCCGCCGATGCCGGCCTGGGCGTTCCAGGAGTTGAAGTTGCCGACGGTCAGGTTGAGGAAGCCCGAACTGTCCGTCACGCTCGGCCGCCGGGTGCGGAGGTTCAGGGCGCCCGCCGAGACGTTGCGGCCGAAGAGGGTGCCCTGCGGACCGCGCAGCACTTCGATCGACTCCACGTCGAGCTGGTCGCCGAGCGCAATGCCCGGCCGGCTCAGGTAGATCCCGTCGAGGAACACGCCGACCGAACTCTCGAGCCCGATGTTGTTGCCGGTCGTGCCGACGCCGCGGACGCGCAGCGTGGTTCCTTGGGGTTCCGTCTGCGAGGAGTTCATGTTGAAGCTCGACGCCAGCGTCGGCAGATCGCGGATGTCCAGCATCCCGGAACGCTCCATCTGGAGCGGGGTGATCGCGGTCACGGCAATCGGTACGTCCTGCAGCGACTCCTCGCGCTTCGTCGCGGTGACCGTGATCTCTTCGACGAACAGCTCTTCCGTCTCTTCCGCCTCGGACGGCGCCTGCGCGGGCTCGTCTTCCTGCGCCCATCCTCCGCTCGTGGCGACGAGCGCGGCGACAACCAGGGCGAAGATGGACAGGACCGGATTCCGATGTTTCATGACGTGAGCAACCTCTTTGTAGAAAAACGCCGCCGCGGCGGATCCCGCGACGGCAGGTGACGGCCCGTGCGCGCCTTCTGCTTTGCGCTTCAACGAACGCTCGAAGAGGCCGGACTATTCCATTCCCCGCGGGGAAGAGCAAACCGGGTTTGCGTGGAGCGAACATCGCCGCACACTGGGTAGGCCGACGCTCTCGTCGGCTTTCCGGTGGGGGGCGCGCGCGACGGCGCCGCCTGGAGCCGAGGTGCGGTACGGCCGACATGGGAGGGGTGTCCCGCGCGCGACGGCGCCGCCCGTCGGCCGCGAACGCCGCTAGCGCGTAGCGGAGAGCCGGACCTCCGCCTCGGTCTCCTTCTCGCCGCGGAGCAGGCTCACGGTGACGGTGTCTCCGGGCTGCTGCCGCTCGAGCACCGCCCGGATGTCGCTGACCGAGCGGACGGGCCGGCCCTCTATCGCGGTGATCACGTCGCCGAGGACGATGCCCTGGCGCGTGCGTCGAGTGGGCTGGAGCCCCGCGCGGTCCGCCCCGGAATTGCGGATGACCTCCCAGACGACCACTCCGTCGACTCGCGGCCGGATGCGCGCGCCGTCGACCAGCCTGACGCCGAGCTGCGGACGGTTGACCCGCCCGTGGGCGATCAGCTCCGGCACGACCCAGTTCACGGTGTCGACTGGAATCGCGAAGCCGATGCCGGCCCAGGCGCCGCCGGACGAAACGATCTGCGTGTTGACGCCGATCAACCGTCCGCTCGAGTCGAGGAGGGGACCGCCGGAGTTGCCCGGGTTGATCGCGGCGTCCGTCTGGATGACGCCCTCCAGCTCGCGTCCGCCGATCGACTGGACCTCCCGGTCGAGGGCGCTGATCACGCCGGTGGTCAGGGTGTAGTCCAATCCGAACGGGTTGCCGATGGCCAGCACCGATTGCCCGACCTGCAGGTCGCTCGACGAGCCGACGGGAATCGGTCGGAGCTTCTCGGGCGGCGCTTCGATTCGGAGCACGGCGAGGTCCATCTGCGGGTCTTGTCCGACGTACGTGGCGGGCCACGTCGTCTGGTCGTGGAGTGTGATCTGGTAGGTGTCGGCGTTCCGGATCACGTGGAAGTTCGTCACGACGTGGCCCTTGTCGTCCCACAGGAAGCCGCTGCCGGTACCGTCCTGGACCCGGTCGACGCGGCGTCCGAAGAAATCGACCCGGCGCTGCCTGGTCAGGGTCGTGATGTAGACGACCGACGGCTGCGTCTCGCGGAACAGGTTGACCGTCTCTCGCTCCCCGGGGAGCAGCCCCGCGCTCGGCGTCACCGGCCGGGGCTCCCCCTGGCTTTCTGCCTGGAGCAGTGCGCCCTGCCACCGGGAGCCCAGCAGAAAGGCAACCGCGGCAAGCGCGAGCAGGCCCGCCGCAACGGCGATCCGAGGCCTTTCGGCGGGGCCGCGCGAGGTGAAGTCGGACATGGTCCAAACCTAGCAGCGTTCGCAGCCGCGGGGCTGGGCCCTCGCGTGGGGAACATGTTCCGGAAGGCCAACGAGGGCGCACCGGGGCGCCCAGTGCAAGGTTGTTCGCTCCATGCAACCCCCGCGACGGTCCACACTGGCTGCGCCGGCGTCCCCGCCGGCATCCGGCGCGAAGCGCCGGGCTCCGTATCGCGCGTCGCGCCGGCAGCGTCGGCGTACTTGTACCTTTCCGGGATGGGATTCGGTCATCGATCTCGTACCGTTCGCCGTAGTCGCCGGGGCTGCGGTAGCTGTGGGAAACCGGTCCGCCGGTTTTCCAAGGTCCGGCGGGAAACGGCTTGCCGTTTTCCCAGTGCGGCGCCGTTTGTTCCATGCAGGGCGGAACAGGAAGAAGACGGGTCAGACAGCCGTCAAGCCAGCCAGGCGCAGCGCGAGAGTCAGCGCATCCACGGGCCAGAACTCCCTGGGTCGAAGCTGGTGCACCCCTGGCGCGCCAGCCAGCGGCTTGCATCCGAGGACCGCTTCGCGCCACTGCTCCGGCACGGCGTCCAGGCCGTGAACCGCACCGAGGAGAGCTCCGCAGATGGCCGCGTTCGTGTCGGTGTCGCCGCCTCTCGTCACCGTGTCCACCACGCCCTCCTCCAGGGTCTCCGCGTGGAGGAGTTGCCACAGGGCGTTGCGGAACGCGATGAGTACCCAACCCTGCTGGTGGACGTACTCGGACGGCGACGATCGGGCGGCGCCCGCGATGGCCTCCCGCAGACTGGATTCGACGGACATCCCGTCGGCGAGCCGGCAAAGCTCGGCGTAGACGTCCGCGGCCTTGGCGCCGGAGACGATCGCGAACCGGAGCGATGCCGTGAACAGGGCGTTTGCCTGGCGGCACGCTGTGTGCGGGTGCGTGATGGCCGCATCCAGACGGGCCCACTCCATGACCTGCTCCGGCTCATGCCGAACTCCGAAGACGCCAAGCGGGCTGATCCGCATCAGGGCGCCGTTGGCCTGGCTCTTCCGGTTGGGTGAACCGGTCAACCCAGCGGCGATCGTCGCGCCGCAGTCGAAGGGCGCCGACTCCAGCCAGTGGACGTACCCCCGCCGGGCGGCCTCCTGCTCGTAGCGCTCGTGTTCAACCAGAGATCGCGCCAGCATCAGCGCCAGTTCCGAATCGTCCGTCGGTTGACCGGCCAACGTGTTCCAGACGCCGCCGTCGGCCAGTTCCCGAACACCTTCGGGATAGCGGCGGCGGATCGCTTCCGGCGTCTTGAACTCGACGAGACTGCCAAGCGAATCGCCCGCGAGCTGCCCGAGCAGACATCCCTGCGCCCGGCTGGCAAGTCCGTCGTCGCCGTCTCGCATCGCCGTGTCGCCGGCCGGCGTTGCCGTACCTTGCCCCGTCATCCGCCTCCGACCTTGCCGCCGAAACGCGTCTCGGCGGAATCGAGCAGTTTCAGAACGCGACCGTCATCGTCGGCTGTCGTCCGCCCGAGCAGGCCATGTCGCCATCGCGCCGGAAGGGCCGCTTCGCCGTGAAGGGCGCCGATGGCCGCGCCCACGATCGCCGCTATCGTGTCGTTGTCCCGGGTGTCGTTGACAGCCCTGATCATCGCTTGTTCCGGTGACTGGTTGACGGAGGCAGACTTCGAGACATCTCGGATCTCCCGTTCGACCTCGCGATGTGAACCGCAACGCAAGCCCGCTCGTGGACGGACGGTAGTGGTGTCGAACGATCGCACCTCGGGAAGCGAGCCGGTGCTGAACGCGGAGTCTGCGCTTCGCGGCCCATCAGGGACTCGCGCCTCGATCCTGCCGTCCGTATCGGCCGCAGACCAAGGGCAACGTGGATTGTCCGGTCCGTTACATGCGGAGCAGCTTGGCCTCGATGAACCTCCGCAACGTGAACCAGGTGCCCCCCCATCAAGGGGGCGCCGCATCCCACCAACTCGAACTTCGTGCTCCCCGACGCCTTCGACTTCACGATCGTGTGTCCTGCCGGCTCCGGCGCGGCCTCGGCTCGCCAAGGTCAGAAACCGGCACCGGGCAAGCCGTTCCCCGTCGAGTAGGAGGAGAGAGGAACAGCCGCTCGTCCGGTCCCGAGGAGGCGAAAGCTCTCCCGAATCCAGGCTCGGGGAGTCGGACGCTTCCGCCGCGGCGCCTCCAGCACCGCGGGCGGCACGATGCCTGACAGGTTGCCGCCGAGGCTGCCGACTTCCTTGGTCAGCCGGCTCGAGAGGTAGATCCACTCGGGCGCCGGAAGCAGGAAGATCGTGTCGATGCCCGGGGCGGGGATTGTCCCGTTTTCTGTTGAACTTCGGATGGCGGGCGCCAGAAGTCGCGGCGCCTCCGCTGCCGTCCCGTCAGAGCGTTAGCGCGACGCATCGCCGGCCGGGCCGGCCCGGCAAGTGCGCCGAGCCGCTGGCTCGGCGCACTGCGGCCCGGTTGTTCAGTTCGTTCAGACGCCACGATTCATGATGAACGTCACAGGACGTGGCGACGCGGTTGGCCCCCACCGCTACGGCGCCGTCCTCGGACCAGACAGCCCCACCAGACCTTGGGTCGCTTCGCGGCGCCAGCCCGAAATAGCTGGCGTCGGAGGCCGCTCATGGAGGAAGAGACAGACCGATGAAGACCAGAACCAACTCGATGAAGCACACCCTGATCGCACTGGCGCTCTGCGCGATTCCCGCGGTGGCGGGCGGACAGGTGACGACCACCTGCACCGGCTGCACCCACGCGCTCTCGCACTACATGGGCTCCGGCGGATTCATCGCCACGGCGACCGAGGGCGCCAAGAAGGTGACCTGGCTCAGCTCGTGCGGCGGCATCGTCCGCACCGGTGAACTTGCGCCGAACGCCGACGGCGTGGTCAGCGCGTTGTTCACCGAGGAGAACGGCCTCGCCTGCATGGCGGAGAAGGCATCCTTCGAACTCGGCCCCATCATGGACGGCGGCTGGTTCTGGATCACGGACGAGAGGAACTCGGCCGTCGGACTTCTCGTCGACAAGGAGGTCCACAAGGCGCTCAAGGACGACGCGATCAAGATCGCGAGCGCCGGCGACGGCGTGAAGATGACGGCCGGCATGGGCGCCGTCTACCTCAAGGAAACCGCGACCGGCCGCGTCGGCATCCTGCCGAACATCCTGCCGAAGCCGATCACCCCGCTCCGCAAGTGCGGCTACACCACCGGCGGAACGGCCGCGGCGCCGACCTACAGCCGCCTGGCCACTTCATGTCAGCTGGGCGACGGCGGAGCCGTCCTCGTGGCGACAACCACGGACCCAATAACGGGGACCTTGGTACGCATCGAGAAAGGCGGCGCCGTCGTCCGGCCCGCCGGCACTGGCGTCCTGACCCTGATCATCGACCTGTGGGGGAACGGCAGCGGCCACTTCCAGACGAAGCCCTCGACCGTCACAACCGACGATGCAAGGTTGGGCCACCAGAGCGCAGTAATAGGCCGAGTACTAGGCGACGACGCGCTTAACATCAGGGGATATCTAGCCCTCAGGGAGGTATTCTACATTCCGGAAGTCGGCAACCCGCCGCGGACGAGCCTTCGATCCAAGGTCGGTCAGGGTTGGCAGACAGAGTACGGCATCAAGATGACCACCGCCGGTTCGCTCACCTTCGAGATCCGGGCCAACGAAGCCTGGTGCAGCAGTGCCAACAACCACTCCCTGCCAGTGAACATCGCGAGCACGATGAGACTCACCAATGCGACCCAGATAACCCCGTCCATCAAGGGGCCACTGTTTCCCACCAACTCGAACTTCGTGATCCCCGACACCTTCGAGTTCACGATCGTGTGTCCTGCCGGCTCCGGCGCGGCCTCGGCCCGACAAGGTCAGAAACCGGAGCCAGGCAAGACGTTCCCCAGCGATTGAAGGAGACAGCCGGTGTTGCGGTCCTGAGGGAGTGGAGCCCGCGCGAGCCGAGGTTCGGGGAGTCAAGAAGCTACTCCAGCTTCCGGCGCAGCGCCTCCAGCACCGCGGGCGGCACGATCCCTGACAGGTTGCCGTCGAGGCTGCCGACCTCCTTGGCCAGTCGGCTCGAGAGGTAGATCCACTCGGGCGCCGGCAGCAGGAAGATCGTGTCGATGCCCGGAGCGAGGCGGCGGTTCATCAGGGTCATCGGCAGTTCGTAGTCGAAGTCGGCGCCGGAGCGGAGGCCGCGGACGACGGCGGCGGCGTTCCGTTCGCGGGCGTAGTCGACGAGAAGCCCGCTGAAGCTCTCGATCCGGCAATCGCCCGCATCGCCGATCAGTTCGCGGAGGAGATCGATCCGTTCCTCCACCGTGAACAGGGCCCGCTTCTGGTCGTTGCGGAGGACGGCGACGAAGAGCACGTCGAAGAGCTGGCGAGCGCGCTCGATCAGATCGAGGTGGCCGTTGTGGACCGGGTCGAAGGAACCCGGAAAGACGCCCACTCGCGGCGTTGTCGGCCGCTGGCTCACGGCCCGCCCGGGAGCTGACCCGAGAGGTCGATCGTGGTCACGTTGTGGGCGGCGTCGGCGAGCCGCAGAAGCAGCAGCCTGGCGCCGGAGGGCGCCGCGATGGAGAGCGTCTCGCGCTGGCTGTCGAGGAGACCGTCCTCGACCTGGACGGAACGCCACTCGCCGGCGTCGACGCTGACCACCGCCTCGCGCAACGGACTCCAGGCGTCCTCGACCACCGCGGTCACCCGGTCGCCCTCGCGGGTCGCGGAGACGAGACGGGCCGGGCTGTGGTCGACGACCGTCGCGGCGGAGACCTTCTCCGCCTTCAGCGCCTCGCCGGCGACGTTGTCCAGCCGGTCGCTGGCTTCCACCCGGAAGCGGTAGACGCCGTCCGGCAGCACCGTCGCATCGAAGCTGAAAGACGTCGCATCCAGGTCGTCGGCCACTTCGAGCCACGGACCCTCCGCGTCTCCGCCGTCATCGCCGGCGGCCGCCAAGGTCGCCTCCAGGGCAAAGGAAAGCCGGTAGCGGAGACGGTCCTCGTTCGGGTCCTCGGCCTCCCAGCTCAGGGTCCGGTAGCCGAGCTTCCACAGGGCCTTCGTCGAGCCCTTCTGCGTCTGCGCCGGGTCGCCGACGACGGTGAAGATGCGGTCGCGGTTCGGGTGCGCCGGTTCGTAGGCCTGGTTCGAGGGGTTGAAGTTCGTCGGCACCAGGATCGTGCCCGCGGGCAGCACGTCCAGCTTTCCGATCTCCGGCCTGCGGTTGTGCTGGCGGTAGGTGACCTCGACCGCAACGACCTCGGGCGTCCGGTCGCCGGCGCCGCGAAGTTCGGCCCGCCACTGCAGGTACCGGCCCGGCGGCAGGTCGGCGAGCGGCGCCTCCCGCGCCGCCGTGGACGCGGTCCACTCGGACCAGGTCTCGTCCGGCGTCGAGCTGTTGCCGCTGCGGGCGGAGAGCGCGACCTCGGCGCCGTCGCCGGCGCGGCCGAGCCAGCGGATCGAGCCGAAGCTCGCCACCGAGGACGCGTCGAGCGGCTGGGCGGTGACCGTGCCCCGCGCCGCCAGCCCGGCGGACCCGGCGCCGACGAAGCCGTAGACGGCCGCCGCGTTCGTGGTCGCGAAGACCGGGGCCGCGGCGCCCTCCGCCAGTCCGACGATCTGGGCCTGGTCGAGGTCCTTCTCCAGCACCATCTGCTCGTTCCGGTAGCTGAACAGCTTGCCCTCCTGGCCGGTGGCGACCCAGAGCCTGCCCTGCTGGTAGCTCAGGGCGTACACCGTCTCGGCCTCGAATCTCCAGATCGACTCGACGGCGCCGCTCCCGTCGATTCGCAGCACTTCGGAACGCGGTCCGGTGAACGAGGCGGCGCGGCTGCCGACCGAAAGTGCCCCCGCCCGGGACGAGACCTGGGCGGTCTGATCGCTCGATTCCGTTGCATTGCCGCCATTGCCGCCGCTGCCGCCATTGCCGCCGGAGCGGCCGCTGGCCCCGCTCGACGAACCGCTCGAGGAAGAGCGCCGCGCGCCGCCCAGGTCGACGAAGCTCGCCTCGGAGGCCAGCGCGGTCGCGTAGAAGGCGCCGTCCTCGCCCGGAACGATTGCCAGCACCTCCGGCCCGGCCGCGTCGTAGAGGGTGCGGACCGCTCCGTCGGCATCGATCTCGAGCAGCAGGCCTTCGCCCGCGGTGCCGACGTACAGCGTGCCGTCCGCGCGCCGGGCGAGGGAGCGGATGTGCGGATCCGCGCTGTCGTAGAGCAGCGTCGACTCGCCGCTTCCGAGGTCCAGACGGTGGAGCTTGCCTTCCGTGCCGGTGCCGACCAGCAGGCCGCCGGCGCCGTCGCCCAGAAGCGCCCAGATGTACTTCGCCTCCGGGTCGAAGACGACCTCGACTTCCCCGCCCGGGCGCTTGCGGTACACCTTGCCGTCCGGCGACGATCCGGCGTAGACGACGCCGGCGCCGTCGACCCAGACCGCGAAGATCTCCGGCTCCTCGGCCGCGAAGAGCTCCGCGGTCGCGGCGCCGTCGGCGGCGGCGGCGGCGATCTCGACCACCTTGCCCGAGTTGCCGGTGCCGGCGACGAAGCGGCCGTTGGCGCCGGCGAACGAGAACAGGAAGGGCTCGGACAGGGAGACCAGCCGTTCGGCCCGCCGCGCCAGCCTAAGAACGCCCAGACGATCGACGCTGACGTCGACGAGCTCGCCCGCGAGGAAGGCGGCCTGGCTGTCGGCGCGCCAGATCCGGACCTCCGAGGCGGCGGCCGTCCGGACGCCGACGAGCAGCAGCGCCGCAGTCGCCGCCATCGCCGCGACGGCGCCGGGTCGCCTTCTCACGGAACGGCGCCCGGCAGGATCTGGAGGTCGATCCGGAACAGACCGTCGAGCGGCGTGCCGAGATCGCGGCCGTGCTCGCTGACGATCGCCAGGTTCAGGGCCCGCGGTTCTCCCTGCAGCGGCGAGGCCCGCCAGATCGACCGCACGGTGGCCGGCAGGTCGGGCAGCGGCCGACCTTCGACGATCAGTCCGCGCGCCGGCGCCACGCCGAGCGCGGCGAGCCGGCTCCGCGGCTGGAAAGACCGCAGCAGACTCAGTTCGTCCTCCAGCGAGGAGGCCTCGCCCGGCTGCAGCTTCAGCCGGGCGGCGTCGATGCTGACGCCGTCGCCCACGAACAGGTAGTAGCGGCCGGCGCGGCGGCCCTCGGGCACCGCCACGTCCAGCGTCTCCTGGAAGCGGTCGCCGCGGCGCCGGCGCAGATCGAAGACGACCTGCACCGTGTCGCCCGCGCGGACCAGGGTGGACGATGCCTGGGCCCGCTCGATCGTGATCGTGCGCGGAACGTGGCCCTGCCTCAGCGTCAGGTCGATGCCCTCCACCTTCACCGCCTCGTGGTCCGAGTGGACCAGGGCGCCCACCAGAGCGATGAGATAGAAGGCGGCGCGCATGCCGGGGTTCGAGCCGTCGAAGACCTGGCGCAGCGGCACCTCGGCGTGCCCTCGCAGGCGCAAGGCGCCGGTCATGTCCAGGCTGCTCTCGCCCATGCCATAAGAGGCCGAGTCGAGCGCCTGCAGCGTCGGGATGCCGACCAGCGACGGCAGGATGACGGGCAGGTCGGCGAGCCGGAGGTCGAACCGGCGAGACTCGCCGTTCGGCGTCTCGACGTCGATCGTCATCGGAATCGTCCGGGCTTCGGCGCCGAGCGTGCCCCTAAGCCCCGCGAACCGGTCCTGGTCGAAGGCGCCGACCACCGGACCGATGTTGCTCAGCCGGGCCGAGCTGTTGAGTCGGGAGACGACACCGACCACTTCGACCGTCGCCATCGGCACCGCCAGCGGCCCCACACCGAGATAGGGGTGGCCCATGGCCAGCACCTCGCCATCCTCCACCCGGGTCACCGTGCCGCCGACGGCGAGTTTCAGGTCGCCGTCGATCAGGACGCCCGCGACCGCGCTCCCGGCGCCGAGTTCGGGCGCGGCGGAGACCTCCGCGCGGCCGGCGGGAGCGGCGGCGAGCATCCGGCGCACCGGCTCGCCGAAGCCGGGCATGGAGATCGAGGCGCCGCGGCCGCCCCAGTCGGACGGCGCCAGCAAAGCGCCAAGCTGCTCGCCAACGACTTCGCGGACCGCCGCCGCCGCGTCGTCAGGGGGTTCGAGAATCCGCCGCACCGAGCGCTCGAACGGCGCGGCCTCTCCCGGAGCGGACAGCCCGAGCGAATCGCCGGCCGCCCCGGCCGGGTCAAGCGCACTCAACCGCCGCATCGCCGCGATCGGCGTGATCAACGCCAGAGCCTCGCTGGTGAAAGCCCAGGAGTAGGCCACGGCGCCGGCCAGGCGATCGTCGATGTAGACCGGGCTGCCGCTCATTCCGGCCACCACGCCCGACTCCTCCAGCCCCTTTCCGCTCAACCGGGCGACGATGAAGCTCGTGCCGGGGTTCATCTCGCGCAGGACGCCGACCACCTCGACCCCGAAGCGCTCCGGCTCGCTGCCCGAGAACACGGACAGGCCGTAGCCGGTCTGGCCGCGCGAGAGTTCGTCGACTCCGATCTCGTCGCCGTCCGGATCGACCGCGGCCGCCCCCTCGGGGCGCGACGCGGCGAGAGACGCCTGCGCTTGCGCCGGCGCCGCCGACGGCAAGGGCCAGGCGCAGAGGAGCGCAGCGAGGAAGAGGGCGGATCGGCTCACGGTCTTCGAGTCCTGGACCTGACGACTGCGCGGGACGCGGGATCAAAGCGCGAAGCGCCCGCGGCGCAACACCCGCAAACCGGCGGAAGTCCAAGATACCACGGTGGATGCCAGCCCTCCGGGGGTCCGCTCGCCGCCTATCGCCAGGGCGCCGGCGGCGGCGAGGATCGGTTCGAGCGCCGCCAGGTCGCACGCAGGCGGCTCGCCGCTCCGGTTCGCGCTGGTCGCGGTCAGCGGATGGCCGAGAGCCCGGAGCAACGCCCGAAGTCGGTCGTGGTCAGGCACCCGGACGGCCAGGGTGTCGCCGCCGGCGGCCGCCGGCACGGACAGGCCGGCGCGAAGCGGCGCCACGACGGTGAGCGCCGCCGGCCAGTGCGCCTCGGCCAGGCGAACGGCCGCGTTTCGTTCGACGCCGAGGGCGACGGCCTGTTCGACGCTTGCCGCCACGACCGGCAGCGGCTTGCCTCGCTCGCGCTCCTTGAGTCGGTAGATCGCCTCGACGCCCGTCGCGGAACGGGGATCCACCGCCAGGCCGTAGGAAGACTCGGTCGGAATCGCGAGGATCCGCCCCTCGGAGAGGGCCGCCCTCACCTCGCTCAGGTCGCCGTCCCAGAGCCACGCATCGAGCGCGGCCGGCGAATCCGGCGCTCCGCGGCCCCTCGCCGGTTCGGTGTTTCGGCCCATCCCGTCCTCCCCCGGGGGCTTTCGGTCGGCCCTCGCGCGCGGCGTTCCGCGGCGCAACTAATCGGCCCGGCCCAGCACGAGCACGCCGTTGCCGCCGCCGAAGCCGAAGCTGTTCTTCATGACGAAGGGCCGCTCGAGCGGCGCGGGATCGCCGCCCACCAGCCGGACGCGGCACGCCGGATCGGGACTCTCGAGGTTCAGGTTCGGGGGCAACCGTCCCTCTTCGATGCTCAGCAGGGCGGCGATCGACTCGATCGCGCCGGAGGCGCCCAAGGTGTGGCCGAAGTAGGACTTGTTGGCGGAGACCGGCGTCTCGTCGGCGGCGGCGCCGAGTACCGCGCGGATCGACTCGCTCTCGCTGACGTCGTTGGCCAGCGTGGCCGTGCCGTGGGCGTTCACGGCGCCGAGGTCGGAGGGCTCGATTCCGGCGGAGGCCAGAGCGGCCCGCATCGCCGCGGCCTGGCCCTCGGCGCTCGGGCTGGTGATGTGACTGGCGTCGGACGACTCGCCGTAGCCCACGATCTCGCCCCGGATCCGCGCGCCGCGGCCGCGGGCCCGGTCCCATGACTCGAACACCAGCATGCCGGCGCCCTCGCCCAGGACGCAGCCATCGCGGCCGGCGTCGAACGGCCGGCAGGCCCGCGCCGGGTCCGTGTTCTTCGACATCACGCCCAGGTTGTTCCAGACGCCGTAGTAGAACGGGTCGAAGAAGCCGTCGGCGCCGCCGGTCAGCACGGTGTCGGCGTAGCCGTGCCTCACCATCCGGTAGGCCGCGCCCATCGCGTTGGTCGCCGACGTGCAGGCCGAGACGACGACGTAGTTGGCGCCCGTCAGCCGGAAGCGGATAGAGATGCCGGCCGAGACCGCGTTGTCCATGACGCGGGGCACGCTGGTCGGCCGCAGGCCCCGGACGCCGCGCTCCGCGAAGCGCTGCTGCAGGGTCGTGTTGCTCTCGGCCGCGCCGACCGCCGTGCCCAGGATGACCGCCGCCGGCTGCGGCGCCCAGGGCGGAGCGCCGGCGATCAGACCGGCGTCCTCGAGCGCCTCGGCGGCGGTCGCCAAGCCCAGGTCGACCGCTCGATCCGTCGGCCGGCGGCGCAGCCGCCTGAGCGCGGCCGGGACGAACTCCCGGTCGACCTCGCCGCCGATGCCGACCTTCATCTCCGACGTGTCCAGCGACCAAAGCCTGGCGATGCCGCCCTGACCGGCGAACAGGCTGGCCCGGAACGACTCGACGTTCGTGCCGATGGCGCAGGCGACGCCAAGGCCGGTGACCGCGACGCGACGAGGCTCAGCCATGCATCGCCAACCCGCCGTTCACGTGAATTGCCTGACCGGTGATGTAAGACGACTCCGACGACAGCAGGAAGACGGCGACGGCGGCGACCTCCGCCGGCGTCCCCAGCCGTCCGAGCGGCACTCGCAGGCGGCGCCGCTGGTCGTCCGAGAGCTCGGTCGTCATGTCCGTCTCGATGAAGCCGGGCGACACCGCGTTGCAGCGGATTCCGAAGCGGGCCGCCTCGAAGGCGAGGCTGCGGGTGAGACTGACCATCCCGGCCTTCGACGCGGCGTAGTCGGCGCCCACCCAGCCGCCGGGGCCATGGGCCGCGAGCGAGGCGATGTTGACGATGCTGCCGCCGCCCGCCTTGCGCATGACCTGGTAGGCGGCCCGGGACGCGGCGAACGCCGCCTCCAGGTTCACGCGCTGCGTCGCGCGCCAGGAATCCAGGTCGAGGCCGCGGAACGCGACCGGTCGGCCGCCGCCGGCGTTGTTGACCAGACCGTCGATCCGGCCGCAACGCTCGACCACCTGTTCGACCAGGGCCGCGGCGTTCCTCGGATCGTCGAAGTCGGCAGTCAGCGGCAGAAGGCTCTCCGAGCCGGCTTCGGCACAGACCGCCTCGACTCGCGCGATTTCCCGCCCGTGAACGGCGACCGTCGCGCCGAGCCTGGCCGCGGCCGCCGCCGTCGCCCGGCCGATGCCGCGGGTCGAACCGGTAACGAGAATCACCTGGCCGGAGAGGGAGGCAGCCATGAGCCGGCCGCAATCGTAGCGCCGCCGACGGATCGAGGAACTCGCACCGCCGCGCGGCGCCCCGGGGATGTCGACGAAACACGCTGGTCGGTACGATACGCGCCGTGATCCGCCTTGACGTCGACGCAGAAACGGTCGAGGCCCAGCCCGGAGACAGCCTGCTGGTCGCGCTGGTTCGCGCCGGCCTGCATCCGACCGGCGGCGGATGCCTGTGCGCGGGCGGCGACTGCCCGCACTGCCTCGTGGCGGTCGACGGCATCGCCTGGACGCGGAGTTGCCAGACGCCGGCGCGAGACGGGTTGGTCGTGCGGCGCGCTCATCTGGGCGGCGAGGAACCCGCCTTGCCGTCCGCCGAGCCGATGTCCGCCGGGAGGCCGGCGCCGGTGCGTCACGTCCACTGCGACACGGTCGTCATCGGACAGGGCGGTTCGGGGCGGCAGGCCGCGCGGGAGGCCAGGGACGCGGGTCTCTCCGTCGTCACGCTCGACGCCCGGGACGGACAGCAGGCGACGGGGGTCTATCCCGGGCCGCTGGTCGTCGCCTCCGACCAGGGGGAGCGCGTGCTCCACGTCCATCCGCGGCGGGAGATCGTCGTCGCCACGGGCGCCGCGGATATCCAGCCGGTCGTTCCCGGCAGCAATCTGGCGGGACTGGTCACCGCTCGGGCAGCCGCGGAGCTGGTCGCCGCGGGCGTCGACCTGGGCCGCGCGGTCGCCGTGGGCGAGCGGCCGGCGGGACTGCCGGACGGGACGCTCGCCGGCCACTTCCCGGTCGGCCGGAACGGCTGGGAGCTCCTCCGCTTCGACGGCCGCGGTCGCATCGAGGCGGTCGTCCTCCGCCGACACGGCGACGCCGATGCGGCCGATGCGCGGATCGCATGCGACACGGCGGTCCTCGGCCTCGGCATCAATCCGCGCAACGCGCTGACCCGGATGGCCTCGGACCTGCCGGTGCGGGTCACGGGCCGCGCCGCGGCCGAGCCCGAACTGCCGCCCTGCCCCCGGGAGGGAACGGTGTGTCCCTGCAGCGGCGTGACGGTCGCCGATCTCGACGACGTGTGGAATCGCGGCTTCCAGGAGATGGAACTGCTCAAGCGCGCCACGCTTGCCGGAACCGGCGCCTGCCAGGGCGGCGTCTGCCTGCCCTGGCTTCGGAGCTTCCTGCTGGAGCGGGGCGGCCGCCTCCAGCCCGCCTTCACCGCCCGGCCTCTCAACCGGCAACTGACCGTGCGCGAACTGGCCGCCGGCGCCCACACCGCCGTCACCGCCCGCTCGCCGCTCCACGACGAGCACCTGAGCCTCGGCGCGAGAATGGACCGCGTCGGTGGCTGGTGGCGACCCTGGACCTACGGACGCAGCGACGACGAGTACCGCTCCGCGCGCGAACGCGTCTCGCTCGGCGACGCGAGTCCGCTCGGCAAGATGGCGATATCCGGTCCGGACGCCGAAGCGTTCCTCGAGCGGGTCGCAGCCACGAAGGTCGCGACGATCCGTCCCGGCGGCTGCCGTCGCGTTCTCATGCTGAACGAACGCGGCTGCCTGCTGGACGACGGCATGCTCTGCCGGGAAGCGGACCGGAGCGCCGGCGACCGTTTCTTCCTGATCTCGACCTCCGGCGGGTCCGGCCTCCTGGAACCGTGGCTGCGGAGCTGGGCCGAGACCTTCGGCCGCGACGTCCGGATCCTGAACCAGACCGCGTCGCTGGCGGCGATCAACGTCACCGGCCCCCTGGCCGCCCGGCTGCTCGCCCGTGCCGGCGCCCGGGAACTTCCCGCGTTCGGCCGCCATCTGCGGGTGCGCGTCGCCGGCGTCGACTGCCGGGCGGCGCCGTCGAGCTTCGCCGGCGAGCTCTCCTGGGAACTCCACCTGGCGGCCGCTGACGCCCGCAAGCTGTGGCGGCGGCTGCTGGCCGCGGGCGCCGAGTTCGGGGTCCAGCCGCACGGACTCGAGACGCTGCTCCGTCTGCGTCTCGAGAGCGGCCGCGTCGTGATCGGTCGGGACACGGACTACGACTCGACCCCGCGAAGGCTCGGCCTTGAGCGGGCGATCGACCTGCACAAGGGCGACTTCGTTGGCCGTCAGGCCGTCCTGCGGACGAACAGACAACCGCTCGACAAACGGCTGGTCCTGCTCCGGACGGGCGATCCGCCGCGGCGGGACGGCGGCGAGGCGCCGTCCGTCGAGGGTGCGGCGATCCATGACGGAGACCGCTACGTCGGACACGTGACGTCCGACGCCGGCACGACGGCGGGCGGCGGCGCCCTGATGCGCGGCTGGCTCCATCCGGACGCACGGGGCGTCCTGCCCCGCAAGGTCACGGTCGACGGCCGCTCGGCCCTCCGGATCGATGGCCCGACGCGGGACCCGGAGGCAGAACGGGCTGGCGCGACGGCCGACGCGGCCAGCGAGTGGCGGCGGAGCGTCCGCGAGTGCCGGGCCGTCCGTCCCGAGGCGACGGACCTCGGCGCCGACGCCCCGGCCGGACCGCCGCGACTGCGCCGGCTGGAGGCGACCCGCGTGTCCGCCGCGCCCGCGGCTCTCGACGCGCTGGTCGAGAACCCGCCCTGGCCCGCGAGCGCGCTCGCCTTCCGCACCGCTCCCGACGAACTCCTGGTGGCGGCGACGACGACGGAGGTCGAGGTCGCGGGCGACCCGCACGCGATCGTCGAGCGCGAGACCGCGTTCAGCTACGTCTGGCTCGATGACGCCGCGGCCGAACGGTTCCTGGACCGCGAGTGCGAGTGGCGACGGCCCGACGCGCGGGCCGCCTTCGCCCAGGGCCTGGTCGCCGGCATTCCGGCCAAGCTCCGGTTCGAGCCCGGGAGGACCCTTCTCCTCGCGCCGGCGCCGCTGGCGGCCGCGTTCCAGCGGCGCCTCGGCCGCGCACTCGCCGAAGCCGAGGGAGGCGCCGCGTGAACGAGTTCATGGAGCGCCAGATGAAGCTGACCTGGCGGCCGCCCAGGAAGAGTTGCGACGTGGCGATCGTCGGGGCCGGCGGACACGGACTCGCCACCGCCTACTACCTGGCGACGCGCCACGGGATGACGAACGTCGCCGTGTTCGAGCGCGGCTACATCGGCGGCGGCAATTCGGGGCGGAACACGACGATCATCCGCGCCAACTACGGCATCCCGGCCGCCGTCCGCTTCTATCAGCGCAGCCTCGACCTCTACCGGGGCCTGGAAGAGGAAACCGGCCGCTGGCTCATGCACCAGGACAGGGGTCTGCTGTGGATGGCGCACTCGGAGGAGGCGGTGCGGGCCGAACGGATGCGGGCCAGGCTGAACACCGAGTTCGGCGCCAGGACCGAGTTCGTCGAACCGCAAGGGATCCGGGAGCTCTGCCCGGAGATCGACATCGAGGGCGGCGGCCGCTGGCCGGTGCTGGGCGCCTCCTGGCACCGGCAGGGGGCCACCGCCCGCCACGATCGCGTGGTCTGGGCGCTGGCCGAGGGCGCGATGGAACGCGGCGTCCGCGTCCACCAGAACACGGCCGTGGAGGGCCTGATCCTCGACGGCGAACGGGTCGCCGGGGTCCGGACCGCGGCGGGCGACGTCGCCGCCGGCGCCGTCGTCTCGGCGGTCGGCGGCCACGTCAGCCGCCTCGCCGCCATGGCCGGCCTCCGCCTGCCCATTCGCACCCACCGCCTGCAGGCGTTCGTCACGAACCGGTACGGGCGGCTGCTGGGGCCCATCGTCGCTTCTTCGGAGCTCTTCTTCTATGCCTCGCAGACGGCCCGCGGCGAGATGCTGCTGGGCGCCGAGATCGACCCGCAGCCCAGCTTCGCCTACCGCTCGAGCCACGACTTCGTAGCCCCGACTTCTCGCCGATCATGGGGCGAACCGGCGTTCCCGGTTTCTACGTCACGACCGGCTGGGGCACCTGGGGCTTCAAGGCGATCCCGGCCGGCGGTGAGCAGATGGCGGAGCTTATCGCCACCGGCGAGACGCCGGAGCTGATCGCGCCATTCGGCCTGGACCGCTTCGCCCGCGACCGGTCGATGGCCGACCGCGGGTCGGCGGGGACCCACTGACGATGAGTCTCCGGATCCCCTGCCCGTTCTGCGGAGACCGTTCCGTGCACGAGTTCGTCCACGGCGAGATCCGGCGCGTGCCGGACCGCCTGACCGACCCGGACGAGCGCGACCTGGACTTCGCCTTCCACCACGACAACGAGGAAGGCGTCGTCGCCGAGCGCTGGTTCCGCGCCCAGGGCTGCCGGCGCTGGTTCGCGATCCGGCGCGACACGACGACCGACCGGATACTCGAGCCCGACGGCGCCTGAGCGGCGGACCGGTTTGCCGTTGCGCTCCGGCGCGGCGCCGCGAGGGAGAAGGTCCGCCGCGGCGAGCGGACCCGCGGCCGCGGCGGGCGATCGGCGACCATGCGGGCCAGGGTACGGCGCGACGTTCGCCGCGGGCTGCTAAGGTCGGCAGATCAACTCCCTGGAGGACAGCCCATGCGCCGCACGCTCTTCGTTCTTCCGATCGCCGGTCTCCTGTTCGTGACTGCCGCCGCCGCCGACGATCACGGGCCCAGCGTGGAAGACCTCGCCTGGATGACCGGAACCTGGAGCGGCCCGACACTCGAAGAAAACTGGGCCGTGCCCAGGAACGGCTCGATGGTAGCTCGGGTTCGCGGCTTCGCTCCCGACGGCACGACGAGCATGATCGAGCTGATCTCGATCGAGGAGGAGGACGACTCGCTGGTGCTGCGCCTCAAGCAGTGGGACTCCGGCATGAAGCCGCGCTACGACGGGTTCCAGGTGATGAAGCTGGTCGACTCGAAGGACCGGATGGTCCAGTTCGAGAACACGGGCGAAGGAGAAGCAGGTCTGGCCAAACTCAGCTACAGCCGCCCCGAAGACGACAAGTTCGTCATCTCGGTCGAGACGGCCGCTGGCCAGTCGTTCGAGATCCCGCTCGACGCCGTCGAGTAGCTCCGGCGCGGTGACGCTGAGCCGGTTCGGACTCGCGGCGTCCATGACGCTGCTCGCCGCGGCCGCCGAACTGTCGGCGGGAAGCGGCATCGCCGTTGCCCAGGAGCGGCCGGCAAGCCCCGCGGCAAGCAGGAGAAACCGATGACTGAATCCGAAACGGCCAAGAAGGAGTCGAGGCTCGGGTAGGAATCAAGCGCTGTCTCCTCGTGCCAGGCCTCCTTTCGGAAGCCAGCCGGGTCTCGGTGCGTCAGCCATGACCGCCTGATCATCCCGATCAGGTTGACGGTGATACCATTCGTCCCCGAATGGCGATATCTTCCGTTGGGTCCGCGAAATCCGGCCGCTTCCTGCTCCGGATGCCGCCCTCGCTGCACACGGCGCTCGACGGAGCGGCCCGCGCGGCAGGCCTGTCGCTCAACGAGTACTGCGTTCGGCATCTTGCGTCGGCGAGCGCCGGCGAGCCGGACGCGGCGACACTCCTCTCCCGCGCTTCATCCATCGCCGGCGACGGCCTGAAAGCGGTCGTCCTCCACGGCTCCTGGGTGCGCGGCGAAGCGACGGACGCCTCCGACGTCGACGTCCTCGTCGCCCTCGACCGACGCTTCCGGCTCGAGCGGGATCTCTACCGCAGATGGGACGCCGAACCGGTCACATGGCGGAACAGGCCGGTCGATGCGCACTTTGTCCACCTGCCCGCGGAAGAGACGTTCAGCGGCCTCTGGGCCGAAGCCGCCGTCGACGGCCGAGTGCTCTTCGATCGCGACGGCGACGTGTCGACGGAGCTTCTCCGGATACGCCGGGCGCTGGCGGAAGGACGCCTGGTCAGGCGCCTGGTCCAGGGCCAGCCGTACTGGACCGAAGCCGTCTGATGCGCAACCCGGCCCTTGCGGCGGATCATCTTCGCCGCGCTCAGGTCAGACTCCGCACGCTCGACGTGCTGTACGACGCCGAGAGTTGGGCCGACGTGGTTCGCGAGTCGCAGGAGATCGTGGAGCTCGCTCTCAAGGGGCTGCTCCACGCCGTCGGGGTCGACCCGCCTCGAGTGCACGATGTGGCAAACGTGCTGGAAGCCGAACGCGACCGTCTACCGCCGGAAGCGGCGAACGACCTGGAGAAGCTCACGGCCGCTTCCAGAAGCTTGCGCCGTGACCGGGAGCTCGCGTTCTACGGAGCGCCGGACATCGTGCCGGCCGACTTTTACAGGGAGTCCGACGCTTCGGAAGCCCGCGAGATGGCGCGTTTCGTCGTCGACCGGGCGACAGCGGCGGCATTGCCAAGCGGCCCGACCGCCGACGCGTGGTCCTCGTGATGCTGATCGACGTCCGCTTCGTCCTGGTTGCCGCGGTCGTCGGGGGAAGCCCTCGTCGCCTGTCTCGTGGCCGTCGTCGTCGCGCCCCGCATCCTCAGTCATGCGCATGATCGTCGTGCCGCTCCCGCTCCTCTTGAGCATGAGCATGACCGGCGTCGCCGTGCGAGTGGCCCGAGTGGGAGTGTTGATGCCAGAGGCCCATCGCCGCCATCGTTGACACGCCGATCATCACCAGCGCGAACTTGAGCACCCGGTCCCGGTCCTGCTCGGGCATCGGAACGTCGTCCTCGCCCATCAGGGAGCTGCGCACGTAGCGGGCGATCCGGTCCCGCTCCCTCGACATCTCGGCGTCCAGCACGTCCATCACCGCCACGTAGATGAACGTGCCGGCGGCGAGCGCGTTGAAGCCCCCCTCGAAGATCAGGGCCGTTCTCCCCTCGAACGCCTGCCCCGCCGCGGCGCCGAACACGATCCCGACCGGCGTCATGACGGAGAAGAGCCACAGCGTCTGCCACGGCTTCCGGTTGCCCGCGGAGTGCGCCGTCACGATCAGGGCGAACGCGGCGGATCCCTTGTGGAACAGGATGCCCAGCATGACGACCAGGACGGCCGCGGCTTCCGGCTGAAGGCCGAGAGCCATCCCCGCGATGACCGAGTGCACGGACAGCACGATGAGCAGAACGAAGGCGTAGAAGGGCGGCCTCGTCGGCTCTTCCTCCCTGTCCAGCATGGAGTTGCGGCCTTCGAGGACGACCCGGTCGATCAACAACAGCAGAGCGACTCCCAGCGCGGCGAGCAGGGGCGCCAGCGGATAGTCCACGACGTTGCGGAGCGCCTCGTCGGCTTCGGGCAGCAGGTGAACGAACCCGACGCCGAGGAAGATCCCCCCCGCCAGCGCATTGCCCAGGGAAAGGTACCGCCGGCTGGCCCGCTGCCTGGCGACAAGAATGGGAATCATGCCGCCGACGATGGCCACCCCGAAGATCGACAGGGCGGCGATGATCTTGATGCCAAGCGGGGACATGTCGAATCAGAAGGCCATCGGACAAGGCAGTCGCCAAAGTAGCATGGCCGGACGCCTTCCACGCTCGGACAACCGTCATGACGAGGTGCGGCGAAGCCAGCCGTTCGGGCTGCCAGTTCTGGATCGGTCTACTCCCAGGAACCCCGGCAACCATGCCATTGAACTTCGGAGGCAAGGTCAGGCGCTGCGCCCACAATCTCCCTGAGGACCTGCGAGGACAAGAAGATGCCGAACCAGCAGTTCACGCTGATCGTCGAAGGCGCGGACCTACGGTCCAGACCGGTGGTCGACGCTCTCTTCGAGGCCGGTTGCGACGATGCCACGATTGGCAGTATCGACGATACTCACCACATCGCGTTTGACCGCGAGGCGCCCAGCCTGGGGGAGGCAATCCTCTCCGCGGTCCGGGACGTCGAGAACGAAGTCGTCTTCCGGCGCTTCCTCTGCTCGCCCACCGCGGACGCTTCCGGCGGGCCAGCTACCCCGAGCGAGGCAGCGACACGGCCAACGAGACGCCCAGGCAGACCATCGCGAGGACGTAGAAGGCGATCGTGACGACGTCGGCCAGCACCGGCGCGTCGACCGGGCCGGCCACGGAGCGCCGGCAGGCGGCAATGGGGAGGCCGGCGCCGATCAGGCCGAGGACGATCCAGCGCGCCCAGGTCAGTCGAGAGCTCGGTTCGGCCATCGTTCCCTGTCCAGTTGTCGTGTGGTGTCGAGCGCCTCGCCAGCGAGGCGAGAGGAGGATGTCACAGATCGCGCCGTTTCGCAGCTTGCGCCGCGGCGGACGAGCGGCGGACGCCAGACGCCGCCGGAAGGACGGACACGCAAGGCCCATCGAGAAACCGTAGTACGATCGCCAGCGCCCAATCCAATCCGACCGGAAGGAGTCTCGCGTGATCCGATTGCGTCCCCCGGGGCAGTCCGCCCCGCTTGCCCGCGGCGCCGCTCTGTTGCTTGCGGCCCTCGTCCTTGCACCGGCCTTCGCCGCCGAACCCGAACTGTCGCACGCCGAACCGGCCGACGTCGGCATGGACCCGGCCGGCCTCGAGAAGCTGTCACGGACCATGCACGGCATGGTCGACGACGCCAAGCTCGCCGGCGTCGTCACGATGGTCTCCCGCAAGGGGAAGGTCGTGCACTTCGACGCCTACGGCAAGCGGGACATCGAGAACGGGCTTCCGATCGAGAAGGACACGATCTTCCGCATCTACTCGATGACCAAGCCGATCGTCGGAGTCGCGCTGATGACGTACTACGACGAGGGTCGGTTCTCGCTGGACGACCCGGTGTCGAAGTTCATTCCCGAGTTCACCGATCTGAAGGTGGCGAAGGAGGACGGCCCCGACGGCGCCCCGATCACGGAAGACGCCGACCATCCGATGACGATGCGGGAACTGATGAGCCACACGGCCGGCCTGACCTACGGGCTGTTCTCCCGGTCCCAGGTGGACACCCTCTACACGAAAGCGGGCGTCATCGACTTCAACCAGACGCTCAAGGACATGATCGACAAGCTGGCGAAGATCCCGCTCCGCCAGCAGCCCGGCTCGATGTGGCACTACAGCGTCGCCGTCGACGTCCAGGGCTACGTGCTCGAAGTTCTCGCCGGCAAGCCGCTCGACGAGGTCCTGAACGAGCGCGTCTTCGGGCCCCTGGGCATGACGGACACCGCCTTCTGGGTGGCTCCGGACAAGGTGGACCGCTTCTCGCACATGTACCAGTCAAGCGGAGGCAAGCTGACCAAGGTCGAGTTCGGGCAGTACCTCGAGAAACCGACGTTCCTCTCCGGCGGCGGCGGCCTTGTCGGCACCGCGACGGACTACATGCGCTTCGCCCAGATGCTGGCCAACGGCGGCGAACTGGACGGCGTCCGCGTCCTGAAGCCGGAAACCGTCGAGCTGATGCACACCGACCATCTGCCGGCCAACGTCGCCGACATGGGCCCGATCTACCGGGGCAACCGTTTCGGCCTGGACTTCTCGATCGTCACCGATCCGAACCCGGCGACGGACCATGAACGCGCCAAGGGCGAGTACTGGTGGTACGGGATCGGCGGCACGTGGTTCGGCATCCACCCGGTGGAGGACCTGGTCGTCGTCGGCATGATCCAGAGCCGCGACTTCCAGACGGCTTCGGCGGCGCGCTTCGCCAGCAAGCGGCTGGCGTACGAAGCGATTGTCGACTAGCGGCCCGTGGTGGAAGTGCGGGTCGCGCCGAGAGAGGTCAGGCGGCCGTCCGGCAAGGCGCGACGAGGGAGCAGTCCGGGCCAGCTTCGACCGAGAGGAGCAACGATGCCGGGCGGGATGGTTGGCCGCTCGAATGCAGCGCGGCGTTCGCCGCGGGCTGCCAAGCCGCCGCGCCGGGACGCGCCTGGCCAGGAACCGCCCGCACCGTCGAGGAGGTAGTCAATGAGTCTGTTCGCCTGGTCGTGGTTGTTCCTCGTCCTCTACATCGTCGGCATGCTCGCGTTCGGCTGGATCGCCAGCCGGAGGATCAGCAACGCCGACGATTTCGCCACCGCGCGGAGCAGCTACGGCCCCTTGTTCCTGGCCCTGGCGTTCGCCGCCACCACCGCGAGCGGCGCCACCTTCCTCGGCAGTCCCGGCCTCGGCTACCAGTTCGGGATGGCCAGCGTCTGGGGCAAGTTCCTCTATCCCATGGGGGTCTACTTCGGCGTCCTGATCACGATCAGACTGGTCGCGAACTCCGGTCACAAGTTCGGCAACCGCTCGATCCCCGAGTACCTGGGCGATCGCTATCGAAGCGACGGCGTGCGCCTGCTGGTCTCGATCTTCTCGCTGGTCCTCTTCTTCTACATCGCCGGTCAACTCGTGTCGGGCCTCGTCATGTTCGAGACCATGCTCGGACTCCAGCCGATGACGGCCCTGATCATCACCTCCGGCGTGCTCCTGGTGTACGTCGTGCTTGGCGGCGCCCACGCCGACATCCTGACCGACGGCATCCAGGGAATGATGATGCTGGGCGTAGCGGTCGTCGTCATCGTCATGTTCCTGTTCGCCTCCGGCATGGACGGCGGTTTCTCGGGCATGGTCGACAACCTCCGGGCGCAGGACGAGAACCTGGTCGGGCCGCTCAACCGGTCGAACTCGCTCTACGACTCGTGGTGGGCCATCGCCTGCGTTCTGTTCGCCCACATTCCGCTCGGCATGCTGCCCCACATCGGCAACAAGGTCTGGGCGCTCAAGAACGACGGCGACCGGATGCGCTTCGTCAAGCTCGCCTTTGCCGTCGGTCTGACGATGGGCATGCTGGGGCTTGGCGGCATCCTGGCCCGCGGCGTGCTGGGCCCCGAGCTGCTCGCCGCCGGCCGGAATCCGAACGAGGCGCTCCCCGCGCTCTTCATCGAACTGTTCCCCACCTGGCTGGCCGCCCTGATCGGCGTGGGCATTCTTGCCGCGATCATGTCGACGGCGGACGGCCTCGTCGTCTCGTCCTCCCAGATCGTCGCCAACGACATCTACCGCCGGTCGATCGTCCCCAGGTACTCGCCCCACCTGAGCAACGAGGAAGTCGACCGCAAGGTGCTGGTGATCAGCCGCTGGAGCACGGTGATCGTGCTGATCCTCTGCACCTGGATGGCGTGGGCGATGCAGGACATGAACATCGCGCTGCTCGTCTGGGTCGGTTCCGGAGGCATGATGGCGGCCTTCGCCGGACCGCTGGTGGTCGGCGGCCTGTGGCGCGGCGTCACTCTGGCCGGCGCCTACACGGGCTTGGTCAGCGGCATGCTCACCTTCGTCCTGCTGCGCAGCGGCCTGCCCTGGATGATCGTCGACCCCGGCTCGCTCGGCCCCCTCTCGGGTGTCGCGCAGTGGCTCGCGCACTACCAGATCAACCCGTACTCCTGCGCCGTGGTCGGCGAGATCGTGTCCATCGCCGGGACCTGGATCGTGTCCAGGCTGACGCAGCCCCTGCCCGAAGCCCACGTCAACCGGCTGTTCGGCGCGCCGGCCGAGACGGCGGAAGCCGCCGGGGGCTAGCAGCCCGTGGCGAACGTCGCGCTGCATTCGAGCCACGCGCACTTCCACCACGGACTTGCATGGAACAGACTTCGGGACGAGGGCATGCCGCCCGCATCCGGGGCCTGTTCCCTGCGCGACGGCGCGGCCACAAGGCGGCGGACCCTGCTAGCGCCGTCACGCAGGAACACATTCCGGAAAGCCGACGAGGACGTCGGCGGACGGAGACGGCGTCAGTCGTCCCAGTCGGGCAGCGGCTGCGGACCCGGGACGATCCCGGCGATGTCCGGGTCCTCGCCGGTCGTGTTCTCCGGCGCTTCGAGGGCGGCTTCCTCTTTCTCCGCCTTCCGCTGCGCGCGCCGCTCCAGCTTTTCCTGGCGCCTCTGGCGCTTGCGCATCTCTCGTTGACGTTTCGCGAACGTGGTCGGACCAGGTCTGGCCATAGGCGATCTCCCCTCCTCCGCGCCGACTCGCGCCGGGGCGGAACGGGGCATCGTAACAGGACCTTGACAGCGCCCGCGGAGCGGCGGCCCCGGCGAGGAGGCCGTCGGTTCAGGGTGGGTACCAGGTCGGCGAGCCGGGACCGACCGGCAGGCCGAGCGCGAACACCCAGACGTAGAACAGCGTCACCCAGCCGATCAGGTACGAGATGGAATACGGGATCATCGTCGCGATCAGCGTGCCGATCCCCAGCTTCCGGTCGTAGCGCATGGCCACCGCCAGGATGAGGCCGAAGTAGCTCATCATCGGCGTGATGATGTTCGTCGTCGAGTCGCCGATCCGGTAGGCGGCCTGGATGACCTCGGGGCTGTAGCCGACCGTCATCAGCATCGGCACGAAGATGGGCGCCGTCACCGCCCACTGCGCGGACGCGCTGCCGAGCATCAGGTTGACGAAGCAGCACATGAGGATGAACGGCAGGAAGACGACCGGTCCCGTGAGGTCGAACCGGGTCAGCAGATCGGCGCCGACCACCGCCGTGATCGTCCCCAGGTTGGTCCAGTTGAAGAACGACACGAACTGCGCGGCGAAGAAGACCAGCACCAGGTAGGGCCCGAGCGAACTCATCGCCCTGCCCATGCCGTCGATCACGTCGCGGTCGTTCCGTACCGACCCCGTGACCCGCCCGTAGACGATCGACGGCACGATGAAGAAGACGAAGATGAGGGCGACGACGCTCCGCAGCATCGGTCTCAGGTCGTCGATCAGAAGCGCGTTCGCCGCCGGGTCGCGAAACCAGCCGTTCTCGGGCAGAGCCAGCAGCGCCAGCCCCCCGAGCATGACGAGGACGGTCAGCCCCGCCAGCTTCAGGCCGCGCCTCTCTTCCCGCGACAGCGTCTTCAGGCCGTCTTCCGGATCCTCCAGATCGTCCGCCGCCCGGCTCGGATCGAACGTCCCCAGCTTGGGTTCGACGATGCGGGTCGTCACCAGCGTGCCGATGGCGGTGATCATGAACGTGCTGACGAACATGAAGAGGTAGTTCGCGGTGGCCGGAATCTCGTTGGCGGCGCCCGGCGCGTAGGACGGATCGATGATGCGGGCGGCCTCGGTCGTGATCCCGGCAAGCAGCGGGTCGACGGTGCCGATCAGCACGTTCGCGGAGTAGCCGCCCGAAACGCCGGCGAACGCGGCCGCCAGACCCGCCAGCGGGTGGCGGCCCACCGAACGGAAGACGACCGCCGCCAGCGGGATCAGCACGACGTAGCCCATCTCCGACGCCGTGTTCGAGACCACCGAGGCGAAGACGACGACCGCGGTCAGCAGGCTTCGCGGCGCGCCCAGGACGAGGGCCCGCAGCAGCGCGCCGAGCAGGCCAGACCGTTCGGCGACGCCGACTCCGAGCAGCGCGACGAGGACCGTGCCCAAGGGCGCGAAGCCGGTGAAGTTGGTCACCAGGTTCATCGCGATCCGGCGCATCCCCTCCGGGTTCATCAGGCTGACCGCGCGGATGACGCCGTCCTCGGAGCGGCCGGAGACGCCGGCGGGGCGCGGGTCGTCGACCCGCCAGCCGAACGTCTCCGCCATCCCCGACACCAGCAGGATGAGCAGCGCCAGCACCGCGAACAGCGTCACCGGGTGCGGCAGCAGGTTGCCGAGGAACTCGACCGCGTTCAGGAAACGGCCGAACAGGCCGGGACCGCGTCCCTCTCGCCGCTTCCGTCGCCTCGGCGCCTCGGCCATCCGCGGAACAGTAACCGACTGGCCGTCCTGTTTCAGCGAGGCCCGCGACGAGAGCGTGGAGACGCCGACGCGGCGGGGAGAAGCGGCCCGAGGGAGCACGGCCCGCAACCGACTGGATTCTGGGCGACGACGGCCAGCGCGTCGTCGCCGACGTCGGCTGCGTTCCGCTTCGGGATCCGTAGGCGGAGCGCCGGGCCGCCGGTCGCCAGGCCGGGCCGTCGCGTCCCGGGCGGCCGCAACTGGCAGAATGCTCGGCGCAAGAACAAGAGGAGCGGCGCGGCAGTTCCAGGCGGCCAGGAAGGCGCCGGAACGCGCCCTCCCGGAGACCGTCCTCATGCGCCACATCGGAACGTTCGTCAAGCTGCCGCCAGTCGCCGCCGCCCTGGCCCTGGTCGCTTCCCCGGCACTCGCCCAGATTCACCGGACGCCGGACCCGGTGCGCCGGGCCGACCTCCACCGTCTCGCCGAAGTGGACCGGATGGTCATGATGCCGATGCGCGACGGCGTCCGCCTTGCCACCGAGATCTACCGGCCGCGGGACGCGCGCGGCCCCGTGCCGGCGATCTTCTGGCGCACGCCGTACAACGTCAGCCCGCTGCCGCCGCCCAACCCGGAGCGGCCGAGCGCACTGCTCAAGTTCGGCCTCGACGCGGTCGAGCGCGGTTACGCCTTCGTGGTCCAGAACGAGCGCGGCAGGTTCTTTTCGGAGGGCGACTGGGAGATCCTGGGCCGACCGAGAACGGACGGCTACGACGCGCTGACCTGGATCGTCGACCAGCCCTGGTCCAACGGAAAGGTGGCCACGCTTGGCTGTTCGTCGACCGCGGAGTGGCAGATGGCACTCGCCGCGATGCGCCACCCAGGCCACGCCGCCGCCGTGCCGATGGGGCAGGGCGCCGGCATCGGCCGCATGGGACCGTTCCACGAACAGGGGAACTTCTACCGCGGCGGAGCGATTCAGCTGCCGATGGCCGTCTGGCTGTTCGGCGAACAGAACACGCAGCGTCCGACCTTCCCGCCGGACACCAGCCGCGAGGATCTGGAGCGGCTCGCAACATACTTCGACCTCGCCGCGAAGATGCCCCGGGTCGACTGGAAGCAGGCGCTCTGGCATCTCCCCATCCAGACCCTGATGGAGTCCGTCGGCGGACCGAAGGGGATCTTCCGGGAGTTCGCGGCCCGTCGGCCGGACGACCCGGCCTGGCGCCAGGGCGGCCTCTACCACGACGACGAACCGTTCGGCGTGCCGGCGCTGTGGGTCAACTCCTGGTACGACCTCTCCGTGTCGCCGAACCTGGCGCTCTACCGGCATGTACGCGAGAACGCCGACGCGGAGGTACGAGACCGCCAGTACATGGTCATCGCGCCCAGCCTGCACTGCAACATGTACCGCCTGACGAATCCGCTGATCGTCGGCGAACGGAACTTCGGCGACACGGATTTCGGCTTCGACGAGATGCTCTGGAGCTTCCTCGACCGCTTCGCGAAGCCTGAAGCGAACGGCTTCGAACACCGCTACGCTAGGGTCCGCTACTTCCTGATGGGCGAGCACGCCTGGCGGAACGCCGCCGACTGGCCGCCGGCCGGCGTCGAACCGATGACCTTCTACCTCGACAGCGACGGCTCGGCGAACAGCTCCGGCGGCGACGGCCGGTTGACGACGGACGCCGCCGGCGACGGCGCCGACGTCGACCGCTTCGTCTACGACCCGGGCTCGCCGACGCCGACCCACGGCGGCGCCTTCTGCTGCATGGGCGACCACGAGCCCGGCGCCTTCGACCAGCGCGGCGTCGGCCACCGCCTGCGGATCGAGGTCTCGAGCAGCAACTTCCCCCGCTACGACCGCAACCTGAACACGGGCGGCGCCAACTACAACGAAACCGAGTGGCGGGTGGCCCGGAACGCCGTCCACCACTCGCCGGAGCATCCCTCCCGCATCGTGCTGCCAGTGCTCGACCGCTGAGGTACGACCGGGTCCGCCGGCGCCCCCGCCGGCATCCGCCGAAGGCGGAATCCGTCAACGACGCTCCAACCAGCCGCCCGACTACTCGCCGCCGCCCGCCGCGGCGACCGCGTCAGCCTCCAGCAGCCGGGCGCCGCGCATCACGTTGCCCAGCGCGTAGTTGCCCTCATGGCAGGCGTACTCGAACACCTTGCCGGGAGTCGACCGCCAGACGTACTCGCCGCTCCAGGCCGTCTCCCAGACGTTCGGATCCTCGACCGTGAAGCCGTAGAGCAGGTTGCCGTCGGCCAGGCGCTGGAAGCGCTCCACGACGTGCAGGTCCCGCGTCGCCGAACCGAGGGCAGGTTCCTCGCCGAAGTTCGTCGTGTCGACGACCAGGGTGTCGTCTTCCCACCAGCCGATCGAATCGCCCATCCACCGGCGTTCCGCGGCCGGCGCGTGCTCGCCGCCGATGCGCACGACGCGGGCGTCGTGAACCATTTCGATCAGGATCATCACGTGGTTCCCGGTCTGCACGATCCGCTTGTGGTTGTTGTAGAGGGCCGGCAGCATCGGCGGCCCGCCGGTCGAACTGAACCCGAGCAGGCAGCGCTCCGGGAGCGGCCGCTGTTCCATGTCGTCGTAGGGCCCCGAACCGTCCTCGTTCTCGTCGAGCCACCAGGCGGTTCCCGTGTTCTTGTGGCCGAACGCCGCGAACTGCGCCGCCGCCCGCGCCAAGCCGCCGGGCGTCATCGCCGGATACTGGCCGTTCGGCGGATCGGTGATGATCGAGGTCCGCCACTTGCCGTCGATCCAGATCACGTTGTCGCCGGGGTCCATGTAGAAGGCGTTGTAGCCGCCGCTGCCGCCTGACGCGACTTCGAGCCCCGGATCGAAGATCGGCGCGCCGCCCACCGGCGGCGCTTCGCGGTTCGGGTCGCTGGGCCTGTAGTCCGCCTCGTAGACTTCCGCCTTGCGCCGGGCGATCGCCGCCGCCTCTTCGTCCGTCAGGGTCAGCCGGTCGCCGAACTCGCGCGGCCGCGTCAGCGGCGTCAGGGTCGCCACGTTGTACACGCCGGACAGGTCCGGCCTGCCGTCGGCCCGCCTCGGGCCGTCGTCCTGGGCGGCGCCGGCCATCGGCGCCGCAAGAAGCGCCGCCAGGTTCAGGAGAAGGAAACGCTCAACCCTCATTCCGACACCTCCCTCAGTCATCGGTTTCCGAATGGCGGCGCAACGCTACCATTCCGGCCTGGCGCCCGGAGGACCCATTCGCCCGTCTTCAGATGAAGCTCCCGAATGCCGACATGCTCCATCTGCACAACGTTCTGCGCGAAAGGGGATCCGTCCCATGAAAACACTCAGGATCGGCATCGCCGACCACGGCCAGATGAAGGAGCGCACGCTGGCGATCGCCCGCGGCGACTACCGACCGGCAAGGGAAGAGCCGACGGTGTGGTTCACCTCCCTGGAGGGCTTCGCGAAGGTGCTCTCGCAACGCAACCGTGAGCTGCTTGCCCTGATCGCCCAGGAGCGGCCGGACTCGCTGACCGAGCTGGCCTTGCTGACGGGAAGGAACAAGTCGAACCTCTCCCGCGCGACCGTCGAGGGCGTCGTCCTCCTGGCTGCCGTGGCTCGGCGGAGCGGCAACCCCGTCACCGGCGTGAAGCGCTACGCGTCCGGCGAAGCGTCGCAAGCCTGCCGGACCCGGCGCAGGAAGTCGGCCGCGTCCCGGCAACGCAGTGCGGCCGCCATCAGCGCGGAACTGTCCGTCGACGAATCGAGGCCGGCCAGCCAAGCGTCGACAGGGCCCGCAACCGGAATGTCTCGCGTCTCGAGCGCCTGCCTGACCAGGAGTCGAGCTTCCTCCAGCCGGCCCTCGGCGCGGCCATCCGCGAAGCCCTCGGCGCGGCTCTCCGCCCGATAGGCGCCGAGGAACGGGTCCGCGTCCGGGCCGCCCCCCGCCGCCCTGGCCATCCGTTCGCCAACCCGCCGCACCGCCGCCACGGTCTCCTCCGAACGCTTCTCCTCGTTCAGCGCGCGGTGGATCTCCGCCGCTCGCCAACCCGGAAAGGCCCGGCTGACCGCCGACTCGACATAGCCGGCCCCTTCGTGGCCGGCGGCCCCTGCCAGCAGGCAGATCGTCAGCCGCGGCAGGCCCGAAGTCCGCGGCGCCATCCACGCCGGCGAAGGCGTCTCCACCCACACCTCGGGAAAGCCCCACGAGGCATAAACATCCAGCCTCCGCCGCCGGACATCGGTCGTGTGGTCGACCTCGAGGGTCACGTCGGGCAGCGGGCCGATGTCGACATCGATCACCTTATCGCGCGGCCAGGGATGGTGCAGAAAAAAGGTCGCGTCGGCCTGCATCAGCACCTCGCGCACGCCGTCCTCGTCGAACTGGACCAGATCGGTCGAGCCAAGGGCCCGAATCTCCGAACCACGGGCCATCGCGACCTCCCGGATCAACCCGCCAAGGCCATGCGACGGGATCTCGTGATAGGCGGTCGGCGGCTCCGCCAGCACGATTGCGGTCGAACTGCGCGCCTCCCAATACTCGATCCGGCCCTCGTAGTCGTCGAGATCCTCGGCCGACAGAGACACGGCGCGGCATCCCGGAAAGTCCCGCAGGTCGAGCGGACGCCGCGGCTCGCGCGAGCGTTGGGGGCTTCCGAGGAGGGGTTCCGCCATGGCTGCCGAGCGTATCGCGTCTCGCGATGCTGGAGGCGTGTGTACGAGAGGTGCGCCGCCGCGGGGCTGCGCTGTCGCGTGGGGGACATACCCCGGAAAGCCGACGAGGCGGCGGCGCGGGGCTGCGCTCTCACGCGTCCTCGCTGGCCGCCGACGCGTCGTCCGGGGCCGGCGGCGGCGTCTGTCCGGCGCGACCGCCGCGCTGGCCCCGCAGCGCCAGGTCGACGCCGGCCAGGCGGCGGCCGCCGTCGGCCCGGCTGGAGGCGCCGCGGATCTCCCGTACCACCAGGTAGTCCGCGAAGGCGGCCTCGACGTTGGCGCTGTAGCCCATCGCGTCCTGGGCCTTGTTCACGGCCAGCTTGCCGAGTCGCAGCACGGCCGGATCGTTCTCGGCGACCCGTTCGGCATAGGCCAGCGTCTCGCGTTCCAGTTCCTCCTCCGCGCAGACGCGGTTGACCAGGCCCAGCTCGCGCGCCTCCTCCGCGTCGATGAACCGGCTCTCGAACAGCAGTTCCTTCGCCTTGCGGGGATGAATGTCCCAGGGGACGGTGAACGTCTCGAACAGGCTCGCCAGAAACCGGGCGCTGGGCGCGGCGAAGATCAGGTCCATCGCCGCCGCGATCATCCAGCCGCCGAAGATGCAGTAGCCATGGACCATGGCGATCGTCGGCTTGGGCAGGTTGCGCCACTTGACCGTGTTGTCCAGGTTGTACCAGCGAAAGGCCTCGTACCAGTCCATGCCGACCCACTCGGTCAGACCCCGGGCCTCGATGTCCGCCTGCTGCTCCGGCGTGCCCAGATCGTGCCCGGACGAGAAGTGCTTGCCGGCGCCCTTCAGCACGACGACCCGGACGTCTTCGTCGGCCATCGCCCGGTCGAGCTGCCGGTCCAGGTCGTCGAGCAGCTTCCAGCTCTGCGCGTTGTGGTAGCGGGCGCGGTCCAGCGTCAGCACCGCGACCGCGCCCCGCCGTTCGTAGCGAACCTCTTCCGCCGCCATGTCCTGTCCTCGGTCGTTTCGCATAGGAAGCCGATGGAGCGTAGCGCACGGTTCTCCGCCGTCCCGCCCGCCGCCGTTCAGACTCGCCGTCCGCGACTCTGCTAGCCTCCGCTTCCCCATGTCGCTGCGGTCCGGTTCGCCACTCGCCGTCGTCCACGCTCTTGCGCTGACGACCGCCACCCTGCTCACTGGCGCCTGGGACCTGAGCGGCCACGGTCACGACCCGGTCGCGGCGAACGCCTCCCGCTGCGTGGCCGACCACGAGGGGGAGGCCGCCGGCATCCTCGGCGACGCCATGCTCGCTCAGGCCGCGGCGCCGCACGAGCATTCCTGCGTCGCCTGCCAGTTCGGCCGCACGAAGACCGTCGAGGATCGCAAGAGCTCGACCGCCAGTCCGCTCGACCTCTCCTTTACCGCGTCAGGGTCCGATCACGGGCCCGGCTCGAGCCGCGGCGAGCGTTGGCGGCAGCCCGCGCGCGGGCCGCCGCTCGCCTGAGCCGACGCGCATCCGATCCGCGCCGACCGAGAGGCGGCGGCGCCCCTGACAGGGGAACGATGGCGACGACGCGGTCCGCCTTGACGGATCCCGCGGAGTCGCCGCGTCGCCCCGCCGACCGACCCAGCCGACGGACCCGCCGACGATTCGTCGAGCGCCCATCGCCGCGAATTCCGCGGCCAGCTCCAGAACACCCCTTCGACCCCAACCGAACGACCCAGGAACTCCAGACATGATCGCCAACCGCACCAAGGCCTTGAACTCTCATCCGCTCCGCAGACGCCGCATCCGCGGCCGTCGGGCAATGACAGGCGCCCTCGTGTGCGCCCTCGCTCTCCTCTTCGTCCCACCGACGGCCGGCGCCCAGGAAACCGGTTCCGTCGCCGGCGCCCTCGAAACCCACGGCGAGAGGATCGTGCTCGCCGTGGCCCGCATTCCCGCACTCGGCATCAGCACGGCGGTGTCGACGGACGGCACGTTCGGATTCGACGAAGTGCCGGTCGGCGCCTGGCTCGTCGTCGTCGAGATTCCCGCCTTCGGCACGACACGGGAGACGGTCACCGTGACCGGCGGCGAGGAAGCGAAGGTCGAGCTCGAGATACGGCATGGAACGCACTTCGACGAGATCGTGGTCATCGCGACCGGCGACCGGCGCCGCGCCTCGGAGCTGGCGAATCTCGTCTCCGTGCTGTCCGGCACGGACCTCCAGTTGCGCCTCGGCGCCACGTTGGGCGAGACGCTGGAGGGCGAACCCGGCGTGTACTCGACGGCGTTCGTTCCCGGCGCCGGGCGACCGATCATTCGCGGCCTGACCGGCACCCGGATCCGCGTCATGGAAGGCGGGCTCGACACGGGCGACGCCTCCGTGGTCAGCGCCGACCACGCCGTGACCTTCGAACCGGCGCACGCGGAGCAGATCGAGGTGCTGCGCGGCCCCGCGACCCTACGCTACGGCTCCGAGGCCATCGGCGGCGCGGTCAACGTGATCGACGGCCGGATTCCGACGGAAAGGCCGGTCAAGGCCGTCAACGGCACGATCGACCTTCGCGGCGGATCCGCGGCCGACGAGCGGATGGGCGCGGTCCACCTCGGCGGCGGCGGCGGCGAGTGGGCCTGGCGCTTCGGCGCCGTCAGTCGGGAGACCGACCCGTACGAGAGCCCCGGCTACGCCCGCGTCGAGGGCGACGATCATGATGATCATGACGATCATGACGACGACGAGCACGATGACGACGATCATGATGACGACCATGACGACGACGACCATGACGACGACCACGAAGAAGAGAACACCTTCGGGATGGTCCCGAACACGGATTTGAAGACCGAGAGCGGCCGGTTCGGCTTTGCCCGCTTCTTCGGCGACCGCGGCCTCATCGGCGTCTCAGTCAGCGGATTCGACACGGACTACGGGCTCCCGCCCGGCGCCCACGCTCATCACGATCACGACGATCATGACGACCACGACGATCATGACGACCACGATGCCGAGGACCATGACGACGACGAGCACGATGACGACCATGACGATCATGATGACGACGACGATCACGAAGAAGAGCTTCCGATCCGCATCGACATGAAGCAGCGCCGCGTCGACGTCCAGGCCGAAGCCCTGCCGACGGCGGGCGTCTTCCAGAGAGTCGAGGTCCGGATGGCGGGAACGGACTACGAGCACGTCGAACTCGAAGGTCCCGACCCGGGCACGACGTTCTCCAACGAGTACTTCGAGACCCGGGTCGAGATGTTCCAGCGCGAGCGCGGCCGCGGCCGCGGTTCCGTCGGTCTCCAGTACACGGACCGCGATCTCGCCGCCTTCGGCGAGGAAGCCTTCGTTCCCCCCACGCAGTCCCGGGGATGGGCTCTCTTCACGTCCCAGGAGATCGAGGCCGGCCCCGTCCGCTGGCAGTTCGGCGCTCGCTTCGAGCAGCTCGACCACCATCCGACGAGCGCTCGCGCCACGTCGCACGACGGCGTGTCCGCTTCCGCGGGCCTGGTCTGGAAAGCCGACTCCGACTGGACGCTCGGCGTGTCGGTCTCCCGGTCCGATCGCCTGCCCACGTCGGAGGAGCTCTACTCCGACGGCCTGCACGTCGCCACCCTGAGCTACGAGATCGGCGACGCGAACCTGAACAACGAGGTCGGCACGGGCATCGACGTGTCGTTGCGCAAGGCGGAAGGACCGCTGACCGGCGAACTGACGATCTTCCGCCAGAGCTTCAGCGACTTCATACACCAACGGTTCACCGGCGAGGAGAAGGAAGGGGTCGCGGTGCTCCGCCACGCGCAGGCCGACGCCTCCACCGAGGGCGCCGAACTCCGGCTCCGGCTGGAACTGCTCGACCGGAACGACCATCACCTGCACCTGAAGGCGATGGCTGACACGGTAGACGCCGAGCTCGACGCGGGCGGCGCCCTGCCGCGGATTCCGCCGATGAGCTTCGGCGCCGGCCTCCACTACTACGGCCACCACTGGCGCGCAGCGGTGGAGGGTCGCTGGTTCGACGACCAGAACGACGTCGCGGAACAGGAAGCCCCAACCGAGGGCTACACGCTGGTCAACGCGCACGTCGGGCGGCGCTTCATCCTCGGCGGCCAGATCCTCGACGTGCTGCTGCGGGGCCGCAACCTGACGGACGAGGAGGCGCGCGTGCACACGTCGTTCCTGAAGAACTTCGCGCCGCTGCCCGGGAGGGACGTGACGCTCTCGGCCCGATTCTGGTTCTGAGTCGGGTTCGGCACGGTCCCGGGCGTTGTCCGGCGGCGTCGTCCGGCGGGCAACGCGTCTTCCTTCCGAAGGACCCGACGACAGGCCGCCGGGCAACCGCGGCGCCGATGCAGCGTTCATGCGTGATCTCCACACACGCCGACAGGCGATGAATCCGTCCGCGCCGCGCCGATCCCACTCGCCGACAGCCATCGTCAACGTCATCGCGCTGACGATCGCCACGGTGGTCGCCGGCGCCTGGGACGTGGGCTGCCATGACCACGACGCGCCGACGGCGAGTTACGCCTGGTGCGCAATCGACCACGAAGCCGAGGCCGCCGGGGCGCCCAACCACGCCAGCCTGGGCGCCGCCCCGGCGCCGCGCGAACACTCTTGTGTCGCCTGCAGGCTCGGATGCTCGAAGACGGCCGCGGTCGGCGGGAGCTTCGTTGCGAGACCGCTTGACCCCGCTTCGGCCGCGGCAAGGTCCGAGAACGACGGCGGCTCCAGCCGCGGCGCCCTGAGCCGCCAGACCGCTCGCGGTCCGCCCCCAGGCTGAGCCGACCGCGGCGCCGCCCCGCGCACACCGCGACGAGGCGGCGTCGAAAGCAGACAGAGCGGGCGTCAACGCCGCACGCCTCCGGGCGACGGCGACGACGCCATCGCGTCAGCCGCGGCTTACCCAAGGGAATCGCGCTGTCGCCCGGCCGTCAGCGGCAGGCTGGCGCCGTCACGCCTTGCCGCTGCCGCAACAGGTTCGCGCCCGCCGCGGATTCCGCGGTCGGCGCCGGACACCCTTCGACTCGGACTGAACGACCCCGGATCTCCAACCATGACCCAGGAACCCGACACCATGCTCGCTACCCTCGACGCGTTCTCGAACTCTCATCCGCCGCGCCGGCCCCGTTGGCGCCAGACAGCGGCGGCCGCCACTCTCTGCGCTCTCGCCCTCCTTCTCAATCCGCCGACGGCCACGGGCCAGGCGACGGGATCCGTGGCCGGCACGGTCACGAGCCCCGGCGAGGTCGGCATCTCGCTCGCCGTCGCTCGACTCTCCGACTTGTCCCTCAGCGCCTCGGTGGCGGCGGACGGGACGTTTCGTTTCGACGCCGTGCCTCCCGGCACGTATCTCGTGATCGTCGCCACCCCGTCCGTCGGCGTGACCAGCGAGCCGATCACCGTTTCGGCTGGCCAGGAGACGACCGTCACCCTGGAACACGATCACTTCACCCACTTCGACGAGATCGTCGTCACCGCCTCCGGCGGTGTCCGGAACGAGTCCGAGCTGCCGAACGCCATATCCGTGTTGGGCGGCGCCGACCTGCAACTGCGCATGGGCGCCACGCTCGGCGAGGCCCTGGCGGGAGAACCGGGCCTGTCCTCGACCGCGTTCGTGCCGGGAGCGGCGCGGCCGATCATCCGCGGCCTGTCGAGCGCCCGTGTTCGGGTGCTCAACGGCGGCATGCGGACCGGCGACGTTTCCGTGGAGAGTGCCGATCACGCGGTCACGTCCGACCCGCTTCTGGCCGATCAGATCGAAGTGCTGAGGGGGCCGGCCACGCTCCGCTACGGCTCGGGCGCCATCGGCGGCGCCGTGAACGTCGTCGACGGTCGCATTCCAGCCAACCGAGCGCCGAAGACCCTTGGCGGCAGGATCGACCTGATCGGGGGTTCGGTTTCCGGCGAGAGGACGGGCGCCCTGCGGCTCAACGGCGGCGGCGGCGAATGGGCCTGGCACATCGGGGCCGTCAGCCGACGGACCGATCCGTACGACATCCCGGGCTACGCCCGCCTCGAGGACGAGCACGGAGATCATGACGATCACGAAGAGGAGAACAGCTTCGGCATCGTTCCGAACACGGACCTGACGACCGAGAGCGGCCGGTTCGGCGTCACCCGCTTCTTCGGCGACCGCGTCCTCCTGGGCGTCTCGTTCAGCGGCTTCAACACCGGCTACGGCATTCCTCCGGGCGCCCACAGCCATGCGGGGCACGATCACGGGGGAGACCACGACGACGACGAGTACGATCATCACGATGAGAATGACGACCACGGCGACGAGGACGACCACCAGGACGAGGACATTCGCCTCGACATGAGGCAGCAACGAGTCGACCTCGGAAGCAGCGTCCAACTGTCGGCGACCGCCTTCGAGAGGCTCGACGTGCAGATGTCCGGAACGGACTACGAGCACGTCGAGTTCGCGAGCGGCCAGACCGGCGTCCTCTACACCAACGACCTGTTCGAGACCCGGGTCGAACTGTTCCAGCGCGAGCGGGGCGCCAGCCGGGGCAGCGTCGGCCTGCAGTACGTCAACCGCGATCTCGCCGCGGTCGGCGCCGAAGCCTTCATCCCTCCGACCCATTCGGACACCTGGGCAGCCTTCACCTCCCAGGAAATCGAAAGGGGATCGGTTCGCTGGCAGTTCGGCGCCCGCTTCGAACAGGCCGAGCACGATCCGGCGAACGGAGCGGCTTGGTCCAGCGACGGCGTCTCCGCTTCGGCCGGCCTGGTCTGGACGACCGGAGAGGCGTGGAACCTGGGGCTGTCCGCCTCCCGCTCAGTTCGTCTCCCCAGCCCGGGAGAGCTGTTCTCGAACGGGGCTCACATACCCACCCGGACCTTCGACATCGGCGACCCGGACCTGGACGCGGAAGTCGGCGTCGGTCTGGACCTCACCCTGCGCAGGGAGGAGGGGGCCATCCAGGGCAAGTTGACCCTGTTCCGGCAGGACTTCCAGGACTTCATCTACCACGCGTTCACCGGCGCCGAGATGGATGGCTTCCCGGTCACCAACTACAGTCAGGGCAACGCGACGATGACCGGCGCCGAGTTCCACGCGCGGGTCGAGCTTGCGGAGTGGAACGGGCACGACCTGCACATGGAGATGATGGGCGACGCGGTCGACGCCGAGCTGGACGAGGGCGGCGCCTTGCCGAGGATTCCGCCGCTGAGCCTGAGCGCCGGCATCCACTACCACGGCCACGACTGGCGGGCGGCGATCGAGTGGCGGTGGGTCGACGACCAGAACGACGTCGCGGTCCAAGAGACGCCGACCGACGGCTATACGATGCTGAACGCCCACGTCGGCCGGCGCTTCACGCTGAAGGGCCAGATCTTCGACGTGCTGCTGCGAGGGCGGAACCTGACCGACGAGGAAGCCCGGATGCACACGTCCCTGCTGAAGACGTTCGCGCCGCTGCCCGGCAGGGACGTCGCGCTATCGGCGCGATTCTGGTTCTGAGGAGGCGAGCGCGTCTCACCGAAGGCGCCGGATGCAGGCGGGGACGCCCGGGGCGCCCAAGGTGGCCCGCCGCGGGGTTGCGGGGAGCGAACAACGTCGCACTGGGCGCGCCGACGCCCTCGCCGGCTTTCCGGAGTGTGTTCCCCGCGCGACAGCGCGGCCCCGCGGCTGCGAACGCCGCTGGCGGTATACTCCGCAGCCCGAGCGCGGTAAGCGGCGGCGCCAAGGCTGAATCCGCGTCCCTCCGCGTCCCCATCGTCTAGCCAGGTCAGGACTCCAGCCTTTCAAGCTGGCAACACGGGTTCGAATCCCGTTGGGGACGCCATCGCGTCCCGGGCGTCCCGCGGTGCCCGGCTCAACAGGCGCCTCAGTTCCACCAGGGCTTGTCGTTGTAGGCGCGCACGTCCAGCTCGAAGGTCCAGGTGGACCGGTGCTGCCGCGCGAGATGGACGTAGGTCTCGGCCACCTGCTCGGGCAGGATGAGGCCGTCGGCGGCGCCCTTCGTGCTCCGCAGGGCCTCGAAGCGTTCCGGGCCAAGCATCTTGCCCAGTGTGTCCGGTGCGTCGACGCTTCCATCCACGAGCACATGAGCCACGTGAATCCCCTTCGCGGCGAACTCGGCGTTCAGCGTCTGGCAGAGCATGCGGCGCCCCCCCATCGCCGACGCGTGGGAGTGCTGTCCCGCGGCGCCGCGCGCCGCGGCGGTGGCCGAGGTGACGATCAGCGTGCCGTGGCCGCGCTCGACCATGCGGGGGCAAAGCGCCGAGGCCGTCCGGAAGAGCCCGAAGGTCGCCATGCGCCAGCCGAGCTCGAAGGCCTTGTAGCTGGTTTCGGCGAGGGGCCGATCGCCGATCTGAGCGCCGAGGTTGTAGATCAGCACCTCGATCGGCCCGATCCGATCCTCCACGTGGGCGATCCGATCCTCGATGGCGCTCTCCTTGACGGCGTTCAGGAGGAAGCCGGACGCCTCCCCTCCCTCCGCGCGAATGCCGTCGACCAGGGCGTTCAGACCGTCTTCGTCGCTACGGCGACAGAGAACCGCGTGATACCCCTCGCGAGCGAACCTCCTGCCCGCGGTACCCCCGATTCCGGCGCCGGCGCCCATGACAAAGCAGACTGGTCTCATCGTCCTTCCTCCTTGAGTGGCATCCCGACCGGGTACCACGCGCCGAGAACGCGCGCCCGATTCCCAAGCGGCCGAGATCCGCGTGGCCGCCCGCTCTTCCAGAAGCTTGCGCCGCGGACGCTAGCAGGGTCCGCCGCCTTGTGGCTGCGCCGTCGCGCAGGGAACAGGCCCCGGATGCGGGCGGCAGGCCCCCGCTCCCGGTTCGTTCCATGTATGCCCGCGGCGAACGTCGCGCTGCATTCGAGCGGCCATGCATCCCGCCACGGGCTGCTGGCGAAGCGAAGTCCCTGGGCGCAAGCTGGCGGCGATCGGCAACGCCGCCGCGCGACTGGTCGCCGCTCGCGCCAGACGCCGCCCCGGCTACAGCTCGCCGAACGGCAAGGCCCTCGCGCCCTGGCCCAGGGTCAGCCGCGCGGCGCCGGGATGAACCACGTACCCGGGGGCCACCGCTTCGCCGAAGTCCCTCCGCAGCGTCCTGATCGACCTGGCCATCGCCGGGCGCGGCGTAGCCGACGCCTTCGCCTCGACCGGCACGAGTTTTCCGCCCGCCTCGACCAGGAAGTCGACCTCGGCGCCCGCCCTCGTTCGCCAGAAGTGGATCCGCGGCGCCTCTCCTCGGTGAGTGAGCGTTCTCGTGATCTCGGCGAGGACCGCGGTCTCCAGGATCGGTCCCCCCATCGGCCCGGACGCCGCGTGTTCCGGATCTCTCAATCCCACCAGGTGACACAGCGTGCCGACGTCGGTGAAGTACACCTTCGGCGTCTTGACGAGCCGTTTGCCGACATTCGCGAAGTACGGACGGAGCACGATCACCTGGTACGTCGCCTCGAGCATGGACAGCCAAGCCTTCGCCGTGTTGACGGCGACTCCGAGATCCCTGGCGACATCGGCCAGGTTCAGCAGCTGAGCGCTTCGGGCGGCGAGCGCCCGAAGGAAGCTCTGATACTGATTCAGGTCGCCGACGTTGCGGACGGTGCGAACGTCCCGTTCGAGATAGGTCTGCATGTAGCTCGCGTGCCACAGGAACGGGTCCCGACCGGGGCTTGCCGCGAGCTCCGGATAGCCGCCGCGGAGGAAGGCACGCCAGAGATCGCCGAAGGCGGCGCCCTGCGCGGCTCCGCCCTCGGCGCCGCCCTCCCAAGGCAGACGAAGGCTCGGCCGGCCCTCCGCCTCCCGCCTCGACAGAGGGAGGAGCCGGAGGACCGCCACGCGGCCCGCCAGCGACTCCGTCACCTTCTCGGCCAGCATGAGATTCTGAGACCCCGTCAGGAGATACTGGCCGCGCGCGCCGCGATCCGCGTCGATTCGTTCCCGGATGTAGGGCAGCAGGATCGGAGCGTGCTGCACCTCGTCGAAGATGACGGGAGGACCGTTCATCTCCAGAAAGCCGCGCGGATCCTCCAGAGCGGCCAGGCGCACGTCGGGGAGATCCAGAGAGAGATGGCGGTAGCGGCCGCCGAAGACACGCTGCAGCAACGTCGTCTTGCCGGCCTGTCGCGGACCGGTCAGCACGACCGCCGGGAACTCGGAGGCTGCCCGCCTCAGGACGGGCTCCAAGGATCGTTCAATGTAGCGCTCCATCGACCGGGCGGCTCCAAGAACGCCAATTCTGCATCTTTACTGCAGAATGTCCACTTTCAGGGCTCCGCACCGCGCACCAGTCGCTGCCCGGCAACCCGTTGCTCGCTGAGCCGATGTACCTGTTCCGCTACATCGAGAAGATGGGTACCGGGATCGTCGACATGATTCGGCGCTGCGCCGAGGCGGGTCTGCTCGAGCCCGAACTCGATATCGATGCGGGGTTCGTCCTGAGGATATGGCGGCCACGCGGAGCAACGATTCGCGAAGCGATCTCAACAGCCCGAGACGTCACCTTGAAGCCTGGTCGGACTACCCGAAAGACAGACGAAACTACCCGGGAATCGGTCCCGACTACCCAGGAAACCAAGGCGACTACCCAGAAAACTACCCAGAACACGGCCCTGACTACCCGAAAGACCGTTCGCGAACAGATCCTGGACCACCTGCGGGCCGAGCCCGAGCGCACCCGGAAAGAGCTGGCCGCGCGAGTCGGAGTGACACCGGACGGAGTGAAGTACCACCTGAGCCGCCTGAAGGCGGCCGGAGCTCTTCGACGAGTCGGTTCGCCCAGAGCGGGCCGCTGGGGAGTGCTCTGACCGGCGCGGGCTGATCGCCGCCGCGCTCGATCCACCTCCCACCTCCACTTGAAGAACGCCGGCCGCGACCCGGCCGCGACCTGGCCGAGATCAAGAGAACGGCAGGCCTGCCCTTCCGGCTCTTCGCGAACGACGAGGAAGCCGCGAAGTCTCCCGGACAACCCTTGGTCCTGCTGGGGCGCCGCTTCCTGCGTCCATGACTTGCTGCAGCAGTAAATCGAAGCGGGCGCCGAGGAGATCGTTCTCTGCGGCGTCGGCAACCGGCCCGAGACCTGGCGCCTCGATCGACGAGGCAGTTCTCGCGGCCTTCCCGTTGAGGTTAGAATCGCCGCATTCACGACATCCGATCGGGCAAGGAGAACACCATGCAGTCTCGTTTCACGCTCCTGGGCGCTGGCTTGGCGCTCTTCGCCGGCGCCGCCGGCGCGGCGCCGCCGGCCAACAACGCGGCGGACCCGTCGACGGTAACCTGGGCGGATCACGTGGCGCCCATCCTCCACGAGAACTGCGTGACCTGTCATCGGCCGGGACAGACCGCGCCCATGTCGCTTCTGACCTACGACGAGACGCGGCCCTGGGCGAAGTCGATCCGCCGGGTCGCGACCGACCGCGCGATGCCGCCGTGGTTCGCCAACCCGGAGCACGGCGAGTTCGTGGAAGATCCGAGCCTTACTGACGCCGAGATCGACACGTTGAGCCGCTGGGTGGCCGCGGGCGCGCCGGCCGGCGATCTCTCGCGGGCGCCGGAGGCCCCCGCCTTCAGTTCCGACTGGAAGCTCGGCACGCCGGACATGGTCTACATGGCGCCGGCCTTCCACGTTTCCGATGACGTCGAGGATCACTACGAGTGGCTCCAGGTGGAGAACCCGGTCGACGAAGAGCGTTGGATCCGGGCGATCGAGATTCACCCCGGATTCGTGGAAGCGGTACACCACCAGTTGACCTACCTGGCGCCGCCCGACGCCACCCTCGCGGGCGTACGGAGCCGGACCGGGACCCTTGACCTCACGTTCGTCGGAGGCTGGGGACCCGGCGTCGCGCCGCTCCAGTTCGCGGAAGGACACGGGATGCGCCTGCCGCCGAACAGCACGATGTTCTTCCAGATGCACTACCACAAGACCCCGGGACCGGGCACCGGCGGCACGGACCAGACGACGATGGGCCTCTACTTCCACGACGAGAAGCCCGAGAACGTGGTGGAGACGCTGTGGCTGGTCGATCCGACCCTGAACATCCCGGCTGGCGAGAGCAACTACCACTCGTGGTCGTCGTTCACCACGGAACACGAGGCGGTCCTCTTCGACTTCACGCCCCACATGCACCTGCGCGGAAAGTCGATGACGTTCTCGGCCGAGTATCCGGACGGCCGCAAGGAAGTCCTGCTCGACGTGCCGAACTACGACTTCAACTGGCAGCTGACCTACACGCCGACGGCGCCCAGGGTGATCCCGGCCGGCACGACGATCCGCGTCGACGCGACGTTCGACAACTCCGCCGACAACCTGGCGAACCCCGACCCGACGTCGAACGTGACCTGGGGCGAAGCGACGACCGACGAGATGATGGTCGGCTTCATCCACTACACGTTCAGCGACAAGGCGCAGCAGACGAACATGCCCACCTTCATCGTCCCCGAGCAGTTGAGGGCGCAGATGGAGCAGATCCGGGAATTCCGGCGCAAGCAGCGGGAAGCGGCCAGGGCGGCATCGGCCGAAACCGGCGGCGGCTAGCAGCCCGCCTCGCCACGCATCCACCGTCCGGCGGCCCACTCCGCGTCCTCTTGCGTCACCGCCTCAACCGCGAGACCGTAGCTCCGCAGGAGCGTGCGGACCAGCATCCAGTCACGCCCCGCCCCGCGCACCTTCTGTGCCACCTCCGACCAGTTCGCGGCGCCGCACACGGCGCCCTCGTTCATGACGTCCTCCACCCGGTCGGCGCCCTGTTCCCCCAGCAGCCAGGCCAGGATCGCCGACGCATCCAGGACGTTCAGGCAGCATCCTCCGCGTCGGCTGCAACGCGGCGTTCCGCAAGGAGTTCGGAGACGAGGTCGAGTCCCGAGAGGTCCGCTCGAACCCGGTCGCGGAGCTGGTCGCGTCTCAGCAGGACCAACCCGCCCGGCGTCTCGAACAGACACAACACCGTCCCCGAGGCCAGACCGGCTCGGTCACGAACCGCGGCAGGGATCACGACTCTGCCTCGATCTCCCACCGACACTGTCGTTGTCCCATCCATGGAGCATTCGTACCACAAGATCGGGTCTGCGGGAAACCAACCACAGCCGAACATGACGCACCGCTCAAGATTCGTGCCGGACAAGATCGACGCAACTCTCGCGAAGAGCGGCCGCGGCGCCGTCGGCCTCGTCCTCGAGGCGGGGGCGGCTGGGCGTCGACGAGTCGATGTCTCCCGGTCGCCCGGGTCGAGTCGGCGCTCGCGATACGATCAGGCCAGACCGCGACCATCCCGAACACAGTCAGCAGAGGCCAACCATGAACGAGAGAGCGCTCCGCATTCCCGTCACGACGTTCGCCCCGGCGGCGACGCTGGCCGGCGCGCTCGTCGCGCCATTCCCCGTCGCGGCGACCGATGCGCCGACCTACACGCGCGACGTCGCGCCGATCTTCTTCAGCAACTGCGTGCAGTGCCACCGAAGCGGCGAAGTCGCGCCAATGTCGCTGATGACCTACCGGGAAGCGCGGCCGTGGGCCCGCTCGATCGCCCGCGCCGTCGAGAACCGGGACATGCCGCCGTGGAGCGGCGAGTCCGAGAACCACGTCTGGTCGAACGACCTCTCGCTGACCGACGGCGAGATCGACACGATCGTCTCCTGGGCGAAGTCCGGCGCTCCGCAGGGCGACCCCGCCGACCTGCCCGAGGCGCCGACCTTCCCGAAGGGCTGGAAGCTCGGCGAACCCGACTTCGTCGTCACGCTGGACAGCGTCGACGTCCCGGCCGACGGCGAGGATCTCTTCCCGCAGCAGGTGGTCGAAGTCGACCTCGGCGAGCCGCGCTGGGTCCGTGCCATCGAGTTCCTGCCCGAGGACTCGCGGGTGACCCATCACTTCCTGACGACCTACGTGAGCAAGCTGACCGAAGGCGATCCCGCCACGACCGGCGTCCTCGGCATCTGGACGGCCGGCATGCCCCCCTACGTCTTCCCGGACGGCGTCGGCCGCCGCTTCGGTTCGAAAGTCCGCATCATCGTCGATCAGCACTACCATCCGATCGGCGAAGCGACCCGCGACGCCTCGCGGATCGGTCTCCACTTCGGCGACGGCGAGCTCCAGAAGGAGGTCGTCACGATTCCGGTGACGAACACCGGCCTGCGCATTCCGCCAGGCGCCGGCCACCACGCCGAGAACGCCCACTTCCTGTTCAACCAGGACGTCAGGATCCTCGCCTTCAGCCCCCACATGCACGTCCGCGGCAAGGCGATGACCTACGTCGTCACCTACCCGGACGGCGCCGCCGAGACTCTGCTAGACGTGCCGAAGTACGACTACAACTGGCAGTGGCTGTACTACCCGACCAGACCGATCGACATTCCGGCGGGCAGCCGCCTGGATGTCACCGCCGTCTGGGACAACTCCGAGGACAACCCCGCGAACCCGGACCCGACGCGGGAAGTCATCTATCGCGGCGACACGTTCAGCGAGATGTTCAACGGCTTCATCGAGATCGTCCAGAAGGAAGGCGTCTTCTTCGAGCATCAGAACCAGAAGGAGCAGATCCTCGACCTCCTGGCGCTGCACCCGCCGCGGGACTCCTGGGTGTCCGGCGGCTTCATGGGCTTTCACGTTCCGCGCGAAGGCGAAGGCTGGCTCTACATGGGCGGCATCTTCTCCATCGTCCTGGACGACTTCCAGTGGCAGGGCGACGCACTGCGGATCACGACGCAGTTCCCCACCTCCAACGCGAGCGCCACGACGACCGTCATCGAGGGCCGGCTCAACGAGCAGGGTCAACTCCAGGGAACGGTCACGATCGGTGCGGACACCGACCAGCCGCAACGGATGCCGCTCTTTGCCGAGCCCGTCGGCGGCGCGGCGGCGTCATCCGCCGGTCCCTAACCCTCCGTCGCCCGATTCAGTCGATCGCGGATCTCGCCGAGCCGCGACCACTCCTGGAGCGCGATGGGCAGCGCGACGCTCGACTCCACGAACTCCCAGGAGTAGCTGAGAATCGCGAAGATCGCGCCCGCCGTGATCATCGGGATCGTCGCGGAGATCCACACGTTGCCGAGGACGAAGGCGAACATGACGGCGAAGATCCCGCCGTAGAGGACGGCCTCGGTGTCCGACAGCCGAACTTCGCTCCGGCGCAGCTTCCCGAGGTGGCTTGCGAGCGACTTCATGCGGCGCTTCTCCAGAATGGAGACTTGGTGTTCCATCTGCGCGTTCAGTTCGCCGTTCAGCCGGTAGAAGCGCCGGTGGAAGAGCGCGTAGATCAGAGTGATCGCGGCCAACGCACCGAGAGCGGCCAGTCCCAGGCGGCGGTCGAAGCCGAAGAGGACCGCAACGCTCACCAGCAGTTGCACGACACCCGTGAGCACCCCCGGCACGTGCCCTTCGAGGAAGTCGACCATCTCCCGACTCATGCCGAGGCGCGCGTTGAGCCGCGAGACCGGCGCCTCCCGCGAACGGCGAACGAGCTCGGCGCCGAATCGAACACGGATCGTTCCGTAGCAGCGGGTGTCGTGGAAGCGTCGGACGGTGGCGACCACGATCAGCGCCGAGAGGATCGCGGCCACCTCCCAGAGAGCGCTTGGACGCCGCTCGAGCAGCGCGTCGATGGCGCGGCCGATGAACAGCGGCGCCAAGGCCCAGAGGATGTTCTCGAGCAGGACGAGGAACCAGGTAACGAGAATGCGGCCCCTGAAGTTGCGGAACAGGAGACCAACGCCGAGAGCGCCTTCCATCTGTCTTCCCCCTGAGTGTCGATGTCGAACCCCGTGGCGTCGCGAGGCTACCGGGCCTCCTCCGGGGCCAGCGCCGATCATGAACCACGCCTGCCGCCGTGCGGATCGAGGCGGCCGAGAAGCACCGGGCATCCTCCGAGGCCAGCGCCGTTCATGAAGCCCCGCACGGGCGCCGAGGGACGGCGCCGCCGAACGAGAAGATCCGGCGTCTGGCGGCTCCGCTGAACCGAACGGCTGGAAGAATGGGAGACCATGCCGACAATGAACAGACCCGGGATCGCCGGCGGCGCCGCCGCGCTCTTGCTGCTCGCGCTGATCGCGGCCGTCGGCCTCGTCGCGGCCCGTCTGCTGCGAGACCCGGACGTCCATGCCGGCGGCGCCGCCGCGCCAGCTCCTCCTCGTGCGGCCGCGACGGAGACGGAGACCGTTCAGGGTTTCCTCTACGGTCGCGTCACCACCAGGAGCGGCGCAGCCTACGAAGGGCGGCTGCGTTTCGGCGGCGACGAGGAAGCGTTCTGGGGCGACTACTTCAACGGCGTCAAGGAGAGAAACCCCTGGGCCGCGGACGTGCCGGCCGAGCGGCGGACCGAAAGCCGGCCGGTCACCGTCCTCGGCGTCGAGATCGCCCGACGCAGGCGACAACTCGACCTCCGCCGGCCGTTCATGGCCCGTTTCGGCGACATCCGGCGCGTCGAGCCGGACGGCCGCCAACTCCTGGTGACGCTCAAGAGCGGAACCGGGTTCGTCCTCGACCGCTTCGGCGCCGACGATTTCGCCGACGGCGTCCGGGTATGGGACGACCGGCACGGCGTCGTCAACCTCGGCGAACGTCGAATCCGGGCAATCGAGTTCCTCCCGACCGCCGATCTGCGGACGGTTCCGGATCGGCTGCACGGCACGGTACGCACGCCGCGGGGGAGCTTCACCGGCTTCGTCCAGTGGGACCCGCGGTCCGGCGTCGGCGCCGACGAGCTCCAGGGCCGAGCCGCCGACGGGGAACTCAGCCTGCGCTTCGACGCCATCCGCGCGATCGCGCGCGACTCGGCCGACAGCGCACTGGTGACGCTGCGCGACGGCGGCGAGTTCGTCCTGTTCGGCGGCCGCGGCCATCGCGGCGTTGCCGTCGACGACCGGCGCTACGGCCGGGTGCTCGTTTCGTGGGAGGCGTTCGAACGCCTGGACTTCAGCGACGCCGGCGGCAGCGGCCCCGCCTACGACGACTTCCCGGCCGGGGCGCCGCTCTCGGGCGCCGTGATCACCCGCGCGGGCCGGCGCCTCGCCGGCCGGCTGGTCTTCGACCTGGACGAGAGCGAAACGACCGAAACGCTGGACGCGGCCGCGAGCGGCATCGACTACACGATCCCGTTCGGCCTGGTCGCGTCGCTCGCGCTTCCTGCCCAGGAGGGCTGTGGCGGCGGCCGGCACGCCAGCGTGACATTGCGCGGCGGCGAGAACCTGGAGCTCGACTGCGCCGGCGACCTCGGCGACGGCAATGCCGGCATGCTGATCTTCACGGACGGCGGCGAAGGCGCCGAGTACGTCGCGTGGAGCGACCTGGAGCGGGTCGAATTCGACATCGCGCCCGACCTCGACGCAGCGGAGACGTCCAGTCCGGGAGGCTGTCCCGCCGTAGCGGGACCTTCTCCCTCGCGTCGGCTCGACGGCGTGTCGGCTACCCCTCGCCGCCTTCAGGCCGAGGGCCCGCCCCAGCGGCGGCCGCGCACCCTCGCTACGGACTTCGGCGAGACAGGCAGGCTATAGACTGGCGCAGAGACCCCAGCCGGTCCCGGGCCAACCCCCAACGGCGCGGGTCTCTCGGCTTGAAAGGAAGGCAAGGCATGAACACGCGTCCCCGATCGTCGTTGGCGCTGGCGGGCCTGCTGGTCGTCGGCGCGGCGGGATTCTGTCCGGCCAGCGGTCAGGAAGAGGAGCGGGTGGACTACCTCGAGGACGTTCAGCCCATCCTGGAGAGCTTCTGCTACGAGTGCCACGGCGAGGACGCTTCCCGCCGCGAAGCGGATCTCCGCCTCGACGTCAAGGAACTGGCATTCGAGGATCTGGGCGGCTTCCCCAACATCGCGCCCGGCGATCCCGCCGACAGCGAGCTCTACATCCGCGTGAGTTCCGAGTTGCTGGAGATGCGGATGCCGCCGTACGAAGCCGGCACGCAGTTGACCGAAGAGCAGATCGAGACGATCCGGCTGTGGATCCTGCAGGGGGCCGAGTGGCCCGAGGCGGAAGAACCAGCGGAAGACAACCAGGAGATTCACGAATGACCCGACACGCCATGGCGCGACTCATCCCGCGCGTCGCGCTCCCGCTCGCGGTCGCCATTGCCGCCCAGGCCGTCGCGCAGACGGGGTACGGCGACGGCCGCGGCGGCATCCCCCGCGTCGAACTCCCCGACGAGCCGTGGATCATGAACACCCACGCGATTCCCGAAGTGGAGGTCTCCGTCGTCGTCCGCGGCATCAACCGCCCGTGGTCCCTCGCCTTCCTGCCCGAGGGCGACATGCTGATCACCGAACGCGGAGGCGCCCTGCGCCTGGTCCGGGACGGCGTGCTCGTCGACGAACCGATTGCCGGCGTTCCCGACGACGTGCTTGCCCGCGGCCTCGCCGGCATGATGGAAGTCGCCATCCACCCGCACTTCGTCGACAACGGCTACGTCTATCTCACCTATACCCGGCAGATCTCCGGCCGCGAGGGCACGGTCGCCCTGGTTCGCGGCAGGTTCGACGGCGCCTCCCTCGTCGACCTCGAGGACGTGTTCGTGGCCGAGCCCTGGGGCGGCTCGGTCGCCGCCGCCCGCCTCGCCTTCGTGCCCGGCGAGGACATCATGTACATGACGATGGGCGGCGCCTTCGGCGCCGACCTGGTCGACGGCACGCAGAGCTTCTTCGGCCACGCCAGGCTGGCACAGGATCCGGGCAGCCACGCCGGCAAGACGCTGCGCCTGCGCCTGGACGGCAGCGTGCCGGAAGACAACCCCTTCGTCGGCATGGAGGAGCACAAGCCCGAGATCTACTCGATGGGGCACCGCAACCAGATGGGGCTGGCGCTCCATCCGGAGACCAACCAGCCGTGGACCACCGAACACGCCCCGCAGGGCGGCGACGAGCTGAACGCGGTCGAAGCCGGCAAGAACTACGGCTGGCCGGTCGTCTCCTACGGCCGCCACTACAACGGCGTGCGCATTTCCGAGCGCTTCTGGGCCGAAGGCATGGAGGAACCGGCGATCTTCTGGTTGCCCTCCATTGCCCCCTCCGGACTCATGTTCTACACCGGCGACGCCTTCCCCGAGTGGAAGGGCAACCTGTTCACCGGCGCGCTGATGACCGGCCGGATACCGAACACCGGCCATCTCGAACGGCTCATGTTCAGCGACAAGGGCGAGGAGCTCGGCCGGGAGTGGCTGCTCAAGGAGGTCGGCAAGCGCATCCGCGACGTCCGCCAGGGCCCCGACGACCTCATCTACGTCATCACGGACGAAAGGGACGGCGCGCTGCTCAAGCTGGCGCCGGTCGAGAAGGCGGAAGAGGAAGGGGCCGACCCGGCCTGATCGCAGCCAGGTACGCCTCGCAGGGCTCGCAGCGGACGCCCCGGATCTCCAGTCGCTCTTCGCCGCGGTACAGGAAGCGGGCCCGAGCCTCCGGACAGTCCTTCAGGAAGGCGCGCAGACCCCGCGGATCCGGAAACCGATCCGCGACCACTCCACGCCGGCGCTCCCGGCGCGTTACTCCGTCTTCTTGATCACGACGAACGTGATGTCGTCCTCCGGGGCCGCGAAGGCGAGCAGGTCCTTCCTGAGCCGCTCGCAGATCTCCGGCGCCGACTCGCCGCGGACGGCCTCGAGCAGCGCTTCGGCGCGTTCCTCCAGATACCGGCCTCCGCCGTGCTCGGCGAAACCGTCCGTGTACAGCAGGAGCAGGTCGTCAGCCTCGAGCAGTTCCACCTCGCTGACCTCGTAGGGCCGCTTGTAGCCGAGCGGCCCGGGGTCGACGCGTTCGTCCATGTAGGCGTTCGAGGCGAACATGCCGACCGGCGGAAAGCGGACGAGCTGGTCTTCCGACAGGTGCTCGATGCAGCCCGGTCGGCCGGCGAACACCAGGGGCGCCGGGTGGCCGGCCGAAAAGAAGCGGAACCGGCCCTGCTCGGACACCTCTCCGTAGACCATCGTGAGGTACTTGTTCAGAGTGGTCGACTTGTAGAAGCGCTGGTTGATGTGCTCGAAGAGCCGCGTCGTGATCTCGCCGAACAGGTCGAGCTCGTAGTACGCCCCGAGCAGAAAGGCCTGGTGGAGCATGGCCGCGACCAGGGCGTCGGTCACCTTGTGCCCGGAAACGTCGGCCACGAGGACTCCGGTCCGCTGCCGGCACTTTCGCAGGCCGGCGACGACCGCCGCGCGGCCCGCCGCTTCCGCCTCGCGCAGCCGGCGCTCCAGGTCGTACCGCTGCTTGAAGTCGAGGTAGATCAGGTGGTCGCCGCCGATGGCCCGCAGCAGCGGTATCGAGATCCCGTGCACCTCCACGCCGCGCAGGCACGGCAGGTCGCCGGGCGCCGGCTTCGTCGCCAGGGCGATCTCCTCGAGATTGGCCAGCTCGGCGCGAAACTCGGCCTGCCAGGCATCGGTCGGACTCCGAGACACAACGGCTCCTATGGCGGTCGACGACCGTGGCGGGCGGAGGGCGCCGCCGGCGCGGCCGAGGCGCGAAATGGCTGCGCCGTACCATGACCGGCGCTCCGCCAGGGAGTCTACGCGCACGCGCGGGCAACCACAACGAGAAACCCGCAGGCGTCGTTCGACCGCCCGGGGCCGTACCCGCGAGGCGGCGGCCACCCGCATGCCCCGTCCGATCGGGGACTGGCCGGCGCCGCGGGGCGACGTGGCGGAGGGGGTGGGATTCGAACCCACGGTGGACTTTCGTCCACGCCGGTTTTCAAGACCGGTGCTTTCGACCACTCAGCCACCCCTCCGGACGACCGCGCAACCCCGGGCCGCTGGCCTGACGCCTGGCTAGCCTGACACGATGCGGTCCACCCCGCCGACGTAAGGCCGGAGCGCCTTGGGGATGCGCACGGATCCCGACGCCGTCTGGCAGTTCTCCAGCAGCGCGACCAGCGTACGGCCGACCGCAAGGCCCGAGCCGTTCAGGGTATGGACGTGGCGCAGGGCGCCGCCGCCCCGAGGTCGATAGCGAGTGCGCACCCGCCGCGCCTGGAACGCCTCCGCGTTGCTGCAGGACGAAATCTCCCGGTACGCCGCCTGGCCCGGCAGCCAGACTTCGAGATCGTAGGTCTTGGCCATGGCGAACCCCATGTCGCCCGTGCTCAGGCAGACGACCCGATAGGGCAGTTCGAGTCGCTGGAGCACCTTCTCGGCGTGGGCCGTCAGCTGTTCCAACGCCTCGTGGCTGGCTTCGGGCCGCGTCAACTGAACGAGTTCCACCTTCTGGAACTGGTGCAGGCGGATGAGTCCACGGACATCGCGGCCATACGAACCCGCCTCGGCCCGGAAGCAGGGCGTGAGCGCCGCGTACCTGAGCGGCAACTCGTCCTCCTCGAGCACCTCGTCGGCGTGCAGGTTGACCAGAGGCACCTCGCCGGTCGGGATGAGGTAACGCGCGTCCGGCTGCACGTGGAAGAGGTCTTCCTCGAACTTCGGAAGCTGGCCGCTGCCCAGGAGGCACTCCCGCTTCGCCAGAAACGGCGGCGCCACCTCGGTATAGCCATGCTCCTCGGTATGGAGATCGAGCATGAAGGCGGCGAGCGCCCGTTCCAGGCGGGCGCCCATTCCCACGTACGTCACGAACCTGGCGCCGGCGAGCTTCGCGCCGCGCTCGAAATCGAGAATCCCGAGCTCGGGTCCGATGTCCCAGTGGTTCTTCGGCTCGTAGTCGAACCGGGGCGGTTCGCCGACCACCCGCTCGACCCGGTTGGCCGCATCGCCGGCGCCGACCGGAACGGACTCGTGCGCGATGTTCGGCACCTGGAGTTCGGTCTCGGTCAACTCCCCCTCGGCCGTCTCGACGGCCTCGGCGAGGTGGTCGATGCGCACCTTCAGCCCGGTCATTTCCAGGATCAGGTGCTCGGTGTCTTCCTTCTTCGCCTCGCCCTGAGCCTTCAGCCTGCCGATCTCCTGACCCGCCAGCCGGCGGCGATGACGGAGCTCCTCGAGTTCGGCGAGCGCCTCGCGGCGGCGGCGGTCGCTGGTCGTCCACCGATCGACCAGCGCCGGGTCGATGCCACGCGCTTCGACCGCCGCGGCAACGCGCTCGGGTTCGCTTCTCAGCAGTTCTCGGGGCAACATCGCGGTGGCAGTCTTCCAACGTTCGCCCCCAAGGGCAAGGATCGTCAAGACGATGAGCGGAACCAGCAGATGATCGGATCCGGAACGGCTTCGAGCTCCACCGTGCCCGGCGCCCCGCCATGGGCCGCGGCCCTGCCTCCCCTGCTTGCGGGATTCGCGATGTTCGCTCTGGCCGGCGTCGAACGCGACGTCCAGGCGGCGGCCGAAGGTCGCTACCTGGCCCTCGCGGCGACGACCGTGCTGCTGGCCGCGGCCGCCGTGGCCCGCGGACCGTTCGGGGCCGCGGCGCTGGCCCTGCCGGTCCTCGCGGCGGTCGCGTTCGCCGCCATCCCGCCGGGCGGCCCGGCGCGCGGCGCGGCGATGGGGGCCCTGCTGTGCCTCGGCCCGGCCGCGTTGCTCGTCGACAGCCTGATCGCCCGGCGAGGCGAGTTGCTCGAGCCGGCCGGCTCGCTCGAAGCGGCCCGGCTGGGCGTCCTGCTGGCGGGAGCGCTCGTCGGGCTCAACCTGCTCGCGCGGCAGGGAGAGCTGCTCGGGGCTTCGACGTTCAGACTGCTGATCGTCCTGGTCGCCATCCCGGCCGCGGCGACAGTGATCGTGCTGGCGCTGTTCGCCCGCCTGGGCGCGCCGGCGCTGGCCGGGACGGCGGCTCTTCTGCTCGCGGCGGGAGGCGTTCGCTCGAACGTCATCCTGGTGCTGGCCGCCGCCGCCTGCGCGGACGTCATCGCTCGCGCCCTGAACCAGCGTTGGCCGACGGCGGCCGGAGCGGCCGGCCTGGCGCTCGCCGCCGTGGTCGGTTTCGCGCTGGTCCGCGAGCCCGCGTTCGGGGCGCTCATCGCCGCCATGGCCGCGGCGATCGTCCGGCCCCGGTTCGCCTTCGCCGCCGCCCTGGCGCTGGCGGCCGCGCTGACCGTCTGGCGGCCGCTCGGGGCGGCCGCATCCTGGCCCGACGTGTTCGCCGGGCTGCCTCTGGCGCTGATCGCGGCCCCGAACCTGATCGGCCGCGGGAACCCGCGGACGGTCGCCGCGGCCGTGCTGCTGACCCTGGCCGGACTGCGGTTCCTGCCGCCGCAGCAGGCGCTGCTGGCCGGCATCGCCCTGTGGACCGTCCTCCACGCGAAGAGCCCGGACGGTCTGGACGCCGACGACCCGCCGCCGGTCGGGCCCTGGCACGGCCTTGCGCTCCGCGGCGATGCCGCCGTCTTCGGCTACTGCCTTCAGGGCGGCCTTCTGGCGTTCGCGACGCTGTCGGCGACGTACCCCTGGCTGCGGCCGGCCCATCTCCAGGATCGGCTGCGCGCGTTCGGGCTCGACGGCGGGCTCGAGCACTGGTCCGCTCTGGCCGGCATCCTCCTGCTCGCCCACGGGTCGGCCGCGCTGGTTCGCAGGACGCCGGCGCCGCGGGTTCTGGCCCTCGCCCTGGCCGCCCTCCTGCTGACGACGGCCGCGCTCGGAGCATGGGACGCCTTCCAGCCGCGTCGGACGCTGCTCGGCTCGCCGCGCCGGGTCCTGACGGCGGACAACCCCCGCTGGACCGCCCGGGACGGCGGCTGCGGAACGCTGATTCTCGACACGGCGCTCGCCAACGGCGTCGGCGTCGCCGCCGGGCAGCCCGTGGCCCGTATCGCCGCCGGCGCCGACGCCGTCCCGGGGGCCGCCGTCCTCAGGCACGGCGACCACACCGGCGAATGGTCCGTCCCGGGGAGCGGCGGCATCGCCGGTCGAAGGCCCTGGCTGCACTGGGTGGCGGTCGACGGCGAAGGCGAACCGTTCTTCGGCGCCCGCTACCGGTCAGAGATCGACCTGACGGCCGTCTGCGGAAAGGGCGCCCTGGTCATCGTCCGCGAACCCGGACTGCCGGCGGCGGTCGAACTGACGCTGTTCTTCGCCCTTCGGCTCGGCGGGAACGACGAATGACCGGTTCGTCCAGCGAGGCGGCGCCGGCGGCGCTCTCCTGGGTCGTGGCCACGGTCGGCGTCTCGGAGCGCCTGGCGAAGTGCCTGGCGTCGATCTACCGGGACGGCGAACGCCTCGACGCGCCGTCGGAGCTGATCATCGTCTGGCAGGCGCCGAACGGGGGGGCCGCGGACGGATCAAGGGCCCTGAGCGAGTTGTGCCGGCGGCTTGCGTCGGCGCGGCCGGGGGCGATCGACGGGCCGCCCCGGATCGTCGAGCTCCCTCGACCCGCCGGTTTCGCTCGCGCGGTCAACGACGGCGTCGCGATCAGCACCGGCGACTGGGTCGCCCTGGTCAACGACGATGTCGTGCTGGAGGCCGGATGGGCGCGCCGCCTGCTTGCAGCGGGCGGCGCGGCTTCCGGGATCGCCGCGGTCCAAGGGATCAACCTGATGCCGAGCGTTGACGGCGAGGATGCCCGCGTCGACGGCGCCGGTCTGAAATGGAACCGGCGCTGGCAAGCGGTCCAGGTTGGCCGCGGGGAGACGGTGGACTCGGTGGACTCGGTGGACTCGGTGGAGACGGTGCGCGGCGTCTACGGCGTGTCGGCGACCGCGGCGATCTACCACCGCGACGCCCTCGTGGAGGTCAGCCGCGGCGGCGGCGCGCTCAGACCGTTCGAGGATCGGCTCGACAGCTACTACGAGGACGTCGAGCTGGCGGACCGGCTGCACCGAGCGGGCTACCGCGCACTGCTGGCGCCGACGGCGCGCGCGGAACACGCCGGGGCGCTCTCGAGCCGCCGCCCGCGGGCCGCGCGGCGCAGGACGCGGCGTGTCTACGCGAACCGCCTGCTCGTCCTGGCGCGCCGCTTCGGCCGCGCCTTCTGGCCCCGACTTCCCCTCCTTCTCGGCCGCGACGTCATCGACGCCCTGCGGCGACCGGCGGCCGCGCCGCCTCAAGGCGGCCTCGAGCCGCCGGGCATCGTCGATCTCCTGCGTGCCTGGCGCCGGGCGGCGCGGCTGCTGCCGCGGTTCGCCCACTTCGGCCCGGGGATCCGGCGATGACCGACGACGCGCCGATCCTGACGGCGGTCGCGCCGCACTGGCACGACGAAGAGCATCTCGCAGTCCTGGCGCGCTGCTGGCCCGCCGACCCGCGCTTCGAGCTGATCGTCGTCGACAACGGTTCGGACGGCGACCTGGCCGAACTGGGGGTTGGCCGGTCGAATCTCCGCGTGCTGGAGCCCGGCCGCAACCTGGGATTCGGGGCCGCGGTGAACCGCGGCGTCGCCGAGGCGAAGGGCGACCTGATCCTGATCCTGAACACGGACGCTCACCCCCGGCCGGGATCGCTCGAAGCGCTGGTGAGGGGCATGGAACGCCACCCCGAGGCCGCCGGGCTCGCGCCCCGGCTCCTCGGCGCGGACGGCGCCGTCCAGGCGGCCTGGCAACTGCGGCGGCTGCCGACTCTTGGCGCCCTGGCCGGCTACTGCTGCTTCGTCGAGCCGCGACCCATGCCGGAACCGGCCGCCGGCGCCCCGGTCGAACAGCCGGCCGCCTGCGCGCTGCTGCTCCGCCGTTCCGCGCTCGAGACCGCGGACGCCATGGACGAACGCTTCTGGCCCGCCTGGTTCGAGGACGTCGACCTGGCGCGCCGGCTCGGCGACCGGGGCGAACAGGTGCTCTACTGGCCGGATGCCGTCTTCCGCCACGGGCTGGGCGCCTCGGCGCCCCGGCTGGGCTACGGCCCGTTCCTGGCCGCGTACTACCGGAACCTGGACCGCTACGCCCGCAAGCACCACGGTCGCGGCGCCGCCTGGCTGCTGCGCGTCGTGCTGACGGCCGCGGCGCTGCTTCGCATCGGCTTGCTGCCGTTTCGTCGGCCGCGGCGGGCTCGCGGTCGCGACGAGGCACTGGCCGGGCTGTGGCGGCTGGCGGTCGCGGCGGCCGCCGGCTGGAGGCAGCGGTGAACGTGGAACGGCCGGTCGCGATCTGCACGGTCACCTGGAACGACGCGGCGGACCTGCCACGGTTCTTCGACGCTCTCGCCAAGCTCCGGGGGCCCGCGTTCCGGCTGATCGTCGTCGACAACGCGAGCGCCGACGGCACGGCGGAGTCGCTGAACCAGCACGCGGCGGCCGCCGGCTTCCCGGTCGAGGTGATCGCTCTCGACAAAAACAGCGGCTTCGCCGCCGGCCTGAACCGGGCCCTCGAGAGCGCGTTCGCGAGCGATCCGCGGGTCGACTGGGTGCTGAGCCTGAACGCGGACGCCTGGCCGGCGGCCGATTACGTGGAGCGGTTGATCGGGAGCGCGCGCCGGTTCACGACGGCCGAAAGACCCATCGGCGCCGTCACCGGACGACTCGTCAGGGCGGAGAGGCGGCCACCAGGCCGGCGCCGCGACGGACGGTCCGACAGGCGGTCCGACGAAACCGTCATCGACGCCTGCGGCATGGCCCTGACGCGAAGCTGGCGCCACGTCGACCGCGGCGCCGACCAGGCCGACCACGGCCAGTACGCGGCGACCGAGCGGGTGTTCGGCGGCGCCGGCGCCGCGACTCTGTTCTCGAGCGCGGCGCTCAAGGACGTGGCGATCGACGGACGCGTCCTGGACGAGGACTTCCACTCCTACCGGGAAGACGCCGAGCTCTGCTTCCGGCTCCAGGAACGAGGCTGGCAGGCGCTCTACGAACCCCGCGCGCGCGCGGTCCACCGCCGCGTCAACCTCGCCCGGCGACGGCGGCGGATGTCGCCGGAGGTCAACTTCCATTCCCTCAAGAACCGCTATCTGCTGCAGTACTACCACCGCAGCCTCGCCGATCTGCCGCGCACCTTCGCGGCGACCGCGATCCGCGAGCTGGGCATCGGCGCCTGGGTCCTCCTTCGGGAACGGTCGTCGCTGGCCGCCTGGGGGTGGCTCTGGCGCCATCGCCGCCGACTGCGGGAGCGGCGGCGCCGGATCCGGTCTCGCCGTCTTGTCCCCGCCCGCGCGACCGCGCGCTGGTTCGGCCGCGACGCGCTGCCCGCGGATCCGGAACGGCCGCGGATCCTGATGCTCGGAAGCCGCGGCATCCCCGCCAACTACAGCGGCTACGAGACGATGATCGAGGCGCTGGCCCCCCGGCTGGCCGAGCGCGGCTGGCGAGTGACGGTGTACTGCCGGTCCCACTACGTGGACCGGCGGCTTCGCTCGCACCGCGGCGTGGAACTCGTCGTCCTGCCCACACTCAGGACGAAGTACGGCGACACGCCGGTGCACACCCTGCTCTCCTGCCTCCACGCGACGCTGTTCGCGCGGGGCGCCCGGGCCGCGCTGGTCGTCAACGGCGCCAATGCGCTCTTCCTGCCGCTGCTGTGGACGCGACGCATCCGCACCGCCCTGCACGTCGACGGCATCGAGAAGCGGCGGGCCAAGTGGGGCTGGCCGGGGCGCCTGGTCTACGCCGTCTCCGAGCGCCTCGCCTGCCTGCTGCCCAACGCGACGGTGACCGACGCGGACGTGATCGCCGCTCACTACCGGACCCGTTACCGCCGCGACTCGACGATGATCCGCTACGGCGTCGAACCGGCGCCTCTGCCGGGCCATCCGATCCTTGACGAACTGGGCCTGGAACCCCGGCGCTACTTCCTCTACGTCAGCCGCTTCGAGCCGGAAAACAACCCGCACCGGGTGGTCGCGGCCTACCGCCGGGTCGGCGGCGACCTGCCGCTGGTGATGGTCGGCGACGCGCCCTACGCCACGGACTTCATCGCGGCAATGAAGCGCGGCGCCGACCCGCGGGTACGGTTTCCGGGGACGGTCTTCGGCGAGGGCTACCGGGGCCTGCTGTCGTCCGCGTTGGCGACGGTCCACGCCACCGAGGTCGGCGGCACGCACCCGGCGCTGGTCGAGGCGATGGGCTACGGGGCCTGCGTGCTGGTCAACGACGAGCCGGCCAACCGCGAGACGGCGGGCGACGCCGGCGTCTACTTCGACGTCGAGGACGAGGCTTCCCTGGTCGCCGCCTTCGAGTTCGCGCGCGCCGACGAGGCGCGGGCGCGGGACCGCGGGAAGCGAGCAGCGCGCCGCGCCGCCGAGAAGTACGACTGGGACCTGGTGGCCGACCAGTACGAACAGCTCTTCCGGCGCCTCTCGAATCGCGCCGGTCAGGTTCAGGTTCAGGCTCGTCGAAGCGGCGCGAGGGAGGACGACCCGCCTCGGCGAGCGGATCCGCACGCTCGCCACGGACCTCGGTGAACCATGCGGGCTAGAATCCCGGCCAGCTTCCGCGAGCCGGAGTCATGCTCAAGCAGCGCGTTCGCTTACAGACGGCCCTGATCCTGACCCTCGACCTTTCCCTGGTCGCGGCGGCCTTCTTCCTCGCCTACTGGATCCGCGGCGGCCTCTTCCCGCTCGTGCTGCCGGAGCTCTACCCGACGCCGCTCCACCCGCTGGCCGACCACCTGCCGCTGCTGCCGCTGGCCCTCGTGACCTGGGGGGCGCCGCTCGTCTTCACGCGGCGCTACCGCTCGCACCGGACCGCCGATCTGAAGACCGAGGCGGCCGCGATCCTCAAGGTCGCGGCGATCGCCACGCTCCTCACGCTGTTCGCCGTCTTCGTCCTGCGTCTCGACCAACTCCTGATGCAGGACAACCTCAGCAGGACCTGGCTGCTCCTGTTCACCGGTCTCGCCTTCCTGTTGCTGCTGGCGGACAAGATCGCGTTGCGTCTGGTTTCGCGCGACCTGCGGCGCCATGGGCTGAACCAGCGGACGGTGCTCATCGCCGGCGCCCCGGACGCCGCGGCGCGGCTCGCGGAATCGATCGAGGACCACCCGCACTGGGGGCTCCTGATCATCGGCCTGGTCCACACGGACGGCAGCCGCCCCGAAGACGCCCCCGGGGAAGTGCTCGGCAGCATGGACGACGTGCTGCGCATCGTCTCGGAACACGTCGTGGACGACGTGTTCTTCACGGTCACGCCCCACGATCTGCCCAAGCTCAAGAACATCATCGACGGGCTGCAGGAACAGGGCATCCGGACCCGCATCGCGCTCGACCTGCTGCCGCCGGCTCACAGCAAGGTCGACCTCGAGTACCTGGACGGGCGGCCGGTCGTCACGTTGTCGCCGGCGCCGTCGAACTTCCTTCTGCTGCTGTTCAAGCGCGCCTGCGACTTCAGCCTCGCCGCCGCCCTCCTGATCGTCAGCCTGCCCGTGATGCTGATCCTGGCGCTCCTGATCAAGACCACCTCGTCCGGTTCCGTGTTCTACCGGCAAACCCGTTGCGGCCTGAACGGCCGCCGCTTCACGATGTACAAGCTCCGCACGATGGTCGCGGACGCCGATCAGAGGAAGCGCGAGCTGGAGCACCTGAACACGATGGGCGGGCCCGCGTTCAAGGTACGCGGCGACCCGAGGATCACGCCCCTGGGGCACTACCTGCGCAAGTTCAGCCTGGACGAACTGCCGCAGTTCTGGAACGTGGTGCGGGGCGACATGAGTCTGGTCGGTCCCCGGCCGCTCGAGGAGAAGGAGCCCTACACGCCCAGGCAGCGTCGGCGGCTCTCCATGAAGCCCGGCATCACCTGCCTGTGGCAGATCAGCGGCCGCGGCGATCTCGACTTCGACCGCTGGATGGAACTCGACCTCAAGTACATCGACACCTGGTCGCCGCGGCTCGACTTCGTCATCCTCCTGAAGACGATTCCCGCCGTGCTGAGCCGGCGCGGGGCATCGTAGTCAGGCGACGACGGGCAGGACGCCCTTGCCGGCGCGCCGGCCACGATAGTTGTCGTCCTCGTAGGCGAGGCAGCAGAGAAGGCGGCCGCACTGGCCGGAGATCCTCGACGGGTTCAGGCTCAGGCCCTGGCGCTTCGCCATCTGGATCGAGATCGGCTGGAACCCGTCGAGCCAGGTCGAACAGCAGAGCGTTCGACCGCAGATGCCGACTCCGCCCAGGAGCCGTGCCTCGTCCCGCGGCCCGACCTGGACGAGACGAACCCTGGCCTTGAAGCGCGACTTCAGGTCGCGCAGCAACTGCCGGAAGTCGACCCGCCGGTCGGCCGTGAAGTAGAAGACCGCGCTGCGACCATCCAGACTGAAGTCGACCCGCGACACCTTCATCTCCAGACGAAGCGCGCGGGCCCGCTCGCGACAGTACGCCTTGCCGCGCACCTCGCTCGCCAGTTGCCTCTCCCTGGCCTCGCGGTCGGCGTCATCGGCCCGGCGGATGACGGATCGCGCGCTCGACTTCTGGCACGGCTTGAACACCGGCATGGGCGACTTCTCGACCCGGCCGTAGGCCGGTCCGGGCTTCATCGACACGATGACCTCGTCGCCGCGGGCCAGCAGCCTGCCGCCCGTTCTGCAGAGCGTCAGGTTCGTCTCTTCACCGAAGCGGACGCCGACGAACGCGTCGTCCGTGGCGGTCGATTGACCGGCGAAGCCGCAGCCGCCGCAGCTCATCGAGGAGGATCCGTTCCGGCGGCCCCCTCGAGCACCCTCCGCCCGATGTCCGACCGCATCGCCTTCGACGGCCAATGGATGCGGGCGGCCGCCCCGTAGGCCCGTTCGAGCGCCTGCCCGAGATCGTCTCCCACCGCGCAGACGTTGAGGACGCGTCCGCCCGCGGCGATCACTTCGTCTCCGTTGCGGCCGGTGCCGGCGTGGAAGACGACGACGCCCTCGCGGGCGCGGGCGCTCTCGATGCCCTCGATCGCGTCTCCCGACGCCGCCTTGCCGGGGTACCCCTGGTTGGCCAGCACGAGACAGGCGGACGCGCCGGCGCGGAAGGCGAGTTCCGAGCGCGCGAAGTCGCCGCCGGCGCCGGCGAGGAAGAGATCGACGGGGTCCTCGTCGAGGCGAACGAGCAGCGCCTGGGCTTCGGGGTCGCCTAGCCGGACGTTGAACTCGAGCACCCGCGGACCGTCCGGGCTCATCATCAGGCCCGCGTAGAGGACGCCCGAGAACGGCGTGCCGTCCGCCGCCATGCCGGCCACGGTGCGCTCCATCACTTCGCGCATGATGCGGGAGACGTCGCCATCCGAGACGATGCCCGCCGGGCTGTGGGCGCCCATGCCGCCGGTGTTGGGGCCGGAGTCGCCGTCGCCGATCCTCTTGTAGTCCTTGGACGTCGCGAGCGGCAGCACCCGGCGACCGTCGCAGAAGCCGATGAAGGACACCTCCTCTCCGGGCACGAAGGGCTCGATCAGGACGCGCGCGCCGGCGGCGCCGAACCGGCGGTCCACGAAGAACTCGTCGAGCGCGGCCTCGAGCTCCGCGGGCGTGGAAGCGATCAGCACGCCCTTGCCCGCGGCCAGACCGTCCGCCTTGAGCACCGCCGGCAAACCGAAGCGCTCGGCCGCGCGCCGTGCGGCGTCCCGGTTGTCGGCGACTTCGCAATCGCAGGTCGGAACGCCGTGCCGCCGCATGAACTCCTTCGCGAAGACCTTGGAACTCTCGAGGCGCGCGGCCGCGCGGGTGGGTCCGAAGATGGCCAGGCCGCGCTCCCTGAACGCGTCGACCACGCCGAGCGAGAGGGGCGCCTCGGGGCCGACCACGGTGAGGTCGATCCCGCAGTCCGAGGCAAACCGCGCCAGACCGTCGACGTCCGTGACCGCGAGCGGCACGCTCTCGCCGCACTCCTCGGTACCCGGACTGCCGGGCGCGCAGTACAGCTCGGTCTCCGGCGAGCGTTCCCGAACGATCCAGCAGAGGGCGTGTTCGCGACCGCCGGCGCCGATGACCAGGACTCTCAGGGCGTCGCCTCCAGGATCTTCACCTCGGTTCCCTCAATCATCTCGAGGACCCGTCATCCCTTGGTTTCCGACTGGCCCTCCGTACCGACCGACCATCCGGTCGGCGAAGCGGGCATGCTAGCCCGAAGTTCCAGAGTCCAAGTCGAGAAATCCCATTGTTTTCCGGTGGTTTGTTCGATTTCGGCGGTGTCTTCTACTGGGTACGTTCGTTCAGGGTCGGACTCCGAGCAGGCTGAAGGCTCGTTGTTGCAGGGGCGTGGGCGTGGCGAGGATGTCTGCGGTGGCGTTCCGGTCTCTTCGGGTTCTGACGCGGTTTCTGGTGAGCGTGGCGAGGTCGCCGAGCAGTGTCTGGAAGCTCTGCACGGGGAGTCCGTCGGGTGTTCTCTGGCTGCTGGCCTTGTTGCGTGCGGCGCGTGAGCGTTGGGCCGGCTTCACCGGCGAGTCGCTCTCGTGATGTCGTTGCTGGTCGTCGAAGAGGAGGGGGGCGAGCCTCCGTCGCATGTGCCATTCGACGTAGTAGGCGAGCATGCACAGGAAGACGTGCGCTCGGACGCGCTCGGCGAGTCGGTGGTGGACGGGTCTGACCTTGAGGTCGACGCTCTTGAAGCAGCGGAAGGCGCGTTCGACGTGGCTGAGGCTCTTGTATGAGCGGACCGCTTCCTCGGATGTCAGGTCGTCTCGGTCGGCGTTGGTGCGGATGACGTAGAAGCCGTCCAGGGCGGCTTCGTCGTCGATGCGCTGCTGGTTTCGGGAGTAGCGGAAGCCGTGTTCTTCGACCTCGAGGTCGAAGTGCTTGCCGACCTTGCCGGCGCGCAGCGCCCGGTCGACGCGCACGGCGATCTTGTGCTTGCCCTTCAGAGGGCGGTTCTTGCGCGTCGTGGCGGCGACGACGGCGTCGAGACGGCGTTCGGTCGCGTCGAGCAGTTCGAGACGCTTGCGCCTCCTCTCGGCCGCCAGCATCGGGTTGTGGCAGACGATCAGCCGCTCGCCGGGATACAGGTCGGGAGCGCTGATCTCGGCCATGTCCTTCCGGTCGAAGAGGGACAGTTGCAGGTGGCCCTGCTGCACCAGTTGGCGGACCTGGGGCGCACGCAGGGAGGTGATCCACGACAGCCCCGAGGGTTCGAGGTCCTCGCGGATGCGGGCGCTGGTGAGCAGCCCCCGGTCGCCGACCAGAATCACCCGTTCAAGCGAGAAGCGCTCCTTGAGCTTGTGCACCTGGGCGCTCAGGGTCGAGGGATCGGCCGTGTTGCCCGGAAAGACCTCGACCGCTATCGGGCAGCCGTCGCGGCTGCAGAGCAGACCGAAGACGAGTTGGGGCTTGTCCCGCTTGCCGTCCTTGGAGTGCCCGTGTTGGGCCAACGGACACGTCGAGCCGTCGAAGTAGACCGAGGTCACGTCGCACAGGACCAGCGAGCCCTCCTGGAGGTGCTTCTCGGCGAGACGGCGCTCGATGCGCGGCTGCCGCCTGAGCAGCCAGTCCATCGCGGCGTAGAGCTCGTTGGCGTCCGCATCCTCGATGTCCAGTTCCTCGCCGAGGGTATGCCTGGTGGTCTCGCCCGCGAGTCCGCGGGCGGTGGCGAGCTTGGAGCGGGGTTCCAGGATGCGCGCCACGATCATGGCGACAGCCAGCGCCCGGTCGCGGGAGGGTTGGCGGTCGAGAAGTCGTTCCAGTCCGAGTCCGCGCAAGGCGCCGAGTGCGGCGGCGACATGTCCGTGGGGCCTGGAGCGGAGGATCTCGAAGGCGGCGTCGAGGCTTTCGAGGGCGACGCCTCCCTTGAGGAGGATGCGCAGTCCCTCGACGAGGTGTTCGGGCCACTTGGAGAGGTTGGCGAGTGTGCGTTTGCGGACCTTGCCGTTCTGGCGGTAGGACTCTCGGAGCAGGACGGCAGGCGGCGAGTTGCGGTTGGGCACGCGATCGATGTACATGGCTTCTGATTGTAGGCCATGACTCAATCATTGTCAAACTATCAACGTGTCATTACATGGGTACAACATACACCAGAAAACAGCCGCCCCAATCCCACCAAACTCAAGCACGACAACGATCTCCGAGCCTCTCCGACCCCCGGAAACCGCTGGAACTTCGGGCTAGCAGGGTCCGCGGCTGCTCCGTCGCGCGGGGAACCCACCCCGGATGCGTGCGGAGCGCCCTCGCTCCGAGGTCTGCTCCGTGCAATCGTCGGGCGTTCAGGGCTTCGCGTACTCGAACCGCGCCGACGAGCTGCTCGGCGTCGCCCCCGGTTCGATCGCAACGTCGACCCACTCGTCGCCGCGCCGGAAGGTCATCGACTCTCCGAGCGTTGCCCGCCAGCCCGCGGTCTGCGCTTCCCGCAACAGCCACTCGCGAGCGGCGGGAGCGCCCAGCGGCAGGAGCAGGTCGACGTACTCCGCGGCAACGGGCTCGCCTTCCGCCGTCCCCACGTCGCCGAAGTCGATCACCGTGGAAGCGTCCGGAACGGGGAAACGGTCCGGGAAGGCGCCGGGGATGCGGCCGCGCAGCGACGCTTCCGGCGCCCGCCGCTCCCGCACGTCCTCTTCCGGCCTGAGAACGGCATCTGCCGGGCGCCCCACCGCAACGGTTTCCAGGTCGTTCTCGTCAGGCGCGGGCCGATCCGAAGAAACCCGGCAGGCCCAGCCGGCCACGAGCGCAAGAACAGCGACGGAAGCAGGCGCAAACCGCGAGACGCGGGCGCCGATCCGCAACGGCGAGTTTCCCGGCGGCTCAGTCCGCGATGACATGCAGCGGCCGGCCGGCCGACGTGGAGACGCGTTCCGGCGGCAGGTCGTGCGGGATCTCGATCCTGCATTCGCAGACTTCCTGCTGGCGGGCGGCGAGCTCGGCGAGGCTGAGGTTGCACAGGATGCTCTCGACCGCTTCCTTGACGCTGAGGAAGACCTCGCGGATCGCGCAGTGCTTCGGCCCCACGCCGATCGTGCAGGGCTGGGCGAGAATGTGGTCGATCGACGTCGCGTGCCCCTCCAGCGCGACCAGGATGTCGTGAATGGAGATGCGCTCGGCCGCCCGGCCCAGCAGGTGACCGCCCTGGGGACCCCGGTTGGAACGGATCAGGCGGTCCCGGGCGAGGGACGCAAGGATCTGGCGCAGGTAGGGCTCCGGGATCCCCTGGTTCGCGGCGATCTCGTGGCTGGGCACCGGACCGCCGTCCGCGTGCATGGCCACGTACAGCATGGCACGGATTCCGTACTCCCCCTTGGTGGAGATCTTCATTGGGAGCGCCTCGGCATCAGGCAGTCTAACAGCGGCGAGGCGGTTCCCGCACGCCGGCGCGGACCGACTAGCCCGGAAGATGGTCGAGCACCTCGTCCAGGGCGGCGATGTCGCCGTGCGCGGGATCAAGCCCCAGCGATCCGAGGCCGGCGGCCAGCGCGCCTTCGCGGTCCTCGACCTTCGCGTCGCCCACGTGGATCACGGAAGCCGGCTGAAGCTCCAGTTCCCGGCAGGCGGCAAGGAAGATCGGCTCGGCCGGTTTCGCCGCCCCCACGTCCTCCGAGCAGACCACGGCGTCGAGGTAGCGGCCAAGTCCGAGGTTGGCAAGCACCCTGGGCAGGCGCCGGTCCCAGTTGCTGGTCACCGCCACGCGCAGGCCGCGGCGACAGAGCTCCGCAAGAACTCTCCGGCAACCGGGCCGAAGTTCCCAGGCGTCGGCGCGTTCGAACCGGGCGAACAGCTCGGCGCCGGCGAAGGGTCCCGGCGCGTCCCGCTCGAGCAGCAGACACATGCGGTCCAGCAGGTCGCTCCAGAACCCGCGAGCTCCGTTCGGATGGCTGACGTACCGGTCCTCGCCGCGAGCGAGGCGGCATTCGAACTCCTTCCAGGCGGTCAGGAAGCTCCGCTCGACATCGGCGACGGAGAGATCGAGACCGTGGCGGGCGAGAACCTCCGCGTAGATCTCGCCGCGCCGCGGGCAGGCGATCAGCGTTCCGGTCGCGTCCAGCGACACGCCCCGGCGCCGCGGCAAGCCGCCGGGACGCGCGGCCTCCATCCGGGCCACGGACTGCTACTCCTCCCGCTCGAAGGGCGGACGGAGGTACTCGAAGCGCAGGACGCGAATCGCCCGGCCGCCGCAGAAGACGAGGGCGGCGAGGCCGGCACCGCTCGACAGCGCCATCAGCCAACTGAACTCCCGCCAGAGCATGACGATCGGGATCGTGAGCGCGCCCACGACGATGGCCGCCGCCAGCAGCCGGAAGGCGGTCCGGTCGAACGTCGGCGGCCGGACGATCGGCGAAGCGCCGTCTGCGTTCTCCCGCATCCCGGAGAGAGCCTAGTCCGAAGTTCCAGAGTCCAAGTCGAGAGATCCCATTGTTTTCCGGTGGTTTGTTCGATTTCGGCGGTGTCTTCTACTGGGTACGTTCGTTCAGGGTCGGACTCCGAGCAGGCTGAAGACTCGTTGTTGCAGGGGCGTGGGCGTAGCGAGGATGTCTGCGGTGGCGTTCCGGTCTCTTCGGGTTCTGACGCGGTTTCTGGTGAGCGTGGCGAGGTCGTCGAGCAGTGTCCGGAAGCTCTGCACGGGGAGTCCGTCGGGGGTTCTCTGGCTGCTGGCCTTGTTGCGTGCGGCGCGTGAGCGTTGGGCCGGCTTCACCGGCGAGTCGCTCTCGTGATGTCGTTGCTGGTCGTCGAAGAGGAGGGGGGCGAGCCTCCGTCGCATGTGCCATTCGACGTAGTAGGCGAGCATGCACAGGAAGACGTGCGCTCGGACGCGCTCGGCGAGTCGGTGGTGGACGGGTCTGACCTTGAGGTCGACGCTCTTGAAGCAGCGGAAGGCGCGTTCGACGTGGCTGAGGCTCTTGTATGAGCGGACCGCTTCCTGGGATGTCAGGTCGTCTCGGTCGGCGTTGGTGCGGATGACGTAGAAGCCGTCCAGGGCGGCTTCGTCGTCGATGCGCTGCTGGTTTCGGGAGTAGCGGAAGCCGTGTTCTTCGACCTCGAGGTCGAAGTGCTTGCCGACCTTGCCGGCGCGCAGCGCCCGGTCGACGCGCACGGCGATCTTGTGCTTGCCCTTCAGGGGGCGGTTCTTGCGCGTCGTGGCGGCGACGACGGCGTCGAGACGGCGTTCGGTGGCGTCGAGCAGTTCGAGACGCTTGCGCCTCCTCTCGGCCGCCAGCATCGGGTTGTGGCAGACGATCAGCCGCTCGCCGGGATACAGGTCGGGAGCGCTGATCTCGGCCATGTCCTTCCGGTCGAAGAGGGACAGTTGCAGGTGGCCCTGCTGCACCAGTTGGCGGACCTGGGGCGCACGCAGGGAGGTGATCCACGACAGCCCCGAGGGTTCGAGGTCCTCGCGGATGCGGGCGCTGGTGAGCAGCCCCCGGTCGCCCACCAGAATCACCCGTTCAAGCGAGAAGCGCTCCTTGAGCTTGTGCACCTGGGCGCTCAGGGTCGAGGGATCGGCCGTGTTGCCCGGAAAGACCTCGACCGCTATCGGGCAGCCGTCGCGGCTGCAGAGCAGACCGAAGACGAGTTGGGGCTTGTCCCGCTTGCCGTCCTTGGAGTGCCCGTGTTGGGCCAACGGACACGTCGAGCCTTCGAAGTAGACCGAGGTCACGTCGCACAGGACCAGCGAGCCCTCCTGGAGGTGCTTCTCGGCGAGACGGCGCTCGATGCGCGGCTGCCGCCTGAGCAGCCAGTCCATCGCGGCGTAGAGCTCGTTGGCGTCCGCATCCTCGATGTCCAGTTCCTCGCCGAGGGTATGCCTGGTGGTCTCGCCCGCGAGTCCGCGAGCGGTGGCGAGCTTGGAGCGGGGTTCCAGGATGCGCGCCACGATCATGGCGACAGCCAGCGCCCGGTCGCGGGAGGGTTGGCGGTCGAGAAGTCGTTCCAGTCCGAGTCCGCGCAAGGCGCCGAGTGCGGCGGCGACATGTCCGTGGGGCCTGGAGCGGAGGATCTCGAAGGCGGCGTCGAGGCTTTCGAGGGCGACGCCTCCCTTGAGGAGGATGCGCAGTCCCTCGACGAGGTGTTCGGGCCACTTGGAGAGGTTGGCGAGTGTGCGTTTGCGGACCTTGCCGTTCTGGCGGTAGGACTCTCGGAGCAGGACGGCAGGCGGCGAGTTGCGGTTGGGCACGCGATCGATGTACATGGCTTCTGATTGTAGGCCATGACTCAATCATTGTAAAACCATCAACGTGTCATTACATGGGTACAGCATACACCAGAAAACAGCCGCCCCAACCCCAACAAACTCAAGCCCGACAACGATCTCCGAGCCTCCCGACCCCCGGAAACCGCTGGAACTTCGGCCTAACCGCCCGTGGTGGAGATACGCGTGGCGCCGAGAGCGGTCAGGCCCCCATCCGGCAAGGCGCGGCGAGGGAGTGTACCGGGCCAACTTCGACCGAGGAGCAACGATGCCGGGCGGGATGGTTGGCCGCTCGAATGCAGCGCGACGTTCGGCACGGGCTGCCAACCGCCCCGCGGCGGTCAGGCGGTGTCGAGCCGGGCCAGACACTCGGCGACGACCCGGTCGGCCTCCAGCCGCTCCATGCAGGCGAAGTCGCCGCGGCGGCAGGTGCGCCGCCAGCACGGCTGGCAATCCAGCTTCCGGGCGAGCTGCACCGCGGCGGACCGGCGACCATAGGGTCCGTTGCGGGCGGGATCCGTCGGCCCGAACACCGAGACGCAGGGCACGCCCAGCGCCGCCGCCAGGTGGGCGGGACCGGAGTCGCAGCCCAGGAACAGGGCCGCGCGCCGCAACAGCGTCGCCAGTTCGCGGAGGTCGGTCGGCGGCGCGAGCAGGACGCGACAGCCGTCCCCGACGGCGGCCTCGATCTCCTCGGCCGCCCGTCTCTCGTCCTCGCCCGCCCAGGCCACGACCAGCGGCAGCCTTCGTTCGCGCCCCAGGCGCTGGACGGCCGCCGCGAAGCGCCGCGGCGGCCAGCGTTTCGTGCGCCAGACGGTGCCGGGCGAGACCACCGCATAGCAGCCATCGTCCAGACCGTGCCGGTCGAGGAAGGCCAGGGGCCTCGGCTCGGCGTACTCGGGCAGACGCCACTCCGCGACCGGTCGCTCGTCCGCGATCAGGCCCGACGAACTCAACAAGGCCAGGTTGCGGTCGACGACGTGTCTCACATCCAGGTCGACAGAGAAGCGCCGGTTGAGAAACAGGGCGTTCAGTTCGCGGCCGCCCATCGCCCGACCGCCGCGGAAGCCGATCCTCTGGCGGGCGCCGCTCCACCAGGCGACCAGCCCGCTCTTGGTCAGGCCCTGGACGTCGAGAGCCGCGTCGTACCGGCAGGTTCTCAGTTCGCGGCGAAACCGTCTGAGCGCGTCGAGACGCGCGCCGACGCCGCTGCCGTGCCGGGGATACACGTGGAAGCGGTCGACGTCGACAGAGCCTTGCAGCAGGGTTGCGGCGGGTTCCTGAACCGCCCAGCCGATGAACGCCTCCGGATGGACTCGGCGGAGCGCGGAGGCCACCGGCGCCGCGTGGAGGCAGTCGCCGATCGCCGACAGGCGCACGAGCAGGACGCGAAGCGGGCGGCCTGGTCTCTGCCCCGCAACGGTCATCCGGTCAGAGCATAAGCGCCGTCTCCATCCCGCGTCGCGGGACCGCGCGGGACCGGCCGCGAACGCTGCTATCATTCGCCGCCTTGTCTGTCGGGGCGTGGCGCAGTCTGGTAGCGCACCTGCCTTGGGCGCAGGGGGTCCTCAGTTCGAATCTGGGCGCCCCGATATCGCTCGCTGACCCGGACCTCGGCTACCCTGTCGCTTTGCCTGCCTGTAGCTCAGCTGGATAGAGCGGCGGCCTTCTAAGCCGCGGGTCGGGGGTTCGAGTCCCTCCAGGCAGGCCAAGTCGTTGAGAGTTCGGTTCGAAGATGTCTGGTGGATGTAGCTCAACTGGCAGAGCGCTTGATTGTGGTTCAAGTGGTTGGGGGTTCAAGTCCCCTCATCCACCCCATCTCGACTCCCGCATCGTCCCGTTCGCGCGCCCGTAGCTCAGCTGGATAGAGCGACGGCCTCCGGAGCCGTAGGTCAGGGGTTCGAATCCCTTCGGGCGCACCACGAGGCGCCGCTTCGTCGACGCGGCGCGCGTTCAGAGCACGTCAAGCGGGGCGTAGCGACGAATCAGCTTCCGCTTGCCGGCCTTGTCGAAGAAGACGGTCAGCTTCGCGTTTTCGCCCTCTCCGTCCAGCGCGAGAACGACTCCCTTGCCCAGCGTGGCATGGCGCACGACGGCGCCGGGTCGCAGAACGCCGGCGATGCGCTCGGCCGACGGCTTGCGGCCGCGGCGGACGGAGGAGGAAGACGCGGACCGGAAGGAGGCGCCGCCGGCGGCGCGGTCGCCGCCGAAGAAACCGCGGACTCCGGCGGCGCCCGGGCCGCCGCGGAGGTTCGCGCTCCGCGTGGTCTCCACCAATTCCCCGGGCAGGTCGGCGAGGAAGGGCGAGGGCTGCTGGTCCTGGAACTGTCCGGCGATCATCCGGCGACGGCTGAGACTGAGGAACAGCCGCTGCTCGGCCCGCGTCATGCCGACGTAGAACAGCCGCCTCTCTTCTTCCACGTCCCGGGCCGCGAGGCCGGCGTGGAAGTGCGGAAGCAGACCGTCCTCGAGGCCGGTGACGAAGACGGCCGGATACTCGAGGCCCTTGGCGCTGTGGAGGGTCATCAGGGAGACGCCCAGCTCGGCGTTCAGGCCGTCCGTGTCGCTGACCAGGGAGACGTAGTCGAGGAAGTTCACGAGCGGGCTTGCCGCGGGCCCGGCGGCCTCGTCGAACGCCGCCTCCTCGCCGGCATCGGAACCTTCTCCGGCGCCGGATGACGGAGCGATCCCCGCCGGAGCGCCGGTCAGACCGTGCAGGGTCTCGAAATCCCGGGCTGACGACACGAGTTCGTTCAGGTTCTCGAGCCGTTCCTGGCCCTCCTCGTCGCCCTTGCCGTGGAGCGCCTCGAAGCCGGCGGCGACGATCGTGCCCCGCACGAGCTCGGCCAGGGGCTGGCGCTCCGCCTCCCGGCGCAGCCCCTCGATCAGGCCGCGGAAGCTCTGGACCGCGCGCAGGCTGCGCGCCGGCAGCTCCCGCGGAGGGTCGAGGCGGATCGCGTCCCACAGGGAGTCGCCCATGCCGGCGGCGCGCTCGAGCAGCGCCTGCTCGGTCCTGCCGCCGATGCCCCGCCGCGGCTGGTTCAGGATCCGACGCAGGGACAGGTTCTCCCGCGGATTGGCGATGACCCGCAGATAGGCGATCAGGTCCTTCACCTCGGCGCGCTCGTAGAAGCGGACGCCGGCGACCAGACAGTAGGGAATCTCGCCGCGCAGCAACTGGTCCTCGATCGGCCGGGTCTGCGCATTCGTCCGCACCAGCACGGCCATGTCCCGGAACGCGAGGCCCTCCGCGCGCAGCCCGGCCAACCGCCCCGCGACCCAGCGCGCCTCGTCTTCGTGATCGGCGGCATGGAAGAGCTGCAGCGGCTCGCCGGCGCCCTTGTCCGTCCACAGGGTCTTGCCCCGCCGCTGTTCGTTGCGCGAGATGACGGCGCCCGAGGCGTCGAGGATGTTCTGGGTCGAGCGGTAGTTCCGTTCCAGCTTGCGGACGCTGCCGCCCGGGAAGCGCTTCTCGAACCGGAGCAGGTTGTCCAGTTCGGCCCCGCGCCAGCCGTAGATGCTCTGATCCTCGTCGCCGACCGCGGTCAGGCCGGAGACGGAACCGTCCGGGTCGAGCACCAGGTTCCTGACCAGCTCGAACTGGGCCGCGTTGGTGTCCTGGAACTCGTCGACGAGCAGGTGGCGAAAGCGCCCCCTGACCCGCGCGGCGACTTCCTCGTCGTCGCGCAGCAGGCGCACGACGAACGCGATCAGATCATCGAAGTCGACGCCGCCGGACCGCCGCAGCTCGGCCTGGTAGCGGCGGAACACGGCCGCGACGTGACGGTCGAAGACGTCCTCGGCCTCCTTCGCGAAGGCGGACGGCGTCAGCAGGCGGTTCTTCGCCCCGCTGATCCGCCCCTGGACCGCGCGCGGCTGAAACGCCTGTTCGTCGAGGTTCTCGGCCCGGAGCGACGCCTTGATCAGCCGCAGCTGGTCCGGCGCGTCGACGATCGCGAAGTCCCGCCGCAGACGAACCCGGTCGCCGTAGCGCCGCAACAGACGCAGACAGAAGCGGTGAAACGTGCCGACGAAGAGGTTGGCGGCGTCGCCGACCAGGTCGAGCGCGCGGCCGCGCATCTCGTCCGCGGCCTTGTTGGTGAAGGTGACGGCCGCGATCCGCCACGGCTCCACCCGCCGCTCGGCGATCAGCCAGGCGATCCGGTGCGTGATCACCCGGGTCTTGCCCGATCCGGCGCCGGCGACGACCAGCAACGGGCCGCCGTCGTGGGTAACCGCCGCAAGTTGTTCCGGATTCAGGCGGGAGCGGAAGTCCACGCCGTCACCGGAGCCGGCGTCTGATGTTCTTCTGACGCGCCCGCCCCACCGCGAGCGTCTCTTCGGGCACGTCTCTCGTGATCACCGATCCGGCGCCGGTGTAGGCGCCGGCGCCGACCTCGACAGGCGCCACCAGGATGCAGTCGCTGCCGACGAAGGCGCCCTCGCCGATCACCGTGCGGCTCTTCTTCTTGCCGTCGTAGTTGCAGGTGATGACCCCGGCGCCGATGTTGGCGCCGGCGCCCACCGAGGCGTCACCGAGATAGGCGAGATGAGACGCCTTGACTCCCGGACCCAGCGTCGCCTTCTTGACCTCGACGAAGTTGCCGACCCTGGCGCCGTCCTCGATCACGGCCTCCGGTCGCAGTCGGGCGAAGGGACCGATCGAGCAACCCGAGGCGACGCGTGCGCCGTCGATCACCGAACAGGGCAGCACCTCGACGCCGTCGTCGAGGACGCTGTCGCGGATCCAGGCGCCGGCGTGGAGGGTGCAGTCGCTCCCGACGCTGGAGGCGCCGAGCAAGGTGACGTTCGGGTGCAGCACCGAGTCGGCGCCAACCGTCACGCCGGCATCGATCCAGACGCTATCCGGGTCGAGAACGGTGACGCCCGCCGCAAGCAGGGCATCGACGCCGCGCCGATAGCAGACGCGCTGAACCGCGGCAAGATCGTCGCGCGAGTCGACTCCCAGCGCCTCCGTGGCATCTTCGACCCGGACCGCCGCCACGGGATGTTCGCGGGCGGCGGCCGAAACGGCGTCGGCGAGATGGAACTCGCCCTGGGCGTTGCCGGCGCCGACCGTCTCCAGCCAGTCGAAGACGTCCGGCGCCGGAAGGGCGTAGTGGCCGGCGTTGACCGTGCGGAGCGCCAGCGTGTCGTCGCCGGCGTCCGCCGGCTCGACGATCCGGACGAGGCGATCCCCGTCGCGGACCACGCGACCGCGACTCCCCGGCGCCGGCGGGTCGGCGACCGCCAGACTGCCCCAGCCGGCGGCGGCGGCATCCAGCAGGGCGCGCAGCGTTCGCGGGCGGACCAGGGGCGCGTCGCCGGAGAGAACCAGGGCCAGCCCCTCCGACCGCAGAGATCCGCGAGCCATCGACAGCGCGTGTCCCGTGCCCCGCTGCTCCGGCTGCTCCACCCATACCAGGTCGCTCGCGCCCCCGTCCTCGCCTTCCAGGACCGAACGGACCTGGCTCGCCCCGATTCCGACGACGACGCAGATCGGCGCGCAACCGGCTTCGCGCGCAGCCTGAACGACCCAGGACACGATTGGCCTGCCGCCCACGCGGTGAAGGACCTTCGGCTTCTTCGATCGAAACCGTTCGCCACGGCCGGCGGCAAGAACGACGGCCGCGGCGGCGCCGAACGGCGCCTCAGTCGCTCTGCTCATGGACGAGGCTCAGGAAGCGCTCGTCTTCGTTGACGGAAGCGAAGTCCTCGTCATGAAAGGCCCGCACCCGGTTCGTCGGATCCAGTTCCACCGCCTTCGCGAGCGAATCGAGCGCCGGCGCCGTCTCGCCCAGCAGCGCGCGGATACAGGAAGCCAGGTACGCGAAGCGGCCATCACCGGCGCGCGATCCCGCCGTGCAGATCGACAGGGCGCGCTCCAGGTCGCCGTCGTTCCGGGCCATGACGGCATCGAGAAACCCATCGTCGCTCTTCTCGCCCCTCGACGCTTCGACCCGGCCGCACGCCGCCAGATAGTCCCCGGCGCGGCTCGCGTACCGGCTCCCCGCCCCCGCGGCGATCACCGCCTCGAACGCGGAGCGGGCCTCGGCGATTCGATCCGCGTGGAACAGCTCGATCCCGACCTCCAGCTTCTTCAACGCGACGTCGACCGCCTCCGACCGCGCATCCTGTCCACCGCCACCGTTCACGATCGTCTACCTCCGATTCGACGTTCCACCTAGCATGCGGAGCGCGCAACCCTAGCAGCGTCCGACGCCGGTCGGAATGTAGTCCTCCCGGAGCAGCGCGTACAGGTAGTGGTCGGTGCGGCGCCCCTGCAGAACGAAGTAGGAACGGAGCTTGCCCTCGCGCACGAACCCCAGCTTCTCAAGCACCTTGCGGGAGGCGTCGTTGTCGATCGAGCAGCGGGCCTCCAGACGCTCCAGCGGCGTTCGCAGCAGGAGCTCCGGCAGCAACTGGCCGAGCGCGGCCGTCATCGTGCCGCGGCCGTGATGCCGGGTCGCCAGAGCGTAGCCGAGTTCGCCCAGGCCGTGCTCCCAGTTCACGATCGCCAGCGTGATCCAGCCGGACCGTTCGCGGTCGGCTTCGATCATCCAGGTGTAGCGGTCGCCGCGACCCCGGTGGAGGTCCCTGGGCCGCTGCGCCGTCAGGTCCGCGCGGAGCTTGGCGACCGATACGTTCCGCAGGGGCTGGTACCGGCTCACGGCGGGTTCGGCGCGCCAGCGACGGAGGAACGCGGCATCCGAGGCCCGCGCCGGCCGCACGACGACGCAAGCGCCGGGAGAAGGCGGTGGATGACGGGTCAGGGGCCTGATCATCGCCGGACCGTCATGTCGGTTCAGGCACGGCGCCCCGGCCGGGGCAGGGCGCCGCCGAGCGCGATCAGGCTGTACCCCTGTGCGAACAGGTAGAGGAAGGGCAAAGACCACCAGCGCCCGTCGCGACCCGCGGCGGCGACGCAGGCCCAGAAATACAGCGCGAGCGTCGCCTCGCCCCAGAGGCTCCATGCCCCGGCCGACCGGTAGAGCGCCGACGGGTTCCTGGCGGTTGTCTTCCTGGCGGCTGTCGGGATCTTCGGCGTGCGGACGAAGACGCCGCCGCGGCGGAACAGCCCGCCGATCGTCGCGGCCGAGTTGTTGAGCGACAGGCCGATGCCGATGGACATCGCGAGCGGCACCTCGAACCACGGCCCGGCGCCGCGCCGCCCGGCCAGTCGCTGGCCGGCCGCGTAGCAACCGGCGACCGCCGCCGTCCCGAGGAGAAACAGCGGCGCGTCGATCCACAGCAGCAGGCGCGGCGATTCCCGCCGCTCCAGGATCGCCGGCGCCAGGAGGAGTCCGAGAGCCACCAGCAGCGGGTAGCAGATGCCCGAAGTGAGGTGCGCGGCCGCCGCCAGCTTGACCCGCGGCCTCGCCGCGCCGCGCAGGACAGGTCCGAGGAGCTTGCGCATCGTCTGAGCCGACCCCCGGGCCCAGCGGTGCTGCTGGCTCTTGAAGTCGTTGACCCGGGCCGGCAGTTCCGCCGGCGCCGCGAGGTCCGTCATCAGCATGAAGCGCCATCCGGCGAGCTGCGCCCGGTAGGAAAGATCGAGGTCCTCGGTCAGCGTGTCGACCTGCCAGCCCCCCGCGTCCTCGATCGCGCGCCGCCGCCATACGCCCGCGGTGCCGTTGAAGTTGAAGAAGCAACCCGCCCGGTACCGAGCCGCCTGTTCGACCAGGAAGTGGCCGTCCAGCAGCACCGCCTGGGCTCGGGTCAGAAGCGAATCGTTGCGGTTCAAGTGGCCCCAGCACGCCTGGACCATGCCCAGTCCGGGATCGCGAAACGCCGGCACGGTCCGCCGCAGGAAGTCCGGTTCCGGCACGAAGTCGGCATCGAAGATCGCGATGAACTCTCCCCGCGCCTGCTCCAGGCCGGCGGCGAGGGCGCCCGCCTTGAACCCCTGGCGGTTCTTACGCCGCAGGCGCCGAACGACCGGCAGCGGCCGCTTCCGCGCGGCCGCGCGGGCGAGTTCGGCCTCGACCCGGTCGGCCGTGTCGTCGGTCGAATCGTCGAGGATCTGGATCTCGAGCCGATCCGCCGGGTAGTCGAAGTCGAGAACGGCGGCGACCAGCCGAGGAGCGACATAGCGCTCGTTGTAGATCGGCAGCTGGACGGTGACGAGAGGCCAGACGACATTCCCTCGCGCGGCATCCCGGACGCCGTCGCGGTCCGCGACGCCCCCCTCGCCGTCGACCGGCGGCCGCGCCACGCGAAGCGCGACGAGCAGAATCAGCCGATGCAGTCCGTAGAGAGCGAGCGTACCGAGAACCGCGTAATAGACCGGCAGAAGCACGTACGCTGACGATATGGCAAGGCGACGGGAGCTCGGAACGTTGGCGGCGGCCGTCTGGCCTCTGCTCGCCTGCTTCGGCGGCATCGCGGCGCTCGACCGCGCCGGGTTCGGTCCGGCGCCGGGCGCCGCGGTCGCCGGCATCTCGTTCCTGCTGCTTCTGCTCCTGGCGTTCGGCGCGCTGTGGTGGGCGTTGCGGCGCCTGGCCGCGGCGACGGGATCCCGGAGCGGCGTACCGATGGCTGGCGCACTGGCGGTTGCCGCCGTTCTCCGCCTGCTCGCGCTGCCGCTCGCTCCGAGCCTCTCGGACGACGTCTACCGCTACCTCTGGGACGGACGGGTCGCCGCGTCAGGGGCCAATCCGTATCTCCTGACGCCGAACGACGAGAGCCTCGCCGGGCTGCGGGACGACCTGTGGAGGAAGACCGCGCATCGCGACATCGCCACGGTGTATCCGCCGCTGGCGCTGGCGATGTTCGCCGGCGCCTCGGCTCTGCGCCGGCCTCTGCTCGGGTACAAGCTGGCGCTGGCCGGCGTGGACCTGGCCGGTTGCGCGTTGCTGCTGTCGCTGGCGCGCCGCCGCGGCGCCGCCCGGGCGGCTCTCGGCTACGTCTGGAATCCGCTGCTGGTCGTGGAGGGCGCCGGCATGGGCCACGTCGACGTGCTCGGGGCGTCGCTGGTCATCGCCGGCGTCTGGCTGCTCTCGGCGGGACGGAACGCAACGGCCGGGATTGCGGCGGCGCTCGCGGCGCTGGCCAAACTCGTCCCCCTGGCGGCGCTGCCTCTCTGGTGGCGGCGCGCCGGCGGCCGGCGAGGGCGGCGTCTCGCCGTCGGCGCCGGCGCGCTGCTCCTGCCGACAACGGTCGGCGCGCTGCTGTGGACCCGCGGCGTTCCGCCCGGCCTGATCGAGTACGCGCTGCACTGGGAGTACAACGGCCCTCTCTACGAGCCGCTGTGGCGCCTGATCGGTGCGCTGCGGCTCGACGCGGCCGCTTCCGGGGTCGTTCACCTGGCGCGGACGAGCTTCGGCGGCGACGTCGAGGCGGCGCCCTGGAGCGCGCTCTACTCCTTTGCCCATCCTCGGTTCCTCGCCCGCCTCGCGCTCCTGGCCGCCGCCGTCGCCCTCTGGCTTCGTCTCTGGCGGCGCCGCCCGACGCCGGTCCGGGCGGCGTTCGGCGCCTTCGCCGTCCTGCTCCTGACCAGCCCCACGTTCTACCCGTGGTACCTGATCTGGATCCTCCCATGGGCGGCCTTGACCGGCAGCCGCGTCGTGCTCGCGCTTTCCGTTACCCTGCCTCTGGCCTATCTTCCGGCCTTGACCGGACTGCCGTACTTCCCCTGGGTCTACGGCGTCGTCTGGCTGCCGCCGCTGATTCCGGCGCTGCTCGACCGCCGGCGTCCCTGACCAAGCCCCGCCGCCATGTCGCCATGAAGTACCGCCTGCTGATCGCCTACGACGGCACGGACTACGCCGGATGGCAGCGCCAGGACAACGCCATGGCCGTCCAGCAGGCGGTGGAGGAAGCGGTGGCGCGGGTCGTGGGCGTGAAGGTCGCCGTCCACGGGGCCGGGCGCACCGACGCCGGCGTGCACGCCTCCGGGCAGACGGCGCACCTCGACCTTCCGGCCGGGAGCCCGCCGCCCGGCGAGATCCGCCGGGCGCTCGTCCACGGCGTCAACCGCCATCTTCCGGCAGCGATCCGGGTGCTTGCCGCCGACGCCGTGGACGACTCGTTTCACGCCCGCAAGAGCTCGTCGTTCAAGGTCTACTCCTACCGGCTCTGCACCGCGCCGGTGATCGATCCGTTCCGGGCGCCGTTCGTCGTGCCGGCGCCGCGAAGGCTCGATCTCGAGTCGATGAAGACGACCGCCTCCCTGATCCGAGGACGCCACGACTTCTCGGCCTTCGCCAAGGCCGGCGGCAGCCACCGCGGCGCCGCGCGGACGATTCGAGACGCCGGATGGACGGAGCAGGGAGACGAGATCCGGTTCGTCGTCGCCGGCGACGGTTTCCTGCGCGGCATGGTCCGCGCCCTGGTCGGCACGACCCTGGAGGTCGGCCTCGGCCGCCGCTCGCCGGAGGAGCTGGCCGCACTGCTCGCCGGTCGACCGCGCACCGAGGCGGGCCCGAACGCGCCTGCCCGAGGCCTCTGCCTGGAGCGCGTGGAATACGATCACCCGTGATGAAGCGCGTCGTCACCGGTGTCGTGACCGCGGCGCTGGCAACAGCCATCGTCTTCTACCTCCAGCCGATCCACTTCGCGGCGGCGGCCGCCGCGGCGGTCGCGCTGGCGGCCTCCGAGTACGGCGCCCTGGCGCGGCGAATCGTCGGCTCGCGAACCATCACGTGGGCGCTCTGGCTCACCGTCTGCGTTCTGGCCGTTGTCGCCGCGAACGCAAACGGCCGGATCGACCTGCCCCTCGGAACCGGCCTGACCGTCGCGGACTCCTGGTTCGCGGCGGCGGCCGTCGTCCTCGCCCTGGCGATCGCCGTCGGCCTCGGCAGCGGCGCCGATGTCCGCGGCCGGCTGCTCGCCTCGTCCCTGTTCGCGTTCGGAACCCTGTGGCTCGGACTGTTCCTGGTCGCCGCGATCAATCTCCACGACGACTCTCCGGCACTTCTGTTCTGGGTCCTCGCGGTCGCCTCCCTGGGCGACGTCGGCGCCTACTACGGAGGCCGCCGGTTCGGCCGTCGTCCGCTGGCGCCGGTGCTGAGTCCGAAGAAGACGATCGCGGGCGCGGCGAGCGGTCTGATCGCCAGCGCCGCAACCGGAGCGGCGTTGGTCCTGATCTGGCGCGGTCCCGACTCGTTCGGCATCGACGTCCCCGTCATCGCGCTGCTGTGCGGCGCCGTGGCGCAGACCGGCGACCTGGTCGCTTCGTTGCTCAAGCGAGCCGTGGAGGCCAAGGACACGGGCGCCATGCTTCCCGGTCACGGCGGCGTGCTCGACCGTCTCGACGGCGTGCTGCTGGCGGCGCCCGTCCTCCACCTCGCGGCGCGGGCCGGGGCGACGCCGTCGCTTCAACCGTGAGCGCGCGGCGGCTGGCGGTCCTCGGCGCCACCGGCTCGGTCGGCGAGGCGGCTCTGGCCGTGGCCCGCCGACACCCGGAGAAGCTCCAGGTGTGCGTGCTGGCCGCGCGGGGCGCCAAGCCTGGACGGCTGGCGGAGCTGGCTTTCGAGTTCCGGCCTCGCCGAACGGTCGTCGAGACGGAAGAGGCGGCGGAGCGCCTGCGCGCCGACCTGCCTCCGGGCACGGACATCGGTTGGGGCGAAACCGCCCTGGTCGACGCGGTCGGCGGCGGCCAGGTCGACCTCGTCCTGGCGGCGATGGTCGGCGCGGCCGGTCTCAAGCCCGCCGCGGCGGCCCTTGCCGCCGGCGCCGACCTGGCGCTGGCGAACAAGGAGGCGATGGTCGCCGCCGGACCTCTGCTGCGCCGACTCGCGGCCGCCTCGGACGCGAACATCCTGCCGGTCGACAGCGAGCACGCCGCAATCCACCAGGCACTGCGCGCGGGTCGGCGGCGGGAGGTCGAACGCCTCGTGCTGACCGCCTCGGGCGGCCCGTTCCTCGACCGCGACCCCGCGACCCTGGACACGGTCACGCCGGCCGAGGCCACGGCGCATCCGACCTGGAACATGGGGGCCAAGATCAGCGTCGACTCCGCGACGCTGATGAACAAGGGACTGGAACTGATCGAGGCGAGCTACCTGTTCGACGTCCCGGGCTCCCGGATCGACATCCTGATCCACCCGCAGTCCCTGGTGCACTCGATCGTCGAGTTCCGGGACGGCAACTCGATCGCCCACATCTCGGCGAACGACATGGAGTACCCGATCCGGTACGCCCTGGCGCATCCGGAACGCTGGCCGCGGCCGGACGACGGCGCCGCCAACGGACTGAGCGCCCTGCTGGAGGCGGCCTCCGACCTCGGATTCAGAAAGATCGACCCGGAGGCGTTCCCGGCGCCGTCCCTGGCGCGCGAGGCGCTCGTCCGGGGAAACGGCGCGCCGGCGGCGCTCAACGCGGCGAACGAAACCGCGGTGGCGGCGTTCCTGGCCGGCGCCGCGCCCTTCGCCGCCATCGTGCCGACGGTGGCGGACGTGCTCGACGTTCATGGCCAGGAGGTCGGCGGCGGGGAGCCGGCAACGATCGACGAAGCCCTGGAGTGGGACTCCTGGGGCCGCCGCCGCGCACGGGAAGTCCTCGCCCGGTTTCCCGGTTAGCTACCATCCACGGAGAAGCGCGACCGCCCTGACGCACGATGACCTTCCTGAGCAACACCCTGGCCTTCCTGGTCGTGATCGGAGTCATCATCTTCGTCCACGAACTGGGGCACTTCCTGGCCGCGAGGCTGTTCCGGATCAGGGTCCGGGTCTTCTCCGTCGGCATCGGCGCCCGTCTCTGGGGTTTCGAGCGCGGCGGCACGGAGTACCGGCTGGCGATGATTCCGCTCGGCGGCTATGTCGCTTTCTCTGGAATCGACGCCTCGAACCCGACGGGCGACGCCGGCGACTTCATCGCCAAGCCGCGCTGGCAGCGAATGATCGTGCTCCTGGCCGGCCCGGCGGCCAACGTCGCGCTCTCGATCGTCCTGCTCGCGACGGTGCTGATGGCCGGGACCGAGCTCGCCGGACCGCGGGATCTGAGCACCGAGATCGGCCGCGTGGCGGCCGACTCGGCCGCGGCGGAGGCCGGTCTCCTGCCGGGCGACGTCATCCTGCGCCTGGACGGCGAGAACGTGTCCGACTGGCGGGAGGTTTCGAACACGGTCCTGATGTCGCCGGAACGCCGGCTCGAGATCGACTTCGAGCGCGACGGCGAAGCCCTGAGCGCCGTGCTCGTCCCTCGCCGGATGCCGCGGTACGATCTGGGGGACGCGGGACTGTACGCCAGCCTCCTGCCGCGGGTTCGCCAGGTGTTCGAGGACACTCCCGCCGAGCAGGCCGGCCTGCGCTACGGGGACACGCTGTACGCCGTCGACGGCCATCCCGTCGCGGACGCGGACGACTTCCGCCGGCTCGTCGAGCCGCGCGCGGGCGAAGAGGTCAGCGTCGAGATCGGCCGCGGCGGCGACCGGCTGGTCCTGCGGTTCGTGCCGGCGAACGAGGCCGGGGTCGGCCGGGCCGGCATCGCGATCGGCCACTTCTCCTGGCGGCGCGTCGGGCCGGTCAGGGCGGTCGCGGAGAGCGCGCGGATCAACTGGGAGACGACGACCGAGATCTTCGGCTTTCTGGGCGGCCTGGTCGAGCGTCGCGTATCGCCGCGGAGCGCGCTGGCCGGTCCGATCGAGATCAGCCGGATCAGCGGTCAGGCGGCCCGCAGGAGCTTCGGCGACCTGGCGTTCCTGATCGCCCTGATCAGCCTGAACATCTGCATCCTGAACCTGCTGCCGATCCCGATCCTCGACGGCGGCCAGCTCGTCATCCTGCTGATCGAGAGCGCCCTGCGGCGTGACCTCTCGCTCCAGATCAAGAACCTGGTCGCCCAGTTCGGCCTCGCGGCGGTCGTCGCCATCATGCTGTTCGCGATCTACTTCGACCTGGTGAAGAACCTTCCCGGCCTCGGGCGCTGAAGGCGGTTCGACAACGATGGCCGGCAAGCTCACGGAATGGGTTGGAAAGGCGACACGCCACCCCTGGCTCAAGCGAAGCGTCTTCTTCGCGGCCTACGGGGGCCTGCTGGTCGTCCTGCTGGGCGCATCCTCCTACCTGGCGCTCTCGAACTTCGTCCGCGGCGGCGTCATCGCCGTACCCGACCTCGTCGGCCTCGATCGAAGCCAGGCCGAAGCCGGCCTCGCCGCCGCGGGTCTGGCATTGCGGCGGGTGGAAGACGATCGCCACGACAAGGCGGTCCCGGCTGGCCGCGTGCTCCGGCAGGACCCTCCCGCCGGCAGCGCGGTCAAGGAAGGCAGCGGCGTGGTCGTCTACCTGTCGCGGGGCAGGGCGCTCGTCGAGACGCCGGACCTGAGCGGCCAGGTTCTGCAGACGGCCCAGGTGAGTCTGACGGCCTCGGGGCTGCGGCTGGGCAGGAGTCGGAGCGTGTTCGCCGACACCGGCGAGCCGGGCGCCGTCGTTCGTCAGAATCCTCCCGCGGGAAGCCTGATCGACCCTTCGTCCCAGGTGGACTTGATGGTCAGCCTGGCCAACCCCGGGGCGATGTACGTCATGCCGGACCTGATCGACCTGCCCGAAGACCCGGTCCGCGACGTCTTCGAGACGCGCGGATTCCGATTCGGAAGAGTAAAGTACGAACCCTACGAAGGCGTCCCAGCCGGGATCATCCTGCGTCAGTACCCGCTTCCGGGCCACCCGCTGCGGCGGAGCGATTCGATCGCCCTCGTGGTAGCCGCGCAGGACCATCGCTGAACCCGCCCCAGTCCGCCCGCAAGCACGGTCGCCCGCAAGAACCTGAACGATGAAGATCGCGCCTTCGATCCTGGCGGCGGACCTTGCCGACCTCGCCTCCGCGGCGAAACTCTGCGAGGACGGCGGGGCGCAGCTCATCCACCTCGACGTGATGGACGGCCACTTCGTGCCCAACCTGACCTTCGGCCCGCCGGTGATCGTCGATCTGGCCAGGCGAACCCAGGTCGGCCTCGACATCCACCTGATGGTCTCGAACCCGGAAGCGCTGCTCGACCGGTATCTGGACAGCGAGCCGGCCTGGGTGTCGATTCACCACGAGGCGACGAAGGCGCCGGCACGGCTTGCGGCGAGAATCCGCGAGCGCGGCGCCGGCGCCGGCCTGGCGATCAACCCGGCGACGCCGCTGGACGAACTCCTGCCCTGCCTGGAGCAGGTCGACTTCGTGCTGCTGATGTCGGTCGTGCCCGGTTTCGCCGGCCAGGCCTTCCGTCCGGAAGCGCTGGAGAAGGCCCGGCGCCTCCGCGCCCTGGTCGACGAACGGGAGCTGCCGGTGAGCATCGAGATGGACGGCGGCATCAAGCCCGGCAACCTGGACGAGGTGGCGGCCGCCGGCGTCGACGTCGCCGTCGTGGGTTCCGGCGTCTTCGCCGCGGACCGGCCGGTCGAGACCCTTGTCACCCTCCGGCGGCAGGCGGGCGAATGACCCGTCACGGCACGCGCGTCCTGCTGGCGGCCGCGCTGGGCCTGGTCGTCGGATGCGGGGGGGTCAAGGACGACCCCATCCTGCGACTCTCGTCGGCGGAGGCCCTGGAGATCGGCAAGCAACTGCTGGAGGACGAGAAGTTCACGCAAGCGCGCCAGCATCTCGTCCACGCCTTCGAGGTCGAGCCGAACTCCGAGACCGGCCGTGAAGGGCTGCTGCTGGCCGCGGACGCCCTGTTCCTGCGCGGCGGCTACCAGTCTTACGTCGAGGCCGAACAGCGCTATCGGGACTTCCTGAACCGGTTTCCGACCTCCGACCAGGCGGCCTACGCCCAGTTTCGTCTCGCGGCTTCGCTCGCCGAACGAATGGAGAAGCCGGACCGCGATCAACAGACGACCCGGCTGGCGCTCACCGAGTTCGAGAACGTCCGCCGGCTGTACCCGACCAGCGAGTTCGGGGAACAGGCGGCCGAGCGAATCGTCGAGGTACGCAACCACCTCGCGGAGCACGAGTTCGTCGTCGGCGCCTTCTACTACCGCTTCCGCACTCCCACCGCCGCCGGCGACCGCTTCAGGGAGATACTCGAGCAGTACCCGGACTACTCGGCGCCCGACAAGATCCTCGCCCACATGTGCCTCGCGTATCGCCTCTTCCTCCGGCAGGACCCGAACGAGTCGGAGCTTGAACCCCACGAGTATCTCCACGAGGCCTGCGATCGACTGCGGAACGAGTTTCCGGACAGTCCGTGGCTCAAGAAGGCGCCTTCGGAGGAGCAGCTCCGCAAGCTCCGAAACAAGCTGCCGGCCGTGTCCGGCCGGACGGACGGGAATCCACGAGACGATTCGTCCACGGAAAGGAACGCGGACAGGTGACGCGGCCTCGTCAGCGCTGACGCGTTTCGCCGGGCAGACCGGCGGCCGAGTCCGCGATCAGGCCGTCTGAAGGCCCCGGAACGTCCGAAACTGTGCTAACATTGGCGTTTCGGCATGTGACTCGCGTTGAAGCCACTCAGCCTAGATGACCGCTCTCCGGACGGTGCGACCGAGGATCTCAACGGCCAGCTTGATCGCCTGGTGAACCAGTTGGTTGACCGGGGCGTCACGCTGGCACAGGCCCGCGAGATCTTCGAGCGACAGTTCATTCTCGCTTCCTTGCGACTCAACCGCGGCAACATCACGAACTCGGCAAACGACTTGGGGCTTCATCGCAACACGCTGCGGAACAAGGTCGCCACGCTTCAGATACACGTCACCGACTACCGAGGCGCCAGCAAGAGGATTCAGTCGAGATAACGCCCCAAGCGCATCGCAGGCTCGCCGGCTCAACCGTCATCGAACCGGCATGCAGCTTGTTTCTCGCAACGTGGTCGGACGCTCTCACTGGCAGCGAGCGCCTGACGCCGTCAAGCAACGCAACCATCCGCCAGTCATTCCGCGGCGCCGATCCGGGTTCAAGCGGCCACTTCAGCCAACGAACTTCAGCCAACGAATCGCCGAGCGCCTTTCCAGTACGCATCCCGTGACCTTCCAGAAACTCAGTCTCCGGAACCGGGCGATGGCCGCGACCGTGGCCATGGCGGTCATTTTGGCCGCCGCGCCGCGCGAAACCGCACCCGGCCGGGACATGGCGCCGGCGCCGATGTCGCCTCCTCTGGAGGACGTCCTGCTCTTCGAGCGCATCCGGGCGTGGCTTGAACCCTCGGCCGAAGCGGCCTCGAAGTACCTGGGAGAGGGGCCGCTGTACGACCGCGTTCGGTCGCGCCGGGAGAGCTTCGAACTGTTCGTCGGCGCCGCCGACGAAGACGCGGTCCGAGACCGGATGCAGAGCGTTCCGTACGGCGGCCTGATCCTCGGCGCCGCCAGCCGGCACGGCGTCGACCCGCTCCTCGTGGCGGCCATCGTCCAGGCCGAATCCTCGTTCGACACGGAGGCCGTCTCGCCGCGGGGCGCGCTCGGTCTGATGCAGATGATGCCGTCGACCGCCGAGCAGTTGGGAGTCGCCGACGCCTACGACCCCAGCCAGAACCTCCACGCGGGCGTGAGCTACCTAGCCTACCTGCTGCGCCGCTTCGACGACGACCTGGTCCTGGCGCTCGCGGGCTACAACGCGGGACCCGGCGCCGTCGACCGTTTCAGCGGTCTGCCCCCCTTCCGCGAGACGCGCGGATTCGCCAACACCGTGCTCCGCGTCTACATCGCGCACCACCGTGCGGCCTGGGCCGCCGTCAATCCGGACGGGCTCGACTTCGCGGTGCTCGCGGGCTAGCCCGCGGTGGACGCACGGCTTCGGGCCTTGCGCGTGGGGTCGATCCCGACGGATCGGAGGAAGGCGAGGTCGCGGCCGTTGATCCTGAAGGGCGGGGCCGGCGGAGGCGGTTTCTTCCCGTCCTCCGTCTCGGCTTCGTCGTCGCTCTCGAACGGCTTGCAGTCCAGGAACAGATTCAGCGTGTAGCCTTCCCGCCGAATCGATTCGAGCCGGTCGTGGACTTCAGGCGATTCCGCAATCGCCTCGCACAGGGAGCGGGCGAGATCGTCGAGCAACTGCTTGAGCCGGGGTTCCATGGCGCCAAGAGCATTATCCCAGACGGAACGTCCAAGCGACAGCAGGGGTTCGTCACCGCGCGACCGCGAGCTCTGGGGGCCGATCGTCGAAGAGCTTGGCGCCGCCGGGTTCGCGCCCGTATCGTTCGAACCGTTGGTCGGCGACGTTTCGGCGCGGCGCTACGCGCGGCTGCGCCTCGAAGGCGGCGAGCGGTTCGTCGTCTGCGCCTACCCGGACGAGATGGCCGACGCGGCGCCGCGGTTTCTGGCCGCAACGCGGCTGCTGCACTCGGTCGGCGTACCGCTGCCAGGAGTCGAACGGCACTCGGTCGGCGAACCGGCGTGGATCCTCCTGGAGGATCTGGGACCGCGGACAATCTTCGACCAGTGGGTTGGCGGCGGTCTGAGTCCGGCGACGCTTGATCGCCTCCTGGCCGAGGCGGTGACTCACATCGGGCGAATCCAGCTCCTGTCTCCCGACAGCGTCGGCGCTCTGGGCTCTCCGCCGCTCGACCGGAACCTGCTGATGGCGGAACTCGATCTGACCTGGAAGCGTTTCCTCGAGCCGCGCGGGCTGGTGCGAGACGCGACCCTGGCTGAGCGCCTGCGCGCTCTGTGCCGCGCCGTGTGCGAGCGTCTTGGCTCGGCGACGCCGGTTCCCTGTCATCGTGACTTCATGGTTCGCAACCTGATGCTGCGGGCATCGGCCCAGGAGGGGGCCGACCCGGAGGTCGTCGTGATCGATCATCAGGACCTCCGCCCGGGACCGCCGCACTACGACCTGGCCTCGCTGCTGAACGACAGCCTGACCCTCTCCGTCGACCGCCGGCGGGGCCATCTGGCGGTCTTGGGAGAAGACGTCGAAGAGTCCGCCCTGTACCACGCCGCGGCGGCACAGCGGATGCTCAAGATCGCCGGCACGTTCGCGCACTGCGCCGCGCTCGGCAACGACCGGCGCCTGCCGTTGATCCGGCCCGCCCTGCGGCGGTTCTTCGATGCGCTGGACGCCCTTCCCGAGGGCCGTGAACTCGCTCCCCGGCTGCGCCGGGAGTGGGCGGCGTTCCTCAGGGCCGCGCCGGCCGCCGGTCGCGCCAGATGAACCCGAAGTTGCGGCCCGCCCGGACGCCGTCTCGACGGTAGCTCCACCAGCCCGGGCTGCAGCGCACGCAACGTCGCACCGTGGAGACCTGCCGGACACCCAGGTCGGCAAGCTGCCGCGACGCCGCCAGCGGCAGGTCGAGGCGCGGCTTCCGGCCAGGTCGCCGAACGACCGCCTCGGCGCAGCTCCGGGCCTCCACCTGGACCGCCACGTCTTCGCCGACCTCATAGCAACAGGGGCCGATCGCCGGACCGATCCAGGCTTCGGCCAACGTCCCGTCGCGGAACGAATCACGGCTCAGCTCGTGGACGGCCGAAGCCAGGACGCCCCTCGCGAGACCACGCCAACCGGCGTGGACCGCAGCCACCGAGTCGCCGGCCGCAATCAGCACGGGAACACAGTCGGCGACGAAGACCGTCGCCGCAATTCCGGGCGCCGACACGATCAGCGCATCCCCTTCGCCGGTCGGTCCAGGCCTCGTCGCTCTCAGCGCGTCGGCGCCGTGCCGCTGGCGTAGCCAGGCCGGAGCTACCGACGCCGCCGCGGCCGCCTGATCCGCTAGAACGCCGAGCGCGTCCTCCGGCCCGGCTTCTCCCCCGTGCGGCGTCACGCCGAGAAAGGCGGCCCACACCCGCTGGCGGCGATAGATCGCGAGTGACGCGCCAGCAGCCCGTGGTGGAAGTGCGCGTCGCACGGAGAGCGGTCAGGCGGCCGTCCGGCAAGGCGCGACGAGAGAGCAGTTCGGGCCAACTTCGACCGAGGAGCAACGATGCCGGGCGGGATGGTTGACCGCTCGAATGCAGCGCGACGTCCACCGCGGGCCGCCAAGCGACCCGATTCTCACCGGCGGAGGCCTGCTGTAGGATGCCCCGGCCATCGTGACGGCCATGAGCGTAGCGCAGACCACGACCGGAACAGGCGCCGCCGGCGTTCTCGTCGACACGGGATGGGAAACGGTCATCGGACTGGAAGTCCACGTCCAGTTGCGCACGCGGACGAAGATGTTCTGCCGTTGCGAGAATCGCTTCGGCGCCGAACCGAACGAACTCGTCTGCCCGGTCTGTCTCGGCTATCCGGGCGCCCTGCCGACAACCAACCAGCGCGCGGTCGACCTGGCCATCCGGCTCGCGCTGGCCTTGGGCTGCGACGTCCGGCGACGGTCGGTGTTCGCACGCAAGAACTACTTCTATCCGGACCTGCCCAAGGGCTACCAGATCAGCCAGTACGAGGAGCCACTGGCCAAGGGAGGCGGCGTACCGCTGCCCTCGGGAAACACCGTGCGCATTCACCGGCTGCACCTGGAGGAGGACGCCGGCAAGCTGCTCCACGAGGCGCCGGGAGGCGGACCGCTACCGGGCCGGAGCCTGGTCGATTTCAACCGCTGCGGAGTGCCTCTGGTGGAGATCGTCACCGAACCGGAGATCGGTTCGCCGGCCGACGCGCAGGCCTGGCTGCAGGCGCTCCACCAGGTCCTGCTCTACACCGGCGCCAGCGACGGCAACATGGAGGAGGGCAGCCTGCGCTGCGATGCGAATCTCTCGCTTCGGCCGGTCGGCGAGGCCGCACTCGGCGTGAAGACGGAGGTCAAGAACCTGAACTCCTTCCGCCACGTGGCGAAAGCGCTCGAGTACGAGCGGGAACGTCAGCTGCACGTCCTCGCCTCCGGCCGTCGCGTGGAGCAGGAGACGCGGAGCTTCGAGCCCTCGACCGGCGTGACGCGGTCGCTCCGGTCAAAGGAGGAGGCCCACGACTACCGGTACTTTCCCGAGCCCGACCTGCCCACCGTCGTGCTCTCCGGCGAACGGATCCAACGGCACGCGAACGAGCTGCCGGAGCTGCCGTGGACGAAGAGCGCCCGGTTCCGCGACGCCTACGGGCTGCGCCCCGAAGAAGCGGCGCTGCTCTCCGGCAGCGTTGCCCTGGCCACCTACTACGAACGAGCCGTCGCCGCCCACCCGACGGGCGCCAGGTCCATCGCCAACTGGGTCATGACGGAGCTTCTGCGCGAGTTGAAGGAACGGGCCATCGGCGTGGAACAGGCGATCGCGCCGGGACGCCTCGCCGCCGTCGTCGCTCTGGTGGACTCCGGCGAGCTGTCGACCACGGCCGCCAAGGACGTACTCGCCGCGACCTGGGATTCGGACGAAACCCCGGACCAGATCGTCGATCGGCTCGGCGTCCGCCAGGTCCGGGACGACGCCCGGCTCGAGGCCTGGGCCGACGAAGCGATCCGCGCCAACGGGAAGGCTGTCACCGAGTACCTGGGCGGCCGCCAACAGGCCCTCGGCTACCTGGTCGGCCAGATCATGAAGGCCTCCCGCGGCAGCGCGGAACCCCGCGCCGCCAGGAACATCCTGCGGCGCAAGCTGGCTGACGGCGGCACGGAAGCCGAGCTGTAGCGGGCTGGCGGCGTCCGCCGCCGTCGGGCTGAGCTGTCGCGCGGGGAACCACCCGGAAGGCCGACGAAGGCGTCGGCGGACGCAGTGCGAGGCTGTTCGGCTCCACGCAACCTTCCAGCCGGGACGCACTGGGCGCGCCGGCGTCCCCGCCGGCATTCGGCGCGAAGCGCGGGGCGATCTGACCCGCTGACGGCGCGGCCGCCTATCGGCGCGGCGGCTCGTTCGTCGCTCCGGGAACCTCTTCGAGTTGCCGGCGGAGATCGTCGCGCTGACGCTCGAGTTCCTTGATGTTCGCGTTGTATTCGTCGACGTCCTTGTTCTCCTGAGCGATCTGCCGGTTCTCGCGCACCCGCTCGGCGCCAGCCGCGTTGCCGGCCCGTTCGTACGCCGAGATCGCGAGGTCGTACTTGTTCTGCTTCGACAGCACAAAACCGAGATAGCCGAGGATCTCCTTCTCGTCGGCTTCATCCGAGGCCAGAGGCAGAGCGGCGTTCAGAGGACCTTCGGCGTCGCTGAAGCGCTCGAGCGAACCGTAGGCCTGCCCCAGGTAGAAGTGGGAGTGCCAGTCGTTGCGCTTCTTCGAGATCGCCTGCTGGAACGTCGATGCCGCCGAGTCGTAGCTCTTGGCGCCGAGCTGCACCTCGCCGAGAAGGAGGAGGTTGTCGTACGAGGCGCTGGTCCCCACCAGACTCCTGGCGTAGTTCTCGGCCTTGCGGTACACGCCGACCTTTTCGGAGCCCGAGGTGCTCCGGCCCTTGAGCTTCAGCGCGTTCACCAGCGTCGTCTTCCAGTCCGAGTTGCCGCCGTCCATCGATACCGCCCGCTCGTAGGCGGCAATCGCGGGATCGAGTTGGGCATCGTTCTGGAGCATCCGGCCGTACTCGAAGCGGGCCTCCGCATCGCTGGGCTGGAGATCGGCGACCCTGCCGAGGTCGGCCGCCGCGCTGCCCGTGTTGCCCAACCGCGCGTAGCTGGCGCCGCGCATCTTGTACACCTGAAGCTGATGCTTGGGCGGGAGACCTCCGATGTTCAACCTGCTGAGCGTGGAGATGCTCTCCCTGTGCTTGCCGCTCAGGTGCAAGGCCCTCCCCAGGTAGAGCCGGTCGGCAGGGTTCTCTCCCTTCAGTTCCAGCGCCTTCTCCAGCGGCCCAACGGCCTCGCCGGGACGTCTGGCTGAAATCAGCGAAAGCCCCAGCATCTGGTAGCCGGCGTGCTCGTCGGGGCGTTCCTCGACAAACTGCTGGAACTCGGCGATCGCCCGGGCGTAGTCGCCGGTCTTGAAGGCGGCGACGCCTTCTTCGTAGCCGGCGGCGGCGATCGACGCGGTCAGCAGAAGACCGAGCGCCGTCAGCGCGGATACGGATCGAGGATTGGTCGTGTTCATCATCGGGACGTGGTCCTCAGCTCTACTGCAGCTGGAAGTTGACGGTCAGGTTGAGGAACACGGCGACCGGCTTGCCGTTCAGCGTCGCCGGCTTGTACTTCCACTGCCGCACGGCCGCCTCCGCGGCTTCCGAAAGGCCCATCGGCAGCGGTCTCAGAACCTTGACGTTGGTGACGTCGCCGTTCTTGTCGATCGTCGCCTGGAGAATGACATGACCTTGAATCCGTGCCTTGCGCGCAATCTCGGTGTACTGGGGCCGGATGTCGTGTTCCGGGATCTTCTCCGGGTGCTTCACGTCGCCGGTGATGTGGATGGGGCCGGACGGTTCCGGCGGCGGCGGCGCCTCGGGGAGGTCGAAGAGATCGAGATCGTCCACCTGGGGGATGTCGATCTCCTCGGGTTCGTCGATCCGGATCGGCTCCGGCTCGTCGGGCGTGGGATCGGGGATCGGCACCTTCTTGGACTTCGGCTTCGGAATCTGCTGCTCTTCCTTCGGCGGCGGCGGCTTGAAGCGCACCTGCTGCACGACAAAGACCTTGGGCTTCGGCGGCGGCGCCACCGCGGACCCGTACACGTCGGGCAGCTTCACGATCAGCAGAATCCCGTGGAGGATGACCGCCAGCCCCAGCGAATAACGAAAGGTCCTGTTGTCCTCGCTGGTCCCCTGCTCGTAGGTCAGCAGACCCTGTTCGGCGAAAGTCAGCGCGGACGGCTCGTCGCTGGCGGGCGGCTCCGCGGAAGATGCGGCCTGTTCGAGGTTCTCGTCACTCATCCGGTTGCCCCTCTTCGGTCAGGTTCTCGCGGGTATCTGTAGCGTGGTGTCCTGTTTCAACGTCCAGCCGGTTTCGGCCTATTCCGGCTTCCCTAGTACCAGAAGCTCTGGATTTCGCGCTGTGTCGGCACCGAGATGTTGATCGGCTCCGCCAGTCCGTGATCCTCGCCCTGGCGCAGCTCGTCGTACACCTGGACCATGTACCGGTACGGCGTCGCCGTATCGGGCCGGATGATCACCGGCTTCTTCGGGTTCCGCTCGAGCTTCGGCTTCAGGTAGGGGATGATCTCGTGCAACTGCATCGGATCCTGGTCGACGATCAACTCGCCGGTCGGCAGGATCGAGATCAGCACCGACTCCTCCTTCTCGACCACCGGCGGATCGTCCTCATCCTCGGGCAGCGCGAAGTCCAGTCCGCGCGTGGCGGTGAACGTCGTCGTCACCATGAAGAAGACGATCAGCAGGAAGGCGATGTCCGCCATCGACGAGGTCGGGATCTCATCGTCCGGGCGATCGCGATCAAGTTTCATCTTGCGCCTCCATCCATCGGCTGCATCCGGTTTCCGGTCTCCTTGCCGCTTCGAGACTGCAACGCCTCGTCAAGCCTACATGTCGTCGACGGTCCGCTGATCCGACAGCAGGTAGACGTCCCGGACCTTGGCCCGCTTCAACGCGTCGATCACTTCGTCTACCTTCAACCAGTTCACGTCGCCGTGCGCCTTGACGACGAAGACCTTTCGCGGGTCCCTCGCGATCACGCCGGCCGCCATCGAGAGAACTTCGTCGGCCGCGCTGACCAGCGCGCTCTGCTCCGTGCCGTCGGAGGCCCGGATGCGCCCGTTCGAGTCGATCGAAACGTAGGCGGACTGCTTCGGGATCTCGTACCTGAGGGTCGTCTTCGGCAGCGTCACCTGGGTCTTGTCGACCTCGAAGGTGATCGTCAGCATGAAGAAGATGATCAGCAGGAAGGCGATATCCGCCATCGACGCCGTCGGGATGTTCGGCTTGTGCTCGATGGTTGCCTTGAGCTTCATGTCGGTTCGTTCGGTTGAAACCGGGAAGAAGGCCGCTAGCCGGCTTCGCCGCCGGACTCCGGCGGGATGCCGCTGCGCTCCATCTCGCCGAACGTCTCGAGCAGCATGTTCGCCGAGGTCTCGATGTCGCGGACGAACTTGTTGATCCGGCTCATGAAGTAGTTGTAGGCGAGCTGGGTGGGAATGGCGACCGCCAGACCGCCGGCGGTCGTGGTCAGCGCCTCCTTGATGCCGGTAGCGACCGCGCCGGGGTTCGACAGACCCTGTGCCGCCAAGGCGTCGAAGCCGGCCATCATGCCGGTCACCGTGCCGAAGAAGCCGAGCAACGGGGCGACGTTGGCCGTCGTCGCCAGCACCGCGAGGCCGCGCTCGAGACGGCCCATCTCGAACAGCGCCGCGTTCTCGATCGTCTTCTCGACGTCTTCCTTGGGCTGGCCGTACTTCATCAGACCGGCCTTGAGGATCGAGGCGACCGGTCCGCGGTACTCCTCGCAGACCTTGACCGCTTCACGAATCGAGCGGTTGACGACCAGCGCCTTCCGTACCTTGGGAAGAAACTCGTGAACGTTGATCCGCGCCCGCCGCAGGGCTACCAGCCGCTCCACCACCACCGCGGCCGCGATGACGGAGAAAGCGAGCAGCGGCCACATGACGGGGCCGCCCTCGTTCATCAACTTCCAGAACGTGCCACCAATGTTCACCTAGCTACCTCCTCAGAACTGCGCCCGCCGACGGGCCTGGTTGAACCGCCCGCCGAAAGGCGGGCCCGATTCTGGTCATGCGGTGACCCCTACACCGGAAGGGGCGCCGGGTTCACCTTGGAACGGTCGGGCAATATAGCACACGGGTTCGTCGCCGGAACCGCCCGGTCAACCGCGTTCCGGCGACGCTCGGGCCGCCTCGACGACGCGTTCCAGAGGCCTCCGGTGGACATAGCAGAGAGCAACGGCCAGCGCGTCGGACGCGTCGACGCTGCGCGGCGACGGCGATGGCCCCAGAAGCGCGTCGATCATCCGGGAGACCTGGGTCTTGTCGGCCCGGCCACTGCCGCAGACGGCCTGCTTGACGTGGGCCGGGGAATACTCGTGGACCTTCAGGCCATGGCGCCCGAGGACGGACAGGATGACGCCCCTGGACTGAGCCAACGCGATCAGGGAGCGACTGTTGCGACCATGAAACAACGTCTCCAGAACCGCCGCCTCCGGCCGCCAGCGTTCGAGCGTCTCCTCCACCCCTTCGGCCAATCGCGCCATGCGCGCCGCCGGCGTGGGCTCGGCGGCGAGAACGATCCGGCCCGAGGCCAGGCGCCGGACGCTCGGTCCTTCCTGTTCCACCACGCCGAACCCCGCGTAGCGACTCCCGGGATCGATGCCGAGCACGATCACGGAAGCGCCCCGGAGACGGTCAGGACGCCAGCTGCTCGAGCAGCTCGTCGTCGACGTCGAAGTTGGCCCAGACGTTCTGCACGTCTTCCTGATCCTCCAGAGCATCGATCAGACGCCCAAGCGGACCCGCGCCCGCCTCGTCGATCCGGACCAGGTTCCGCGGTTCCATCGTCAGTTGCGCGACGGTCGGGGTCAGGCCGCGATCCTCGATCGCGTCCTTCGTCGCATGGAACGCCTCGACCGAGGTGTAGACGCCGCAGGTCCCTTCCTCGACCGCGACGTCCTCGGCCTCCAGCTCGAGAGCCAGGTCGACCAGCGCCTCCTCGTCCACCCCGGCGCTCTCGAGGGCGGCTCGATCGAAGGCGAAGAAGCCGCGACGCTGGAACATCCAGGCGACGCAGCCGTTCTCGCCCAGGCTTCCGCCGTGCTGGGCGAAGACGCGCCTGACCTCGGAAACGGTCCGATTCCGGTTGTCTGTGAGGGTTTCCACGAGCACCGCCACGCCGCCGGGGCCGTACCCCTCGTAGGCGACCTCCTCGTAGGACACGCCCTCAAGCTCTCCGACGCCCTTCCTGATCGCCCTGTCGATGTTGTCTCCCGGCACGTTCCGCGATCTGGCCTCCGACAGGGCGTGACGGAGCCTCGGGTTGCCCGCGGGATCGCCGCCGCCGAGCCGGGCGGCGACCGAAACCTCCTTCAGGATGCGTGTGAAGACCCGGCCGCGACGGGCATCCTGCGCCGCCTTCTTGTGCTTGATCGTGCTCCACTTGCTGTGACCCGACATGACGGCTGTAGTCTATCCCGCCGGTGACCGGCGAAACCCGACCCTCGGCGAACGAGATCCTCGACCGCCTGGAAGTCTGGGGACGGAAGCTCGGCCTTGAAGCGACGCGGCGCCTCCTCGACGCGCTCGGCAAGCCGCAGCGTCGGGCGCCGACCGCGCTGGTCGCGGGAACCAACGGCAAGGGCTCGACCAGCGCCGCGCTGGCTTCGATCCTCAGCGCCGCCGGCTTCCGTTGCGGCCTCTACACGTCACCCCACCTCGAGCGCGTCGAGGAAAGGCTGCGAATCGACGGCGCGGCGATATCGGAAGCCGAACTCGGGCACTGGCTCAGGCGCGTGCTGGATGCCGCCGGCAAGGCGGCGCCGACCTACTTCGAGAGCCTGACCGCGGCGGCCTGGCTGCACTTCGCCCATCAGGGCGTGGACGCCGCGGTGTTCGAGGTCGGCCTGGGCGGTCGACTCGACGCGACGAACGTCTCTGACCCGCTGCTCTCCGTCATCACCCACGTGGCGCGCGACCACGCGGCGCAACTCGGCTGGACCCTGACCTCCATCGCCGGCGAGAAGGCCGGCGTGATGCGCTCCGGCCGCAGCTGCCTGACCTGGCCCGGCCGGCCGGAGGTGGAGCGCGAGCTCCGCCGTTGCGCGGCCGTCAGCGGCGCGCGTCTCGTCGACGCGGCAGCCGGGGTTCGGTTCGAGCGCCGGTTCGACGCCGGACACGTTTCGTTGACCACGCCGAACGCCCGGTACCGGTTCCGGACGCCCCTGGCCGGGGACCACCAGTTCGCCAACCTCGCCCTGGCGGTCCGCTCCGCGGAGGAGTTCTGCGCCCTCACGGGACGAGACCTCGACCCGGAGGCCGTCACGCGAGGCCTCGAGGCGGTGCGCTGGCCGGGCCGCCTGGAATGGGTCGAGGCGGAAACCAGCGGCGGGCGGCGCCGAGTGCTCTTCGACGCCGCCCACAATCCCGCGGGCGCGGCCGCGCTCCACTCCCACCTCGATGAGACCGAACCGCGGTTCGACCTGCTGTACGGGTCTCTCGCGGAGAAGCGCCCGGAACGGAGCCTTCCCCTGTTGGCGCAAAGGGCGGGCCGGATCGTCCTGACGGACTTCGACCATCCCCGGGCGGCGGCGCCGGACACGCTGGCGTCGCTCCTTCCCGCCGGCCGAGCCGCCGTTGCCGCCAACGCCGCGGAGGCACTCGAACGCTGCCTCGAGGCGCCCTCGAACCCAACGCAAGCCCTGGTCGTCACGGGATCCCTCTACCTCGTGGGGGAGGTCCGCGGCGCGCTTCGCCGCCACTGCGGCGTGCCGACCGCGGCGAGGAAGCTCCTCACCGGTTTCAACCCGCGGACCGACGACAACCAGCCGTAGCAGCTGAAGCCAGCGTGGCTGGGCCGCTAGCTGGATTGGCTGAATCGGACCGCGCCGTCGATCTTCGCCACGCGGACGGCGTGGCGGTCGCCGTCGAACGGCGTGTCGAGGAAGACGTTCAGCAGTTCGGTCGCCTGGCCGACGCCGAGGACGCGGGCGCCGAGGGCCAGGACGTTCGCGTCGTTGTGGGCGCGAGACATGCGCGCCGTGTAGCTGTCGGCGGGGCTGACGGCCCGGACGCCCGGGAACCGGTTCGCGGACATCGCCATGCCGACTCCCGTGCCGCAGACAAGGAGGCCGCGGTCCACCTCGCCGGCGGCAACGGCGCGCGCGACCTGAGCCGCCTTGTCCGGGTAGTCCACGGGCGCGGACCCGTCGGCGCCGAAGTCCACGAACTCGATGCCGCGGTTCCGCAGCACTTCGCCGAGCTGGTTTTTCAGTGCGACTCCGGCGTGATCGGCGCCGACCGCGAACTTCATCCGCCGCTCCGCCTTCCGGCCGCCATTCCCCTCGCTCTCATTCCTGAAGCGCGGCCGCGTCCCGCCGCACACGCTCGTCCGCCGCGGCAACGCGCTCTCCCATCCGACCGCGGTAGCCCTTCATGGCGGCGGCCAGGTCCGGATCGCCGAGCGCCAGGATCTGGAGAGCCAGCAACGCGGCGTTGTCGGCCCGGTTCACGCCCACCGTGGCGACCGGGATCCCGGGCGGCATCTGAACGATGGAGAGCAGGGCGTCGACCCCGTTCAGAGGGCCGTTCGCGACGGGAACGCCAACCACCGGCAACGTCGTCGCGGCCGCCACGACGCCCGGAAGCGCCGCCGCGCCGCCGGCGCCGGCGATCAACACGCCGATGCCGCGCCCCATGGCGTCCTCGGCCCACTCGGCCGTCTGCCGCGGCGTCCGGTGCGCGGACAGCACGCGCGCCTCGCAGCCCACGCCGAAGTCCGCGCACACCTTGGCCGCGGCCTTCATCGTCGGCCAGTCCGAGTCGCTGCCCATGACGATACCCACTCTGACGTCGCTCATTTGTTCCTGGCCTCCGCCTTGCCCGTGGTGACGTGTGTCTGGCCCCGCGGCCGCTGCTACAGAGGAATGCCGCCGTGCTTCTTCGCCGGAACGCCGCGGCGCTTGCCGGCGAGTTGACGCAACGCGCGCACGATCTCGCCGCGCGTCGCGCGCGGGGCGATCACGGCGTCCACGAAGCCGCGCTCGGCGGCGACGTACGGATTCGAGAACTTCTCCCGATACTCGGCGGTCAACCGCTCGCGCAACGCTTCCGGATCGACCGCCTCCCGGATCTGCTGGCGGTACAGGATGTTGACCGCGCCGCTGGGACCCATGACCGCGATCTCGGCGGTCGGAAACGCCAGGTTGACGTCCGTCCGCAGGTGCTTGCTGGCCATGACGCAGTACGCGCCGCCGTAGGCCTTGCGCGTGATGACCGTGATCTTCGGCACGGTCGCCTCGGCGAACGCGTAGAGCAGTTTGGCGCCGTTCCGGATGATGCCGCCGTGTTCCTGCCGCACTCCGGGCAGGAAGCCGGGAACGTCCTCGAAGGTAACGAGCGGAATGTTGAAGGCGTCGCAGAAGCGTACGAAGCGGCCGCCCTTGACCGCCGCGTCGATGTCGAGCACGCCCGCCAGGTAGTTCGGCTGGTTGGCGACGACACCCACGCTCCGGCCGCCCATGTGAGCGAAACCGACAACGATGTTCCGCGCGAAGTTCCGGTGGACTTCGAGAAACCGCCCGTCGTCGACGACCGCCCGGATCAGGTCGAGGATGTCGTACGGCCTGTTCGGATCTGCGGGAACCAGCTCGTCGAGTTCCGGCGCCTCCCGATCGTCCGGGTCGTCGGTCGAACGGAGCGGCGGATCGTCGAGGTTGTTGCCGGGCAGATAGCCGAGCAGCTCGCGGATCAGAGCCAGACAGGCGGCGTCGTCCGACGACGTGAAGTGAGCCACGCCGCTCTTGCGCGCATGCGCCATCGCGCCGCCGAGCTCCTCCATCGAGACATCCTCGTGGGTCACCGTCTGGACGACGTCCGGCCCGGTGACGAACATGTAGCTCGTGCCCTCGACCATCAGCACGAAATCCGTGATGGCCGGCGAGTAGACGGCGCCGCCGGCGCAGGGGCCCATGATGGCGCTGATCTGCGGAATCACGCCCGACGACAGCGTATTGCGAAGGAAGATGTCGGCATAGCCGCCGAGCGAAGCCACCCCTTCCTGGATGCGCGCGCCGCCCGAGTCGTTCAGGCCCACCACCGGAGCGCCGTTCTCCAACGCCAAGTCCATCACCTTGCAGATCTTGCGGGCGTTCGTCTCGGACAGCGAACCGCCGAACACCGTGAAGTCCTGGGCGAACACGTAGACCGGACGCTCGCCTATGCGGCCATGGCCGCAGACCACGCCGTCGCCGGCGACGCGCTGCTCGTCCATTCCGAAATCCGTGCAGCGGTGCGTCACCAAGGCGTCGATCTCGACCCAGGAACCGGGGTCGAGCAGCAGGTCGATCCGCTCGCGCGCGGTCATCTTGCCGCTCGCGTGCTGCCGCTTGATCCGCTCGGCGCCGCCGCCCAGTCGGGACTCCTTGAGCCTCCGTTCCAGTTCCCGGATCTGCTGGACCCGGACGTAGACGGCGTTGTCTGGTTTCGCTTCCGCGGTCATCCGAGTCGGCTGTTCATACCACAGGATCGAGGGCGAAACCCCGCGCCCCGGCCGGCGGTCGGTTCCGCCGGAGCCACCCTGGAATCCGAGCGATGAAGCCTAGAATCCTGGAGATGAGTTCGAACGCCGACCGGACCGAGCCGAGGCCGCTGCTGACCTCCGACGTCGCCGCGCTGGCCGACGCGCTGAGCCGTCTGACCGGGCGCGGAGGCCCGCGGTTCGAAGCCTTCTTCGAGCGGACCGAGACCGTCGAGCTGCTGCCGAAGAGCGCCCTCGGCCGCGTCCGCCTGAGGAGGGAACAGGGCCTCGGGGTGAGGAAGATCGAGAACGGCGGGAGCCGCCTGGCGGCCGCCGACATGATCTCGGGACCCGCTTTCGCCGCATGCTGCGACCGGGTCGCGGGAACCGCCCGCTCGATCGGGACGGCGCCGCCGCGGATCAGGACAGGCGGTTGGCCGGCGCTCCGCCTGGCCGAACTTGAACAGACCGAGTCCCGGCTCACCCGCGCCGTGAACCGGCGGCGCGTCGGATTCCCGATGGAGATCGCCGTGCGCCGCCATCGTCGGCAGGTACAGGTCATCCGCAGTCCGATCGCCGCGCCGCCGCAGTTCGAGGAGTACTTCAGCCTGCAGGCGACAACGCCCTGGGGCGTCTGGGGCGGTCTCCTGCCGTCGCTCGCGGACGACGACCTGGACCCGGTCGCCCTCTGCCTCGTCAACCGTCTGCGTTCGCGAGGCCTGCCGCCCCACCGGCGCACTCCCGGCGTCATCGTGCTCGGGCCGAACGCCGCCGCGGTCCTGCTCCACGAAGTCGTCGCCCACGCGCTGGAGGCGGACACTCTCGCCCTGTCCGGCGCGCCCGACCGGGTGGTCGGACTGAGGCTTGGCGGACCCGAGCTGGACGTGGTCGACGATCCGCGCTCCGCGCCGCTGGTCTGCAAGCGCTCGACCGACGACGAGGGCACGGCGGTCATCAGCCGCTGGCTGCTCCGGCGCGGCCGGGTCCGGCAACCCCTCGCCGACCTGGCCTGGTCCGAGCGCTGTCCCGGCATGATCCCTGGCGCCGCCCGCCGCGCCAGCCGACATCGTCTGCCCGGCCCGCGCACCACCCACCTCGAACTGCTCCCCGGCGCGATTCCCGAGCGGGACCTCTTCGCCGAGGCCGTGGGCGACCTCTACATCGGCGAATTCGACAGAGGCGCCCTGGATCCGCTCGACGGCCTCTGCGTGCTGCGGGCGCCGTGCGGCCGGACGATCGGAGCGAGCGGCCCGGTCGACCACACGGGCCCGATCGAGATCCGGTCACGGGCCGTCGACCTTCTCGCGGCGGTCACCGCGATCGCCGACCGTCCGCTCGCCGGCGGCGCCGGTTGGTGCGCGAAGGACGGCGCGCCGATGCCGGTCTGGGCCCGTTGTCCGGCGATCCGCCTGGAGGGACTGCGGGTGGCCGATTGAGATCCGCTCCGCTGCCCGGCATGCGAAGCCTCAGGCTGGCCCTGGGCGCGGTGCGGGAACGTACGGACGCGCCCGGCGCCGAGCTCTACGTCAAGGTCGGAAACACGCACAGGATCGAACTCGATCCCTGGATGACGGCCGTGACGGCCGATCCCGACGACCTGCAAGCCCAGGTGTCCGTCCTGGACGAGCGGGGATGGGCGTTGCGCGCGGGAGGCGCCAACCGCGCTCTCTTTCTTGCCGACTCCGGCCCGCTCCCGGAGCCGAACGGCTGGAAGCGGCTCAATCGTCACTCGTTGCGGCCGGGAACCCTCAGGCTGCCGTCGCCACGCCCCGAAACGACGGCCGTGACGGCGCCGTCTCCGGCCACCGACGCGGACGAACGACAGACGGACGACGCCGAAACGGCCGGCCTGACCTTCCTGCACGACCTCCTGCGGCGTCTCGGCGAGCGAATGCCCGAGGCCCGTCTCGTCCGGGGCCGGCTCGACAGCGGCGCCAGCGCCGCGGTGCTCGCCAGCACGACCGGCGCCGCCGCGCGGAGCGCTCGGCGGCTCGCGACCGTCGAACTGGAGTTCACCGCTTCGCGAAACGGTCGCCGCGGACACTGCCGGCTCTACCGGGCGGCCTTGAACCTCCGCCTTCTCGGCGTCGACGCCATGGCGAGCGAGATCGCGGAACGGCTGACGCTGTCAACGGCCCCCGCTCCGCCCTTCCTTCCGGGAGGCGAAGTCGCCGTGTCCCCGGCACTCGGCTGCAACTTGCTGGCGCTCCTCGCGCCCCTGCTGCGAGGCCGCAACGGCTGGCGGCGACTGCGGCGGCTCGGCGGCGGTCACCCGATCGGGCCGCCCCGACTGCAGATCGTGGACGACGGCGGCCTCGATGCCGGTTGGATGAGCGCGGCGTTCGACGACGAAGGCGTTCCGACCCGGGCTGTCGCCCTCGTACGCGAAGGCGAACCCGGCGATCCCCTGTTGAGTTGGGAGGACGACGGCTGGTCGGGCTTCGCGGCCGTCGGCTGCCGGCGCAGGTCGGGATGGCGAGCGCTACCGGAAATCTGTCACTCCCACCTCTACATCGCCGGCGGCGCCGAACCCGCCGAGTCGATCCGGAGCGGCATCCTGCACGGCTGCTACCTGCTGGACAGAGCGGTTGACGGGCGGTGCCATGCGACGTTCGACGACTCGACGAACGGCGACGCGGGACACCTGGAAGAGGCACGTTTCGAGGTCGACGCCGTCGGCCTGGTGATTCGCCGCGGCGCGGTGGTGGGCGAAGCCCCCAAGGTGAGGCTGACCGGCTCCGTGCGCCAACTGCTCCAAGGCATCCGGGCGATCGGCGACGACCTCCGCTTCCTGCCCGCGCCCGGGCCAGTCGGCGCTCCAACCCTGCTGTTGACCGGACTGCAGGTCGAGGCGGTCGGCTGACGCCTGCGCGACAGGGCATCCGACGGCCTGGCCAGGCTAGCGGTCCGTGGTGGAAGTGCGCGTGGCGCCGAGAGTGGTCAGGCGGCCGTCCGGCAAGGCGCGCCGAGGGAGCAGTTCGGGCCAACTTCGACCGAGGAGCAGCGATGCCGGGCGGGATGCCTGGCCGCTCGAATGCAGCGCGACGTTCGCCACGGGCTTGCATGGAACAAACTTCGGGACGAGGGGCATGCCGCCCGCATCCGGGGCCTGTTCCCTGTGCGACAGCGCAGCCCCAAGGCGGCGGACCCTGCTAGGGCGCGGGGGCCGTGCGTCGGCGGATCGTCGTCTCGAGTTGCGCGCTGCTGCGAACGTCTGGCTGGAAGCGTCCACCACCGCCGCGGAATGTCTCGGCCGGAGGCGAAGTCGCCTGCCGGCCGCCGGGGCCGACCGGCGTGCCGAACTGGACGCCGCCACCGAAACCGCCGACCGGGCTCTCCGGTGGCGGCGCGCCGCCCATCGGCGCCCCGCCCAACGCCTTGCCGCCTCCGAGCGTACGCGTCCGCAGATGTTCCCGAGTGAAGACCCGCGGCGGCGGGGCCGCGGTCTCGCCGCCCGCGGCGGCGGTCTCCCGATCCGTTTCGACGATCTCGACGGCAGCGGCACGGTCGACGTCACGGTCCACGGCCTGGTCGTCAGTCGGCGGGCTGCCCGGCGACCGGACCGCCCGCCCCGCGGCGGCGGCGCTCGCGCCCGGTCGCCCGGTCGCCCTGCTCGCCCTCCGCGGCGAATCCGGGTCCGGCGCCAGCCCCTCCGCCGCTTCCGCGGGGCCGCCGTCATCGGCGGTCGGCGCTTCCTCCTCCATCCTCGGCAACAGCAGACTGCTGATGCGCCCCGGCTCGGAGTAGGTCCGCGGCGGCAGGGCTTCGACCCGGCTTCGGTCCGCCTTGAGGAGCGCCTCGGTGGCGTACCGGTTGGCCGCGAAGTGCGGGTTCAAGTCGGTGAAGGCAAGGCGCGCGTCCAGGCTCAGGGCGTGGACGTAGTGGTCGACGGCGGCTTCGACGTCGCCGGCATCGTCCGCGAGCCGGCCGAGTTGGTAGTGCGCCCAGGCGTTCCCGGGTTCGAGTTCGACCGCCGCCTCCAGATGCATCGATGCCAGTTCTCGGTCGCCGGTCGTGTACGCCAGCAGCGCCAGGTTGTAGTGCGCGGGCGCCCAGGCGCCGTCCTCGGCGATCGCGGCGCGGTAGTGCTCGAACGCCCCTTCCACGTCTCCGCCCAGCTCCAGCAGGTTCGCCAGGTCGTTCAGCGCGCTCGCGCGATCCGCGGACCGGGTCCGCTCGCTCACGAGCCGGCGTTGCGCCGCGATCGCCCGGTCGAGGTTCCGGATCTCCGCCGGCTCGGGCTCGACCGTCTGGGCCGCGCCTTGCGGCGCGCCGCCGACCGGCAGGCCCGGCCCGATCGTCAGCCAGACCAGCGTCAGCATCGTCGCTCTGGACATCGTCTTCATGGCAGTCATGGCTCTCTTCGCGCGGCGCGCAGATTCGGAGTTGCCGGTTTAGGATCCGCAGGACGTGAGTCAACTGCGACGACTACCTGCAGTCGGACATCTGCTGCAGGAGAGCCCGCTTGCCGAACTCAATGGATTATACGGAAGGGAAGCGCTGAGGGTCCAGGCGACCCGCGTTCTCGACGCGGTCAGGGCCGAGATCCTGGCCGGAATCGACGACAGGGAGCTGGCGGAGAGGATCCGCGAGATCCCAGAACGCGTCCGTGCCGCGCTGGAAGCGGAGGCGCCGCCGCTCCGACGGGTGCTCAACGCGACGGGCGTCTTTCTCCACACGAACCTGGGTCGAGCGCCTCTGCCCCGCGAAGTCGTCGTCGACCTGGCGGATCGGCTCGATGCGTACTGCGACCTGGAGATGACCCTCGAAACGGGCCGCCGCGGCGACCGCGGCAAACGGGTCGAGAACCTGGTGCGCGCTCTCGCCGGCGCCGAAGCGGCGCTGGTCGTCAACAACAACGCCGCCGCCCTGGCCCTGGCTCTCTCCAGCCTGGCGTCCGGCCGCGACGTCCTGCTGTCCCGGGGCGAACTGGTCGAGATCGGCGGGTCGTTCCGGATTCCGGACATCCTCGAGGCGAGCGGCGCGCGCCTGATCGAGGTCGGCACGACGAACCGTACGCGGATCGCCGACTACGAGCGCGCCGTCCGCCCGGGCGTCTCCCTGGTGCTCAAGGTGTACCCGAGCAACTACCGGATCCGGGGATTCGTCGAAGAAGTCGACCCCGCGACTCTCGCCGACTTCGCCCATCGCCACGGCCTCCCGCTCCTGGTCGACGAGGGCAGCGGCATGCTGCGACCGGAGGCGGCGCCCCAGCTCCGGCGCCACCAGAGCTTCCAGGACCTCATCGAAGCCGGTTGCGACCTGGTCTGCGGCAGCGGCGACAAGCTCCTTGGCGGCCCGCAGGCGGGACTCGTCGCGGGCCGGTCCGCGATCGTCGCGCGGCTTCGGACGTCGCCGCTCTACCGGGCGTTCCGGCCCGGGAGGCTCGTCCTGACCGCGCTGGACGCGGTTCTCCGGCGGCGCCTGGCGGCGCTGCCCATGCCGATCGCGGCGCTGTGGCGCGACGACGAAGAGCATCGTCGCCGGGTCGAGGCGCTGGCGGCCCGGTTTGGCGGCAAGGCGGTCCGGGGCGCCGCCTTCGTGGGCGGAGGTTCCGCGCCGGAGCAGGAGATCGACGGCTGGGTGGCGGCTCTGGACGCCCCCGCCGACGTCGCCGCCCGGCTCCGTCAAGGCAAACCGCCGGTCGTCGGCTACCAGCGCGAGGGCCGCCTGTTCCTCGACCTGCGGACGATAGCGCCGGAGGATGACGAAGCGCTGACGGCCGCGGTCGAACGGGCGCTGAAGGATCAGCGCCAGCTTGGCTAGCAGGGTCCGCCGCCTTGGGGCTGCGCTGTCGCACAGGGAACAGGCCCCGGATGCGGGCGGCATGCCCTCGTCCCGAGGTTTGTTCCATGCAAGTCCTTGGTGGAAGTGCCGGAGGCGCTACGGCCCGCAGGCTTCCGGGAACGCCGACACGTCGGCGAGGGCCTTGGCGGGCGTCCCGGCGGCGTGGGTGTACTGCTTGACCTGTCCGGTCACGGTGTCCCGCACCGTCAGCACGAAGCCCACGTCCGTCGCCGACGCGGCGAACACCCAGTGGCGACGATTCGTGGAGCAGCCGTTCAGCACCTTCACCAGGAGCTCCCAGTTCGTCGGGGAGAAGAACCAGAACAGCCCCGAATCGTCCGTCCGGGGACGGGCCACGCTGCCCCTGCCCGTAGCCCCGTCCACGCTGGACCAGTCCACCGACACCGCGTACCGATCGCGCAGCAGACACAACGTGCCCGCATCCCCCGTGCAGGCGCCGCCTGCCGCCGCGACCACCGGCGAAGCGACAACCGGAGCCGCGGCAGCCAGCCGAACCGCCGGCCCCAGATCGCCCGGAAACGTCAAGTCGCCCGGGAACGCCGAATCGCCCGCGGCCGAGGGCGCAAGCGACGCCGTCGCGCCAGCGCCGGAGCAGGCGCCCGGGAACGCCGTGTTGTCGGTGATCGCGGCGCTCAGCGAGCCGGGTTCGTTCCGGTACTCCTTCATCGCGCCGGTCACCGTGTCCGTCACCTGGGTGCTGTAGCCCAAGGTCGTCGCCGACGCGCCGAACACCCAGACGTGACCGTTCACCGAGCAACCGTCGAGCACCTTCAGCAGCAACTCCCAGTTCGTCGGAGAGAAGAAACGGAACAGGGCCGAATCGTCCGTCCCCACGCGAACCACCTTGCCCGCCCGGCGCGCCTCGCCGTCCGCCGTCCACCAGTCCACGGCAAGCGAGAACCGCGACTGCTGGAGACAGCGCGTGTCGCTGTCCGCCGCGCAGGAACCCGCCGGATCCGCCGCCTCGACCAGCACCGTGCGCGATGCCGTGTCCGACCTCCCGCCGCCGCTGACCGTCAGCGACACCGTGTAGAACCCGGGAACCGCCCAGACATGCCGCGGCGCGCGACTGCGCGACGCCTTGCCGTCGCCGAAGCTCCAGGTCCGCGACGACACCGTTCCCGCGCTGGTGTCCTCGAAGGAGACCGAACCGCCCGTGCGGGCGCGGCAGAGGCCGTCGACGCAACGCGCGTCCAGCCTGAACGACGCCTTCAGGGAGCCGCCGCCGCCCGAATCGCCGCCGCCTGAGGCCCCGTCGTCGTCCTTGATCGTGATGGTCACGCTGCCGGAGGTCCAGCCAGAACTGGAACCCACCAGCTTGATCGTCTCGTCGCCCTCGTCCCGGGTGTCGCCGACGACCTGAAGCGTCGCTGTAGCCACGGTCTGCCCTTCGTCCCATTGCAACCAGTCTGCATTCGGCCAGCAGAAGTCCGCTTCCTCATTGCCGACCTCCGAGTTGTCGCATGTATCTGTCGCACCCTGACTGCCCGCAGTTGCGCTGCTGGAGGAGTCGACAACGACCCGAACGTCCATCCCGCCCACCGGTGCAGGCTCGCCAAGCGTGCCGGTGACGACCACGTCCTTCGTGCCCGAATTCCCCTCGGTGACGCTGGCGCTGCTGGTGGACAGCGTGATCGTCTTGGCGCCGCCGTTGCCCGAATCGCCGTCGTCGTCCGTGATCGTGATGGTCACGCTGCCGGAGGTCCAGCCAGAACTGGAACCCACCAGCTTGATCGTCTCGTCGCCCTCGTCCCGGGTGTCGCCGACGACCTGAAGCGTCGCTGTAGCCACGGTCTGCCCTTCGTCCCATTGCAACCAGTCTGCATTCGGCCAGCAGAAGTCCGCTTCCTCATTGCCGACCTCCGAGTTGTCGCATGTATCTGTCGCACCCTGACTGCCCGCAGTTGCGCTGCTGGAGGAGTCGACAACGACCCGAACGTCCATCCCGCCCACCGGTGCAGGCTCGCCAAGCGTGCCGGTGACGACCACGTCCTTCGTGCCCGAATTCCCCTCGGTGACGCTGGCGCTGCTGGTGGACAGCGTGATCGTCTTGGCGCCGCCGTTGCCCGAATCGCCGTCGTCGTCCGTGATCGTGATGGTCACGCTGCCGGAGGTCCAGCCAGGACTGGAACCCACGAGCTTGATCGTCTCGTCGCCCTCGTCCCGCCTGTCGCCGAGGACCTGAAGCGTCTTTGTCGTCTTTCTCCTTACGATCGACCCCCCGCGAAATGAAAAGCCGCTGCCATTCGGCCAGCAGAAGTCCGCTTCCTCGTTGCCGGCCTCCGAGTTGTCGCATGGGGAGCTCGCACCAAGGCTACCCCCAGTTGCGCTGCTGGAGGGGTCAACAGCGAGCGTGAGGTTCTTCATGTCAGGCGACGCGCCAAGGGTGACGGTGACGACCACGTTCTTCCTGCCCGAATCCCCCTCGGTGACGCTGGCGTCGCTGGCGGACACTGTGATCGTCTTGTCGGGGTCGGTGACGGTGAACGTCGTGGAGGTTTCGCCCTTGGGCGCCGTGCCGCTGGGGCCGTTCCAGGCCCAGGTGACGGTGTGAGCGCCCACCCCCACCGTCGCGCAGGGATTGAAGTTGATGTTGCCGACGCCGACGACCAGGCTGCTGATGACGTCGGGCGCCTCCGTGATCGCCACGCCGTTGGTGGTGTCCCTCAGTACCGACTGGGCCTGTACGGGAGTCTTGCCCGGGCGTTTTTCCAGATAGGTCGTGCCGTCGTACGAGACCGAGAGCAGGTTGTAGCACACCAGCACCGTTCCCCCGGACAACGCCGGGACCGTCTTGTCCGGGTCGGAAACGAGAACCGGAACAGCCCGTGGCGTGACGGCGACCGAGTTGCTGTCCGGCGTGCTGATTTCGTCGTTGGAATCGTACCCGTACACCAGAAATGTGTACGAGGTGCCGTTGGCGAGACCGGTTACCGTGTACGTCCTGGTGGAAGCGGTGGCGCCCGGAATCTGGAAAGAGTTCTGGTTACCTGACCAAGCCTGTCTGTAATCCCACCCTACGATCTCGGCTGGCCCGCTGTAGGTCCAGTTCAGCGTCACCTGCCTGTCGCCCGCCGTACCGGTAAGGACGGGGGCCTGCGCCCGCACGGCCCGCGGCGCCGCCAGGGCGGCGAGTGTCAGCAGAAAGGCGGCGGCAAGCGGCGCGCTCAGGCGGCGGGCAAGCCGCCGTGGAACGCTCCGGGATTCAGATATTTCCGGGGAGGGGGGGGGGGGGGTAGGGGGTGCTTCTTGCTTGTGCAACCGCACTCATCGCGTCAGTCTCCAGACGGTTCCAGCGGTTCCCGCTGACTCTCGGGCTCGGATGCGGAGAGGAACTGCCGGAAGCATAGCAGCCCGACGTCGGCGCACCGGGAAAACGGCAAGCCGTTTCCCGCCGGACCTTGGAAAACCGGCGGACCGGTTTCCCACAGCTACCGCAGCCCCGACGACTACGGCGAACGGTACGAGATCGATGACCGAATCCCATCCCGGAAAGGTACAGGTACGCCGACGTTGCCGGCACGACGCGCCGTCCGGATCCCGGCGCTTCGCGCCGGATGCGGGCGGGGACGCCCGGGGCGTCCAGTGCGTCCCGCTGGACGGGGTGCATGGAGCAGCCAAACGCGGCGTCCAGGCTGGCCCGTCGCGCGGTCAGGCGCCCTCGCCACGGCCCTCGGTGGAACAGGCGCTAGCCCGCCACGCGGCCCAGATCAGAATCTGCCGTTCTCGAACCAGTCGACGTCGAGCCGGCACACGGGCAGGACCGCGAGGCGGGGCGGCTCGGCTTCCAGGCCGGCGCCGACCAGGCGCAGGCGGGCGGCGAACCGGCAGTCTCCCGGCATGCCGGCCCGGAGCGTCTTCAGGATGCGTTCTTCGTCGGCCGAGAGCCGGGGCGCGAAGCCGCTGCCCGGATGGTCCACTTCCAGCCGGGTCGGCGATCCGAAGTCGACCGGCGGCCGCGGAACGCCGCTGGCGATCGGCACGCCCCGCACTCCGCCGCCGGCGGCGTCGCCGGAACGAAGTCGGAGGTCGTACCGACGGACCTCGCCGACGTCGAGGCCGGTCGGCGTGTAGGTCAGGAAGGTCAGCAGCCCCGCGAACGCCAGCGGCGGCGAAACGATCTCTTCGCCCCGGCCCAGGGGAAGCGACCAACCCCGTGCCGACGGCGGCAGCCCCGGCGCCAGGCGATCGGGACCGGGAACGGCGCCGGCGGGATCGATCAGGGGAACCTGGTCGGCGGAACCGGCGCCTCCGCCGCCGCGGTCGACCAGAACAAAGAACCGTCCGTCCGCCTGCGCGGACGGCGCCTGGGGGTCGGCGAGGCCGTCCGCTCCCAGCGCCAGTGCCAGTGCCCCGATCTCCGGCGCCGGCGCCACCGCGGGCGGCCGGCGGATCGGCCGCCCGCCCGTCTCGAAGATTCGCCGCGGCGCCCAGACCGCCGCGGCGACCCGCCCGCCGGCGAGCGGCGCGGGAGCCGACACATCGACGCGGTACAGGCTGCCGGCGAGCGTGCCGATGTAGATCCGATCGGCCGCGCCATCGCCGTCGAGGTCCGCCACGGCCGGCGACGCAGAGGCAGCAGCATCGAGCCGGCGCTTGTAGAGCAGGGCGCCGGAGTCGACTCCCACGATGTACAGCCAGGCGCCGACCCCTTGAGAACCGCCGGGAACCCGGCCGCCGCCGAACACCGCCGCCGGACGCGCGCTCCCGCCCAGACGCAGCCTGACGATGGCCGGCGCCGCCAGCAGGCGGCCCAGATCGGCGGCGCCGTCGCCGTCCTCGTCGCTGGCATCGGCGAACGACCAGAGCGGACCCGGACGCGGCGCGACCTCGACGGCATGGAGCGCGGCGCCGCTTCCGCCCACGGCGACGATCCGCGGCGCGGCGCCGCCGACGCCCTCGAACCTCGACACGGCAATCGACGACCCTTCCTCGTAGGCGCCGGCCTCGGCAAGAGCGGTCTGCCGGATCCTCCGCCGGGCGTCCGTCATCGCCGGGGCCAGATCCCATCGATCCCGGTTCCCCGCCGGCCAGGGCATCAGGTCCACCGCCGCGGACACCGACCGCCGGGGCGGAGGCAGACCATCCGAACGGAGCGGAGCGACCGCCGAAGCCGTCACGGCGTGGCTGACCCGCCTCAAGCCGCCCAGGGATCCCAGCGTTCCCTCCAGATTGGTCATGCACGGATGGCATGCGCCGCGCGCCATCGGGACGAAGCCGGACACCTCGACCCGCAGCTCGGCGCCGGGCGCCGAGCCGCCCAGGGTTCGCGTGGCCGGCCCGCCGGCGCCGGCGATGCCGCGCGCCACGCCAAGTTCCACACCGCCGTCGGCCGCGGCCAGAAGACGAACCTGCGCCTTGTGCTCGTAGGCGATCAGCAGTTGGGTCTGCGTCGCCATCAGCAAGGCCAGGCCGGCGCCGCTCAGGAGAAGCAGGACGAGCGTCACGAGCAGGGTCGAACTGCCTTGAGCCGTCGCCGGCCCGTTCACTGGAGGTTCCTCAACCGGACGGTGGAGGACACCGTCCGCTCCACCCGCCGGGCGGACGCGATCGAGGCGCCGACGCGGGCGGTGCTGACGATGGTTGCGGCAAAGCCCCGTCCGTCCGCGCTCCGGTCGATCGTCACGTCCAGATCGACGACGTCGTCGGCAATAGGCTGCGCCAGATTCGCGCTGCGCCTCCCCCAGGCGATCTCCGTCCCGGGGTAGAAGCGCGCCTTCGCAAGTTGCGGCCCCCGGCCGGACGCCGGATCGCTCGGCCGGATGTAGAACCGCCATTCCTCCAGTACGCCGACCCGGACAGTCGCCGCCAGACCGCCGGCCGGCCAGACGCCGCCGCTCGACATGCCGACGTAGGCGGCGGCGACAGGCCCCCGCGAGGCATCGCCATCGAAGTGGATCTTCAGCACGCGGCCGTTGCCGCGACCGCTGGCCTCGACGTCCGTGATCGGAGCGACCGCATGAGGCGCCCCTGCCGCCGCGACCAGAATCAGGGCATCGTCGCCCGCCTCGCCCGCGTCCTGGAGCGCCGACAGCGGTTGCTGAACGCCGCCCGCGGTCTCGGCCCGCACCTCGACCCAACCGCGTCCGCCGGCGGAATCGAAGGCGGAATCCCCGACCCAGTAGAGCGGGCCGTTCACCACGCCTCGAACGACCAGGACGTCGGTGCCCCGGGCCGCCGTCAAGACGCCGACCGGATGGCCCTGCGCCACGTTCTTCTCGACGAAGGCGGCAAGTTCGGGCCGCGGCGGCTGGCCTGGCGGCGGCCGCGCGATGCCGCCGCGGCCCGCCCCGCGCAGCGTCCGCCGCAACTCCCGGTGCGCCGTCCGCTGCGCCTGCTGAAGGAACGAGTCGTCCAGCTGCGCCCGGGCCAGGCGCTGATGGAGCGTGAACACGACGAGCGCGAAGGTCGAGACGGCAACGGCAAGACCGAACGCGACGAGGGTCTCGATCAGGCTGGCGCCGGATTCGCCGGTCTTCATGGCGCGCGCAGGGTGACCACGGAGATCGTTCTCTCGCCCGCGGCCCGTCCCACCCGCGGAGCGGTCACCTGGAGCGTGACCTCGACGACCTCCAGGAACTCGCCCGGGCGGCTGGGTTCGGTCACCGTGACAGAGCGAACGATGCGCCGAAAGCGGGGCGGCTCGGCCGCGCAGACGGCCTGCCAGGCCGCCGCGGACGGGCACCAGACCTGCTCCAGGTCCTTGGCTTCTTCGAGATCCGGAAGCGACGCGCGCGCCATCGACGCGAGAGCCTCCGCGCGACCCGCCTCGAGATTGTTCAGCCCGGACCGAAGAAGCAGCGACAGCACGGTCGCCGCGGTCAGACCGAGCAGCGCGCAGGAGACAAGCGCCTCGACCAGGCTGAAGCCAGCGTTCCCGCGGTCAGCCCGCCGGCGCCGCGCACGGCGGCAGCGGGCCGGAAGGCCCGCGTATCGACGCTCGCGACGAGCGACGGCGAGGCGGCGAGTCCCGTTCATACTGAACAGGACGGAATTGGGTAGCCGCTCTTACCACAGGGAAGCGTAGGCGGCGATCAGCCGGGCGCCGAGGAACAGCGACACGACGGCGCCCACCGCGAGAAAGACGCCGAAGGGAAGCCTGGAACTCCAGCCCAGCCGGCCGCGGACCAGGAACAGAAGACCGGCGAAAGAGCCGATCAGCGACGCCAGGAACAGCGTCAGCAGCGTCCCGCGGACGCCGAGGAAGGCGCCGACCGCGGCGAGCATCTTGACGTCCCCGAACCCCATGCCCCATACCCGGCGGAGCAGATACCAGAGCCCGATCAGCAACGTCAGCGCGGCCGCGCCGGTCGCCGCGCCAAGCGCCGCGTCCCGGGGCGTCGTCCAGTCAACCAGAAAGGAGCCGGCCAGACCGAGCGCGATTCCGCCCAAGGTCAGCGGATCGGGGAGCAGAAGATGGGTCGCGTCGATGATCGCCAGCACCAGCATGAGACTGCAGAAGACGGCGGCAAGAAGACCGTCGAAGGTCGGCCCGAACACGAGCCAGGAGGCGAGCCAGAGGAGACCGCTGCCCGCCTCGACCGCCGGGTAGCGCCACGCGATCGCCTGGCCGCAGGTTCGGCAGCGGCCGCGAAGCATGACGAAACTCAACAGCGGCACGTTGTCCCGGGCGGCAATTCCGGCGCCGCAACGAGGACAGCGCGAACGCGGCCGAACGATCGACTCGCCTCGCGGCAGGCGCCGGGCGACCACGTTGAGGAAGCTGCCGACGCACAGCCCGACCACCGCGGCGACCGCCGCTCCGAGGGCGGCGGCGGCCGGCGCCGCTTCGGCGCTCATGGCTGTCCTCGGTTCCCCCGAACAAGCGCGGAGACGACCCGTTTCATCATCTCGCAGCCGCGAAGGAAACCATCCACCGGTATCCGTTCGTCGAGCGCGTGGACTCCCGCGGCATCCCCGCCGGCGACGGCGAAGGGGGAAAAGCCGTAGGCGTCCACTCCGCGCCGGCGGAAGAAGCGCGAGTCCGTGGCGCCGGCGATCATGTTCGGCGCCACCGGCGCGCGCACGCCGAGGACGCGTTCCAGCGTCCGGTACACGTAGCTGTCCGTGCTCGACGCCGGGCTGGCGCCGGAACGCAGGAGTTCCTCGACGTGGATGCCGGCGCCCAGGACGGCGTCCAGGCGTCGGCGAAACGCGTCGGCGTCGGTATCCGGCAGCAGGCGGGCGTCGATCAACGCCGCCGCGGCGGCCGGCGCCACGTTGACCGGTCCGGCGCCATTGTCGATGCGGGTGATCTGGACCGTGTCGCGGAAGCTCGTCGACATGCCGGGCATCAGCACCCGGTCCAGGCCGCCGACCCGCAGGCGCCGGTCGAGCTCGGCCTGCACTGCCTCCATCGGTTGATCGAAGACTCCCGCGAACTCGTCCGAGTGGAACGCGGCGAGACCCCGGTAGACTTCGTGCGCCGCCGCCGTGACCCGCCACGGATGCTCCAGTTCGAGGACCCGGTCCAGCGCCCGCACCAGCCGGTGCGTGGGACTCGCGGGGTTGAATCCCGCGCCGTGTCCGCCGCGGCCGGCGGCCGTCACGCGGAGCCAGAGCACCTGCTTCTGCGCCGTCTCGATACCCCACCAGAGCAGACGGTCTCCAGCCATCCGGTTCACGCCCGCCTCGTTCAGCACCGCCTCGGCATCGTCGAACAGGTCCCAGTGCTCCTCGAGCAACCAGCCCGTTCCGTCGGCGCCGCCCGCTTCCTCGTCGGCGCTGGCGACGAAGACCAGGTCGCGGCGCCGCGGCTGCCCGCTGTCGAGCACGTGCAGCATCGCGGCCAGGTGGGCAACGCCGAGACCCTTCGCGTCGAGGGCGCCGCGGCCCCAGATCCTGCCGTCGTGCATCGTTCCGCCGAACGGCGGACGGCTCCAACCCTCTCCCGCCGGAACGACGTCGACGTGATGCAGCAGCACGAGGGCGCCGCCGGCGTCGACGATGTTCGCCGGCAACCGAGCGTAGAGGTTGGCCCGGCCGTTGGGGCTGATCAGCGTGCGAACGTCGATCTCACCCCCCGGGTCGCGGCCCGCGATCAGAGAGGCCAGGTACTCGACGGCGGCCAGTTCGCGGCCGGGCGGATTGCTGGTGTCGAACGCGAGATACGTCTGGAGCCAGGCGACCGGACCCGCGCCGGCAACCGCCGGTCCCGCCGCCAGCAGAACCGCGGCGGGGACCGCGAGCAGCCTGGTCGGCCGCCATCCGCGCGCCCTCACCGGGCGGTCTCCGACGCCCCGGCCGCCGACACCGCGGTCAGCGTGGTCTCCGGCGCCAGGTCGAGAAGGTCCAGAACGACCTGCCGGTAGAGATCGACGCCGTCCACGAAGGCGGGCAGGCCGATCTTCTCGTTCGGCCCCGCCACGGTCATCGAGTCGACGGCCAGAAACCGGAAGGGAGTGAATCCGTAAGCGGCGATGCCGTGGCGCCGGAAGAAGCGGGCGTCGTTGGCGTAGCGCGCCAGCAGGTAGGGACCGATCCGCTCGGGCTCGACGCCGGTGCGCCGGCGCAGCGAATCGGTCAGTTGCAGGTACGCCGGATGATCGAGGGGGCTGCCGTGCGCCGCTCCCCGCCGCTCGTGGACGCGAATCTCCACGCCGTCGAGCAGCCGGGCGGGCAGAAGTTCGGCCGCGGCGGCCTCGGCGTCCAGTCCGGGCAGCACGTGAAGGACGACTCGCAGCCGGTAGCCGCCAGAGGAAGAAGCTTCCACGAAGAACGGGTGGGCTTCGTTGCGGAACAACGCCTTGAGCAGGTCCGGCAGACCGTCGAAGAGCTCCGGTTCCTTGAGCAGCCGCTCGGGATCGGCCAGCGCCTCCCGGTACCGCGGATGCTGGCGCGACGGGCCGTAGGCCGCCGCGAACGCGGCCACCTCGGGGACCACAGCCACCGGCTTCGCGGCGTCGAGGGCCGCCAGCAGATCGGCGCGCAGCCGCTCCAGCCGTTCCGCCGACGGCGCCGTGGCCACTGCCTCCAGGAACTGCTTCTGGGCGAACGACGTGCCCCAGTACTTCACCTGGTTCGTCCAGGCCGCCTCCAGCACGCCGCCCTCGGTCAGCGCCGCCCAGAAACGGTCCGTGAGTTCCGGGCGGTTGTTCAGGATGTGGCGCGTCCCCAAGTCGCTGCCAGTCTCCTCGCTGCTCGTCGCGAGGAAGATCAGCGAGCGCCGGGGCCGACGCCCGCTCGCCGCCATCCGCTCCCGGGCCGCCAGCGTCGCGGCGAGCTGAGCCACCGTCACGCTCTTCATGTCGAACACGCCGCGGCCGATCATCCACGGCGGCTCGATCCGCCCCTCGAAGGGCGGCACGATCCACTCCTCCGGGCGTCGTACGGGATCGACGTCGAGGTGGTTGTGGAGCACCAGCGCCTCGCGGCTCTCGCCCTCGAGGATCGCCCACAGGTTCGCCCTGTCGCCCTCGTGCGCCTCTATCTCCACGGCAAGGCCCGCCTCCTCCAGGACGCAGGCGAGATAGCGCGCGGCATCGATCTCGCGACCCGTGTCCGGCGTCGTGTCGATCCGCACCAGGTCCTGGAGGCGGCGGACGTTCTCGTCCGCCTCGAAGTCGACGTCCCGCCAGCTCGTGTCGAAGACAGGAGGCGGCGCCGTCCGCCGGGAGACCGCGACGGCGAACGCGACGGCCGCGAGCAACGCTCCGTAGAGCGCGATCCGGGCAGCCAGACGGCGCCGCGCCTTCGACTTCGCGCTCGACATGTGCGGAATCAGCTTAGCGCCTCCCACCTGAGCTGTACGGCGACGAAGCTGGTACCGTCCATCCGGCCGCTCGTGCAGTTCTCCAACCACCAGCCGTTCCGCGGCATCGGAAGGGGCCTGCTGATTCTTCTCCTGCTGGGCACGGTCGCGTTCGCCGCGATCGGCTTTCTCGGCGACTTCGAGCAGATCCGCGATCTGATCCGGGACTTCAGCCCCTCGACCCTGGTCGTCGTCCTGCTGTTGTCCGCGGTCAACTACTGGCTGCGCTTCGTCCGCTGGCAGATGTACCTGCGACGCCTCGATGTCCGCCTGCACTGGCGCCGCAGCCTCGCCATCTTCCTGACCGGTTTCCTGCTCGCCGTGACCCCGGGCAAGGCCGGCGAGATCGCCAAGGCCTGGCTGGCGCGCGAGTTCGGCGGCGGACGGGCCCGTCCGGTCGTCGCAGTCGTCGTCACCGAACGGCTGCTCGACGTGCTGGCCGTCCTGCTGCTGCTCCTGTCGTCGGTCTTCGTCTTCGCCGGTCAGCGCCCGTTCGTCGCTCCCATCGTCCTCGTCGCGGCAGGCGCCGCGATCATCGTCGCCCGCGGCCCTCTCACCAGACGACTGCCGTCCCTGCTGGCGGAAACGCGGCTCGCAAGGGCCATGACCTTCAGGGGTCGGGCCGCCGTGCTGATCGACATCCACCAGGCGTTCACCAGACTGACGGCGCCCGGGACGCTGCTCCCGGGCCTCGCCCTGTCCACCGCGGCGTGGGCGGCGGAGGGGATCGGCTGCGCGCTCGTCGTTCGCCACTACGCGCCATCCGTGCCCGTCCTGGCTTCGGTGTTCGACTACGCGGCATCCAGCGTGGCGGGCGCCGTCTCGATGATCCCCGGCGGTCTGCTCGCCGCGGAGGGATCGCTCGTTCTGCTCCTGGAGCGCCAGGGCGTCGCCCTGGACGCCGCGATGGCCTCGACCGTGATCGTCCGCGCCGCCACCCTGTGGTTCGCCGTCGCGGTCGGCCTCCTCGCCATGCCCTGGGTGCTGTCGCTACTGCGCCGGCCCCGCCAGGTAGACGATCGCGAAGACCGCCAGGGCGTAGAGCCCCACGTTCACCAGGAAGGGAACGTCGTAGAGGAGTAGCTCGGTCGGGTTGCGCTGTTTCGGATTCTCGGCCTGGTGGATCAGGTACAGGTAGCGGAAGATGCCGAACAGGACGAACGGCACGGTCCACACCAGGCCGTAGTCGCCGAAGCGCATGACGGTCTCGTCGGCGGTCGTGTACAGGGCGTAGGACAGCAGGGTCGAAGCCGTCACGACGTTCATCATCTGGTCCAGGAACGTCGGGCTGTAGTGATCGAGAACCGCGCGCTGCTCGCCGGCGCCGTCCGGCAGCAGTACGAGTTCGTGGCGGCGCTTGGAGAATCCCAGAAACAGCGACAGGAAGACCGAACAAAGCAGCAGCCAGGCGGAGACCGTGACCCCGACGGCCGCGGCGCCGACCACCACCCGGATGACGTAGCCGCTCGCCAGCACCATCACGTCGACGATCACGATCTCCTTCAGCCACAGGCTGTAGAGGACGTTCGCCAGCAAGTAGAGGCCGACCAGGAGCGCCGTCTCCCGGTTGAGCATCCAGGCCGCGGCGAGCGCGGCGGCGGCAAGCGCCGTGCCCGTCGCGGCGGCGGGAACCGTACCCAGGGCGCCGGACGCCACCGGCCGCAACCGCTTCCGGGGATGGCGGCGGTCCTGCTCGCGGTCGCGGAGGTCGTTGAACAGGTAGACGGCGCTGGCGGCGGCGCAGAACGCGCCGAAGGCGAGCGCGGACGCCCCCAGCGTACCGGGATCTAGGAGGCTGCCGGCGAAGGTCGCCGGCGCCAGGACGAATGCGTTCTTGCTCCACTGCGCCGGTCGAAGCGACCTGAAGAGCGGCACGGGGCGTCAGCCCCGTTCGGAGACGGGGACTCCGAACTCGCGGAGAGTTCCCTCCAGCGTCGGCCGTCCCACGCGCATCCGGTCGTCGGTCAGCAGGTAGGAGAACAGGAAGCCGCCGCCCAGCATGAGGATCCCGACCAGGAAGCAGTACATGACCGCGCGGTCGGGGTAGACGTCCTTGAGGTAGCCCAGGTAGACCGGACCGACGATCCCGGCGGCCGCCCACGCGGTGAGCACGGCGCCGTAGATCGAGGACATCTTCCGGGCGCCGAACACGTCCAGGACGAAGGGCGGCATGGTGGCGAACCCGCCGCCGAAGCAGAGCAGCACGTAGCAGACGAGCATCGAGAAGATCCACGGATTCGTTTCGGTCATCAGCACGCCGAACACGACCATCTGGCTCGCGAGCAGGATCCGGAAGACCTTCACCCGGCCGATGCGGTCCGACAGCAGGCCCCAGAACAGCCTCCCCACTCCGTTGCACAGCGAACTGATCGCGATCAGCGTGGCCCCGTACTCCGCCAGGGTGGCCGGCTCGAGCGAGGGGTCGGAGAGCCCCCAGACCTCCTGAAGCAGCTGGGACTGGAAGCTGATCACGGTGATGCCGGCCGCGATGTTGAAGAAGAAGACGATCCACATGAACACGAACTGCTGGGAACCGAGGCAGGTCCTGACGGACGTGTCGTCTTCCGGAGGCGCCGTCTCCGCCGCCGGCCCGGCGACGGACTTCGCCAGATCCGAGGGAACGGGCGGATCGCTGAGCAGAAGGCTGCAGGGGATCAGAAGACAGGCGAAGATGACGCCGAGCCAGAGGAACACCTGGGACAGGTCCTCGCCCGTGCGCACCACCAGCACGGGCGCCAGCCCCTTGCTGAGCAGGAACGCGCCGACGCCGAAGCCCATGACGACGATCCCCGTGACCAACCCCTTGTGGTCCGGGAACCACTTGGCCACCGTGGCCACGGGCGTCACGTAGCCGAGACCGATGCCGGCGCCGCCGATCACGCCATAGCCGATGTAGAACAGCGGCAGCGCGTCCAGACGGAGCGCGGCGGCCGCGACCAGATAGCCGCCCGAAAACAGGATGCTGCCGATCAGGGCGAGCTTCCTGGGGCCCAGCCGCGGCAGCGCATGCCCGGCCCAGGCCGCCGACACGCCCAGCGTGAAGATCGTGATGCTGAACGCCCAGGCCGTCTGCGAGAACGTCCACCCCGCCTGACGCACCAGCATGGTCTGGAAGAAGCTCCAGGCGTACACCGTGCCGAAGCACAACTGAAGCGTCGTGCAGAGCAGTGCGATGACGGTTCTGGGGACCCGCACGCCGGAACTACTCCGTGCCGGAAGCGCCCGCCGGCAGGCCGCGTCCGGCGCCCTGCCGCGACACGTGAAGAAACAGCCGCGCCAGGTGGCCCACCTCGTCGTCGCGCGTCAACAGGTCGCGCTCGCCGAGCTCGTCGTTCTCTCCATCCCTGGCCAGTTCCACCGCATAGGCGAGAAGTTCGCCCAGCGGTTTCGCGGCCAGGTTGACGAACCAGATCGACGCCAGGACGCCGAGGACCAGCATGACGCTGATCAGGTAGACCTGCTGGCCGATCGCCCGCTGAATCTTGAGCGCGACCACGTCGAGATCCATGCCGACGTGGACCGTCCCCGCGACTCCGGCCAGGATCGGGCTGCCGACCTCGATGAAGTCGCCCATCCCGGGCAGGCGCCGCTCAACCGGCGCCGTGGCGCCGTGTTCGCTCTCGAGAATCTCCTCCGGGATGCCGGGAACGAACGTATGCGCCAGGAACTCGCCCGTCTCGCTGGTGATGTAGATGTACCGGATGCCCTGCACCTCGAGAAACTGATCGACCAGCGACTGCAACGTCGCGAGATTCTGGTTCAGGAGAATGCCGGCGCTCGAGTCCGCGATCGTCTTGGCGATGTTCCGGGTGTTGACTTCGTACTCCGCCGACAGCTCGGTGTCGACGGTGTAGATGCAGAGAACGGAGGTCGACAGGACGATCAGGCCGAAGACGCCGAAGATGCCGAACCTCGTCCACTTGAACAGCCTGCGGATTCTCATCTCAGCCGAACCTGGCGCCCCAGTCGTCGAGCGGAACGAACCGGCCGTCCTCGACGACGGTGTGGTAAACGCTCTGGAGTCCCTGGCGCCGGTCGGGACCGAACGACACGCGTTCGTTGATCCCGAGATCGAAGTCCTCGATCGAGAAGACCGCCTCCTCAAGCCCCGCGCGGTCCGGCTTCGGCCCCAGCCGCCGGAGAATCTCTCCCATCAGCCTGGCGTTCAGGAATCCTTCCAGGCTGCCGAAACTGTGCGGGAAGGGCGCATACTCCTCCTGCACCAGGTCCGCCGGCACCTGAGGATCGTGGCGCGCCATCAGGTCCCGGTACTCCTGGACCGCCGGAATCGACGTGTCCTCGTAGCTGGGGACCACTTGGGAGTTGATCAACTGCCGGGTGTACTTCTCGACGTCATCCTGTTCATCGGTCAGGAGCTTCAACAGGTTCTCGCTGCCGACGAAGGACAGGTTGGCGATCGGCACGTCGAGGCCCAAGTCGACGGCGTCACGCGCGAACGCGGCGCAGGCGGCGTAGGCGCCGATGCAGATGACGGCGTCCGGCGAGGCGCCCTGCAGGATCTCGACCTGCTTCCTCATGCTGCCTGTGAACTTCTCGCCGCGGCTGTAGGTCGCTTCGCCCGCGAGCCGTTCGCCGTGTTTCTCCAGCGCCGCCCTGACGCCGGCCCAGCCGCTCCGGCCGTACGCGTCGATCTGGTAGAAGACGGCGATTCGCCGCCTGCCGATCCGCACCAGGTTGTCCACCAACCCCGCAGTCTCCTGGTTGTAGGAGGCACGCAGGTTGAACGCGAACTCGCCGTAGGGCGGCTCCCGTTGCGGCTGGGCCCCGGTGAACGGGAAGAACAGGAAGATCTTCTCGTCCTGGAACTTCTTCAGGATCGGCAGGACCCGGGTGACGGTCGGCGTCCCGACGTAGCCGAACAGGAGGAACACCTTGTCCTCCAGCATCAGTTTCATCGTGTTCTGAACGCACGGGTCGGGCTGATAGCCGTCGTCATACAACTTCAGGCTGATCCCGCGGCCCTCGATGCCGCCGTTCTCGTTCACGTGGCTGAAGTACGCCATGGCGCCGCGGTAGAGCTCCGTGCCGAGCCCCCTGGACGGCCCCGAGAAGGCGGCGGACACGCCGAGAACGATCTCTTCGTCCGTGGCCCCCCGAGCTTCCGTCCGATCCGACGATTCGGCATCCGAGTCGTCGGACTCCTGGCCGCGACCCGCGGCCAGCGACGACGCCGTGAAAGGAGCGACGAGCAGCGCGGCCAACCCGGACCGCATCAAGGACTTCCTGGTGACGAGGGGACCCCAGGCGCCGCTGGTCGAAGCTCCCGGTCCGAGACTGCATTGCATGGCCATACCTCCTGTTCCGTTGACCCGTCCGTTCCGTCGACCCCGTCAGACACTATCGCCATATCCGTGGCCGCGGATCTTCGTGGCCGCGGATCTTCCGAACCCGCGGAAGCGAGCGCGCCTCGGAAGACGACCGCGCGGGCGGCGCCGTGAAGCCGGCGCGAACCGGCGGCTTGACGAAGGTCTGGTCCACGACCAAGGGAAGCCTGGTGCGCGGGGCCTTGCCGGGTCGGCTACGACCGGCGGCAGCGAAACCGCGCGCGCCGCTTCCAGACCCGATGGCGGCCGTTCAGGGCTGGCAGGCGGCCGGGAACGCCCGGCTGTCGATGAACGCCGCCGCCTGCTCGCCCGGCTCGTTGCGGACCGCCCGCACCGCGCCCGTCACCGTGTCGGTCACCGTCAGCGAGTAGCCCAGGGTCGTCGCCGAGGCCCCGTACACCCACACATGCCCGTTCACCGAACAGCCGTCCAGCACCTTGACCAGCAGTTCCCAGTTCGACGAGTCGAAGAACCAGAACAGGCCCGCGTCGTTCGTCCCTTCGCGGACCACCCTGCCCACGCCGCGCTGGTCGTCGGCCGTCCACCACTCCAGCGCCACCTCGAAGCGGGAGTCCCGGAGACACAGCGTCTCCGCGTCCGACACGCAGGTCCCGGCCGGCGCATTGGACTCGACCAGCACCTTCCGCGACGCCGTGTCCGCGTTCCCCTGGCTGCTGACGGTCAGGGACACCGTGTAGAAGCCGGGCACGGACCAGGCGTGCTCCGGCGAACCGTCGCGTGAGGTCCCGCCGTCGCCGAAGTCCCATCTCCGCGACGAGACGAGTCCGCTGCTCGTGTCGTCGAACGACACGGCCACGCCGGTCCGGGCGCGGCAGAGACCGTCGGCGCAGGGCGCGCTCAGGGTGAAGGAAGCGCGCGGGGCGCCGCCGCCAGGCCCGGTGCCGCCGCCCCCATCGCCGTCGTCATTGCTGTCACTGTCGCCCGCGCCGCCGCCGCCTGACCCGCCGCCTGACCCGCCGCCCGAGCCGCTGCCCGAGCCGCCGCCCGGAGGCGAACCGCCGCCGCCATCGCCGGCGCCCGGGTCGTCATCATCGTCGTCGTCCGTGATCGTCACCGTGGTTGTCGCATTGCCCAGCGCGAAGCCGTCGGGCAGTGCATTGCCTTCGGTCGGCGCCAGCGCGATCGTCACCGTGAACGTCTCGTACGACTCGTTCAGATCGTCGTCCGTGATCGGAATCGAGATGTCCTTCGTCGTGTCGCCCGCGCCGAACGTCACCGAGGTCACGGCGTCGTTGTCGTAGTCGCCGTCCGCCGGATCGGCGGCGCCTATCGCGTCCGCGTCCGTCGTCACGCCCGTACTGCCGTAGCTCACGTCGAACGTCGTCGCCGCGCCGAACGCCGACGGCGTCGTGATCGTCACCGTCGCCGAACCGACGCCTTCGGACACCGTCAGCGTCGAAGGAACCGACACCGTCGCCGGCGGCGGTTGAACGGCGCCGATCTGCAGGAAGACCGCGCTCACGGCGCCCCAGGCGCCGTCGGCGTCTCTTGCCCGAACGAAGACGATGTGCCGGCCGTCACTCAGGCCGGTCGTATCGATGGTTCCGGTCGCGCTCTCCGCCTTGCCGTCGAAGGCGCCATCGGAGGCGGACATGACCTTCGCCGTGCTGCCCGAGCTCCAAGGCGGCACGTCGACGTAGTACTCGCCGGCCGCGATGTTCTGCGTCGCTTCACGGCCGAGTCCGTGCTGGTAGCGGGTGTCGTCAAGGGTCGCTGACAGAGTGACCGTCGTTCCGGCCGCGACGCCTGTCGTCGCCGCGGCGCCGCTCAGACTCAGGTCGCGAACGTCGGGGCCGGCCGGGGTCCGGTACGGCGTCCGCGCCACCTTGAAGGCGTAGAGAAGGGACTCCAGGTTGTCCTCAAGAATCGTCTTCTCGAATCGGTCGCAGCCTTCGAAGAAGGTCGTTCCCAGTTCATAAACCAGGGAGGCGCGGCCGAGGACGCCGTAGGCGTAGTCCATGGTCGTGCCGCTATGGGGATAGAGACCGATGCTCTGCATCGGTCTGTAACGGTTGAAGTACGCGACCTTCCGGCCGAGCGTCCGGAGCGCCGCGCCGTTCGGCGGCGTCTCCCGCGAAACGCCCCAGGGCCAGAGGATGAGACGTCCATGGCTGTGAATGTCGACGAAGAGGCCCGATGTGTCGCTTGGCGCCGCGTCGCCGTCGCCGGGTCCGCGAGCGTCGGGGAACAGCTTCGCCATGTAGGTCTGGATCGCCTGCGTTTCGGGCTCGGAGCCCGCCGACCCTCCGCGGTAGGTGACGCTGCACTCGTCGGCGCTGGCGCCCGTCTCCCCCCACCTGGCGTCGAAGTTGCGGTTCAGATCGACTCCCGGCCATGTCTCCGGGCAGTGACGCGTGTTGTGGTTCTTGCGCCAGAGCAAACCCTCCTCGGCCCGCTTCCTTCCGTCCGGATTCGCCTGCAGCAGGATGTGAACTTCCTGGTGGTCCAGGAGCCATCGCACATCGGCATCCGTCTTCCAGGAGGCCACGAGACGCTCGGCGAAGCGCAGGGCGAGTTCGGCGGTCGTGTACTCTCGGGCGTGGAGCGCCGCGGTAATGAGAAGGGCCGGCTTCGGACCCGCCGTATCCGAGTTCGTCAGGCGCAGCACGTACAGGTCGTAGCCGTCCGCGCTGTTCCGCGTCTTCTTCCATGACGGTCCGACCGCTGTCCACGTGGCGAGTTTCGGATGCGAGCCGGCGATCGCCTGGGCCTTCGCGTGGGTCTTCTCCACCGTGCGGTAGCACGGGAAGCCCGCGATCGTCCCTTGCGCGTCGTCCGTTGGCAGTTCGGACGGGAGGGCGGCGACAACGTAGTCGTCGTCTTCGACGATCCGCATCCCGGCTTGTCGGGAGATCTCGATCTCTTCTTCGGTGGCTTGCAGGACGACGTAGCCCTTTTCGTACTCCGATTCGAGCGCATCGAGCGAGATGACGGCGCGGGCGGCGACCGCCGGATCGTCGAACCAGGCGCGCACGATGCGGGTCGCGCCTGGCTGCCGCGGCGCCTGTCCCCAAGCCCCCTCGGCGGCGCCGGCGGCGGCGCAGGCAAGCGCAAGGAGACCGCACGCCTTCCGGCCCAGGGCGCGCCGCCACGCGAGAACTCCGACTTCGGATTGCCAAGCCACCGTGTACAGGCATTAGACCACGCGCGGCGCCGGCATCCGAACCGGCGCCGCCCGAATCGTCGTCGTCGTACGTGATCGTGACGGTCACGCTGCCGAAGACCCGGACCTCGGTGAACCATGCGGGCTAGGATGCGCGCGCCGGCATGAAGAACGGTCTGAGGAAGGTACTCGTCGCGAACCGCGGCGAAATCGCGGTGCGGGTGATCCGGGCGCTTCGCGAGCGCGGCATCGTCTCGGCCGCGGTCTACTCGGAGGCGGACCGCGCCGGTCTCGCCACGCAGATGGCCGACGAGGCCCACTGCATCGGTCCCGCGCCCTCCAGCGAGAGCTACCTGCAGGCCGAACGAATCGTCGACCTCGCCGCGTCCATCGGCGCGGACGCGATCCACCCGGGCTACGGGTTTCTGTCCGAGAACGCCGGGTTCGCGCGTCTCTGCGAACAACGCGGCGTCGCCTTCATCGGGCCGCCCTCCGCGGCGATCGCCGCGATGGGTTCGAAGATCGAGAGCCGCCGCCTGATGACGGCGGCCGGCGTACCCATCGTGCCCGGAGGCACGGATCCCCTGACGTCCGCCGAAGCGGCGCGCGAGGCGGCAAGCGAGATCGGCTATCCGGTGATGCTCAAGGCCTCGGCCGGCGGCGGCGGCAAGGGCATGCGGCTGGTGCGCGAAGAGAGCGAACTCGAATCGGCGTTCCGAAGCGCCGCGTCGGAGGCCGGCGCCAGCTTCAACGACGCCTCGGTCTACATCGAGCGCTTCGTCGAGCGGCCGCGCCACGTCGAGATCCAGATCCTGGGCGACCGGCACGGCCGGATCGTCTCCCTCGGTGAACGCGAGTGCTCGCTGCAACGACGGCATCAGAAAGTGGTCGAAGAGGCGCCGTCCCCGGCCGTCGACGCGGACCTCCGACGCCGCATGGGCGAGGCGGCGGTCCGCGCCGCGGCCGCGGTCGACTACGTCGGCGCGGGCACGGTGGAGTTCCTGCTCGATCCCCAGGGAGAGTTCCACTTCCTGGAGATGAACACGAGGATCCAAGTCGAGCATCCCGTGACCGAGCTGGTCACCGGGATCGACATCGTCGCCGCTCAGCTCGACATCGCGGCCGGCGAACCGCTGCCGGAGGCGCTGGCGAACGGCGTGGCGCCCCGCGGGCATGCGGTCGAGGTGCGACTGTACGCGGAGGATCCGTTCCGCAACTTCGCTCCATCGCCCGGCCGGATCGAACGCCTCCAGTTGCCGGAAGGCCCGGGCGTCCGCAACGACTGCGGCGTGTACGAGGGCGCCGAGGTCACGATCCACTACGACCCGATGCTGGCCAAGCTGATCGTCTGGGGACGCGACCGGAACAACGCTCTGGCTCGTCTCGGCCGGGCGCTCGCGGAAACCCGCGTGGAGGGCATCCGTACCAACCTCCCCCTCTTCGAACGACTGCTCGAAGACGAGGACTTCCTGGCCGGCGTCATGGACATCTCGATGCTGGACCGCAAGCTGGAGAGCGGCGAGTTGCGGCTGGCCGCGCCGGACGACGACGCTCTGGAGACCGACCTGCCCGTCCTCGCCGTCGTTCTGGCCCACCTGAAACGGACCGAGGCGAACGGAGCCGCGGCCGTCGGCGGCGTCCCGCGGTCGAACTGGCTGTTCGCGGCGCGACGCGACGCCCGGAGGGGCACGATCTGGAACTGATTGTCGCCCGCGCCGCGGACGAGGTCCGCGTGGCGGTCCGCGCCGAGGCGAACGGCCACTGGACCGTCGTCGTGGACGACCGCGAGTACCGGGTGGACGCCGCCACCCTGGGACGGCCGGACGTCCTGAGCCTGATCGTCAACGGCCGGCAGGCGACGCAGGGCGTCCGCTCGCGCGGCGCCGGCGTCTACGAAGTCGACGGCGCCGAACTGAAGGTGATCGACCCCCGCTCGCGGGCATTCGAAGAGGCCGCCAGGCAAAGCGCCGGCGGCGTGTTCGAGGCGACCGCCTACATGTCCGGCCTCGTTACGGCCGTGCTCGCGGCCGAGGGCGACGAGGTGACTTCGGGGCAGGGCGTCGTCGTGCTCGAGGCGATGAAGATGGAGAACGAGATCCAGTCGGAGATCGACGGACGGCTCGATCGACTCCTCGTCGAAGTCGGCCAGACGGTCGACGGCGGTCAGCCGCTCTTCGTCGTCGCGCCGCTTCCCGACTGACATCCAGCTCCCAACCGGACCGGACCGTCGATCGCGATCCGACTCGGCATCCACGAAGCCAGGACGCACCTCTCCCACGGCATCGCGCGGGACGAAGCCGACGAGAGATGATCCTCCTCTGGCGATCAGGCCCGATTCGCTTCCTGGACCAGCACCTTGGACGCGGCCGGGAAGCCGAGGCTGAACTGCCTGCCGCCGGAGATCACGGCGACGCTGCCGGCCGTTTCGTCCCGTGACGCCACCTCGACCCGGCGGCCGGGCGACAGACCTTCCCGTTCGGCGAACCGCAGGAACTCGGCGTCCTGATCCATGACGCGGACCACCTCGAACGCGCGGTTCAGCTCGCACTTGACCAGGCTGGGATGGTTGACGACCTCGATGTGGCCGTCCGCGCTCGGGATCGGATCTCCATGCGGGTCGGTCGACGGATAGCCGAGCATCTCGTCCATCCGGTCGATCATCCGCTCGGACACCGCGTGCTCGAGCCGTTCGGCCTCGACATGCACCTCGCTCCAGTCGAACCCCATCACGTTCACCAGGAAGAGTTCCACCAGGCGGTGCCGCCGCAGCACGTGCGTCGCCAGCTTGCGGCCGGCGGGCAGGAGGCGCACTCCGCTGTAGGGCTCGTACGCGATCAGACCGGACTCGGAGAGCGTCTTCATCATCGCCGTGACGGAAGCCGGCGCCACCTTGAGGCGGAACGCGATCTCGCCCATCGGCACGAGCTCCTTCGCCTCCTGCCGCGCCTCGCGCTCGGCGCGATGGATGCACTTGAGGTAGTCCTCGACGGTACTGCTCGCGCACATGGCCCTTGGTCCTCGCTGAACGCGTCTCGACGCCGCCGCTCGGGAGGTCGCCCCGCTAACCGGCGGGACTCACGAGTGTACCGGCAGCCTCGATCTCCACGCCCGGCTGCCGAAGCACCGACTCGAGCAGGCCCGGCCGCCGGCCGTCGGCGATCAGCGACCCGACGCCGCGCCGAGCGAGTTCCCAGGCTACGGCCAGCCGGTGCTCCATGCCGCCGGTGACGTCGACCGCCTCCGAACGGCCGGCCGACGCCGACACGATCCCGATGTTCGAGCGGTCGACACGCGGAATCGGAACGCCCCGGGCGTCCAGCACGCCGGCCGTAACGCCCAGCCACACGACCCGTCTCGCGTCGATGCCGCGCCGACCCAGCGCGCCGACCAGGAACTCGAAGACCGTCTCGGTGGAGACGATCGCGGCGCCGCGCTTCCGGTCCATCACGACGTCGCCCATCGTGACCGGGACCAGGCCCCGACGGAGCGCCGCCGCCAGCGGTTCGGGCGAAGCGCCCCGAGCCGCGCCGTCAACAGCGATCAGGAAACCGGAGGCGGGCTGCGAATAGGCCGGCACGCCAGCCTCGACCAGACGTTCGACGACCAGTCGATGCAGCTCGAAGGCCGCGGACTGCGTGCGCGCGATGCCCATTCGGTCGACGTCCGGACCTGGACGCGGACCGGCCCCGCCGCCGGCGAGACCGGCGGTGCGCGCCTCCGGATGCCCGAAGGAACCGCTGCCGTGACCGATCACGAGACCCTCCCCCGACCACCCGGCGGCGATTTCGGCCGCCAGCCGCCGCACGTGCGCCTTCGCGACCGTGCGCGGTTTCGTCTTGTCCGTGATCAGACTGCCGCCGAGCTTGACCAGCGTGACGTCCAGCCGCCCGGCCGCGGCGTTCGAGACGGCGGCCGCACTCAAGGCTCAGCTCCGCCGCGCCAGGACGGCGGACCGCCGGTGCGGTCGCGCAGCACCCGTTCGACGCCGGCGAGAGACCCGAGCCGCGCCGCCACCCGCGATTCGTCGACCGGCTGGCAGATCACGTGGACGTTCGCCCCGGCGTCCATCGTGGCCCAGGCGGCAACGCCGTCCGCGCGCAGACCGCGGACCGCCGCCAGCACCTCGATCGTGCCCGGCGCCCAGTAGTGCACCGGAGGCCTGGACGACATGGCGATCAGGTGGAGATCGATCCCTTCCTCCTCGATCGCCGGTCCCAGGACCTCGAAGTCGCGCTCCCCGAGCGCGGCGCGCACGCGCTCCAGACGCTCGTCGAGCGCGGCCAGGCGCGGCGCGAAGTACGGACTGCTCGCCGCCAGTTGGTGCCCATCCCGCGAGGACACCTTCTTGGCGCCGCTGTCCACGACGGCGACGACGTCGCAGAGCTGCCAGGCGTGTTCGTCCAGGACCTGAACCGCGCTGTTGTCGTCCCCGTCGGGCCACTCCACGTAGCCTCCCCAGGCCGAGCGAGCGGCCGAGCCCGAACCGCTGCTCCGCGACAGGGCGGACAGTGCCCGCGGCGGCAGGTCGAAGCCCATGGCGGCCGTCACGGCGAGGGTCAGAGCGGTGAAGCCGGAAGCGGAAGAGGCGATCCCGGCCGCCGCCGGGAACGTGTTGCCCGTGGCGATCCGCAACCCGCCCGCGTACGGCGCCGCCGTCTGACGCGACCACTCGCGCAGCCGGTCCAGGTGACGCCGCGTGCGCTCGCCGAAGGCCGGCGGCGCCTTGGCGGCGGCGCCTTGGCGGCCGGCGCCCGGCGTCTCCAGCCAGACGATCTCGTCGTCCTCGCCGTCGGTCAGGGGCGCCGCCGAACAGATCGACCGACAGGCGTCCAGGGTCATCGACAGGGAGCGGTTGAACGGAACCGGGCCCTCGAGATCGCGGGCGCCCCAGTACTTGACGAAGGCGATGTTCGAAGGCGCCTCGGCGGTCACGGGACCAGGCGCGCGGGCCGGTTCCAACGCGGAGCTCATCGGCCCGGAGCCTACAGTCGACCGGCCGTCGGGTTCTCGAACCTCAGGCCGGCGGCGCCGATCGCCGCGTCCACGCGGTCGAGCCCCGAGACGCCATCGATCGTTCGAGCCGACCGGCCCCCGAGCAGGCAGATCAAGGCGCCGGCCGACTCGCCTCCAAGAGCCCCCGCCCCGGAGATCTTCGCCGCGCCCCCGGCGGCCTCCACCGACGCGACCCGGCGCGCGATCGCCGGCGGCGTCACGCCGAGTTCGACCAGGGCGCGATGACCGTCGGCGACCGCCGCCTTCGCCTCTCGCAGGCCGCCCTCTTCAAGCGCCGCGCGAAAGGACTCCACGGCCGCTCCGATGCGGTCGAACAGTGCCGCCGTCCGCTCCGGTTCGTCGTCGACGCGTCGCCGCACCGCCGCCACGACAGCGCCCGTGGTCTGGTTCGGCGTCCCGCTGTCGAGAATCTCGACCGCGCCGGAAAGCCACGCCGGCCGCGGCAGGTCGTCGAATCGCAAGCCGCTCCCCGACCGGCGGACCAGAAGGACGCCGCCGCGCAACACCGTGCCGCTGTCGATGCCCGACGGCAGACCGTGCTGTCGCCGCTCGACTTCCAGAGCCGCCGCCTCGATCGCGGCGAGTTCATCGGGTGACCGCACCCGGCTCCCCGCCAGCGCTCGCACGACCGCAACCACTCCAACAGCGGCGGCAGCCGAGCTGCCAAAGCCGGCGCCCACCGGAATCGCCGACTGCAGCCGCAGCTCAAGGTTCCTTCCGGTCAAGCCCGACGCCGCCGGCGGCGGTAACGACGCCAGCGCTTCACCGACCGCGATTCGGACCAACGCGCTGGACGCCCGATGCCCGACGAGGAGCTCTTCGCCCGCTTCAAACGCACGCCAACGCCGCCGCGCCAGCTCCGAGTACTCAACGACACGAGACCACCGATGGGTCTCCTCGACACCGACGTCAGGCAAGACCAACCGAACCTCGCCACCGGCCGCCGAGCCAGCCGAAGGCGTCAGCCCGGCCTCCACCGACAGCCGCAGGTCCAACGCCGCCACAACCGCCGGCCGGCCGTAGACCGCCGCATGCTCCCCCATGAGAATCACCTTGCCCGGCACGCTCAACCGCAACCGCAACGGCCTGAAAGGGCGACCCACCTTCTCTGCTCGGGACTACCGCGTCCGATCGGCCGCCAAAGCCAACGACGCCGCTCGTTGATCGGCGCCCCGACCGTCTCCGATCGACTGCCCAGGAGTCCAATCCCGTACGGAAACGAAACCGAACAGGGCCGCCAACAGGCGGCAGCCACGCGCCCGGCGCTTCAACCCGCGCTGGAGCGGCCCAGCCGCTCGTGGGCCCGCGCCAGATCGCGCGACGTGAACGCCGCGGTCAGGGACAGTTCGCCGGCCAGGACGACCGCGCCGACGATCTCGGCCAGTCGGCACACGGCCGCGCCCGGGCGTTTCGGGTCGGGCCGCACGCCCATCACGTCAAGCGCCTCGCGCTGCGTATCGAGACCGGTGCCGCCGCCGATCGCCGCCAACGGTACGTCCGGCATGTAGACGGACGCATAGACCGAACCGTCGTCCCGCGCCTCGAACGAGGCGACGCCCATTGCGCCCTCCACCACGTGCGCAAGATCCTGGCCGCAGGCCACGAAGACCGCCGCCAGCACGTTCGCGAACTGGGCGTTGAAGGCGAGCGCGCCGGCCGCCACGGAACCGAGCAGGTTCTTCCGGTAGGCCACGTCCTGGAGAGCGCGCGCCTCCGACTTGAGGACCTTGCGCACGGTCGTCTCGTCCAGAACGACCTCGGCGTGAATCCGCTTGCCGCGACCGAGTTGGTAGTTGACCGCGGCGGGCTTCTTGTCGACACAGTAGTTCCCCGACAGCGCCACGCATCGGGCGCCGGTCTCCGGCTCGATCAACTCGGACACGACGCGGTCGCAGGCGATGGTCACCATGTTCATGCCCATCGCGTCGCCGGTGGCGAAGCGGAACCGAAGGAACACCGTGCTGCCGACGATCGACGGCCGAATCTCCCGAAGTTCCAGGAAGCGGCTCGTCTCCCGCGCCTTGGCGCGGATCGCCTCTTCGTTCGCCTCCAGCCACTGGAGCAGCCGCCTCGTCTCGTCGATTCCCGTGGTGCGGAAGACGGGGGCCCGGGTCATGCCCACGTCCTCCACGAACACGGTGGCGCCGCCCGCCGCCGTGATCGCGCGGCAGCCTCGGTTCACGCTGGCAAGCAGCGCCCCCTCGGTGGTCGCCATCGGCACGCAGACGGGACCGTCCACCTCGCTCCCGCGCACGCGAACCGGCCCGGCGACGCCCATCGGCACCTGGGCGGCGCCAATGAAGTTCTCGCAGTTCCGGGTCGACGCCCGTTCGTCGTCCAGCGCGTAGCTGCCGATCGCCGTCAGCGGACCGCTGCCGGTCAACAGATCGAGCGCCCGGCGCCTGACCGCGGCCTCGCCCGCCGCGTCGAGACCGGACGGCGGCCGGTGGAACCCGCGCTCCGCGCCGGCGATCTCGACAGCCGCGGCCTCGAGTTCGGGCGCCAGTTCGGCGCCGGCGCCCAGTCGATCAGCCATCGCCCGTCTCCTTCAGCAGCGGCACGCGGCGCAGGGCCGCGGGGTCGGCCGCGCCGGTGCAGAACATGCAGACGCGCAGCTCGAAAGCCGTGCGGGAGATCCGGTCGACCACCGCCTCGGTCGAGTCGCTGGCCGCCTCCAGAAACGGAAACGCCATGCCGGCGATGTCGGCGCCCAGGGCCAGCGCCTTCGCGACGTCGACGCCGGAACGGATGCCGCCGCTGCCGATGACCTGGACGCCGGGAACCGTCGCCAACTGGCGAATCGACGCCGGCGTCGGCAACCCCCAGTCGGCGAAGCGCTCGCCCAGAGCCACGTCGCCGGCCCGGGCCGCCTCGATCCGCGCCCAGCTGGTGCCTCCGACTCCGGCCGTGTCGAGGATCCGGACGCCGACGTTGGCGAGCTGCCGACCGACCGCGGCCGAGATGCCGCAACCGATCTCTTTGACCACCACCGGAACGTCCAGCGCTTCGACCACGCTCGCGATCCGGGGCAGCAGTCCGCGGAAGTTCAGTTGCCCCTCCGGCTGCAGCGCCTCCTGCAGCGCGTTCAGGTGCAGCACGAGGGCGTCCGCCTCGACCATGTCGACGGCCCGGCGGCACTCGTCGATGCCGTAGCCGCAGTTCAGTTGGACGGCGCCCAGATTGGCCAGAATCGGCACGCCGCGAGCGAACTCCCTGACCCGAAACGTCGCCGCGGTCTCCGGATCGTCGATCGCCTTGCGCTGCGACCCCACTCCGAGGGCGACCCGCCCCTCCTCGGCCGCCTCGGCCAGGCGGCGGTTGATGCGCCCCGCGGCGGCGGTGCCGCCGGTCATGCACGAGATGAGCAGCGGCGCCTCCAGTTCCCGCCCCAGGAAGCCGACGCCGACCCGGATGTCGTCGAAGTCGATCTCCGGCAACGCCCTGTGCTCGAAGCGGATGTCGTCGAAGTAGCTGCGCTCGACCTGCATGCGCCGATCCAGCGCCAGCCGGATGTGCTCGGCCTTGCGGTCCCGCTCGCCCTCTGCCGCCGCGAGCAGCGGTCGAGCGCTCACGCGAGCGCCTCGATCCCGCGGTTGCACATGAGCGGCACTGTAGCGGAACCGGTTCAGCCGCCGATGCGGAACATCTCGACGCGTTCCGCGGCCGGCCGCGGACCGACGCGGAGGCGTTCGGCGCGCGCCTCGGAGTAGCGGTCTTCGCGCCGGCGCCAATGGCCGGCGAGGAAGGCGAGCAGGTCGGCGTCGCTGGCGCCGGCGCGAAGCCGGTCGCGGAGCGAGGGGCCGGAATCGGCGAAGAGGCAGGTGTAGAGGCGGCCGTCGGAGGAGAGCCGCGCCCGGGCGCAGGCGCCGCAGAACGGGCGGCTGATCGAGGAGATGATGCCGAACTCGACGCTGTCGTCAAGGTAGCGGAAGCGCTCGGCGACGTCGTTGGGTTGGGCGCGGGCGACCGCTTCGAAAGGCCACCGTTCGGCGATGCGGTCGGCGATCTCGGACGCGGTGACGACCTGATCGGGGCGCCAGTCGTTCACCGTGCCGACGTCCATGAACTCGATGAAGCGGACGATGTGGCCTCGCTCCTTGAAGTAACCGGCGACGTCGGCGATCTCGTCTTCGTTCGTGCCCTTCAACACGACCGTGTTGATCTTGACCGGGCCGAGACCGGCGTCCGCCGCGGCGTCGATGCCCTCCAGCGCCTGGCCGACGCCGTGGCCCCGTCCCGTGACGCGGCCGAAGACGTCGTCGCGCAGAGACTCGACGCTGACCGTGACCCGGTCGAGGCCGGCGTCCGCAAGCGCCCGCGCCTTCTTCGCCAGCAGGGCGCCGTTTGTCGTCAAGGCGAGATCCCCGACTCCGGGAACCGAGGCCAGGCGCCGGACCAGATCCTCGATGTTCCGCCGCAGCAGCGGTTCGCCGCCGGTCAGCCGCAGCTTGCGCACGCCGAGCTCCACGAAGAGCCGCGCCAGGCGCTCGATCTCCTCGAACGTCATCAACTGCCGCCGGGGCAGGAACCTGTACTCCCGGTCGGCCGGCATGCAGAAGGTGCAGCGGAAGTTGCAGCGGTCGATGACCGAGATGCGCAGGTCGCGCACCGGCCGGCCCAGGCGGTCGACGACCGCGGCCGACCACTCGCCGTCCGTCGCGGAACCAAGGGTCATGGGCGAACCATGCTACGCGAGCGTTCGGCGCTCGTCGCGAAGCCAGGCGTCGATCAACCGGCGGGCGATCGAGAACGGCGCCGGCAGACGGACGTCGCGGACGCGGAGCGCGTACTCCAGCTCGGCGCGGGTCGTCCACACCGCCTGTTCCAGTTCCTCGGCGTCCACGCGCGGGTCGCCGCCGGGCGAGGTCGCGTAGAAGCCGAGCATGATCGAGGTCGGGAAGGGCCAGGGCTGCGAGGAGTGGTAGCGCACCGTGTCCACCGCGATGCCGGTTTCCTCCTCGACCTCGCGCGCGACCGCGCTCTCCAGGCTCTCGCCGGGCTCGACGAAGCCGGCGAGCGCCGAGAACATGCCCGGCGGCCAGGCCGCCTGTCGGCCCAGCAGGCACGATCCGCCGTCGCCGGCCTCCCTGTGGACCAGCATGATGACGGCCGGATCCGTGCGCGGGAAGTGATCGGCGGCGCATGCCGTGCAGACGCGCAGGTGGCCGGCGTTGCGGCTCTCGGTCGCGGCGCCGCACTGGCCGCAGAAACGGTGCCGGCGATGCCACGTAGCCATGGCGCGCGCATAGGCGAGCAGGTTGGCGCCGCGACCGCTCATCGCCGCGCCCACCTGGCGCAGCTCGACGAAGCGCCCCGCGCCCCTGAGCGGGCCGGCAAGCGGATCTTCCCGGTCGGACAGGTCGACCGAGAACCAGGCGGCGCCCTCCGCTTCGCCCAGGAACACGACCTGTTCCGCTCCGTCGACGAGCGCCGCAGCCTCGACGGCCGCCACCGTGCCGGGAATCGGCCCCCGATCTCCGGCGTGAGCGTCGAACACCAGGCTGCGCTCGCGCCAGACCGCGGTCAACCGGCTGTTCGGATCCGCCAGTCTTCGCTCCAGCCACTCGGCGTCGCCGCGCCGCTCCGAGCGCCGGTCGACAGCCGGTTCAGCCAGTGCATTGCGGGAGTTCCGGGAATCGGAGAATCTCATGCGCCGCGGGCTGCTGCTCAGTCGGCGCGGCGCCAGGCCATCGCCTCCGAGACGCGGCGCCGGGCGATGCTCATCGCCGCCTCGCGCAACAGACAGCCCTCGGCCCGGGCCTGTTCCAGCACGTCCCGCGTGTTCTGGCGCACCGTGTCCTCGATCCTCTCGAACGCCTGCCGTTCCGAGCCGCCCGCGTACTCGACGGCGCCGCAGATGATGCCGCCGGCGTTGGCCACGAAGTCGGGAATCGAGACGATGCCGCGGTCGTGGAGAATCCGCTCGCCGGCGCCCGTCACCGGGATGTTGGCGCCTTGAAGCACCACCTTGCAGCCGACGCGTCCCGCGTTGCCGCCGTCGATCACGTCGGGACGCGCGGCCGGCACGAAGAAGTCGACTTCCAGGTCCAGGAAGGCGTCGCCTTCGATGCGGCGGCCGCGCGGGTACGCCGTCACGCCTCCGGTCGCGTCCATCGTCGCGACGAGTTCCTCGATGTCGATGCCGTCCGGATCGTGAATCGTGCCGTCGAGATCGGTGACCGACACGAGGCGCGCGCCCCGCTCGGCCAGGAATCGGGCCGCCGGCCGCCCGACGTTGCCGAAGCCCTGGATGGAGACGGTGGCGCCTTCGAGCGCGACCACGCCCGTCTCTTCGGCCACTTCGGCGGCAATGGCGAGGCCGAAACCAGTAGATCCCGTCTGGTCGAGCGGAATCCCGCCCAGGGACCTGGACAGGCCGACCGAGCGCCCCCCCTCGTCCCGGATCCAGGCCATCGCGGTCTCGTTCGTGCCCATGTCCGGAGCGGGGATGTAGTCCGCCAACCGACGGATCGCGCGACCGAACTGCCGGATCAGGGCCTCACGGTTCGCCGTCCGCGGATTCGCCCGGATGCCCGCCTTGCCGCCGCCGTGACCCAGACGCGCCATGGCGTTCTTCCAGGTCATGGCCCGCGCCAGCCGGCACACCTCTTTCACCGTCACGTCCGGCGCCATCCGAATGCCGCCCATCGTGGGTCCGGCGGCGCTGTTGTCGACGACGACGATCCCTTTGAGGCCGCTGCGCGGCTCGTGGACGGTGATGACCTTCTCGGGACCGAAATCGTCCGCGAAGTCGAAGTGATCGAATACAGGTCCTGACATCGGCGCTCCTCTCGTACCGTCAAGAACTCCGATCGGAAGCGACTGCTTCCCGATTCTTCCCGAGTCTCGCCCCGCCCCCGGGTCCCGAGCGCCTGGCTCGCGCGCTCAGGCGCCCTCTCCGAGCAACTCGAGCACCGCCTCTTCGAACTCCGCGTACAGCATCCGCCCCAGATGGATGTTTGTGAGCTCGCCGCCGCGGTCGAAGAACATCGTGGTCGGCAACGCTCCAGGCCACTCCGGATCGAGCGCCGTGACGAAAGCGGTCGAATTGTCGCCCGCCGACGCCAGGTAGGAGACGAGACCGGGCGCCCGCTTGGCGAAGAAGGGCCGCACCCGGTCCTCGAGCTTGTCCGGGTCGTCCATCGAAACGGCCAGCACGACGACGCCGCGGTCGGCGTACCGCTCCTGCAGGAGGTCGAGTTCGGGCAACTCCTGCAGACAGGGAATGCACCAGGTGGCCCAGAAGTTGACGACGACCACCTTGCCGCGGTGGTGTTCCAAGACGGCCTTGAACTGCTCGGCCGTCGCCGGCTGAATCGTGTCCGGTTCGAGCAGATGATCCACCGACGCCGTGTCGTCGGCGATCGCGGGCGGCGGGACGGCGATGGCCGCCGCCATCGGAAGCAGAGCCCACAGGGCTGTCGAGGCCAGTCGTCTGGTGTTCAAGGATCGGTACCTCCGCGGATTTGCCGCACGCCGGGACGGACAACTCAAGTATAGGCGGGTTTGGCCCCGGCCTCGCAATGGCCGCCGTCGAGCGGCGCCCCTCTTCGGAAACCGGCAAGGACGCCGGCGCGGCCGGGTCATAACGAGGGCGCCGGCGAACCCGGCGTGAAACTGAACTCTCGCGTGCCTCGTTCCCCGACGCGCGCGAGAATGTCAGTGGAGCGCCCGATACGTTTCGCCGTCCCGCTCGAGCCGACCGGCACGCCGAAGACGGTCGAGGTGAAGCTGCGCGCTGCGCCGCTCGACCTTCGGAATGCCGGTCCCCCGATCGCGCGGCCGGTAGACGAAGCGGTGCGCGACAATGTCGTCCATCGTCCGGGGCGCCGCCAGGTATTCGAGCAGACGCCGTTCGCGGTCGGCGATGCGGGCCGCATAGCGGTCGAGGCGGTCGATGAACGCGTCGCGATGGTCGAGCAGGCCGATGTGGTGACCGGTGACGTAGTGCGCCGCCTCGATGCCGCGCACGAGTTCGAGCGAACGTTCGAACGCTTCCAGGTCGGACCAGTCGTCGCCGTAGTACGGGCCGAACCCCGTCAGGTCGATGTCGCCCAGGAACAGGACGCCGTCCGGCTCGATCAGCAGGACGCAGTGGCCGCGCGTATGGCCGGGCGCGTGAAGGACACGCACCGACACGCCGCCGCCCAGGTCGAACAGGTCGCCGTCGCGGAAGGGCACCGCGTCCGGCCGCGGCTCGTAGAAGAACCTCGTCTTCAGGACGCGGCCGAACTCCTCGCGGCGCTCCGGCTCGACGCCGAAGATGCTCAGGAAACCGCCAAGGTCCAGAAGCCCCGGCAGATCCTCCTCGTGAACGTGGACCGGAGCGTCGCGAAACAGCGGCAGGGCCGCCGTGTGATCCTCGTGGCAGTGGCCGAGCAGGACGAGGTCGACCGCCGGGAGAGCGTTCCGGCCACGGACCCGAACGCCCAGCGACGGATCGACGAGCATGGTGGATTCGCCGCCCTCGATCAGCAACGCGTTGTTGTCGGGGTACTTCCCGTTCCCGGCCCCGAACAGGATCGTCGCGGCGCCGAGGCGCCGGTCCTCGAGCGGGCTGGCGCGGCCCTGCATCAACCCGCCCGAACGTCGGCGGCCGCCACCCGCGGCAGTTCCCAGCCGTTGTGGTATTCGGCCCGCAGCAGCGCGTTCGCCTCGTCGTCGTCCAGAAAGCGGCCCGACTTCCGATCCCAGTGAACGCGGCGGCCGGTGCGGAACGCAATGTTCCCGAGGTGCGCGTTGACCGCCGCCAGGGCGCCGACGTCCGCGTTGCAGCGCGGCTGTTTCCGGGTCTTCACGCACTCGATGAAGTCCTCGGTGTGCTGGGCCAGTCCCCGCTGGTTCCGCGCCGCCCGCCGGTCCGGTATGGCGGGCGTCCTGTAGACCCTTTCGCCGTTCTCGCGGCCGACTTCGGGCAGCACTTCCCAGCCGGTCCGATCGATCACCAGGGCGCCGCGGTTGCCGATGAAGGACACGCCATGCCCGCGCTGGTGGGGCCCCAGACCGATTCCCAGACCGTGCTCCCAGATCATCGTGAAGTCGTCGTACTCGTAGATCGCCTGCTGCGTGTCCGGCGTCTCCATCGCACTCTCCGGATGACCGAACGGACCGCCCAGGGACACCACGGACTTCGGGGCCTGGGCCTTCATGCCCATCAGCACCATGTCGATCAGGTGAACGCCCCAGTCCGTCATCAGCCCGCCCGCGTAGTCCCAGTACCAGCGAAAGCTGCCGTGAAACCGCCGTTCGTTGAACGGCCGCTTCGGCGCCGGGCCCAGCCACATGTCGTAGTCGACCCCTTCGGGCGCCGGCCCGTCGGGCGCCGGCATCGGCGCGTCCCAGTCCATGTAGGCCCAGGCCCGGCAGGCGCGGATCCGGCCCAGGGCGCCGGACCGGAGATACTCCATCGCGTCCCGCCAGTGCTGGCCCGAACGCTGCCACTGACCGACCTGGACCACCCGGCCCCAGGCCCTGGCCGCCTCCTGCATGATGCGGACCTCCTCGATCGAGTTCGCCATCGGCTTCTCGACGTAGACGTCCTTCCCCGCCTCGCAGGCGTCCACCATCATCTTGCAGTGCCAGTGATCGGGGGTCGCGATGATCACCGCATCGATGTCGTCGTCCTCGAGTAGCCGGCGGTAGTCGGCGTAGGCGTCCGGCTTGCTGTCCGTGAGCTCGGCGAACCCCTCGACCGCCCGTTCGAGCACGGTCCGGTCCACGTCGCAGAGCGCGGCGCATTCGACGCCGTCGACATCGAGCATCGAGCGCATGTCGCTCGAACCCATGCCGTTGACGCCGATCGCGCCGACCCGAACGCGGTCGCTGGCCGGCGCCGGCTTGCCGCGCGCCGGCCCGGCGAACGGCGCGGCCGCCGCCCCGATCCCGGCGGCGGCGCCGAGACCGCCCGCGCGCCGAAGAAAGGAACGCCTGGTCGACGTCATCTTCGTCTGCCTCCCCTCGAGAACTCCGCTGTACACTGCGCCATGCAGACTGCGCATGTTACCGACTTGAACGCGACGATCTCCCGAACCGACCTGATCGGCCAGCTGCCGAAGACCGACCTTCACGTTCATCTCGACGGTTCGCTGCGGCTCGACACCCTGATCGAGCTGGCCCGCGACGCCCGGCTGGAACTCCCGTCGCAGACGCCCGAGGGCCTGCTGGAGCTCGTCTTCAAGGAGCGTTACGACGACCTCGAGGACTACCTGCGCGCCTTCGCCTGCACCTCGCCCGCGCTGTGCACGGCGGAGGCGCTGGAGCGGGCGGCCTACGAGCTCGGCGTCGACAACCTGGCCGAGAACGTCTGCTACGTCGAGGTGCGGCTGGCGCCGCAGCTTCACACCGGCGCCGACCTCGACATCGGCGGCGTGCTGGCCGCGGTCGACCGCGGCCTCGCCCGGGTCCGGCGCGAGCACGAAGCGACCGACGGAGTGCGACGCGGCGCCGAACCGCCCTTCCGCTACGGAATCATCGCCTGCGCGCTACGGATGTTCGGTCCCGGCCACAGCTCCTACTACCGGGGGCTCTTCGACGCGCTCCGCGGCTGGCCGCGACAGGAGATCCACGCCGCCGCCTCGCTGTCGCTGGCCCGCTCCGTCGTCGAGGCCCGCGATCGGCTGGGACTGCCGGTCGTCGCCTTCGATCTCGCCGGCGCCGAGGCCGGCAATCCGGCCGCGGCGCACCGGGACGCCTTCCTCCATGCGCAGCAGCACTTCCTGAAGAAGACGATCCACGCCGGAGAAGCCTACGGCCCGGAGAGCATCTTCCAGGCGATCACGCTGCTGCAGGCCGACCGCATCGGCCACGGCACGCACCTCTACGCCGCCGACCGGCTCCGTCTGGACAACCCCGACTCGGCGGCGGCCAGGGACCCGGAACGCTACATACGGAGTCTGGCCCAGTACATCAGCGACCGGCGGATCACCCTGGAGGTCTGCATCACCTCGAACCTGCAGAGCATCCGGCGGCTCCGGACGTTCTCCGACCACCCCTTCGGCAGGATGATGAAGGACCGGCTCTCCGTCACCCTGTGCACCGACAACCGCCTCGTCTCCCGCACCACCGTGACCAGGGAGATCGCTGCCGCCCGCGAGGCCTTCGACCTGTCCGCCGACGACCTGCGCAACGTGATCATCTACGGCTTCAAGCGCAGCTTTTACCCCGGCAGCTACCTCGAAAAGCGGGCCTACGTGCGGCGGGTCATCGACCGCTACGACGAAGTGGCGGCGGCGGCAGAGACGGAGACGGCCAGCCGGTCTCCCGCTTCGACCTCGCCGCCCGGTCGAGCGAGCGACGAGGGTCAGTAGTGGTGGCGAGCTGCCAGGAAGAAGACCTGTTCGTCCTTGACCGCGTACACCAGGCGATGTTCCTGGTCGATCCTCCTGGACCACTTGCCGGCGAGTTGGCCGCGAAGAGGCTCGGGCTTTCCAGGCCCTCCAAAGGGGTCGCGCAGCGTGGCTTCCACCAGCTTCAGCGCTCGCAGGGCGCGCCTGCGATCGGTACGGGTCCAGTACTCGAGATCTTCGAGAAAGTGAGGGTCCATGACGGCTCTTCGCCGTCCGGCCGGCGTCACTCGGCTTCGAGACCCAGACTCTGGCGAAGTTCGTCGACGAGGAAGGCCTCGCCTTGACCGTCTTCGGCCCGCCGACTCGCCGCGAGGAGCCTCCGAGCGTTCCTCGGAGAACGCAACAGGTACGCGGTTTCCTGCCAACCGGCGAGTTCGTGCGCGGGAATCAGGGCAACCGGTTCGTGGCCGCGCCGCCGGATGAGGACCGGCTCGCGCGTGTCCGTCACCTGCTCCATCAAGGCTGCCAGGCGCTCGCGGGCCTTCGTGTAGCTGGTTTCGCGGATCATTCCCGTAGCTCCTGACGTTTCTGACATCCTGTACAGCATGAACGTACAGGTCGGAAGCGAGCGCGTCAAGAGATTGACGGCGACTCGCGGTTGCTCCGTCGCCGGGCTTCGCCTGCCAGGGAGCCCGCAGCCCCCCTTGGCCAGGCTCGCCTGACCGGGCGTCGCGGGGTCGGGCGGCGCCGTGCAAGACTGCCTGACATGACCGTCGCCGCGGCGTCGCCGTTCTCGATCACGCCCGGGATCCTGTCTCCGGTGGAGCAGATCGGCGAAGCCATCGCCCGGGCCGAAGCGGCCGGCCTGATCGAGATGACCCGGCCCGGGACGCCCACGGCCCGCAACCAGCGCTATCGCCTGACGGAAGCGGGCCGGCGCACCTGCGGTCCGCTGGCCAGTTCGGCGGCGAATTTGTACGGTACAGTTTGATTCGTCTTGAGCGAACACTTCGAGCCATCCGGACGGCGCGGACGGCCGGCGCGCCGGGAGTTGTACCGCCGTCTTCGCGCGGACGTCGAGGACCTGAGAGACCGCTTGGGCGGCCTGCCGGATCCCCGGGAAGCCGCTGACGCGTGGCGGGGGATCTGGTTCGAGGAGGCGCATCACTCCACCGCCCTCGAAGGGAACACCTTGGCTCTCCGGCAGGTGGAGCAGTTGCTGACCGAAGGACGCGCCGTCGGCGCCAGGGAGCTCCGGGAGTATCTGGAGGTGCGCGGCTACGGGACCGCGGCGGAATGGGTGTATCGGCAAGCGGTAGCCGGGTCGCGGGAAGGTCGTCGCGAGGAAGCCATCCTCACGCTCTCCGAGATTCGACAGGTGCACCACATGGCGATGGCGCCGGTCTGGGAGGCGGCGCCGCATCCGGCGGCGTCCGAACGCGAGGCCCCGGGCTCGTTTCGCGAGCACGAGATCCGGGCCTTCCCCGGGGGGATGGTCCCGGTGACGTGGCCTCTCGTTCCGGCCGAGCTCGAGACGTGGGTCGAAGGCGTCAACGCGCTGACGCCGCGGTCGGCGGCGTTTCCGGAAGCGCTCGCGGAACGTCACTGCCGGTTCGAGCAGATCCATCCGTTCCTGGACGGCAACGGTCGGACGGGTCGGCTGCTCCTCAGCCTCATCCTGGTCCGCTTCGGCTATCCGCCCGCCATCATCTACAAACGCGACCGCGGCCGTTATCTCGCGGCGCTCCGCCGTGCGGACGAAGGAGAGCTCGGGCCGCTTGGCGAACTGCTGGCCCGCGCCATCCTCGACAACCTCTACCGCAACGTCATCCCCGCCGTTGCCGGCCCGGCCCAACTGGCGCCGCTCGCGGCGCTCGGCACACAGGACCTGCGGGCATCGGCGCTCCGCGTCGCCGCCGGCCGCGGGAAGCTGCGGGCCGTTCGGGATCCCGACGGGCGGTGGCGCAGTTCCCGCAACTGGGTGAACGAGTACCGGAAGAGGCGCTACCGCCGGAGTCCGGCCGCGGAAGAGGCCGCGGACCCGTAGCCTGCTGGCAGTTCGCAGCCGAACGGAACGCGCGTCGCCTCAGGGCGCCGACCGCTGGTTCGGCCGGTTCCGCCGGTCCGGCTCGGCGTCGCCGCTCTGATCGCCCCAGACGGTCCAGCGTTCCGAGCGGCGACCGCGGGCGAACAGCTCCAGCCAGGGACCCGGGCTGCACGCTTCGATGATCTCGTAGAGCTCGTCCGGCTTGCGGGAATGCTCCCGCCTGCGGGTGCGGATGACGTTGACCTGGCGGCGGCCGGGCGCCAGCGTGCGCAGCTTGCCGCGCACGCCGAACAGGACGATCTCCGTCGTGTTGCGGAAGTAGAAGCCGACGCCGCGGCCGTCCGGGCCGCCGTCCTTGCGCACCTTGTGCCACACCAGGTTCGTCTTGTAGACGAAGCCCCAGCTCCTCATCACGTCGAGGCCCTCCCGGAGCAGAGCGTTCGGCGTCCAGAGGTACAGGTGCGCCGCCGGGGCACAGGCGCCGGCAACCGGCATCGCCGCGATCTCCGCCTGGGTCAGCGTCGGGTAGCGGCTCAGGCGGCGATGCTCCGGCGCCGCCTTCCCGGTGCGGTTGACGAACCGCCAGGGCGGGTCGGCCAGGACGGTTCCGAACCCGCCGCCGGCATGTTCCCGTTCGAAGTCCGCGGCCGCCGCGAGGTCGACTTCCGGCATTGCGGACCGCATCGTACCGGCAGCGGACCGGAGCCTGGCGTTTCAGCAGCTCTTGCGCTTCAGCCGAACCGCCGACTTGAACTCGACACGGCCTGAAACGACGCAAGCAAGACGTCCGACTTCGAGATGGTCCTGACTGGACAGCAACTGGACAGCCGCTGAAGGTTGACGCGCCAGTACCGTGTGCCGTAGATTCGACCGTGCTCTCAACGGAGGCCCTCCACGGCAAGAGGTCCTCACATGAGGAAAGACAGTTGGTTTCGAGGCGCGCTGCTGAGCACGATCTTCTCTGCGGTGATGATCGGCGGCACGCCGACAACGGCGGTGGCGGACCCGCCGCTGTCGGTTTCTTCGGCACACGTAAGCCCTGAATTCTGCCGATCGCACGGTGGCACATGGCGCCCTTCGAACAGTCCGATCAATCCCAGCGGGATATGCGACTATGGCAGTGGCCGCCGCTCGTGGAGCGATACGGTCGGGACCGACCAATGGTGTCGTCTGATGCTGATGAGAGCTGCTCGAACAGCTGCGGCCCTTGATGCCGCCGCGCTGGGATTCGTCCTCGGCGGCCCTGTTGGCGGTGCAGGAGCAGCTATTCTCGTAGGTGGCTTGACGGAACTCTACATCTCCTATCATTGTTGGTGATGATTCGTCTGACGCCATCTTTCGCTCGTCGGAGGTCGTTGTACTTCCCCTTCTATCTGCGCCCAATTGCATCATGGAAGGTGATCGTGTTCGGGTTGGCAGCGTTCTATTTCCTGGTCAGGGCATATCCCTTCTAGCGGCTGCTTCCTGCCGCCCGCGAAGGAACTGGCAGCTCACACGACCGCGGGCCTCTTGACCCGCGGTCGCCGAAGGCGGCGAAGGGTACGCACAGGCCGCAAGGACGCGTCTGCCTTGACGGCAAGTTCCGTGCAAACGGCTGTCCGCCCGAGTCCGGCCCGCAAGCCATATCTCTTGCGTCTTGCGCTACGCACGCGAAGGCCGCCCGGCCCCACGTTCGGGCTGAGCGGCCCGCCCCCGCTCACGAAGCGGCGCCGCAGCGGAGTCCCCACGGCGCGCCGCAGCCGGCGAACTGGCCGCGTGCACGGTGGACTGGGCGGTCTTGGCGCACGTTCGCCGACGATGGTAGCGTCCCGGCCTCGTCAACGACGAACGTGTTTCCCGCAGGCCGAAGGGAGGCTGCCGCCGATGAAGTCCAGAGCCGCCGTGGCCCGCGAGGCGGGCAAGCCGCTGGAGATCGAAGAGATCGAGGTCGAGGGACCGAAGGAAGGCGAGGTCCTGGTCCGCGTCGTCGCCACCGGCGTCTGCCACACGGACGCCTACACCCTGTCGGGCGCCGACCCGGAGGGTGTCTTCCCCGCCGTCCTCGGCCACGAGGGAGGCGCGGTCGTCGAGGAGGTCGGGCCCGGCGTCGCCTCCGTTGCGCCCGGCGACCACGTGATTCCGCTCTACACGGCGGAATGCCGCGAGTGCGCGTTCTGCACGTCCGGCAAGACGAACCTCTGCCAGGCGATCCGCGCCACCCAGGGCCGGGGCGTGATGCCGGACGGCAGTTCCCGGTTCTCGAGCGGCGGCCGTCCGCTCTATCACTACATGGGGACCTCGACGTTCTCGGAATACTCCGTGATCGCCGAGATCTCGACCGCCAGGGTGAACCCGACGGCGCCGCTCGACAAGGTCTGCCTGCTTGGCTGCGGCATCACCACCGGCATCGGCGCGGTGCTCAACACGGCGAAGGTCGAACCCGGCTCGACGGTCGCCGTGTTCGGTCTCGGCGGCATCGGCCTGTCGGTGATTCAGGGCGCGGTCATGGCCCGGGCCGAGCGGATCATCGCGATCGACGTCAACCCCGCCAAGTTCGACTTCGCGCGCTCGCTCGGCGCCACCGACTTCGTCAACCCGACCGACCACGAGGACCCGATCCAAGAGGTCATCGTCGATCTCACCGACGGCGGCGTCGACTACTCCTTCGAGTGCATCGGCAACGTCGAGGTCATGCGCGCCGCCCTGGAATGCTGCCACAAGGGCTGGGGCGAGTCCGTCATCATCGGCGTCGCCGGCGCCGGCCAGGAGATCGCCACCCGGCCCTTCCAGCTCGTCACCGGCCGCGTCTGGCGCGGCGCCGCCTTCGGCGGGGTGCGCGGCCGCAGCGACCTCCCCGGCATGGTCGATCAGTACCTGGCCGGAGAGATCGAGATCGACCGCATGGTCACGCACACGATGCGTCTCGACGACATCAACCGCGCCTTCGACCTCATGCACGAAGGCAAGAGCATCCGCTCCGTGGTGCTGTACTAGCCCGCATGTTTCGCCGAGGTCCGTAGCGAGAGTGCGTAGCCGCCGCTAGCGCGGGGCCCTCGAACCAAGAGGCGACGCGGGCGTGGCCGATACACCGTCGAGCGGACGCGAGGTAGAGGGTCCCGCTACGGCGAGCGGTGACGCGCCCCGGTGAGGTGGTCCCGGTTCGTTGGACAGTTTCGGAGCGAAGCCAAGGAGACGAGTGACTGTCTCGGCCTGGCGGGGAGCGAGTCGATCTCAGCGTCTCCGAAGACCTCGTGCGCCGAAAGCCGCGCGACGCATCGCCGCGACGACCACGTTTGCCGCCGCGATGATTGCCGGCACCGTGACCTGAACGACGCCGGCCGTCGCTCAGCGAGCCAGGCAACGCTCCCGCCACCGGTCCGGCAGCCGGCTGCAGAACGGGCCCAGTTCCGGCACCACGGCGTGAGCCTGGCTGACGATCGACTGGAAGCAGGCCTCGCCCACGATCGGCTCCTCCACCTCCGCACACAGCGCGACGCCAGCGGCCTGCTCCGTCTCGTCCCAGAAGATCGTCCGCGCCGCGCCGTCGATGCAGTCGCTTCGGTGCCGCAGGCTCTCCGGCAACCGGCAGTACTGAACCGCCAGGTACGGGTTCGCGCGGTGCGCGCCGCCCACGTCGCGACCGTAGCTCCCGAAGCAGGATCGACGACCGATCAACGGCGCCTCCAGGCAGGCCGCCGCAACCGCCTCCAGGTCCTGATCGAAGACCACCAGCATCTGAGACGTCTGAAACCAGTAGCAGTCGCTCACGTACCGCTCCGGCAAGACGTTGCAGGGAAAGTGAGGATCCCCCGAGTCCACGTAGCTCGACTTCTGACCCACCGTCCCCGACAGGCCGCTCACCACGTTCTCCATGAACACGCCGCTGTAACAGGAACGCCGGCCCGACTCGGCGCCCAAACGACCGCAGATCGCCAGCGCGTCCTCCAGTTCGTACGACGTCCACGCCATCACGCCGTGGCCGACCCCGTGAAGGCACTGGTGACGACCGAACGCGGCGCCAGCCTCAGGGCACAGAACGTCGACGTCCTCGGCCAGACTCGCGATCCCCCGACCCGCGAAGAGCTGCTCCATCACCCCGTGACGCATGCCGGACTGGCAGGTCTCGGCCAGACCGGCCGCGGCGGCCGCGCCGTACTCGGCGAACGCCATTCGGCCCAGATGATGCGCGCCGCCGTGGCAGTCCAGACCCGTCTCCACTTCGCCCAGCCGCAGAAGTTCCAGAGTCCGCGCCGGACCGTATCTCCGCATGGACTCGCGCACATTCTCCATGTCCGTCAGCAGCGCCGTGTAGTCCTCGAACGTCGTCTCCGCCGGACGCGCCGAAGGCAACGCGTCCAGGTCCATGACCAGCGGCGCCGGCTTCTCGCCTGGAGGCGTCAACGCCACGACCAGCGCCGCATCGCCCGGCGCCGCGGCGTTGTGGAACCGAAAGTAGCCGCTCGTCCCGAACGTGTGGCCGAACCGGGCCGAACCGTCGTCGCCCGGGGCGGCGGGCTCCCAAGCGGGGATCCCGTCGTCGTCGTGGTGGTTGTGGCCGCCGTGTTCGCCATGTTCGTGAACCCCGTCGCCCGCCTGACCGACCGTTTGGCCCCCAGGGGTGGCGCCAGGACCGCCGGCGCCATGGTCCCCGGGCGCCGCGTGCGCGACGGCATCCGTCGACACCGCCCCCTGACCGCCGGCGCCGAACCGCGGCGCCAGCCGGCCGCCCGTCTCGTCAACCAGCACGACACGGGTCCCCGTCTCCACGTCCAGACGGTTCGGCACGAAGCCCTCGTCCGCCCGGTAATAGACCAGCCTCTCCGAACCGCCGGCCGTGCCATGGCGGTCCTGATTGACAGGCCCCCGATGGTCGTCCGACGCTTGCGCCGCAGGCTCAGGATCCGGCTTGCGGGGTTCCTGGACCGCAGCCAACGAGCAGCAACCCGGCGCCAGAACCGCCACAACCGTCAACGATGCAATGAAACCGAAACCTCCATGACTCATCTGAAACCCCCGGCGCGCACCGCTCCCGAATCAGTGTCTCGACAACGACGCCATGCAGGGCGTTCGCGCTGACGAAGACCCATTCCAGGGCGACCCGCGCTGTCCGGACGTCAAGGCTCGGCTGGTCCGCGCGCCGCAATCACCTCCAGAGGCTGGGGTCCTGCCGCGCGATCAACCAGCATGTAGCGCCCGGAGCGGTCGACCGCGGCGCCCGCGGGGAGCCGCGCCACCGCCGAGACCTGGGCAAGCGGTTGAGTCTCGGCGCCGATAACGACCGGTGCCGCAAGGTCCCATCCCTCGCTCTCGTCCTCGTCGATTCCGCCGAAGCGGACGATCACCTGATCCCGCCACGAGACCGAAGCAGGCGCGCGCCGGTCGCGCAACCGAAGGGATCCCTCAGGCAACAAGCTCGCCTGCCAACGGCGAACGTCAGGCTCCAGCTCCAGCCCCAACTCCAGAATAACCGGAGGTGGTCCCGGTTCGTTGGACAGTTTCGGAGCGAAGCCAAGGTGTGGTTCATGGGTATGTGAGTCAGGCATCCGCAGTCGTAGTCGGAGCTGCGGAAGCCTGTGGAAAACCTGTGGAAGCCTGTGGAATACGGCCGTTGTCGCCTGCATGGAGCTGGTCTGTGGGAACGTGATGCTCGGCGCCGCGGTAGACCTCGGCGGGGGTGAGGCCGTCCAGTGCCGAATGAGGACGGAGACCATTGTAGTAGGCGATCCACCCGCCAATGACCCGGCGCGCCTCGATCCCATCCGAGAGCTCGTGCAGGTAGACCGCCTCGTACTTGAGCGACCGCCACAACCGCTCGATGAACACGTTGTCCAGGCAGCGGCCCCGACCGTCCATCGAGATCCGGATGCCGGCTTCCTGGAGACGGCCCGTGAACGTCGCGCCGGTGAACTGGACGCCCTGGTCCGTGTTGAAGATCTCGGGCTGGCCGAAACGGCTCAGCGCGTCTTCGAGGGCCTCGACGCAGAAAGACGCGTCCAGAGTGTTCGACAGCCGCCATGACAGGACACGGCGAGTCGCCCAGTCCATGGTCGCCACAAGGTACAGGAAGCCCGAACGAACCGGGATGTACGTGATGTCCGCGCACCAGACGTGATTCGGACGACTGATCGGCAACTCCCTGAGCAGATACGGGTAGACCTTGTGCGCCGGATGCCGAACGCTGGTCCGCGGCGCCTGGTGGATCGCCGCAATCCCCATCAGCCGCATCAGTCGACGCACCCGGTGACGACCGACGCGGATTCCCTCCCGGCGCAGGTGGCGAACCAGCTGCCGGGAACCGTAGAACGGGTACCGCAGGAACAGCTCGTCGATCCGGCGCATCAGCGCCAGCGTCTCCTCGCTCTCGCCCTTCGGACGGTAGTACAGCGATGAGCGCGAGAGGTCGAGCAGACGGCACTGACGGGAGACGCTCAGCGCTGCGTCCTCCCGCTTCATCATCCTCCTGCGCTCGGGACGGCTCAATGCCCGAGCCCTCTCGACAAGAAATCCCGCTCGACCGTCAACTCCCCGATCTTCGCGTGCAGGTCCCTGATCTCCTCCTCGTGCTCCCGGCGACGAGAAGGACCGCCTGAGAAGGTCTCTCTCAGCCCCTCGACCGCCTTCCGCTTCCAACTGCTCACCTGGTTCGGGTGCACACCGTGACGCGACGCGATCGCCGCGATCGGCTTCTCCTCACGCAGAGCCTCCAGCGCCACCTTCGACTTGAATGCGGCCGTGAACTTCCGACGCTTGCCCGTCATTCCCGGTCCCTCCTGAAGGTCAAGGACTACACCTTAGCCACCTGTCCAGTTTTCCGGGACCACCTCAGTCCTTCCGGTCGAAGAGGGACAGTTGCAGGTGGCCCTGCTGCACCAGTTGGCGGACCTGGGGCGCACGCAGGGAGGTGATCCACGACAGCCCCGAGGGTTCGAGGTCCTCGCGGATGCGGGCGCTGGTGAGCAGCCCCCGGTCGCCCACCAGAATCACCCGTTCAAGCGAGAAGCGCTCCTTGAGCTTGTGCACCTGGGCGCTCAGGGTCGAGGGATCGGCCGTGTTGCCCGGAAAGACCTCGACCGCTATCGGGCAGCCGTCGCGGCTGCAGAGCAGACCGAAGACGAGTTGGGGCTTGTCCCGCTTGCCGTCCTTGGAGTGCCCGTGTTGGGCCAACGGACACGTCGAGCCTTCGAAGTAGACCGAGGTCACGTCGCACAGGACCAGCGAGCCCTCCTGGAGGTGCTTCTCGGCGAGACGGCGCTCGATGCGCGGCTGCCGCCTGAGCAGCCAGTCCATCGCGGCGTAGAGCTCGTTGGCGTCCGCATCCTCGATGTCCAGTTCCTCGCCGAGGGTATGCCTGGTGGTCTCGCCCGCGAGTCCGCGGGCGGTGGCGAGCTTGGAGCGGGGTTCCAGGATGCGCGCCACGATCATGGCGACAGCCAGCGCCCGGTCGCGGGAGGGTTGGCGGTCGAGAAGTCGTTCCAGTCCGAGTCCGCGCAAGGCGCCGAGTGCGGCGGCGACATGTCCGTGGGGCCTGGAGCGGAGGATCTCGAAGGCGGCGTCGAGGCTTTCGAGGGCGACGCCTCCCTTGAGGAGGATGCGCAGTCCCTCGACGAGGTGTTCGGGCCACTTGGAGAGGTTGGCGAGTGTGCGTTTGCGGACCTTGCCGTTCTGGCGGTAGGACTCTCGGAGCAGGACGGCAGGCGGCGAGTTGCGGTTGGGCACGCGATCGATGTACATGGCTTCTGATTGTAGGCCATGACTCAATCATTGTAAAACTATCAACGTGTCATTACATGGGTACAGCATACACCAGAAAACAGCCGCCCCAACCCCAACAAACTCAAGCACGACAACGATCTCCGAGCCTCCCGACCCCCGGAAACCGCTGGAACTTCGGCCTAGTCGTAGCGGGTCGTTTCAGCCTCGCGGGCGGCGAGACTGCGGGGCCGCAGGGCTTGCGGCTCGCGTTGCGGGCGCTTCCCCTGCGGCGTCAGGGCCTTACCGTTCGGGTCCGTCCGAAACGCCGACCCACGCGAGCAGGCGGCGCTCAGCAGCCCGTGGCAAAAGTGGATTCGGCCCGGAGTGCCACTGCTGCTTCGAGGCTGAGTCTGGGCAGCGCTACGCGACGCAAAGTTGGAAGCCGAGGCGATGTGCGCGCCAAGAGGCGCAGATCGACTGCATCAGCCCGTCGAATCGGGCTGTGAACGCTGCAAGCAAGCCAGTCTGGGCGCCCAGAGTTGCCGTGACACGGCCCTGCAGCGATCGTGGCGTGCCGACTCCCGCGAGGCTCCTCATCAGGAGACCGAGATTGAAGCCGCAGGAATGAATGTAAAGGCGCTTGAGCGCGTTGTCGCGGCCGCGCAGATGCAAGCGCCGCATGCCGCCGGTCTCGAACTGGTGAGCGAAGGGACGTTCGACGCGCTCGCCGCGCCGGCGCTGCAGCCGCTTGCCCCGATTGCCGCGGACCCGCCGACGGTTCGCGTACACGATGGCTTGCAAGTCCTTCTTGCCTGTCCAACGACGACGACCACGGTCCGGCTCCGCGATGTAGCTGCGAAGCTCCAACTCGTCGATGGAGGCGAGAACGTCGTTGCTGTGGTAGCCCTTGTCCGCAATCACTTCCTCGATCACCGACGAATCGCCGACTGCCGACTCCACCTGCTCGAACGTCTCCTCCAACGTCTCGTGGACCGACTCCGTGTCTCCCTTGGCGCCGCCATGCAGCGTCACACCCAGAATGGCCCCGCTCTCCAGGTCCACCGCCTGCTCCGCCTTGTACGCGAGGTGCGTGCGGCCATCCTTCATCTTCGTGACCTCGGCATCCGGATCGTGAGGATTCTCCCACTCCTCGTTCGACAGCTTCTTCTTCCGCTTGCGGTCGAAACGAGCCAACTCCGCACGAGTCAGCGTCGCCAAGCCCGAAGCCTCTGCCAAGCCACGCACGAACTCCTCGTAGCCAGAACCCGTATCCCGACGAACGATGCTGCGCAGCGCAGCGTTCGCCTCCAGCGTCGTCGCGTCCACGCCCACTGTCTTCCCCGATACCAGACCCGACTCCGCCAAGCGCTCAAGAACCCAGCTGAACACCTTGCCGTGAGTCTCCAGATCGATCAGACGACGAGTGCGAGAAATCGTCGAATGATCCGGCGAACCCTCCGTCACACTCAAGCCCAGGAACCCACGAATGCTCAACGAGTCCTGAGCACGCCAGGCGATCTCCCGCTCCGAATCCAGACCCTCGAAGAAGCCCACCATCAACAACCGGAAGTACGTACCTGGAGGAAGACTCGGACGACCCATCCGCTCCGCGTAGAACCCCGCACACTCCGACTCGACGAACTCGTCGAAACCGCTCGACTCCAGCACACGGTCCAAACGCTCGTAGAACGGATGGCCGGAACTCCGCGGCAGAGCCGATCCAGACACCCAGAGAAGCTCCTGATTCTCACGACGCCTTTTGCCCATAGCCATGAACCCATCCTATCGCATAGCCGAAACGGCGGACAGCCCGACTTTCACCACGGGCTGTCAGGGGCCGTTCAGCGTTTCAACGCAGGGGGGTACTGGCAGTCCAGCCGGAACGCGGCGCTCAGCACGTGATTCCCGGAATGCTGCCGAACCTCGCCTCCAGCGCGGCTTCCGTTCTCGCCTTTTCGGCCAGGGCCTTCTCGCGTTCCTCTGCGGGGGTCAGCGGGTCTTCGTCGGCAGGGCGCGGGCGGCCGTAGGCGCGGTCCAGCAGCATTCCGGCGGCCTTCAACCGGACGGCAGGCTCAGCTTCCGGATCCTGCGCCACGTCCGCGAGCAGGTCGATCATGGCCGGGCCGTACTCGCGGGCGGCCTCGCGGATGGCCTTCGTACCCCGGTTCAGGGCACCGGGCGGCCTGCCTTTGTTTCCCGCGGCGAAGCGGCCTTGCGTGTCTCTCATCGCCATATTCCTCAGTACTTTACGTTGTCAAGCCCTTTTCTGGAGTGGGCGCTCCGCAGGTAGAGGAACCCGCTGGCTGCGGCCGCCGGCGGCGCGCGTTGCGACGCCTGTCGCCGGCAGACCTTCGTCAGAGGAACCCGGCGCCGGCGTGGTCCTCGAAGGCGCTTGCCTGACGGACATAGCGGAGGACCGTGCGGGGGATTGGTGTGTCTGGTGACCTCCATGATCTTGTCCAGGCGCGCCCGATGGATGGCGGCGCTGGTCACGAACCCCGCTCTCAGGGAGTGCCCCGAGTACTTCGACGGATCGAGTCCGACGGCTTCCGCGTACCGCTTCACGATTCTGACCACGTCCGACGGGTGCATTCCCCGCCCTCGGACGTTGCCGCCCCGTCGAAGCGTCTGGAATAGGGGGCCGGCAGTGACGCCGGATACGTCCAACCACGTTCTGAGCCGCTTGACTGGAAGAATTACGTCGCCATCCGGTATGGCGATCGTCTGGCCTTCGCCCATTTGGTCCGTCTTCGATCCGCGGATGTGAACAAGGACGCCATGCGGTTCCGCGAACTCGACGTCTGCAAAACGGAGGCCGCAGATCTCGGACCGTCGCAGAGCGCCGGCGAACCCCATCGCGAGAACGGCGGCGTCCCGGACCGCCCTCGTTCTGTACAGCCCTTGGCGGGCCAGATCGTCGCAGCACGCCAGCATCCGATGGAGGTCAAGTGCGAGCAGTGCCTTGACCTGCGTCGGCTGACCGGGCAAGAGCCGACCGAGTCCCTGAAGGACCTGGCGACTTCCGGATCGTCTGTTGGCGAGGGCCGTTTCTCATCGCGGTACTTCCTGTTGATCGCCGCCAGGAGGATCCTGATGGTTCCCAGCGCCAGCGGTTCACCCTTCCTCGTCGTCGATCTCGGGGAACGCGGAACCGAGGCCATTGTCGTCAGGAATCTGGCGACATCGCCCGGGGACGCCGCCAGCGGGTCCTTCCCGCGCTCGTCGCAGTAGGCGTCGAATCTTCGCCACGCGGCGCGGTAGGCCCGGCGGGTGTTCGCCGACAGCGAAGTCTGGATTGCCTTGTCGACGGGAATGCCGTTTTCGTTGGTTGGAGACAGGTTCTTGTTCACCTGCTTCTGGCTCCCTGCTGGCGGGGGCGTAAGATGCCACCCGGGTGTGGAACGGTCACGTTGCCGGCGCTCATCGCCGCTAGAAACACAACGAACGATAACGGCCCCAGACAAGCAGTAGCGTCTCGCCGAACTTGATTCAGAGACGAATGAACTCCCGCGTATCAGGCCCGCGCCGGCGGGCGGAATCCGTCCGACACACGGCTCGGCTACGCCGCCATCTGCCAGCGGCCGAATCGGGAGTGGAGCCTGCGAGATGTGGAGGCAGCCGCCCGTGAAACGTCAGCACATGGCGCTGATGGTGGTCCTTGTGGCGGTCCTCGTGCCTCTTGTGGGACTGGTTATGGTTGAAGGTCAGCTGCGCGATAGCAGCCCGTGGCAAAAGTCGGGCTGTCCGCCGTTTCGGCTATGCGATAGGATGGGTTCATGGCTATGGGCAAAAGGCGTCGTGAGAATCAGGAGCTTCTCTGGGTGTCTGGATCGGCTCTGCCGCGGAGTTCCGGCCATCCGTTCTACGAGCGTTTGGACCGTGTGCTGGAGTCGAGCGGTTTCGACGAGTTCGTCGAGTCGGAGTGTGCGGGGTTCTACGCGGAGCGGATGGGTCGTCCGAGTCTTCCTCCAGGTACGTACTTCCGGTTGTTGATGGTGGGCTTCTTCGAGGGTCTGGATTCGGAGCGGGAGATCGCCTGGCGTGCTCAGGACTCGTTGAGCATTCGTGGGTTCCTGGGCTTGAGTGTGACGGAGGGTTCGCCGGATCATTCGACGATTTCTCGCACTCGTCGTCTGATCGATCTGGAGACTCACGGCAAGGTGTTCAGCTGGGTTCTTGAGCGCTTGGCGGAGTCGGGTCTGGTATCGGGGAAGACAGTGGGCGTGGACGCGACGACGCTGGAGGCGAACGCTGCGCTGCGCAGCATCGTTCGTCGGGATACGGGTTCTGGCTACGAGGAGTTCGTGCGTGGCTTGGCAGAGGCTTCGGGCTTGGCGACGCTGACTCGTGCGGAGTTGGCTCGTTTCGACCGCAAGCGGAAGAAGAAGCTGTCGAACGAGGAGTGGGAGAATCCTCACGATCCGGATGCCGAGGTCACGAAGATGAAGGATGGCCGCACGCACCTCGCGTACAAGGCGGAGCAGGCGGTGGACCTGGAGAGCGGGGCCATTCTGGGTGTGACGCTGCATGGCGGCGCCAAGGGAGACACGGAGTCGGTCCACGAGACGTTGGAGGAGACGTTCGAGCAGGTGGAGTCGGCAGTCGGCGATTCGTCGGTGATCGAGGAAGTGATTGCGGACAAGGGCTACCACAGCAACGACGTTCTCGCCTCCATCGACGAGTTGGAGCTTCGCAGCTACATCGCGGAGCCGGACCGTGGTCGTCGTCGTTGGACAGGCAAGAAGGACTTGCAAGCCATCGTGTACGCGAACCGTCGGCGGGTCCGCGGCAATCGGGGCAAGCGGCTGCAGCGCCGGCGCGGCGAGCGCGTCGAACGTCCCTTCGCTCACCAGTTCGAGACCGGCGGCATGCGGCGCTTGCATCTGCGCGGCCGCGACAACGCGCTCAAGCGCCTTTACATTCATTCCTGCGGCTTCAATCTCGGTCTCCTGATGAGGAGCCTCGCGGGAGTCGGCACGCCACGATCGCTGCAGGGCCGTGTCACGGCAACTCTGGGCGCCCAGACTGGCTTGCTTGCAGCGTTCACAGCCCGATTCGACGGGCTGATGCAGTCGATCTGCGCCTCTTGGCGCGCACATCGCCTCGGCTTCCAACTTTGCGTCGCGTAGCGCTGCCCAGACTCAGCCTCGAAGCAGCAGTGGCACTCCGGGCCGAATCCACTTTTGCCACGGGCTGATAGACTCTCTCGAAGGCCCGAAGTGGGGGCTGTATTCCCCGCCGTTTTCGAGCTCCGGGAGGACACCCCTACCAGCCCGTGGTGAAAGTCGGCCCGTCCGCCGTTTTGAGCTATGCGATAGGATGAGTTCATGGCTATGGGCAAGAAGCGTCGTGAGAATCAGGAGCCTCTCTGGGTGTCTGGATCGGATCTGCCGCGGAGTTCCGGCCATCCGTTCTACGAGCGTTTGAACGCCGTGCTGGAGTCGAGCGGTTTCGACGAGTTCGTCGAGTCGGAGTGCGCGGGGTTCTACGCGGAGCGGATGGGTCGTCCGAGTCTTCCTCCGGGCCGGTACTTCCGGTTGTTGATGCTGGGCTTTTTCGAGGGTCTGGGTTCGGAGCGTGAGATCGCTTGGCGTGCTCAGGATTCGTTGAGCATTCGTCGTTTCCTGGGCTTGGGCGCGACGGAGGGTTCGCCGGATCATTCGACGATTTCTCGCACTCGTCGTCTGATCGATCTGGAGACTCACGGCAAGGTGTTCAGCTGGGTTCTTGAGCGCTTGGCGGGGGGATGTCCCGCCGGCTGTTGAACTTTGGGAGTAGGGTGGCGGCTCACCCGGCCCGGTGAGCGGGCCGGTTCCAGCGAAAGAAAGGAGACGCCACCCATGGCGAATCATGGCAGTCGGGAAGGGAATCGGCAAGAGAGAAGGAGCAGCTCGTCGTCGGGGTCGGGGCTTGGTCTGTTGGAGGCATCGTCCTCGTTGTTCGACGGTCTGTCGAGCTTTCAGGATCTGTGCGTTGAGACAGGCCGTTCTGCCTTGGCGCAGTTGATGGAGAAGGAGCGGGAGTTGCGGTGCGGGGCGAAGGGTCGTCACCAGGATGCTCGTTCGGTGTGGCGCGCGGGCAGCGCTCCGAGTCAGGTGACGCTGGGCGGCGCCCGGATGGAGATTCAGCGTCTGCGGATACGGGGTCCGGAGGGCGAGGTGCGTCTCGAGTCGTTCGAGTGGGCGTCGTCTCGCGACGCGATGGACCGTCACACGATGGAAGCGATCGCTTCGGGCGTGTCGACGCGGAACTACCGGCGGTCGCTGGACACGGCGGCAGCGGGTTCGGACCGTCGTTCGGCTTCCAGGAGTTCGGTGTCTCGTCGCTTCAAGGCGCTGTCGATGCGGCAGATGGAGAAGTTCCTGTCGTCGTCGCTGGAAGACGAGGACATCCGCGTGTTGTGCGTGGACGCGAAGTACATCGGTGGCCACTGCATTCTGATCGCCTTGGGCGTTTCGTCGTCCGGTCACAAGCGGGTTCTTGGCCTTCGCGAGGGTTCGACGGAGAACACGGCGGTGGTCCGCGCTCTTCTCGCCGACCTGGTGGAGCGGGGCCTTTCGACGGCGAAGCCGTTGCTGTTCGTCATCGACGGCAGCAAGGCCCTGCGCCGCGCGATCAGGGAGGTCTTCGGCGACGCCGCGACGGTGCAGCGCTGCCAGGTCCACAAGGCCCGGAACGTCGAGGAACACCTGCCCGAAGAGAAGCGAGCCTCGATTCGCCGGGCGCTCCGCAAGGCCTGGGACAGCAAATCCGCCAAGACGGCCTTGAGGCGTCTGCGGCAGCTCGCCAGTCATCTCGAGCGGGAGCACCCCGGCGCAGCGGCCTCCCTACGGGAAGGCATGGAGGAGACCGTCACCGTGCTCGAACTCGGCCTCGCCGGAGCTCTCCAGAAGACCATGCGCAGCACCAATCCGATCGAGAGCCTCAACAGCTCCGTCGGGCGCTACACCCGCAACGTCAAGCGCTGGCGGGGCGGCGCCATGATCCAGCGCTGGGTCGCCGCAGCCCTCGTCGATGCGCAATCACGCTTCCACCGCGTCAGAGGCTACCGAGACATGCCAGAACTCATCCGTGCTCTCGAACGACGAGCACGTCACGTTGACCACCAAACCAAGGCCGCTTAACATTCATCAACACACACGAGCCGCCATCCGAAGTTCAACAGAAAACGGGACAATCCCCTTGGCGGAGTCGGGTCTGGTATCGGGGAAGACAGTGGGCGTGGATGCGACGACGCTGGAGGCGAACGCGGCGCTGCGCAGCATCGTTCGTCGGGATACGGGTTCTGGCTACGAGGAGTTCGTTCGGGGCCTGGCGGAGGCTTCGGGCTTGTCCACGTTGACGCGTGCGGAGTTGGCCCGTTTCGACCGCAAGCGGAAGAAGAAGCTGTCGAACGAAGAGTGGGAGAATCCTCACGATCCGGATGCCGAGGTCACGAAGATGAAGGATGGGCGCACGCACCTCGCGTACAAGGCGGAGCAGGCGGTGGACCTGGAGAGCGGGGCCATTCTGGGTGTGACGCTGCATGGCGGCGCCAAGGGAGACACGGAGTCGGTCCACGAGACGCTGGAGGAGACCTTCGAGCAGGTGGAGTCGGCAGTCGGCGATTCGTCGGTGGCTCTTCAGGGTTTGGTGTGGAACGCGAGTGAATCGGGGTAGAGGTTGAGGCCGCCGAGATGGAAATAGATGGCTGTCCGGTACCGGTCTCGATTTCGATAGCCGCGTGCGGTCTTCTTGATCGACTGGATGACGGAGTTGATGCCTTCGAGTCTGGCGTTGGTGACTCCTCGCTCGATGGCGTTCAGCACTCCCTCGAGGTGAGTCTTCACCATCCGCGCCACGCGTTTCATCGGCTCGAGGCGGCTGCGGATCGCCCACGAGTACCAGCCGTTGAAGATCGCGCGCGCCTCTTCCCGGTTCCTGGTCTCCCACATCATCATCGCCACTTCCTTGAGGTGCCAGCAGCGAGCCGTCTTCGACGTGCCGGAGATCAACTCCTCGAAGCGGAGCCGGAGGTGCTTCGGCACGTGATCCGGGTGGTACAGCCACAGGTAGCGACTCGAAACCAGGCTGTCGTCGCTCGCCGCTTGCAGCAGCCGGTGCTCCTGCCGGCGTACCTTGTCCACGGCGCTGCCGAGGTGCGCCGCCACGTGGAACTTGTCGAACGCGATCTTCCGGCGGCCATCCGGGAGGCCCGAAGCCGTTGCCGAGATGTACGCCGGCCACATGTCCATCGCCACCGTCTCGATCCGCGACCGCGCGGACCACGACAACGACGAGTAATACGAAGCCAGCGCCTCCTTGCCCCGACCGTCCGCCACGTGGTGCACCCGAGGAGCCTCGCCTTCGATGTCCGCCACCACCGTCAAGTACTCGTGGCGCTTCTGAAACGACGTCTCGTCCACGCCGAGAACCCGAGACGCCGGAACCGCACCGCGACGAGCAAGACCACGCTGCACCGCACGCTCCCGCACGCCCGACACCTGGTCCCAGCTCAGGTCCAGCAACCTCGCCACGGCCGAGATCGACGCCTCCTTCAACCAGTCGATCACCAGTGCCTCGAACAACGCCGTGAAACGAGAACCACGATCCGACCACGGCACCGAGATTGTCCGCACTCCGTGCTCCGGGCAGCGCACCCGAGGAACGTCCGCCGTCAGGATCGTCCGGTACTGACACGTCGGAAGGTGACGCCAGCGGCGACGACGAGTGTCATGACGGCTCGCCGCATGCCCGCACTCAGGACAGCACAGCGACTCCCCGCCGCCAAGAACCGCGAGCACCTCCACCTCGCCTGCGTCGAGCCGAAGCTGAACGTCCGTCACCTCCCAAGGAGAGCTGATTCCGAAAATCTGACCGTACAAGTCTGTGTCACGCATGGCACCAGACTACCCCGAAATCCACCATCAACCCTGAAGAGCCCGTCGGTGATCGAGGAGGTGGTTGCGGACAAGGGCTACCACAGCAACGACGTTCTCTCTTCCATCTCGGAGTTGGAGCTTCGCAGCTACATCGCGGAGCCGGACCGTGGTCGTCGTCGTTGGACAGGCAAGAAGGACTTGCAGGCCATCGTGTACGCGAACCGTCGGCGGGTCCGCGGTCGGCGGGGCAAACGGATGCAGCGGAAGCGTGGCGAGCTCCTCGAGCGGCCCTTTGCTCACCAGTTCGAGACCGGCGGTATGCGGCGCTTGCACCTGCGCGGGTGCGAGAACGCGCTCAAACGCCTCTACATTCACTCCTGCGGCTTCAATCTCGGCCTTCTGATGCGGAATCTCATGGGGGTCGGTACGCCGCGATCCCTGCAGGGCCGCGGCACGGCAACCTGAGGTGGTCCCGGAAAACTGGACAGGTGGCTAAGGTGTAGTCCTTGACCTTCAGGAGGGACCGGGAATGACGGGCAAGCGTCGGAAGTTCACGGCCGCATTCAAGTCGAAGGTGGCGCTGGAGGCTCTGCGTGAGGAGAAGCCGATCGCGGCGATCGCGTCGCGTCACGGTGTGCACCCGAACCAGGTGAGCAGTTGGAAGCGGAAGGCGGTCGAGGGGCTGAGAGAGACCTTCTCAGGCGGTCCTTCTCGTCGCCGGGAGCACGAGGAGGAGATCAGGGACCTGCACGCGAAGATCGGGGAGTTGACGGTCGAGCGGGATTTCTTGTCGAGAGGGCTCGGGCATTGAGCCGTCCCGAGCGCAGGAGGATGATGAAGCGGGAGGACGCAGCGCTGAGCGTCTCCCGTCAGTGCCGTCTGCTCGACCTCTCGCGCTCATCGCTGTACTACCGTCCGAAGGGCGAGAGCGAGGAGACGCTGGCGCTGATGCGCCGGATCGACGAGCTGTTCCTGCGGTACCCGTTCTACGGTTCCCGGCAGCTGGTTCGCCACCTGCGCCGGGAGGGAATCCGCGTCGGTCGTCACCGGGTGCGTCGACTGATGCGGCTGATGGGGATTGCGGCGATCCACCAGGCGCCGCGGACCAGCGTTCGGCATCCGGCGCACAAGGTCTACCCGTATCTGCTCAGGGAGTTGCCGATCAGTCGTCCGAATCACGTCTGGTGCGCGGACATCACGTACATCCCGGTTCGTTCGGGCTTCCTGTACCTTGTGGCGACCATGGACTGGGCGACTCGCCGTGTCCTGTCATGGCGGCTGTCGAACACTCTGGACGCGTCTTTCTGCGTCGAGGCCCTCGAAGACGCGCTGAGCCGTTTCGGCCAGCCCGAGATCTTCAACACGGACCAGGGCGTCCAGTTCACCGGCGCGACGTTCACGGGCCGTCTCCAGGAAGCCGGCATCCGGATCTCGATGGACGGTCGGGGCCGCTGCCTGGACAACGTGTTCATCGAGCGGTTGTGGCGGTCGCTCAAGTACGAGGCGGTCTACCTGCACGAGCTCTCGGATGGGATCGAGGCGCGCCGGGTCATTGGCGGGTGGATCGCCTACTACAATGGTCTCCGTCCTCATTCGGCACTGGACGGCCTCACCCCCGCCGAGGTCTACCGCGGCGCCGAGCATCACGTTCCCACAGACCAGCTCCATGCAGGCGACAACGGCCGTATTCCACAGGCTTCCACAGGTTTTCCACAGGCTTCCGCAGCTCCGACTACGACTGCGGATGCCTGACTCACATACCCATGAACCACACCTTGGCTTCGCTCCGAAACTGTCCAACGAACCGGGACCACCTCCACCTCCACCCTTGGCGCCCAGGCGGGCTTGTTTGCAGCGTTCGCGGCCCGATTTGAAGGGCTGATGCGGCGGATCGCCGCCCGCTGGCCCGTACATCGCCCCGTCTTCCAACTTTCCGGCGCGTAGCGCTACCCAATCTCCATTTCGAGTCAGAAGCAGCACGCCGGGCCGAATCCACTTCCGCCACGGGCTGATAGCGTCTTGGGGCTCATGGAGGCGATTAAGGCAGAAGATCTAACTCGGTCCTACGGTAGAAGCGCCGTCGTCGATGGCATTGACTTGGACGTCCGGGAGGGGCAGATTCTGGGACTTGTGGGTCCGAACGGGGCCGGCAAGACGACGACTTGGGCCATGCTCACCGGGCTGGTGTCGCCGACCAAGGGCTCGGTCCGGCTGCTCGGCAGGCCGTTCGACATCAACGACACGCAACTCAAGCGGAAGCTCGGGATCGTGCCGGACCACAGCGAGCTCTTCGAGAGCCTGACGGGGGAGGAACTACTGCTGTCCTACGCACGCATCTACGGCCTGAGCCGCGGAGACGCCGTGCAGCGCACTGCCGAGGCGCTTGCGGTGTTCGACCTCGAGGCTGCGGCCACGCGGTCCATCACCACCTATTCCCACGGCATGAAGAAGAAGATCCGCCTTGCGGCGGCGACGCTGCACGCCCCGAGAATCCTGTTTCTCGACGAGCCCTTCGAGGGCATGGACGCGCTGAGCGCCCGCACCGTCATCTCGATTCTGCGGCAGATGGCCGAGCAGGACCGCGTGGCGATCTTCCTGACGTCTCACATGCTCGACTACGTTGAGCGTGCGTCGACTCACATCGCCGTCATCCGGGACGGCAAGGTCCTTCTGTCATGCTCCCGGGAGGAGTTCCGCGAATTGCCCGTCGCCGAAGGATACGACGGCGCCGGACGGCTCGAGAATCTCATTCTCGGCATCTCGCGACGCGAGAGATTCTCTCGTCTGTCCTGGATCGGCCCGGGAACGTAAGCGGGAATCTGGCGCCTCGGAATGGGCGGCCGTACTCGCGGGCGCCGGTCGACGTCAGCCATGACCAGAGCGACCGCCGGGGAAAAAAGGCAGAGGACGGCTCGGCGCCCTCAGTCGTCGAGGCTGTCCCGGACGTGCGGGATCCAGACCGGCGACGGTGACAGCGGGCTTTCTTGTCGAGAGGGTCCGGGCCGTTCCGAGTGCAGGCGGCGCCGGAAGATGGTGAAGCGGGAGGAGGCGTTGAACCTCTCCCGGCAGTCAGCCCGTGGAAGCGCGGAGCGTCGGCAGCCGCGGCCCGAACAACGCGGAACCGATCCGCACGTGGGTTGCGCCCTCGAGGACGGCGGCTTCGAAGTCGGCGCTCATGCCCATCGACAGCCAGCCTGTTCGGTCTCCGAACAAGCCGCCTTCGGCCAGCCGGTCGCGCAGGCGCCTGAGCGCCGCGAAGTCGGCCCGGGACTCGCGCGCGCCGGAGCGCCGCGGGGGAATCGCCATCAGGCCGCGGACCCGCAGATGCTCGAGTGCGCCCAGGCGCAGCATCTCGTTCGTGTCCTCGGGCGGGAATCCGTGCTTGCCGGGTTCGCGGCCGATGTTCACTTCCAGCAGGCAGTCGCGGACGCCGAGGCCGCGACTGCCGAGCACGCGGTCCAGCCGCTCGGCGATCTTCGGCCGGTCGACCGCTTCGAACACGTCGAACGCGTCGCAGGCGCGGGCCGCCTTGTTCGTCTGCAGCGGTCCGATCAGATGCCAGGCGGCCCGGTCTCCGTAGCCGGCTTCGAGCAGCGCCGCGCGGTGCGCCTCGCCTTCCTGGACCTGGTTCTCGCCGAGAACGCGGAGCCCGGCGTCCAGCGCCTCGGCGATGCGCTCGAGCGGCTGCCGCTTGCAGGCGCCGACCAGGGCAACGTCTTCGGGCTGTCTGCCGGCTTCGCGGCAGGCGTCCGCCAGCCGCCCCGTCAACTCCGCGCAGCGTTCGGCAACCGTCTTTCCCGGCGCCCCGTCTCGCCGGTCTTTCAGGCGGTCTCTCCGTCGTCCAGGTACAGGATCCGTTGGCACGAATCGCAGGGTACGAGCGCGCCCCGGGTCTGAATCTGCACCACGACCTGGGGCCTGATCCGGTAGTTGCAGAACGAGCAGTGCCGGATGGGGGCGCCCGTGCTCTCCACGACGCCGATGGCCGCCAGCGGCGCGCCGCCGTGGCGGTCGAAGAGGCGCTCGTACTGCAGCAGGGCGGCGGACGGAAGGCGCTCGCGGAACACGTCTATCCGTCCCTGAAGCGCTTCGATCCGCTTGAGCATCTCGGGCTTCTGCTCTTCCCATGCGGCGAGCTGCTCCTGGTACTGCTCGCTCAGGGTCTCGAACGTGCCCCGGATCGCGTCGAGCTGCGCCGATGCGTCCTCCTGGCGTTCGATGGCTTGCAGCGCTTCGTCGTCCGCCGCTCGCATCCTTGCGCGTACGGTGTCGATCTCGCTCAGAAGGGCGCCGTACTCGCGCTGCGTTGTCACCTTGGCGATCTGGCCCTGGTAGCGCTCGATGCTCTCCTTTCCCGCCGCCGCTTCCGCTTCCGCGGCGCGGCGCTCGAGTTCCGCCTGCTGCCACTCCTGTTCGAGCCGTTCGATCTCGCTCCGTTGGCGCTCGTACTGGTCGTGGAGTTCCCGCATCGATTCGGGAACCCCGTCCAGCAAGGCTCGGCTGTGAGCGAGTTCCACGCTCGCCTGCTGCAGATCTACGATCGTGTCGAGGACTCTTTCCATTCCGCTCCGTCCGAAGCTCGAACGGCTCCCCGTACTGACCGATCCGCTGTCCGCCGGAGAGCGCTGATTGTTGTGGAGTTTCAGTGAGTTGGCGATCGCAGGCTCCGCGGTTCGCGGTGTGGGCCCACCTGGATTCGAACCAGGGACCTGCCGGTTATGAGCCGGATGCTCTAACCGCTGAGCTATGGACCCTCGGGGACCCCGAGCGCAGCGCCGCAGTATAGCCCCAACGGTTCCTCGGCGCCGCATCGGCATGGTGACCGCCGGTCCGTCCTTCCGGGAGCGTGCGCCGCCGGGGCCTTCGCCCATGTCGTTCCGCTGCGCCCGCTCCCGGCCTCCTCTCCCGCGCTTCATGGGCCGCCAGCCGCATGTTTCACCGAAGTCCGTAGCGAGCGGATCCGCGACCGCAACAGGAGATCGGCGAAATAGGCGGGCCAGGTCCTGGGGTATAGTCCTCGACACGCAACAAGCGATCCTGGGAGGCTTCAGAATGTCGAGATCCACTCCAATCGGGCGGCCGGGCCGCGCGGGGTTCGCCGCCGGCGCTTCGGTCGTCCTTCTGTCCGCCGCTATGGCGGCATGCGGACCCTCGGAGGACGAACGCGTAGCCGCCGCGCGCGCCGACGCCTGGGCCGAGTTGCAGAAGGATCAGGAGGCCCTGAACGCCCGTCGTGACGAGCTGGCGGGACTTCGCGCCCGTGCCGCCGCGCCGGGCGAGGACGACGACGTCGAGGCCCTCGAGGCGGAGATCGAAGCCCTCGACAACGAGGTCGGCAGTGACGGTGAGGCGTTCTCGGCCAAACTCGTCAACTACATCAACGAGGCGGAGTGGGAACTCGACGGCGAGATGACCGAAGAGCAGCGGGACGCCTTCGCGATGAAGAGCGCGGAGGACATGGTCTTGGCGGAAGAGTACGTGATCAAGGGCGGCGACTACCGCCGCGCGGTCGAGATTCTGGGGCGGTCCCTCGGCGCCGACCCCGACAACGCCGACCTCCAGGCGCGTCTGGCCGAGTACGAGGAGGCGCGTTGGGTCACCGTCGAGCGGCTGGCGCAGGTGAAGCGGGGGATGACCGAGGCCGAGGTCGAAGGGCTTCTCGGCAAGGTGTTCCATCGCAACGTCCGGGAGTTCGACGCGGAGAACGTGTTCGCCTGGTTCTACCCGAAGAATCCGGAGGAACACGGCGACGGCGCCGCTGTCGGCGTGTTCTTCCGCGGGGGCGACAGGAAGGTCTACCGCACCGACGCCAACGCGGTCGAGGGACGGGAAGAAGAGTAGGCGTTTCCTCGCCCTTGACGGGACGGCCAGGCTCGTGCAGAATCCGCAGGCTTGCGGTTGACGTGCGTCGTCGGCTGCGGACCAGCCGGGGCGCCAGCCAACGGGTCAACCACGAGAACGAGATCACTAGATGCCGGTTGTGCAGGTACGCGAGGACGAGAGCTTCGAGAACGCGCTTCGCCGCTTCAAGCGGAAATGCGAGAAGGAAGGCATTCTGACGGAGCTCAAGAAGCGCCAGCACTTCGAGAAGCCGTCGGTCAAGCGGAAGCGCAAGGTCATGCAGGCGCGCAAGAAGATGCTGCGCCGCCTGGCTGAAGAACGTCGCGCCGGCCTCGCATAGGGCGGCCGCGCCGGCGGCGCTCCCGGTTGTGGCGCGGCCGCGGGCTGACGGGATGAGTTGCTGCGACGCGGCAACTGCCGACGCGCTCGAGTTTCCGTCGCTGCTCGCCGTTCTCGCGGGTTTCGCTTCGACGGACGCCGGCGGCGAGGCGGTTCGAGCGATCGAGCCGGCGACCGAACGCGTCGAGATCGAGCGTCGGCGGGCTCGCCATGTGGAGGTCGCCCGAGAGGTCGAGCGAGGCGGCATCCTGACGCCGTCGCTCGATGGGCTTCTCGACCTGCGCGTCCGTCTCGAAGGGGACGGTCGGGGGTTGGGCGGCCCGGACCTGCTCCGCCTGGCGACGGCGGTCGAGGTCAGCGAGGACGTCCTGGCGCGGCTCGAGAGTTTCGAGTCCGCGCCGCAATGCGCGGCCGAGGTCGAGACGCTGCGGCGGATGGAAGCCGACGCCGCCGCGACGACCCGAGAGGGCGTCGGCTGTGCCGAACTGGCAAGCCGTCTTCGCCGCATGCTGGACCGTCGCGGCGACGTGCGGGACGACGCGACGCCGCGCCTGCGCACGCTCGTTCGGGATGCCCGCCGCACTCAGGCCTCGGTCGAGGCTTCGCTTCAGGTCTACGTGCGGGAGCACGCCAGCGCTCTGGCGGACGATTCGACTCCCATGCGGAGCGGACGCCTGTCGGTGCTCCTGCCCTCCGGCAGCCGCGGTCGCCTCGCCGGCCTGGTCAGGGGGCGCTCCGCTTCCGGCAGGAGTTTCTACTTCGAACCTTCCGACGTGGTCGAGGGCAACGACGAACTGGAGCGGATCGCTTCCGAGCGGGAGATCGAGCGCGGCCGCATCCTGGCCGAGCTGGCGGCTCGGGTGCGGGTTCTCGCGCCGGCGATCGTCGCGCGCATCGACTTCCTGGCCGCGGTCGACGCGCTGCAGGCGACGGTGCGCTTTGCGGAAACGGTCGACGCCTCGCTGGTCACGGTCGCATCGGACGGCCCGGCCGGCAAGGCATCCTTGCTCGACGTCCGCGGCGCCCGCCACCCGCTGCTCGACCCGCTGCTCGCCGACCGCAGGGAACAGGCGTTGGGCGCGGCCGGAAACCGGGGCGACGTCGTGCCGCTCGATCTGACGCTGGACGATTGCCGAACCCTGGTCCTCACCGGTCCGAACGCCGGCGGCAAGACGGTCGCCCTGAAGACGGTGGGGCTGCTGTGCCTGATGAACCAGGCCGGTCTGCCGGTTCCCGCCAAGCGGGAGAGCCGTCTGCCTGCACTCGACCGCGTCGTGGCGGTGGTGGGCGACGAGCAGAGCGTTCTGGACGAGCAGTCGACGTTCAGCGCCCGCCTGCTGCGCCTGCGGGAGGTCTGGCGCCGGGCCGGACCTTCTACCCTGGTTCTACTCGACGAGGTTGGCGCCGGCACGAACCCGGAGGAGGGCGCCGCGCTCGGCATCGCGCTTCTCGAGGGGTTGATCGAGCGTGGCTCGTTCGGCGTTCTGACGACCCACCTCACCCAGCTCGCCGCCGCCGCCCTCGAGTCGCGGGCGGCCTCCTGCGCCGCGATGGGGTTCGACCCGGCGAGCGGCCTGCCCACCTACCGCTTGGTCGTCGGTCCGCCCGGAGGCAGCCAGGCGCTGGCGCTGGCCCGGCGCCTCGGCCTTCCGCCGGCCTGGGTCGAGCGGGCCGAGCGGTTCCTGGGCGCCGAGCACCAGACGTTGCGGCGGTTGCTGGAACGCAACGAACGCCTCCGCGAGCGGCTGCTGGAGCGGGAAGCGGCGCTCGCTCGGTTGACCGCCGAAACGGAGACGGCCCGCGCCCGCTTCGAGGCTCGGCGGGAGTCGCTGCGCGCGGCCCGGCAGCGGCTGGAACAGGCCCTCGGCCGCGAAGTCGACGCGCTGCGAAGGGCGAATCGCCGCCGACTGGACCAGGCCCTGGCGGAGTTGTCGTCTTCGTCCCGAGGACCCGGGAAGCGAGCCTTCGCCCGGGCGGCCGCATCCCTGCACGGAAAGATCGACCGGGACGCGTCGACGGCGGTCGAGCGCGCCGGCCGGTGGGCCGCCGCCGTCGATGCGCCGCCGGTCGGGAAGCCCGAAGAACCGCCGCGGCCGGATGAGCGGCGGCCGTTGGTCGCGGGCAGCCCCGTTCGCCACCGTTCACTGGGCTGGCTGGGCAAGCTCGTGGAGCTTCGCGGCGACCGGGCGACTGTGCTGGTGCGCGGCAAGCGGCTCCGGACTCCAGTCGCGGAGCTTTCGCCGGCGGCGGGCGGAGAACGGCCGGCGCCCGGCCGGGTCCGGGTCCACAGGTCGCGGGCGGACCCGGTGGAGGCGGAACTGCTCCTGATCGGCCAGTCGGTGGAGCCGGCTCTCGAGTCCCTCGACGCCTACCTCGATCGGGCTTTGGCGGCCGGCCGCGAACGGGTTCGCGTGGTTCATGGCCACGGCAGCGGCCGGCTTCGCCGGGCCGTTCGCGAGCGCCTTCGAGACCACCCGGCGGTCGCCGGATTCGATTCCGCTTCCCCATCCGGCGGCGGCGCCGGCGCGACGGAAGTCCGGCTGCGCTGACGCGTTCCTCGCTGTAGGATGAGCGGTCGTGCAGCGGCGCTTCAGGCTCACCGACGAGGCGGTGGCCGCGGTTCGCGAGGCGGTCGACATCGTCGAGCTCGCCGGCGAGCACACGAAGGTCGAGCGCCGGGGTCAGCGCTTCGTGGCGCTCTGCCCTTTCCACAAGGAGAAAACGCCTTCGCTGTCGCTCGACCCCGAGCTCAGGCTCTACTACTGCTTCGGCTGCGGCGCCGGCGGCGATGCCCTGCGCCTTCACATGGAGCTCACGGGCGACACGTTCGCCACCACGATCGAACACCTGGCCCAGCGCTACGGGATTCCCCTGGAGCGGATCTCCGGGCCCGGCGGCGACGGCCGGCCCGACCGGTCCGAGCGCATCCAGGCCGCGCTCGACGCCGCCTGCGACTTTTTCCGGGCGAAGCTCCGTACGGAAGCCGCGCCGCGGCAGTACCTTGAGCGGCGCAAGGTCTCGTCGGAGCTGATCGCCTTGTTCGGCATCGGCTACGCCCCCGCCGCGTGGCGGACGCTGGTCGAGGACCTGGGGCGCCGCATTCCGGTCCCCGACCTCGAGGCCGCGGGTCTCGTCGCCCGCAGCCCGAAGGCGCCGGAGCGCCCCTACGACCGGTTCCGCAACCGCCTGATGTTCCCCATCCGGTCGCCCTCCGGCCGCCTGCTGGCGTTCGGCGGGCGCACCCTCGGCGACGATCAGGCGAAGTACGTCAACACGAACGAGACGGACCATTTCCGCAAGGGCGACCAGCTCTACGGCCTCGACGCCGCCCGCCGCGGCATTCGCGAACAGGGCAAGGCGCTCCTGGTGGAGGGATACTTCGACGTTCTCGGCGCCGCCGCGTCCGGCATCGACTGGGCGGTGGCGAGCATGGGGACGGCGCTCACGGTGCGTCAGGTGCGGCTGCTGTCGCGCTACACGGACGAGGTGGTTCTGGGCTACGACGGTGACCGCGCCGGGATCGAGGCGGCCCGCAAGGCGGCCGGACTGATCCTCGAGGCCAGGCTGACCGTCCGCCGCGCGCTCTTTCCCGCGGGCCAGGATCCGGATTCCCTGCGGCTTGACGAGGGGCCGGAGGCGGTGCGCGCCACGGTTGCCGGGGCCCGGGATGCGGTGGCGATCGAGATCGACGATCTGCCCGGTCGGGGCGAACTCGATCCGCGGTTGCGGGCGCGCGAGGCCGCCCGGGTGCGGCCGCTGATCGACCGGGTCCACGACCCGATCGCCAGAAGGGGCTACTACGAGGCCGCCGCCGAGCGCCTCGGGGTCCAGGTCGACGTGCTGCTGCGCGAGTCCGCCGCGGCCGCGGAGAAGCCGGGCGTCGCCGATTCGCCCGAGGCCGCCGCGGCGCCGCGTCGGCCGGTGACCTCGACGATCGAGGAGCAGGTGCTGCGTCTGCTGGCCGCCGCCCCGGACCTTCGCGGCGTCGAGTGGCTGGCGCCGGAGGCGTTCTGGGATCCCGCCCTGCGCGCCATCTACGAGGCCATGCGAGAGCAGGCCCGGGCCGGGGCGGAACGGATCGATTCCGACGCACTGGTGGACGTACTGGGACGTCGGCACGGTACGGAGAACGAGAACGGTCGACCTGTTGACCGGGTCGCCGGGCTTTTGCTACAACGGTCGTCGGCCTTCTCCGATTCGGAACTTCGGGACAGTCTCGCTCCGCTGGGTCGACGTTTCGCCAAGGAGCGGCGCAACCTGCTCGACCGGGAGATCAAGCGCGCGGAGCGTGAAGGTGACATGGAGACCGTGCACCGGATGTTCGAGGAGAGGCAGCAGCTCAGCCGCGAGATCCACCAGCCATCGCGGCGCTGAGGAGATGTCGTGGCCCTGAACACCGCGGCCGTCCGGGACGAGGAGATCGAGCCGATCGAACAGCGGCACAGCTCGGTCCGCGGCCTGTTCAACCAGGGCCGCGACAAGGGATACCTGCTTCAGGACGAGCTCGACACGCGGTTGTCCGAGGAACTGCTCGCCGAGCCGCGGGACATGGAAGCGGTCCGGTCGCGTCTGGCGTCGATGGGCATCGGAGTGATCCGGCGGCCGACGGCCTTCGTCAACGTTGCCGACTCCGATCCGGCGCCGGTCGGCGGCGGCGAGCGGAGCGAGCCGGAAGCCGCCGCCGCCGTGTACCACGACGGGACGACGGATCCGGTCCGGGTCTATCTGCGGGAGATGGGGCGCGTCGATCTGCTGGATCGGGAAGGCGAAGTGGAGATCGCCAAACGGATCGAGCGCGGCGAGTGGATCGTGTTCGAGGCGCTCTGCGAGAACCCGGTCGTCCTGCGCGAACTGCTGCGGATCAACGAGCTGGCGCGGCGCGACCAGCGCGTGATGCGGGAGCTCCTGGCCGATGGCGGCGTCCAGCTCGACCAGCGCGCCAGGGACCGGATCGCGAAGAACCTCGGGATCTTCCGGGCGATCGAGGACCTCGACCGGCAGGTGCGCCGTCTGCGTCGACGGAGCGATCTTTGCCGGCCCGGCAGCGATCGGTTCGCGGAGATCGAACGCGAGATCGATCGCGCGGCGGGCCGGATCACCGAACGGATTCGCTCGATCGAGTTGACGGCGCAGACACGCAGCCGCCTGGTCGAGATCCTCAAGCAGCTCTACGCGGAGATCTCGCGCCACGACCGGGACATACGCCGGGCGCAGATCGCGCTCGACCGCGAGCGCGACACGGAACTCGGCGCGTTGCAGCGGCGCCGGATCGAGAAGTACCGAGCGCGTCTCCGGGCGTCGGAAGAGCGCTATGGCACGACCCTCGCTCAGGTGACCGCGACGCTGAACAAGGTGCGGCAGGGCGAGGCGATCTGCGAGCAGGCGCGCTCCGAGATGATCCTGGCGAACCTCCGGCTGGTCGTGTCCATCGCCAAGAAATACACGAACCGCGGACTGCAGATCCTCGACCTGATCCAGGACGGCAACATCGGGCTGATCCGGGCCGTCGAGAAGTTCGAGTACCGCCGCGGCTACAAGTTCTCGACCTACGCGACCTGGTGGATCCGCCAGGCGATCGCGCGGGCGATCGCCGACCAGGCAAGAACGATCCGCATCCCGGTCCACATGATCGACACGATCAACAAGCTCACCCGGACCACCGCCGCGATGGTCCAGGAACTGGGCCGGGAGCCCACCGTCGCGGAGATCGCCGAGCAGATGGACATGACGCCGTCGCACGTCCGCGAGGTGATGAAGATCGCGCAGGAACCCATCTCGCTCGAGACGCCGATCGGCGAAGAGGCGGACTCCTCGCTCGGCGACTTCATCGAGGACGCGAGCGCGGTCTCGCCGCTCGACGCGCTGATCCTGAAGAACCTCGGCGCGCAGACGGCCGCGGTGCTGCAGACCCTGACCCCGCGGGAGGAACTCGTGCTGCGGATGCGCTTCGGAGTCGGCGACGGCGCCGAATCGACGCTGGAGGACGTCGGACGTTCGTTCAACGTGACGCGGGAACGGATTCGGCAGATCGAATCGAAGGCACTCCGCAAGCTGCGCAATCCGAGCCGCTCGGAACTCCTTCGCCCCTATCGCAATCGTCTCTAGCCCGCCCCTCGCGGGAGGTTTGACAGCCGGCTTGAAGCCTCCCTAAGATGAACTCGTGTCGCCCGCCGCTGTTGCCTTGAGGCGGATTCTTCCTCGGTAGCTCAACGGTAGAGCGTTCGGCTGTTAACCGAAATGTTGGGGGTTCGAATCCCTCCCGAGGAGCCACCGTTTGTGGCCTGGACGGTGAGGCGGGACCGCTTCTCGCGCTCGACCGTGGCGAGGTAGTTGAGATGGTCGAGGTTTCCGAGGAGTTCCTGTCAGTCAATCGGCGCGTCGTTCATCGGCGCCTGAGCGTGGCCAGTCTCTACGAAGAAGCGGTTCGGCGCGGCGAGGCCGCGATCGTCGCCGAGGGTCCGCTCGTCGCGTCGACCGGCGAGCACACGGGGCGGTCGCCGAACGACCGGTTCATCGTGCGCCGGGCGCCGTCGGCGGACCTGGTGGACTGGGGGCCGGTGAACAAGCCTCTCGAGCCGGAGCGTTTCGACCGCCTCCATCGCAGGATGCTGGCCGCGGCCGCGGACCGGGACCTGTTCGTCTTCGACGGTTTCGCCGGCGCCGATCCGGCCTGCCGCCTGAACGTGCGCGTGATCAGCGAGCGCGCCTGGCACAGCCTGTTCGTCCGCAACATGTTCCTTCGCGCGGCGAACGAGGCGGAGCTCGAGGACTTCGAGCCGGACTTCACCGTCGTCGACATCCCCAGCGTTCTGGCCGACCCGGCAACCGACGGCACGAACAGCGCGACCTTCATCGCTCTCGACCTGGAACGGCGCCTGACTCTGATCGGGGGCAGCGAATACGCGGGCGAGATGAAGAAGTCGATGTTCAGCGTGATGAACTTCCTGATGCCTCAGCGCGGAGTGCTGAGCATGCACTGCAGCGCCAACTACGGCGCGGACCGTTCGGATTGCGCCTTGTTCTTCGGCCTCTCGGGCACCGGCAAGACGACCCTCTCGGCCGATCCGGAGCGCACGCTGATCGGCGACGACGAGCACTGCTGGTCCGACCGCGGCATCTTCAACATCGAGGGCGGCTGTTACGCCAAGGTCATCCGCCTCGATCCTCTGGGCGAACCCGAGATCCACGCCGCCTCCCGACGTTTCGGGACGGTGCTCGAGAACGTCGTCTTCGATCCCCGGACGCGGGAACTCGACCTCGACGACGATTCCCGCACCGAGAACACGCGGGCCAGCTACCCGCTCAGCCATCTCGGGCACGTCGATTGCGGCGGCGTCGCGGGACATCCGAGGTCGGTCGTCTTCCTGACCTGCGACGCGTTCGGCGTGCTGCCGCCAATCAGCCGTCTCGACGAGTCGCAGGCGATGTACCACTTCCTCTCGGGCTATACGGCGAAGGTCGCCGGCACCGAGCGCGGCGTGACCGAGCCGTCCGCTACGTTCAGCGCCTGCTTCGGCGCTCCCTTCATGCCGCTGCCGGCGTCGACTTACGCGGAGCTGCTGGGCGAGAAGGTGCGACGGCACGGCGTCGACGTCTGGCTCGTCAACACCGGATGGACTCGGGGGCCCTACGGCCAGGGCAGCCGGATCGATCTGTCCTGCACGCGGCGGATGATCCGCGCCGCGCTCGACGGCAGCCTGACGGACGCGCCCGTCCGCACTCATCCCGTGTTCGGTCTCGTCTACCCCACGGTCGTCGACGGCGTGCCGGACGACGTTCTCGACCCGCGACGGGGCTGGAGCGATGGCCGGGCGTACGATCGGTACGCGCTGCGGCTGGCCCGGATGTTCACCGAAAACTTCGAGGGCCTGTGCGCCGGCGCCTCGGCGTCGGTGCTGGCGTCGGCGCCGCGCGTCGCCGCGTCGGGAGACATCGGATGATTCCGGTCAAGAGCGTCGCCCCGGACGGCGCCCGCGCCCACGTCGACGGGATGGAGGCCTACCGGAAGCTCTATCGGGAATCGATCGAGGATCCGGACGGCTTCTGGCTCGAACAGACCCGCTGTCTGGACTGGTTCGCCGAGCCGCGCTCCGCGGGTCGCTGGGACTTCGAAGCCGTCGACTTCGCCTGGTTCGAGGACGGCGTGCTGAATGCCTGCGCGAACTGCGTCGACCGCCACGCTGCCGCCCGACCCGACAAGACCGCCCTGATCTGGGTCGAGGACGAGCCCGGCCGCTACCGTCGGATCAGCTATCGGGAGCTGAAGCGGAACGTCTGCCGGATCGCCAACGTTCTGACCTCGCTCGGAATCGGCGCGGGCGACCGGGTCTGCATCTACCTGCCGATGATCCCGGAGCTGGCCTTCACGATGCTCGCCTGCGCCCGGATCGGCGCGGTGCACTCGGTGGTCTTCGCCGGTTTCTCGGCCGAGAGTCTGCGCGAGCGCATCGTCGACGCGGGTTGCCGGCTGCTGGTGACCGCCAACGAGGGTCTGCGCGGAGGCCGCACCATCCCGCTCAAGGCGACCTGCGATCAGGCCGTCGCGGGACTGGACCTGATCGAGCGCATCCTGGTCGCGCGGCGCACCGATGCCGACGTCGCGATGACGCCGGGGCGCGACCTGTGGCTTCACGAGGAGACGGCCAGACAGCGGGCGACGGCGCCGGTGGCGCGCCTCGACGCCGAGGCGCCGCTCTTCGTGCTCTACACCAGCGGTTCGACCGGCAAGCCGAAGGGCGTTCTCCACACGACCGCCGGCTATCTCCTCTACGCTTCGATGACTCACCGGCTGGTCTTCGATCACCACGACGACGACATCCACTTCTGCGCCGCCGACATCGGCTGGGTCACGGGTCACAGCTACATCGTCTACGGCCCGCTGGCCAACGGCGCGACCAGCGTCATGTTCGAGTCCGTGCCGACCTATCCCGATCCCGGCCGTTACTGGCAGGTGGTGGACGACCTGGGGGTGACCCTCTTCTACACCGCGCCTACCGCGCTGCGAGCGATCGCCCGCGAGGGCGACCGGTGGGTCACGGCGCACGACCGCGGCTCGCTGCGGGTTCTCGGTTCGGTCGGCGAACCGATCAACCCCGAGGTCTGGAACTGGTACCACGACGTGGTGGGAAACGGCCGGTGCCCGGTCGTCGACACCTGGTGGCAGACGGAGACCGGTGGCATCCTGATCGCTCCGCTGCCGGGCGCCACGCCGCTCGTGCCCGGCTCGGCGACCCTTCCCTTCTTCGGCGTCGAACCGGTGCTGGTGGACGCCGACGGCAAGGAACTCGTGGGGAACGGCCGGAGCGGCAACCTCTGTCTGAAGCGCTCCTGGCCCGGGCAGGCGCGGACGATTCACGGCGACCACGAGCGCTTCGCGGAGACCTACTTCAGCACGTATCGGGGCATGTACTTCACGGGCGATGGCTGCCGGCGGGACGAGAACGGCTACTACTGGATCACCGGTCGGGTGGACGACGTCCTCAACGTGTCGGGGCACCGGCTCGGCACGGCCGAGATCGAGAGCGCCCTCGTCGCGCACGACGCGGTGGCGGAGGCCGCGGTGGTCGGCTGCCCGCACGAGATCAAGGGCGTCGGCATCTACGCCTACGTGCTGATCACGCCCGAGGCGGAGAAGCGGGAACGGGCGGAACTGGCGGCCGAATTGCGCCGACAGGTGCGTACCGTGATCGGGCCGATCGCGACGCCCGATCACATCCACGTCGCCGGCGGCCTGCCGAAGACCCGCTCCGGCAAGATCATGCGCCGCGTGCTGCGCAAGATCGCGGCCGGCGAGTACCACGACCTGGGCGACGTGACGACCCTGGCGGAACCCGCGGTCGTCGACGTCCTGATCGAGGATCATCGCGCCGCCGCAAGCTGAACCATGGCCCAGCACGACCAGCGACCGGACATCGGAACGCCGATGCGACTGCTGCTGGTCGCGGCCTGCGTCGTCGTTCTGGTCGCGGGTCTGCGGGCCGCGTCGTCGATCATGGTCCCGTTCCTGGTCGCGGTCTTCATCGCCGCGATCAGCCTGCCTCTTCTGACCTGGCTGCGGCGCCGCCTGCCGATGATCGTCGCCGTCCTCGGCACGATCCTGATGGATCTGCTGGTGCTCGCCCTGGTCGGCTATCTGGTCGGTTCCACCGCGAACCAGATCGCCGGCGAGATGGGCGAGATCCAGTCCACCCTGACGGAGTGGATCGAAGACGGCGGCGAGTGGCTGGAGGAGCGGGGAGTGCCCGTCGCCAGCTGGCTGGCCGAGTCGACGGCGGCGCGGGAGGGCGAACGGCCGGAGGCCGTCGACCCGGCGGTCCCGGACGCCGGGCGGACAGCCCCCGACGGCGGTGAAGACTCCCTGTCGCGTGCGCTGTTCTCGCGCTTCGAACCGGGCTTCCTGGTCGATTTCGTGAACCGCACCCTGCGGGCGACCACTGCTGCCCTGTCGTCGTTCTTCGTCATCTCGCTGATCGTCATCTTCACCCTCTTCGAGGCGGCGACCTTCGGCCCCAAGGTGCGCGCGGCCTTCGGCAGCGCCGGCGCCGCGGCGCGCTTCGACCGCGCGATGCACGAGATCCAGCACTACATGGGGATCAAGACGGTGATCAGCCTGGCCACCGGCCTGCTGATCGGCGTCTGGGTCGGCGTGCTGGGCGTCGAGTTCGCGATCTTCTGGGGGCTCGTGGCCTTCGTTCTCAACTTCATCCCGAACCTCGGTTCGATCGTCGCGGCGGCGCCGACGACGCTCCTGGCCATGGTCCAGATCGGCGTCGGCCGGGCGCTGCTCGTCGCCCTGGGCTACCTGGTCGTCAACATGGTGATCGGCAACTTCATCGAACCGCCGCTGCTGGGGCGGCGGCTCGGTCTCTCGGCCCTGGTGGTCGTCCTGTCCCTCGTGTTCTGGGGTTGGGTGTGGGGACCGGTCGGCATGCTGCTGTCCGTGCCGCTGACGATGGTCGTCAGGATCCTGCTCGAGAACACGGAGGAGTTCCGCTGGGTGGCCGTGCTGTTGGGCGACAGCCGCGAAGCGGAACGTCTGGCCCCGGCCTCCGGGGAGAGAGACGGCTGACCCGGCGGGCGATTGACAGACGCCGCCGCCGTGCTACTCTCGGAATCGGGACTGTTCGGGTCCCTGTTCGGCGGCGGCGCAACGTCCAGCCCGGCTTCGTTCCGTCGAGGTCGGACGCGCCCCGCCGCCGCGGCCCGCCGGATGTCCCCCGTTCAGCCACCATGATCCGCCTGACCAAGCAAGCCGACTATGGGATCGTCCTGATGAGCCAACTGGCCCTGACCGGGCAGACCGCGGCGGCCGAGCTGGCGTTGCAGACGCAACTGCCGCCCGCGATGGTGAGCAAGATCCTCAAGCTGCTGGCCAAGGCCGGTCTGCTGATCTCCCACCGGGGCGTGCATGGCGGCTACGAGCTTGCGCGTTCCGCGGCGGAGATCAGCGTCGCGCACGTGATCTTCGCGCTTGAGGGCCCCATCGCCCTGACCGAGTGCAGCGAACACTCGGACGACGAGTGCTCCTACGAGGCGTTCTGCCGCGTGCGGGAGAACTGGCAACGAATAGACCGGGCCGTTCGCAAGGCACTCGAAGCGGTCACGATCGAGGACATGGCGCGGCCGGACTTCGGCGCCGGCCGACCCTCCGCCGTTCCGACTCTCATTCCGTTGGGGAGCAGCGCCTGATGCCGACCGCCGCAGACACGATCGGAGCGCTCGCCGAGCGCGAGTACGAGTACGGCTTCGTCACCGACATCGAGCAGGACACGGCGCCGCCGGGCCTGAGCGAGGAGATCATCGCCTTCATCTCGGCCAAGAAGCGCGAGCCGCGGTGGTTGCTCGACTGGAGGCTCGAGGCCTACCGGGGTTGGCTCGGGATGGTCGAGCCGACCTGGGCGAATGTGCGCTACGAGCCGATCGACTACCAGTCCATCCGCTACTACGCGGCGCCGAAGAGCGACGACGACCGGCCCAGGAGCCTCGACGAGATCGATCCCGAGATCCTCGCCACCTACGAGAAGCTCGGCATTCCGCTCAAGGAGCAGGAGATGCTGGCGGGCGTAGCGGTCGACGCCGTGTTCGACAGCGTTTCCGTCGCCACCACCTTCCGCGAGAAGCTGGCGGAACTCGGCGTCATCTTCTGTTCGTTCTCCGAGGCGGTCCAGGATCATCCGGAACTGGTACGGAAGTACCTCGGCGCCGTGGTGCCGCGGCGGGACAACTTCTTTGCGGCGCTCAACTCGGCCGTGTTCTCCGACGGCTCCTTCGTCTACGTGCCGAAGGGCGTCCGCTGCCCGATGGAGCTGTCCACGTACTTCCGGATCAACGCGATGAACACGGGCCAGTTCGAGCGCACGCTGATCGTCGCCGACGAGGGCAGCTACGTCAGCTACCTGGAGGGTTGCACCGCGCCGATGCGCGACGAGAACCAGTTGCACGCTGCCGTGGTCGAGCTGATCGCCCACGAGGACGCGCGGATCAAGTACTCCACGGTCCAGAACTGGTACCCGGGCGACAAGAACGGGGTTGGCGGCATCTACAACTTCGTGACCAAGCGCGGCCTGTGCGATGGCCGGCGCAGCAAGATCTCCTGGACCCAGGTCGAGACCGGTTCGGCGGTCACCTGGAAGTATCCGAGCTGCATCCTGAAGGGAGACGACTCGGTGGGCGAGTTCTACTCGGTCGCGGTGTCGAACAACCGCCAGCAGGCCGACACCGGGACCAAGATGATCCACGTCGGCAAGCGCACGTCGAGCACGATCGTCTCCAAGGGCATCTCGGCCGGCGAAGGCCAGAACACCTACCGCGGTTCGGTGCGGATCCTGCGCTCGGCCGAGGATGCCCGGAACTTCTCGCAGTGCGACTCGATGCTGATCGGGGATCGCTGCGGAGCTCACACGTTTCCCTACATCGACGTCGCCAATCCGAGCGCCCGGATGGAGCACGAGGCGTCGACGTCGAAGATCGGCGAAGACCAGATCTTCTACTGCAACCAACGCGGCATCGACACCGAGGATGCCGTTTCGATGATCGTCAACGGGTTCTGCAAGGAAGTGTTCCGCGAACTCCCCATGGAGTTCGCCGTCGAGGCGCAGAAGCTGCTGGAAGTCAGCCTCGAGGGCAGCGTCGGCTGACCCTCCTGAACGCCGGAACCGGTCGGAACCGCCAGCGGCGGGAAGGCCGCCGCACGGAGAGATACAGCAATGCTGAGGGTGACTGACCTTCACGCGAAGGTCGAGGAACAGGAAATCCTGAAGGGTCTGGACCTTGAGGTGAACGCCGGCGAAGTCCACGCCGTGATGGGGCCGAACGGCTCGGGCAAGAGCACGCTGGCCCAGGTCCTCGCCGGCCGGGAGGACTACGAGGTCACGGCCGGTTCGCTGGAACTCGATGGCGACGACCTGCAGGAAATGGCCCCGGAAGAGCGAGCCCACGCCGGTCTGTTCCTTGCCTTCCAGTACCCGGTCGAGATCCCGGGCGTCGGCAACAGCTACTTCCTCAAGGCGGCGCTCAACGCGACCCGCAAGGCCAGGGGCGAGGACGAACTGGACGCGATGGATTTTCTCCAGTTGCTGCGCGAGCGCGCGAAGCTGGTCGACGTGGACGAGGCGCTGCTGCGAAGGCCAGTCAACGAGGGCTTCTCGGGCGGCGAGAAGAAGCGGAACGAAATTCTCCAGATGGCCGTGCTCGAACCGCGGCTGGCCGTTCTCGACGAGACGGATTCCGGTCTGGACATCGACGCCCTCAAGACGGTGGCGGCCGGGGTCAACGCGCTCAGGAGCGAGGACCGGGCGTTCGTCGTCATCACCCACTACCAGCGGCTGCTGAACTACATCGTGCCCGACCGCGTCCATGTGCTCCTGGGTGGTCGGATCGTCCGCTCCGGCGGCCGCGAATTGGCGCTTGAACTCGAAGAGAAGGGCTACGCCGGCCTGACCGGCGGTTCGCCTGGAGGTTGAGCTCGTGACGGCTTCCAGCGGCCTTTCCACCGCGCCCTACGTCGATCTCTACGCTCGCCGAGGAGGCGAGGCGGAGGTCCTGCGTGCCCGGCGGCGGGAGGCGATCGAACGTTTCGAGGCCGCCGGCTTCCCGACCGCCGGCGACGAGGAGTGGCGGCAGACGAACCTTGGACCTCTGCTGCGGGCGGCGCCGGCGTCCGCTTCGCCGCGTCCGCTTCGCCGCGGCGAGGCCGCGCGTTTTCTCTACCCGGACTGCCCTCGGATGGTGTTCATCAACGGCCGCTACGCGCCGGAGGCTTCGTCGCCTCCGCGTCGGGTCGCCGCCGTGGCGCTGGCGGACCTGGGCGGCGCCGGCGACGCGGACCAGGTCCTGGAGCATCTCGGCGCCCACGTTTCGGGCCACGCTTCGTGCAGCGCCGACGCCGGAGTGCATCCGTTCGCGGCGCTGAACACCGCTCTGTTTCAGGACGGCGCGGCGATCGTGATTCCGGATGGCGCCGTCGTCGAGCAGCCGTTGCAGGTGCTGTGGCTGAGCGCTCCCGCGGCGCGCGGCGCGGAGTCCGGCGGCGAAGCGTCCGCCGTGGAGGTCAGCTTCCCGCGTCTGCTCGTCGTCGCCGGCGAGAACAGCCAGGCTTCGGTGATCGAGACCTTCGCCGCCCTTGACCCTGAGGCCGGCGGCTACTTCGTCTGCCCGGCGTCGGAGTTCGTCTGCGGCGCGGCCGCCACGCTCCGCCACACCCGACTCCAGGCGGACGCGATGGACTCCTTCCACCTGGGCTTTCAGTACGCGCATCTCGAGCGGTCCGCGTCCTTCGATTCCTCGTCCCTGACGTTCGGCGGCGGCCTGGTGCGGAACGACACGGTGGGGCTGCTTGACGGCGAAGGCGCTCACTGCACGCTCGACGGCCTCTACGTCGTCGCCGGTTCCCAGTTCGTGGACAACCACATGCGGGTCGAGCACCGTCGCCCCCACACGACCAGCCACCAGCTCTACAAGGGCGTCCTGGACGGCCGCGCGCGCTCGGTGTTCAACGGCCGCATCTACGTGCACCGGGCGGCGCAGAAGACGGATGCCAAGCAGACGAACCGCAACCTGCTTCTGTCGAAGTCGGCGCTCGCCAACAGCAATCCGCAACTCGAGATCTTCGCCGATGACGTGCGCTGCACGCACGGTTCCACGATCGGCCGTCTTGACGAGGAAGCGCTCTTCTACCTCCGCTCCCGCGGCATCGACCGCGAGCAGGCCCACGGGATGCTGGTGTACGCGTTCGCTCGGGAACTCGTCGAGAAGGCGTCGCACGAACCGCTCCGGCGGGACCTGGAGGGCCGGCTGTTGGCGAGTCTGAACGGCGGCGGACCGCGCTAGCAGCCCGTGGTGGAAGTGCGTGTGGCGCCGAGAGTGGTCAGGCGGCCGTCCGGCAAGGCGCGCCGAGGGAGCAGTTCGGGCCAACTTCGACCGAGGAGCAACGATGCCGGGCGGGATGGTTGGCCGCTCGAATGCAGCGCGACTCTCGCCACGGGCTGCTAGACCGATGACGGCGCCCTTGGCGAACCGGGAGCCGCCGGCTCAGGCCGCGGCGTTCGATGTCGGCCGGCTGCGCGCCTCCTTCCCGATCCTTGCCCAGGAGGTTCACGGACACCGGCTGGTCTACCTCGACAACGCCGCCAGCGCGCAGCGGCCGGAGGTCGTGATCGACGCGATCAGCGATTGCTATCGCGCCTATTACGCCAACGCCCACCGCGGCGTGCACGCGCTGTCCGAGAAGTCGACAGACGCGTACGAAGCGGCGCGCCGCAAGGTCGCGCGGTTCATCCGCGCTCGAGACCGCCACGAGGTCGTCTTCACGCGCGGCACGACCGAGAGTCTGAACCTGGTTGCGCAGAGCTACGCCGGGCCCCGCCTCCGCCCCGGCGACGAAGTGTTGTTGACCGAGATGGAACACCACTCGAACATCGTCCCCTGGCAGCTCGTCTGCGAGCGGGCCGGCGCGCGAGTGCGGGCGGCGCCGATTGCGGACCACGGCGAACTCGACCTGGACGCGCTTGCCGGAATGCTCGGCGAACGCACCCGCGTGGTCGCGCTGACCCACGTCTCGAACGCCCTCGGCACGGTCAACGACATCCCGTTCGTGGTCGAGCTGACCCGCGCTCGCTCGGACGCGGCCGTGGTCGTGGACGGCGCCCAGGCGGCGCCGCACATGGCGGTCGACGTCGCGGCGCTCGGCTGCGACTTCTACGCCTTTTCGGGCCACAAGATGTACGGCCCCGGCGGCATCGGCGTGCTCTGGGGCCGGCGCGAACTGCTCGCGGCCATGCCGCCGTACCAGGGAGGCGGCGCGATGATCACGCGGGTCGCCTTCGAGCGCACCGAGTACGCGGCGCCGCCGCAGCGCTTCGAGGCGGGAACGCCAAGCATCGCGCCGGCCATCGGTCTGGGCGTCGCGGTCGAGTTTCTGGAATCCGTCGGGCTGGATCGGATCGAGCGGCACGAGCACGACCTTCTTTGTCATGTAGTGGAAGCCCTGAACGATCTCCCCTGGATTCGGGTGCTCGGCCCGGGCCTGGAAGCCGATCCGCCCCGGGCCGCCGTCGTGTCGCTGGTGGTCGATGGCGTTCACCCCCACGATGTGGCAACGATTCTCGACGAGCAGGGAGTGGCGATCCGCGCCGGTCACCACTGTGCACAACCGCTGATGGATCGGCTCGGCGTCCCGGCCACGGTGCGAGCCTCCTTCGGGCTCTACAACACCCGCGAGGAAGTCGACCTGCTCGTTTCCGGGCTGCACGACGTACGGCGGATCTTCGGTTGAGCGGCGCAAGGTAGGCCTCCCACGGCGATGTCCGATCTCCGCGACCTCTATCAGCAGGTCATCCTCGACCACTACCGCGCGCCCCGGAACTTCGGCGCCCTCGATCCGGCGTCGGCCTGCGCCGAAGGTTACAACCCGGTCTGCGGCGATCAGGTGAAGGTCTACCTGCGCACCGACGGCGACCGTGTCGACGGCCTGAGCTTCGAGGGTGTCGGCTGCGCCATCTCGACCGCCTCGGCGTCCCTGATGACCGAGGCGGTCCGCGGTCTGGAACGGCCGAAGGCGGAGGCCCTGGTCGCTTCCTTTATTGACCTGATGACCGGCGACGGAGCGGACGGCGTCGACCTGGGCAAGCTGGAGGTCCTGAGCGGCGTCAAGGACTACCCGGTGCGGATCAAGTGCGCGACCCTGGCCTGGCACGCGTTGCGGGCGGCGCTCGAAGGCGGGGACGCGGAGGCGGTGTCCACCGAGTAGGCTGTCACGGTACGACCGGAGACCGTCCGGTTCATGGAGGAACGAAGAATGGACGACACGACCGCAACCGCGGGCCCGGTAGACATGGCGGACCTGGAGGCTCGCATCGTCGAGGCCCTGAAGACGGTCTACGACCCGGAGATCCCGGTCGACATCTACGAACTCGGCCTGATCTACGACGTCCGGATCGATCAGGAAGCGAAGGTCAAGCTGCGGATGACCCTGACGTCGCCGCATTGCCCGGTCGCCGAGTCGCTGCCCGGCGACGTCGAGCGGACGGTTCGCGAAGTCGAGGGCGTCGTCGGCGCCGAGGTCGAGGTAGTCTGGGATCCGACGTGGAATCCGGCGATGATGAGCGAGGCCGCCAGACTGGAACTGGGGTTCTTCTGACAAATGCACCGGGCGCCGCGGCCTCCCGGCCGGCGTCCGGCGGAGGTGTATCGATGCGCAACTTGTCCCTCGCCGCCGTTCTGTCCGCGCTGGTTCTGATCCTCGGCGTTCCCGCCGCGGTCGCCGAACAGAAGGACCACGGCCTGCGCAACGCGAAGCACCCGGAAGTCGGTCTTCTCTTCGGAGGCCAGCCGACCGGGAGTCAGCTCGAGTCGATGGCGGCCGACGGGCTGTCTCTCGTCCTCGACCTGCGGACCGAAAGCGAGGACCGGGGCTTCGACGAGCCGGCAGCGCTCGAGAGCCTGGGCGTTCCCTACCTGAACCTGCCCGTCGACGACGATCGGTTGGCGCTGCCCGAGACCTTCGAACGCTTCATCGAAGCGATGGAGAAGGCGGACGGCCCGACGCTCGTTCACTGCGCCTCGGGCAACCGGGTCGGCGTTATGTACTACGCCTACCTGGCGGCGGCGAAGGGCGTGGAGCGGGAGGAGGCCCGAATCCGGGCTCGGGAGAGCGGGCTGCGAAGCGCCGCGCTCGAGAAGGCGGTCGACCGCTACCTCGATTCGAAGCCGTGATCGAGGCCGCCGGAACGCCCGACGCCGGCGGACCTTTGCGGCGGCAGCCGCTGGACGTCGCGACGGACACGCTGCGGTTCCTCGCGGTCGACATGGTCGAGCGGGCGAACAGCGGCCACCCCGGAGCGCCGATGGGCCAGGCGGCGATGGCGGCCCTCCTGTGGACGAAGTACCTGCGCTTCGCTCCCGGGGATCCGCAATGGCCGAACCGGGATCGCTTCGTCCTCTCCTGCGGCCACGCTTCGGCGCTGCTCTACGGCCTGCTGCATCTGGCTGGCTACGACCTGAGTCTCGACGAGATCCGGAGCTTCCGGCAGTACGGCTCCCGGACGCCGGGGCATCCCGAACACGGACTGACGCCCGGAGTGGAGGTCACCACCGGTCCGCTCGGCCAGGGCATCTCGGCGGCCGTCGGCATGGCGATCGCCGAGCAATTGCTGGCCGCCCGCTTCAACCGACCGGGACGCCCCCTGTTCCATCACCGCACCTGGGTGCTCGCCTCCGACGGCGATCTGATGGAAGGCGTCGCCTCCGAGGCGTGTTCGATGGCCGGGCACCTCGGTCTCGGCAAGCTGAACGTTCTCTACGACGCGAACCGGATCACGATCGACGGTCCGACCGACCTGAGCTTCAGCGAGGACGTGCTCGGGCGGTACCGGGCGTATGGCTGGCACACCTTGTCCGTCGAGGATGGCAACGACGTCGAGGCGCTTGACGCCGCGTTCGAGGCGGCGCTCGCGGAAACCGACCGTCCGAGTCTGATCCAGGTGCGAACGCACATCGGCTACGGCAGCCCGAACAAGCAGGACAGCGCCGCTTCGCACGGCGCGCCGCTCGGCCCTGACGAAGCGGCGGCGACCAGGGAAGCCCTGGGCTGGCCGCTCGAGCCCGAGTTCCTGGTGCCCGACGCGGCCCGCGAAGCCTTCGCGCCGGCCGCGGACTTCGGGTCCGAGGCGGCCGCCGAGTGGCGGAGGATGCTCGGGTCCTACCGTCGCGAGTACCCGGAGGCGGCGGCCGAACTGGACCGCCGTCTGACGTCAGGCCTGCCGGACGGCTGGCGCGATGCGCTCCCGCGTTTCGATCCCGATGCCGGCCCGGTCGCCACGCGTTCCGCATCAGGGGTCACGCTGAATGCTCTGAAGGACCTGGCGCCGGAACTCGTCGGGGGTTCGGCCGATCTGACCGGGTCGAACAACACGCTGCTCGAAGGCGAAGGCGACTACGCCGCCGGTCAGCCGGCGCGCCACCTCCGTTTCGGCGTGCGTGAACACGCGATGGCCGCGGCGATGAACGGTCTGGCGCTGTCCGGCCTGTTCCGGCCCTACGGAGGCACGTTCCTCTGCTTCCTCGACTACCTGAAGCCCAGCCTGCGGCTGGCCGCCCTGATGAAACTCCGCGCGATCTACGTTTTCACCCACGACTCCGTGTTCCTGGGCGAGGACGGGCCGACCCACCAGCCGATCGAGCACCTGGCGCATCTGCGGGCGACGCCGGGCCTGGTGGTCGTCCGCCCCGCCGACGCGAACGAGACCGTCGCCGCCTGGGCCCTGGCGCTCGAGACGCCGGGGCCCTGCGCCCTCGTTCTCACTCGCCAGAAGCTCCCGGTGCTGGAGGCGACCGCCGAACGCGCGCCAGGCGGCGTCGCGCGCGGCGCCTACGTCCTGGCGGACGGCGGCGCCGAACCCGACCTGATCCTGATCGCCACCGGCTCCGAGGTCGCCCCTTCCCTCGACGCGGCGTCCGAGCTTGTCGCCGAAGGCCACGCGGTCCGCGTCGTCAGCATGCCCTCGTGGGAGGCGTTCGCCGCACAGTCGCGGGAGTACCGCGAGCAGGTGCTGCCGTCGAGCGTTCGCCGCCGGCTGGCCGTCGAGGCGGCCGCGACCCTCGGCTGGGAGCGCTGGACCGGCTCCGACGGGGACGTGCTCGGCCTCGACCGTTTCGGCGCCTCGGCGCCCTGCGCGGATCTGGCGGAGAACCTCGGCATCAACGCCCCGGCGATCGCGGAACGGGCCCGTCGACTGCTGAACGCCTGACCCGCGAGCCGACCAGGAAGTGGTTCAAGGCGGTCAGCCGTGCACCGGTTCTCCCGCGGGCCGGAGCCGCGTCGAGTCGGCGCCGGAGTTCCGGATGGACCTGGGCGGACGCAGGCGTCTCCAGGATCCGAGGCGCGGAACGGCGCCGCCGCCGCCAGGCGCCGGCCCGCGTATCTTCCCGACTTCCATGCGCCCTCGCGACGGAACTCGGGTAAGTGTGCGGGGTGGTGGGCCGTGAGGGGATCGAACCCCCGACCCTTGGATTAAAAGTCCACTGCTCTACCAACTGAGCTAACGGCCCGGCGCAGTATACGCCCGCGCTACTCGCCGACGGCCGCCTGCACGGCTGCGAAACGCTCCCCCAGCCACTCCTCGAGCAGGCCGGCGCCGCTCACGACGGTCTCTTCGCGCCTCGGGCCGGAAGAGATCAGATCCGCGCCGGCGTCGAGTTCCTGCTCCAGGAAATCGATGTAGTCGAGGGCGGCCCGCGGCAGGTCACTTCGGTCGAGCACTCCGCGCGTGTCCTGCTTCCAGCCGGGGAACGCACGGTAGATCGGCTCGGCGGCTTCCAGCCGCTCGGTCGCCGCGGGCAGGTTGCGCACCACCTCGCCGCCGATGCGGTAGGCGACGCAGACTTGGAGTTCCTCAAGTTCGTCCAGCACGTCGATCTTCGTCAAGGCCAGACAGCGGGCGCCGTTGACCCGGTTCGCGTGGCGCAGGACGACCAGATCGAGCCAGCCGCAGCGCCGGGGCCGGCCCGTCGTGGTTCCGAACTCGTGTCCGCGGTCCCGCAGGCGGCGCCCCGCGTCGTCGAACAGTTCGGTCGGCATCGGCCCTTCGCCGACCCGGGTCGTGTACGCCTTGACCACACCGATCGCTCCGTCGAGCGCCGTCGGCGGCACGGCGCCGCCGGTCGCGGCGCCGCCGGTCGTCGAGTTCGAACTCGTCACGTAGGGGTAGGTCCCGTGGTCGACATCGAGCAACGCGCCCTGCGCGCCCTCGAACAGCACAGCGCCGCCGGCACGCATCAGGTCGTCCAGTTCGACCGACAGGTCGCAGAGGTAGGGGGAGAGACGTTCCGCCCAGCGGGTGAACTCGGCCGCGGCGGCTTCGAGGTCCAGTTCCGCGCCCTCGGCGGCGACGCGCTCGAAGTCCGCCACCCGGACGATCTGGCGGTTCATCATCTCCTCGCCGCCGGCGACGAGTTCGGCCAGACGGATGCCGGTGCGGCCGATCTTGCTCTCGTATGCGGGACCGATGCCCTTGGCGGTCGTGCCGATGCGGTTCGCGCCCCGCGCCTCCTCGCGGACGATATCGAGCGCCACGTGCACCGGCGTCAGCGCATGCGCCCGGTCGGAGAGCCGCAGCCGGCCGGCCGTCTCGATGCCCCGCCGCTCCAGTTGGGCGACTTCGCCAAGGAAGGCGTCCGGGTCGATCACCATGCCGGCGCCGAGGTAGCAGGCCACTTCCTCGTGCAGGATGCCGGAGGGAATCAGATGCAGGGCGAAGTGCTCCTTGCCCTCGCCGCTGCCGAACTTCACCGTGTGGCCGGCGTTGTTCCCGCCCTGGAAGCGGACCACGGCATCGAAGGCGGGGCACAGGAGATCGATGATCTTCCCCTTGCCCTCGTCGCCCCACTGCATGCCGACGACGACTACGTTCGCCATGTCCGGTTCCTTCAGGCAACTCGCGGTTCGACCCGCATCGCGCCGACGCGGAGAGCGAGACCCTACCAGCCGGCGCCGCGGGCTATCATCCGGCGCAGTGCACGAATGCGCAGACGAGGCGCCGTTCCTGATCGCCTGCGGCCGCGACCTGAGGGCGGGTCTGCTGTTCGGTGCGCTGCTGTTCGGCGGCCCGATCTCGCTTGCGCACCTGGTGCACAACCGGACGGACGACAGCGTCGCCGGCATTGCCGCGCTCCTGCTCTTCGCGCTGCTCTACGGGGTCTGGGCCGGCGCCGCCTTCGGCGGCCTGGGGTTGCTGTGGCGGACCTTCGCCCGTCTGCGCCGCCGGCCCCCGGGCCATCCGACCGTCCTCGCCGCGTGCCTGTTCCATCTCGTCTTCCTCGAACTCGTCCTGTTCTACGGCCTGACCTACGGGCAGGTCCCCTGGTTCACGCGCTCCGGCTTCTGGAGCATGGCGCTGTTTCTCGCCGCGGCCGGCAGCCTGGCTGGCGCCGCGGTCTGGGTCGTCACGCGGACGCTGGCCGTCCGGGTCGTCCGTCTCGCCGCCGCCCGTCGACTGCCGCGGCTCGTGGGCGGGCTCGCTGTTGCCCTGGTCGCGGTCCACGTCGTGCTGCCTTTCGCGTTCCGGTTCGTTTCCGAGGACAGGGCGGCGTCCTTCGATCCGACGGCGCTGGTCGCCGGCGCCGGGCCGCCGGTGGCCCTGCTGGGCTTCGACGGGTTGGATCCCGACCTGCTCGAGGAACTGATCGATGGCGGCGAGCTGCCGAACCTCGCGGAGTTCGTCCGCGACGGCACGTCGAGCCGGCTCGGAACGTTCAGCGACGCCAACTCGGCCGTGATCTGGGCGTCGATCTACACCGGAGAGGCGCCCCGGCGGCACGGTGTCCACGACTTCTACCGGATTCGTTTTCCCGGGGCGGGCGCCGGCCTGTTTCCGGTTCACCGCACTTGCTTCAAGGAACTGATCGACCTCGTGGCCTGGGCGCCGGGGATCTCGCGGCGCTTCGTCAACCGGCTCGACCTGGCGTCGCCGCCGATCTGGGAAATCGCGGATCGGGCCGGGCTGCCGACGGTCGTCGTCGACGGCTACTTCTACTCGTTTCCGGCTCAGCGGATGTTCGAACCGTCGAGCCGGATCCTCGGTTACGGCCTGAACGACGCGCTGGCGGCTTCCGGCGGCGCGGACGCCACGATCGAGTGGTTCGTCCAGCCGCCGGAGGCCCCTGGGGAAGTCCTGGAGGCGGCCGCCGGCCGACCGGACCTCGACTGGCAGCGCCGGGCCCTGACCTCCCTGCTGGAGCACCGCTCCACGCGGGGCGAACCGCCGCCGCGCTTCCTCAATCTCTACGCCCACGAACCGGACACCGTTTCGCACCAGCGCTGGCGCTGGCTGGAGCCGGCGCTGTTCCCGTTCGTCTCCCGGGAGGGAATCGAGGAGCACGGGGAGGCGGTGGCCGACGTCTACCGGCGGATCGACGGCCTGGTGGGCGAGCTGCGCGGCGCCTTGGGTCCTGAGACGGTTTTCGTCATCGCCTCGGACCACGGCCAGTCGCCCACCATCGTCCACCGGCTGTACACGCAGCACCGGCACGGACCGGACGGCGTCCTGCTGCTTCACGGCCCCGGCATCCGCCGCGGCCACCGGCTCGAGAGCAGCCACGTCCTCGATGTTTTTCCGACCGTCCTTGCCCTGCTTGGCTTGCCGCTGCCGGAAGATGCCGAGGGCAGCGTCCTGGAAGGCGCGTTCGAAACGCCGCCCCGGGATTCCGCTCGCCGCGTTGCGACCTATCGCAACGCCTGGCAGCCCGTCGACACGGTGGGCGGCACGGACATCAAGCGGACGCGCCAGGAGATCGAGCGCCTGAAGGCGATGGGCTACCTGTAGTCGTCGAGTGTCCGCGTGGGCGTTGTCGTGGCGCACCGACGCGACGACGACCCGCCGACACTGGGCCAGAATGGGTCCATGCCCACCGTCCGGCAGGCCCTCGCCGCGCTTGACTTGCAGGCGGCCGGTCGGTCGATGATGGATCTCGCCGCCGAGCTCTACCCGATTCGCCGCAGTCTGACCGGCGACGGCGTCCGCGACACGCTCGACCGGATAGGCCGCCGCATTCCGCTGGAGCTCCACGAACTCCCGACCGGCACGCCGGTCCTCGACTGGACCGTTCCGCGGGAGTGGAACCCCCGCGAGGCCTGGATTCGCGATCCATCGGGCCGCCGCGTCGTCGATTTCCGAGACCACGGCCTTCACCTGGTCGGCTACAGCGCCCCCGTCCACCGCAGGATGACGCTCGACGACCTGCGGCCGCGCCTGCACAGCCTGCCGGAACAGCCTGACCTGATTCCCTACCGCACCTCCTACTACGAAGAAGCCTGGGGCTTCTGCCTGCCTCATCGCCTCCTGGAGTCGCTGCCGGACGGCGAGTACGAAGTGTTCATCGACGCCTCGCTCGAGAGCGGCGCGATGACCTGGGGCGAGTGCCTGGCGGCCGGTTCGAGCCCCGAAGAAGTCCTCGTCTCCAGCCACGTCTGCCATCCGCAGCTCGCCAACGACAACCTCTCCGGAATCGTCGTCGCCGTGCACCTGGCCGAGGCGCTGGCCGCGGTACCCGAGCGCCGCTACAGCTACCGCTTCCTGTTCGCCCCTGGCGGCATCGGCGCGATCGCCTGGCTGGCGCGGAATCGGAACCGCCTGGAGACCTTCCGGCACGGACTGATCGCCGCCAACCTGGGCGACCGGGGCGTCTTTCACTACAAGAGGAGCCGCCGCGGCGACAGCGAGATCGACCGCGCCGTGGCCGCCGCCCTGGCGGGCCTCGGCGAGGACCTCGTGACCGAGGACTTTTTCCCCTTCGGCTATGACGAACGCCAGTACTGTTCCCCCGGCTTCGACCTGCCGGTCGGCGTGCTGACCCGCACGCCCTGGGGCCGCTACCCCGAGTACCACACGTCCGGCGACGACCTCTCGTTCATCGGCGCGGAAGCGCTGGCCGGCGCCCTGGCCGCGTACCTGGCGACCGTCGCCGTACTGGAGGAAGGCGGCGCCCGTCGTGCCCCCGAGGATTCGTCCGCCGAACGCCGCCGCCGCCGGTCCCGCCTTCGGCGCTCCGCCGGCGACCGCCGCTGCCGCAACCTCGAGCCCTTCGGCGAACCCCAGCTCGGCCGTCGCGGCCTCTACGGCGGCCTCGGCGGCGCCGGCCGTCCGGAGTTCGAGATCGCGATGCTGTGGGTGCTCAACCAGAGCGACGGAGAGCGTTCCCTGGACGACATCGCTGACCGCTCGGGGCTGCCGCCAGGCCTCGTCGGCGAAGCGGCCGACGCGCTGCGCGCGGCCGGCTTGCTGGAGGACATCCCGTAGCGCGCCCTTGCGTACCGATACCGCAAAGGCCTGTCGTTTCCGCCAGTTGGCGAAGCGGGTCTTCGAGCTTCCCGGAGATCCTCCACCGGCAGTCCGTGGTGGAAGTGCGTGTCGCGCCGAGAGTGGTCAGGCGGCCGCCCGGCAAGGCGCGACGAGGGAGCAGTTCGGGCCAACTTCGACCGAGGAGCAACGATGCCGGGCGGGATGGTTGGCCGCTCGAATGCAGCGCGACGTTCGCCACGGGCTAGCCCTCCGGAGGCGACGATGGGAGGGCCTCCACCCGTATCGGCAGCCGCAGCGGCGCGACGCCGCGCTCCTCGAACCAGGAGACGTGCTCGTAGACGAGGTCGATCTCCAGCGTGTAGTCGCCCGGTTCGCGCGGTGCGCGAACCCGGAGCATTGCCGTTTCGAAGGCGCCGGGCGCCAGCTCCGGCAACCGGGTGCGCCGGCCTTCCGGGGCGATTCGGGGGCCGGGTTCCTCGCCTTCGCCCATGGCGAATCCCTTTCGCCAGCGGGACGCGAGATTGACCCCGACGTAGCCCTGGCGTCGCCAGACGACCAGGGACTCGTTCGTCACGCCGACCGGGAGTTCGACCTCCGCCCCGGCGCGCAGCGTGGCCGGCGTCAGGCCGACGGTGCCGATCCGGGCCGCGAAGACCTCGGCGTTCAGGTGCTCTTCGCTGGCGAGGAACCGCAGTTCGACGCCGAGGTAAAAGGTCTCTTCCGTCTCGCGGTTCCAGGCGTAGACGGCGCACGGGGCCGGCGGCCGGACCCTGGTCCAGACGGTGGGCGCGCCGCGGGTGGTCTCGACGCGCAGACGGTGCACGTGGCTTCGATGTCCGTCGCGCCTTCTCGTTCTGTGCGGCTTGCGGGAAAGCAGTGTCACCCGCTGGCGCCGACCGGCTTCGGCGACCTCCACGTCGACCGCCGGACCGCGGTCGAGCCTCAGCCGCAGTCGATTCGGCGCCGCGGGCGAAGCGACGAATAGCGTCAGGCTGTCGAGCCGGTCTCGGGACTCGATGAACAGTTCGCTCGGACCGCGGGCGGCGACCCACCAGGAACCGCCGCGTTCCAGCACGCGGTCGGACCGGCCCAGGATCCTCATGCCGGCGATGCCCCTCCGCTCGTAGCCGGGCACGTTGCGCAGCGAGAACTCGAACGGCAGGTAGCGGAGCGGTGCGTTGCGGGTGTGCGCCTGCAGCGTCGGCGCCGGCACGGTGACGCCGAACGGCGCGAGTACCGTCGCGCCGACGAACAGGCCGGCGGCGAGCCCGCCGGCCGGCAGCGTCCAGAGCGGGATCCGGCCGGGCACGAGAAAGACGAAGGCCGGCATCGCGCTGACGAAGTAGCGGTTGCCGATGAAGCCTCCTCCTCCCTGCCAGTTCCAGCCGATGAAGAGCAGGAAGTAGCCGGCGACCGCGACGAGCGCCAGGACCAGCATCCAGCGGTCCCGGTCGCGTCGGCCGAACAGGAACAGGCCGAAGGCCAGGGCCGCGAACGGGTGGTAGGGCAGCAGACCGGCGTGACGGCCGACCAGGAAGTAGCCGACGTTCTCCGCCACCTCGCCGATCGACTGGCGTGGAATGCGGAAAAGCCAGGAAAACGTGTTGCCGGTCGGCGATTCCGGGATGGTCGCCGCGGCGGCCGCCTCGCCGGTCGTCGGTGCGGCGCCGGCGGCGGTCCGGCGCGCCTCGACGATCTCCGCCGGCCAGCCGCCCGGCTCGCACACGCGAACCGCCGCCCGCACGTCGGCGCCCAGGTAGGGCAGCGGTTGGCCGGTCCAGCCGAACGACATCACCGAGAGCAGCGCCAGCGCGGCCGCGAACGCTGCGATCCAGAGCGCGGCCGTACGCCACTGCCGGCGCAGCAGGAAGCCGCCGGCCAGCGGCAGGGCGATCGCGGCGAACATCGGCTTGTTGTACGTCGGCAGCGCCAGCAACACGCCGGAGAGCGCGGTCAGCCACCAGGCCCGTCGACGGTTCTCGAATGCCCAGTACAGGGCGCCGAAGACGCCGAACATGTTGAACACCTCCGGCTGGAGCCAGAACACGTAGCGCGAGCACGCCGAGAGCAGCAGCAGGCCGCAGGCGAAGGCTGCGGCGACGGCGGGCGAGGCGCGCCGCGCCAGGAACGTCGCGGCCAACCACAGCATGGCGACGAACAGCGCCATGTTGAAGAACACCAGCCCGTTGGCGCCCCACCGGGCGGCGAAGGGGGCGCCGAACAGCGGGTAGGCCAGCGGTTTGCCGTAGTGGACGGTCCGCCAGTCGTCCGAGGTCATCAGGATCAGGTTGCCGGTCGAACTGAACGGGAATTCCTCGAGCAGCCGGTCGCCGTCCGCCGGCTCGTAGCTCAGGTCGAGATCGCGGGCGAGGCTGAGCGCCATCAGGTAGTAGGCGGGCTCGTCCGCCTTGAGCGTCACCGGTTGACCCGGCTTGCCGATGGTCAACGGCGCCGCCAGCAGGAAACAGCTCAGGGCCGCCAGCGTCACCACCGCCGGACGGCTCGCGAACAGTCCTTCGCGGTTCCGTGGTCGGGCCTGGAGACGCGCGGCCAGCGCCCGGACGGCGTTCCTCACGGTCGCGCTCCGACGGACCGTCCGGCTTCCGCGCGCCAGCCGGATGCCTCCGGCCAGAGCGCCCCAACGACACCCGAAGTGGAGTCGATGTCGAGAACGGGCGCCGTCGACGTCGCCGTTTCGAAGCGCAGCGTCGACGCCGGACCGGCCGCGGTCCAGGTCCGGGTCGCCCCCTCCAGATAGAGCAGCGTGTCGTCGCCGCCCGCCCATTCGGGGTAGAGCGAATCGGCCGGGGCCGCCCAGTCTTCGTCGCTCCAGCGTCCGTCCTTGAAGCGCGCCGTGCGCACGCGATAGACGCGGCCGTCGTAGCGGCTCCAGGCGACCGCGGCGCCGTCCCGAGTGACCCGCAGCCGCGGCGTGATGTCGGGCGCTCCGTTGTCGGGCGAGACGCGGCCGCCGACCCAGGCGCCTTCCGGTCGCCGCTGCCGCCAGACGAGTTCGTCGTCCTCGCCGTCGAAGGCGCACCAGACGAGCAGCCAGGAACCGTCGCGAAGCACCGCGGCGTCCAGAGCGGTCTGGGAACCCGGGCCAGCCGCGACCAGCCGGGCGGGGGGCTCGAAGCCGCCGTCGCGCCAAGGCGCCAGCCAGACCTCCTGGGCGCGAGGACGGCCCGCCTCGAGCCAGACCAGGCCGTGCAGGGGCTCGGGACCGTCCGACGCGAGCCATCGGGCGGAGCCGAGCCTGTTTCCCGTTGCCGTTCGGCGCGGCGTTGGCAGGGCGGTCACTACTCCGCCGCGACCTGCGTACAGCAGGAACCGCTGTCCGTTCGTGTCGCGGCCGGCGACCGCCCACTCCGGACGACCGTCCGGTTGCGGTCCGAGCAGAACCAGGTCGTGGTAGCGAACGGCGGCCGCCGCCTCCTCCGCTGGCAGTTCCACGGAGCGCTCGGTTCCCAGCCACAGGATGGGCGGTTCCGCCTGCAGGTGCGCCCAGGCCGATCCGCGGTAGGCGGTCAGCCCGTCGGCGGCGACGTCCTCGGGGGGCGCGGCCGCCAAGGCGAGGATCGTCAGCGTCAGGCGAAGCGACCTCGGCATCAGCCGCAGCTTACCGGTCGGTAAGCTGCGCGCGTGTCGAGGTTCGCCGAACGGATTGCGGTCGTGGCCGGGGCCACCGGCGCGATCGGCGGGGCGGTCGCCCGGGCGCTCGCCGGGGAAGGGGCGTCGCTCGCGCTGCTGGGCCGGGACGAGGCGCGGCTGCGGGAGATCGGCACGAAACTCGACGCGGGAGACGGCGCCGTTCGGACCGTCGCCGGGGACCTCGCTGACCGGTCGGCGGTCGCGAGGGTCGGCGCGGCCGCGGAGTCGTTGGGCGACGGCTTGGACCTGCTCGTCCATGCCGCCGGCGCTTTCCGCGCGGGACCGGTCGAATCGGCGCCGATCGAGGACCTCGATCTCCAGTTCGCGGTCAACGTCCGCGCTCCGTATCTGCTGACCCGGCGACTGTTGCCGGCGCTGCGCGCCCGCCGTGGCCTGGTCGTGTTCGTCAACTCGACCGCGGGTCTCGGGGCGGCCGCGGGCAGCGCCGCCTACGCCGCGAGCAAGCACGCGCTGCGGGCGATCGCCGACGGCCTGCGGGCGGAAGTGAACGCCGACGGCGTCCGCGTGCTGAGCGTCTACCCGGGAAGAACCCGCGGCCGGATGCAGCGGGAGGTCTGCCGCGGTCTCGGCCAGCGGTACGACGCCGAGCGCTTCCTCGATCCCGCGGACCTTGCGACCGCGATCGTCGACGCCGCCGCGCTGCCTCCGTCGGCCGAGGTCTACGATCTGCGGCTTCGGCCCGCGAGCAAGCCGCGGCTGTGATGCGGGCCATGGAACAGACAACGCGGCGTTCAGTCCGTCCCGTCGCGGGCTTGCAAGGGAGCGAACAGCCTCGCGCTGGCCGACGCCCTCGTCGGCTTTCCGGGTCGTGTTCCCTGCGCGACGGCGCAGCCCGAAGACTGCGAGCTACGGTTCCTCGGTCGGCGTCGGCTTGCGCGACGTGACGACGTAGCCCAGCGCACGGAGTCGTTCCATCTCCTCCGGGCTGATATCGGGCTCGCCGCGCTCGGCGAGCCTGGCCGCCAGATCGGAACCGTTCTCCGCCTGCCAGCGATCCCGCAATCGGCGCGCGAAGTCGTCTTCCCCGGCGCTCGGCTCGACCGTGCCGTCGGCGCTCCACTCGAAAGCCTGGAGCCTGGGCCGCGTTCCGGCCGCCCCCATGAGCGGCGGCGCGTTCTCGAACTCCCGTTCGAGGCGAGCCGTCAACGTCTCCGGCGGCTCCGGCAGCGGCGATGGCGGCTCGCCGCCCGCGAGCGCCAGCATCGCGTCGTAGTACCGCTCCTCCGCGGCCGCGAAGCGGCTTGTCCAGATGAGCTGACGGTCGCTCTCGACCAGGGACATCCGGTTCACGCCGTTGCCCAGATAGAGCTCGGACAGGGCGCCGGCCGCGCTGCGCTGGAACAGGCTGGGCGGACTGCCGGGCGGCGGCGTTCCGCCGGCGGCGTCGATCAGCGTGGAGAACAGGCGGTGGTTGGCCACCGTCGCGCCGGGGTCGATCCGACGGGGCCAGTCCGCCGGCAGCTTGACGATCAGCGGCACCTCGATCAGCACCCGGTGCAGGCTGTTGCCGTGCAGAACCTGGCCGTTCTCGCCGAACTCCTCGCCGTGATCGGAGGTCACGGCGATCAGGGCGTCGTCGAAGTGTCCGCTGGCTCGCAGCGCGTCCAGCATCCGGCCGACCTGACTGTCCGCGTGGGCGGCGGTCAGTTGGTAGAGCTGCCAGGCCCTTTCGCGCTGATCCGGATCGAGCGGTCTTTCCGGATCCGCGAACGGCCGCATGTCGAGCGGAGCGATGCGCTCCGGCAGGTCGTCGCGCGGCGCGTCCAGGCGGTCGAGATAGCGGACGTGGCGGCGGTAGGGCGCGTGCGGCGGCAACACGTGCATCCACACGAACTGCGGTCCGCCGTGGAGTGCCGCCAGGACCTCGGTGACCCGTTCCATTCGGCTCACCGGGCCGAAGCGGTCGAAGCCGCGGACGTAGCCGAAGGTCCTGGTGAGCCAGCTGTTCGAGCGGAAGGCCGCGGTCTCGTAGCCGAGCTCGCGGAGGATCTCGGGCAGGGTCGGCGCGTCGTCGCGCAGGCGAGCGCGGGCGCCGTGCCAACTGCCGTGACGCCAGGGCTGCTGGCCCGTGAACAGGGAGGCCATGGACGGTACCGTCCAGCTCGACGTCGTGATGGCCGCGCCGGCCCAGTCCGCTTCGGCCGCGAGGCGGTCCAGGTTCGGCATCAGGCCGGCGCCGAGCAGGTCGGCGCGCAGCGTGTCGATCGTGATCAGCACGATCGGTCCGCGGTGAACCGGCGGCGCCTCGGCGCAGGCCGTCCACAGGGTCGCGGCGAGGATCGCCGCCATTCGGTTTACGGGCGGACGTCGCCTCATGTCGGCGCCGCCGGGGCTACCTGGGCAGCAGCTCGACGTGCAGGTCGGACCAGCGCCATCCGGGCTGCGCCGGCTCGGTTTGGTGCTTGCCGCGGAAGCCGAAACCGACGGCGATCCGCTGGCCCCGGGCGAAGGGGATCACGGAGATGTTGGGCTTCCCTACCGACTTCATGACGTCGGCGCCGTTCGAGTCGGTCAGGGTGAGCGTGATGCGTCCGCCGGCAGCGTCGAAGTCGTACGTCACGTCGTACGTCTGGCCGGCCTGCATGAGAAAGTTCTTCACCACCCGCCGCTTGTTAACGTGGTTGACGCCCCAGTCCGTGCGGTAGAAGACCTGGGGGGGGCCGCCGGGGCCTCTGGCGACTCCGAACCCGAACAGGTCGACGTGTTTCTCTCGAGCCAGCCAGAAGAGATTCTGGTTGCGCGACGACACGCGGTTCCAGCCGCCGTGGTGGACCTTGAAGCGAAAGACGGCGCGTCGGTACGTGCCGGCCGGCGTGTTCAGCCTGGTCTCGTAGCTGGGCCTGGACGCGGTGGCGCGGTGGAAGACGCCCTTCAGGTCGACGCAGACCCATCCCGAGGTGCAAGCGGTCGAGGTCGGTCGCCCGGGCGGTGGCTCGCCGCGCCGGGGCGGCGTCAGGCTCGAGGCGCCGCTCCGTGACGGTTCGAGCACCGTCAGCCTGTCGCTTCGGTCGCTCGAGACGAGTGCCGCCACGTAGAAGGCCCGGCCGCAGTTCGTCGAGATCGTGTAGCGGTCGCCGATTCTCACGCCGACCACCGCGAGCACGTCGGGCACCCAGGTCAACGACAGGGGCGGGTGGTTCAGGACGGTCGACTCCCGGGCCCAGTGGCCGTCGCGGCCGCGGACGCGGTGTTCGCAGCGGTTGGACGAGTGGGCCAGGTTCAGGATCGCGTAGTCGGAACGATCGCGGGAGTCCCGGCGCAGTCCGCTCACGAAGGCCCAGGCGCCGCCGCGGATGAGATTCTCCGAGTCGACGATCGGCACTTGCTGGCGCAGCCCGACCCGGTTGCCGGTCGAGTTCAGAGGCATCAGATAGGCTTGAAACGTGAGCTCGCCGTGGGCCGTCAGTTCCACCATCGCGGGGCCGCCCTCGGCGAGATCGGAGTAGACGATCGTGCGACCGGCCGGGACGTCGACTCGGGTCGAGGCGGCCGTGCGATGGACGCCGTTGGTTCCCGCCGGAATCGGGAGGATGTCGAAGCTCTGACTCTGGCTGGTCGGGTTGTGAACGCTGAGAAGAACGTCCCTGGAGTCGTCGCTGGCGCCGATCAGAACGTAGGACGTGCCCTGCGCCGAGAGGGCGGCCGGAACGCCGAGTGCCGCTGCGAGAAACAGGCCGAACGTTTGCCTCATCATTCCGTTCTTCTCCTTGAGGGGCGCGATGGGCTCGAGTACAAGGAAGACTGACCGGATGGCGCAAACATGCATAATAGCACATAAGCCGGAAGGAACGGACTCTTCGAACGGTCCGAGCCGGCGCATGCGGGATGGCTGCCCATCGCCGGGCGGAACCGGCCTCGGGATCCATGGACTCCGCCCGCGGCCGCTCCGGCTCGCCGCCGCGACGACCGCCTTCGCGTTCGTCCTCGGCGCTGCGGCGGCGGCGCAGAGCCCGACCCGCTGCAAGGCGTTCGGCGACAGCATCACCGCCGGCGTGGGCGACGACCCGGAGCGGAAGGCGTCCGGCTACCCGCCGCGCCTGGAGGCGCTGGTTCCCGGGCTCGTCGTCGACAATCGCGGCGTGGGCGCCGAGCGGACGCCGGAAGGGTTGGCGCGCATCGAGGGCGTGCTCGCGGAGCCGGGCGACTGCCTGCTGCTGATGGAGGGCACGAACGACCTCAGCCGCGGCATTTCGCCTGAGACGACCCTGTTCAACCTGGACCGGATGGCAACGCGGGCGGCCGACGCCGGCTGGACGCCCTGGCACGCGACGTTGATTCCCCGTCTGCTGAATGCCCGCGTCGACCCGAACAACGTGGAGAACCAGGACCTCGCGCAGGCGATCCGTCGGCTGGCCGCTCAGCGAGGCCGCGGCCTGGTCGATCCGTTCGAGGCGTTCAGCACCCGGCCGCGCCTGTTTCGAGAGTACTACTACCCGGGCGAGGAGGACCCCGTCGGCCACCCGAACGGATCGGGCTACGACCTGCTGGCGAAGGTCTTCGCCGACGTCCTGCTGGCGACGGATGCCGTGCCGCCCGTGCCGACCCGACTCTCGCCGGCGCACGGCGCGCGTCAGGTTCCGGCCGAAGCCGCGGTGGAAGTGGAGATGAGGGATTTCGGCAGCGACATCGTGGAAGAGTCGGCAAGGCTCGTGGTCGGCGGCGCGGCCGCGCCGGCCCCGGTCGTGGACGACGATGCGCGAGGGCTGCGCTGGAGCTACAGGCCGCCCGTCCCGTTGAGCGGCGTGGTCACGATGACCCTGCGCGCGTGGGACCTGAACGGGAACGTCTACAACCGGCTGCTGGGGCGCTTCCAGGTCAAGGGCGCGGTCGTGCCGCGGGGCGACGTGGACGGGGACGGACGGGTCGTTGGTTCGGATCTGGTCCGTCTCGGCCTGGCGTTCGGCGCCGGTTCGACGTCGCGGCGCTACGACGCCGACGCCGACTTCGACGGCAGCGGCCAGGTCGATGGCGAAGACCTGGCCATCCTCGCCGCCAGTTTCGGCGCCGGCGCCTGAGGGCCGCGGCGGATGCAGCTCGGCATCCTCGGTCTGCCGAAGGCGGGCAAGACGGCGCTGTTCAATGCGCTGACGGCGTCGCGCCAGGAGACCGGGAAGTACAAGGCGTCCAGGACGACGAACGTCGGGGTCGCGCACGTTGGCGACCCGCGCCTCGAGCAGCTCCGCGAACTCTACCGTCCGCGGCGCTTCGTGCCGGCGCGGGTGCGGTTCGTCGACGTCCCGGGCATCGACCGCGGTCGGGGCGAGACGCTCGACCTGGCCGAGTTGCGGATGATGGACGCCCTCGTTCACGTCGTGCGCGGGTTCGCGGATCCGGATCTCGTCCATCCGGCCGGCGTCGTCGACCCGGCGCGCGATGTCGCCGCGGTCGACCTGGAACTGATCCTGGCGGACGTCGAGCTGGTCGAGCGCCGGCTCGAGCGCCTGGCCCAGGCCCGGAAGCGGGGCCTCGCCGACCGGGAGAAGCGCGAGCGCCGACTGCTGTCGGAGCGGGTTCTTCCCGCGCTCGAAGCGGAGACGGCGCTACGGTCGATCAAGTTCGGCGACGACGAGGAGAAGCAACTGCGCGGCTACGGGCTGCTGTCCCTGAAACCGATGCTGGTCGTGCTGAACGTCGATGAACAGGCCGCGGCCGACCGGGATGCAATCGTCGGCCTCGAGCGTTCGCCGGGCGCCGACGCGTTGGTCGTCAGCGCCGCCCTTGAAGAGGAGATCTCGCGTCTCGAGCCGGAGGACCGCGGCGACTTCCTGGCCGAAGCGGGCCTGGACGAACCGAGCGCCGTCCGGGTGGCGCGGGCGGGCCACGACCTCCTGGGGCTGATCTCCTTCTTCACCGTCGGCGAGGACGAGGTGCGCGCCTGGACGATTCGCCGCGGCGAACCGGCCGGAACCGCCGCCGGGGCCGTTCACTCGGACATTGAACGAGGCTTCATCCGCGCCGAAGTCGTCGATTGGCGGGAACTGATCGACGCCGGCTCGATGGCGGCCTGCCGGGACCGGGGAACGTTGCGCCTGGAGGGCCGGGGATACCAGGTGCGGGACGGCGAGGTGGTTCACTTCCGGTTCAACGTGTAGCCTGCCGGCGGTGAATCGGAGGCGACCCTTCCTGCTCGACGAGCGGCGCCTGGAGTTTCCGTCTCCGGAGCTGGCGGACCCGAGCGGCCTGCTGGCGGTGGGCGGCGACCTCGAACCGGAGCGCCTGCTGGCCGCTTACCGGGCGGGCATCTTCCCCTGGCCGCTGCTGGGCGCCGACGGACCGGTTCTCTGGTTCTCTCCCGACCCGCGGCTGGTGCTCTATCCGGAGCGGTTCAGGGTCTCGCGGAGTCTCCGCAAGGAGCTGCGGCGCGGCCGCTTCGAGGTCACCTTCGACGCCCGCTTCCGGGAAGTCGTGACCGCCTGCGCGGAGGACCGTCCGGGCCGGCCGGGCACGTGGATCACCCAGCCTCTGATCGACGCCTTCGATCGCTTGCACCGCCGAGGCTTCGCCCACTCGATCGAATGTCTCGAGGAGGGCGCACTGGCCGGCGGCCTGTACGGGCTCGCCGTCGGCGGCGTGTTCTTCGGCGAGTCGATGTTCGCGCGGCGTTCGAACGCCTCCAGCGTCGCTCTGGTTCACCTGGTCGACCGTTTGCGGAGCTGGGGCTTCGCGTTCATCGATTGCCAGCAGGTAACCGCGCATCTCCTGCGATTCGGCGCCGAGGAAGTGGCGCGGCCGCGTTTCCTGAGCCAACTGGCGGCGGCGATCGGATGGCCGGGCCGCTTCGGTTCCTGGGACCGTTGACGTCAACTCTGGCGTTGCGGGTCCGTGGATTCTCCCGTGAGTTGCGCCAACCGGCCCAGAACCGCGTCGCCGATGCGGGCGCTCACCTCGGTCTGGAAGACGAGGATCTCCTCCTCCGCGCCGTCGTAGGCCTCGGTCCACAGGACGGTGCCGTCCTTCGCGAGCAGGAGCCGCGCCCATACCCGGAGCCTGCCCTGTTCGCGCTGGACGCGTCCGTCGAGCACGAAATCGGCGTGGACGCCAGGCGCCGACAAGCCGGTCTCGAGGTCGGGCCCGGCGTCCTGGGCCACGACCGCGAGGTTCCGTGAACCGTGGCGGGCGAGCGACGTGATGAGCTCCTGGGCAAGGGCCTGGCGGAAGGGCTCGGCCCCGGTCCGGCCCTCGAGGGCGGCGAAGGGCAGCACCGCCAGTACGTGGCGCGGCGGCTCGTTGGCGATGCCGGGCCGCGAGTTCAGACCGTGCCAGACCAGGATCGTGAGGACCAGGCCAACGACCGCGCCCGTTGCCGCGAGCGCCGCGGCCGATGCCTGGCGCGACCTTGGCCGGGGCGGCGGAACGTCCGGCGCCGCCGGCGCGGCGGGAAGCGGCGGGACGGCGTCCCGGACTTCCATGACCGGCTGCAGGAATCGATAGCCGATCCGCGGCAGCGTCTCGATGTAGCGAGGCGTCTCGGCGCTGTCCCCGAGCGCCACGCGAATGCGCTTGACGCAGGAGTTCATGCTCTGGTCGAACTCGACGTGGACTTCGTCGGGCCAGAGGTGACGCCGAACGGCGCCGCGCGTCACGACGGCGCCGCGGCTGGCGATCAGCAGGTGAAGCAGCCTGGCCGGTTGGGGCTGGAGCCGAATCGTCTCCTTGTCGCCATGCAGTTCAAGCGTTTCGGGATCGAACTCGAAACTGCCGAAACGCAGACGGCGCGACGGTCCGCTGCCGGCGCCGCGGCCCTTTCCTCGCCCGGGCGTTGCCTCTTGCGACGTGCCGTTACCGCGCTGCATGGGCTGGCTTCTCGACTGCTCCGTGGGGCGGAGATTCCCTGCGCCGGGCGCCCGGTCTCCGCGAGCGCGGGGACGGACGCCGAGTTTTCGAGAACTCTAAAGAACACTACGCCGGGAGCATTCCGGACGATGCGTGACGCTTGGCTGACCAGTTGCTGACCGCTGGGTTTCGGGACGGCCCTCGCGCGGCGAGGGTTCCGGCCACCGGCCGTTCCTCTGCGCCGCCGCCCTCGACACCCCCGCACGGAAACAGCAAGTTGCTGGAAGAGTTGCACTTGCAGGCGTTCCGCGTGCGGTGCCGGCCGGGACGGGACCGTCCTCCGCGGCGACGGTCCGGAGTATAGGCGATCGCCGGACTCGCGTACGTGGTGCCCAGGGGCGGAATCGAACCACCGACACCCTGATTTTCAGTCAGGTGCTCTACCGACTGAGCTACCTGGGCAGAGTCGCGCACGACGGGTCGCGCGGCAGAGCAGGATGTTCTAGCAGGGAGGCGCCGGGCGCGTCAACGCAACCGTTCCCGCGTGCTACGCTGCGTCGACGCCGATGCTCCCCGTTCGCCGCGCACTGGTTTCGGTCTTCGACAAGAGAGGGCTGGAGGATCTCGGGTCGGGTCTGGCGAAGCTGGGCGTCGAGATCGTCTCCACCGGCGGCACGGCGCGGCGCCTCGCCGAACGCGGCGTGCCGGTGACCGCGGTGTCCGAGATCACCGGCCACCCGGAGATTCTCCACGGCCGGGTCAAGAGCCTGCATCCACGCATCTTCGGCGGCATCCTCGCCGACCGTCGGCGTTCGGAACACCGCGACGAGCTGGAAGAGCACGAGATCCCGCCGATCGATCTGGTGGCCGTCAACCTCTACCCGTTCGCCGCCGCCGCAGCGGCGCCGGGCGCGTCGGTGGACGGCGCGGTGGAGATGATCGACATCGGCGGGCCCAGCATGGTCCGGGCGGCGGCCAAGAACTTCGCCAATGTCGCCGTCGTGGTCGACCCTTCCGACTACCCGGCGGTCCTCGCGGCGCTCGAGTGCGCCGGGGGGCTGTCCGAGGAGATCCGCCGCGGACTCGCGCTCAAGGCCTTCCGGCACACGCGGAGCTACGACGCGGCGATCGCCGACTGGCTGGCCAACGGCGCCGCTTCGGCGCTCGTTGACGAGACCGACGAGCTTCCCGGCGCGATCCGGCTCGAACTCGAGCGGGCGCTTCAGCCGCCCTATGGCGAGAACCCGCACCAAGCGGCCGCGGTCTACCGGCCGGTCGGCGGCTTCGGCGTGTTCGGCGGCTTTCGCCAGCTTCAAGGCAAGGAACTTTCGTGGAACAACCTCCTGGACGTCGACTCGGCGCGCAAGCTGTCGGCGCTGTTCGACGGTCCGGAGGAAGCCCCCACGGTGGTCATCGTCAAGCACAACAATCCCTGCGGCGTCGGTCGCGGCGACACGCCGGTGGAGGCCTGGGAACGTGCCCTGGCCTGCGACCCCGTGTCCGCGTTCGGTTCGATCGTCGCGCTCAACCGGCCGGTCGACGGCGCCCTCGCGGAGGCGATGGCGGAGCTGTTCGTCGAGGTGGTGACGGCGCCGGCCTGGGAGCCGGCCGCACTCGAGCGGCTGGGACGAAAGAAGAACCTGCGCCTGCTCGAGTGTCCGACGTTCTCGCCCGTCTCCGACCAGTGGGAGCTGCGAGCGATCGAGGGCGGCTTCCTCGGTCAGCGGCTCGACGCCGCGCCGGAAGATCCGGCCGGCTGGAACTGCCCGACCCGGGCGCGGCCGGACGCGGCTCAGCTTCGCGCTCTCGACTTCGCGTGGAGAGTCTGTCGGGTCACGAAGTCGAACGCGATCGTCGTCGCGAACGAGCACCAGACGGTGGGCATCGGCGCCGGCCAGATGAGCCGCGTCGACTCCTGCCGAATTGCGCTGGACAAGGCGCAACTGGATCTCGCGGGAACGGTGGCCGCCTCCGACGCCTTCTTTCCCTTCCGCGACGGCGTCGACGTCCTGGCTGCCGCCGGCGTCACCGCGATCGCCCAGCCGGGCGGCTCGGTGCGCGACGCCGAGATCGTCGCCGCCGCCGACGAACATGGCATCGCGATGGCGCTCACCGGCCGGCGTCACTTCAAGCACTGATGCCACCGGTTTGGGCGGCGGCGCTGGCGGCGGCCTCGGCGCTCGGCTTCGGCGCGTTGGCGCCGGCCGCCGACGACCCGTGGCGGGCGCTGGACGACTTCCGGCGAGAGCTCGAGAGTTCAGGTCCGCTGTCGGCCGGCTTCGTGCAGACCTTCGTGCCCTTCGGTTTCGCGCCAGAGGACGGCGAGACCGAACGCGGCAGCCTCGCCATCGATCTCCCGGGCTGTCTGCGCTGGGACTATTCTCCGCCGTTCGAGAAGGCGTTCCTGCTCTGCGGGCGTACGGTCCACCACTGGAATCCCGGCGAGACGGTCGGCCAGCGCTACGACCTGTCGGAACAGCCCGCGCCCGGGCTCGACTTCTTTCTGCTCGCGACCGGCGACCTCCGGGATCGCTACGAGGCGGATCTGGGCGCCGCCGAAGGGCGTCGCCTGCGCGTCGTCCTGCGGCCGTTGGCGCCGAGCGAGGACGTGGCGGAAGTGCAGGTCGTGATCGACGGCGAGAACCGGCGGTTGCGAGAACTGACCTACTACGACGCTCAGCGCAACGAGAACCGGTTCCTGCTGGGCGACTATCGGTCCGGCGTTCCTCCCGGCAGTTTCGAACCGCCTGAAGGCATCCGTTGGGAGACGCCCTGACGAGCGGGCCGCGTCGCTTCGCGGTCCCGCCGGCGAGCCGGTCGCAAGACCCGCGCGCGCAGCCCTGACTCCCGGGCCGGCGGCGATCTACCTCCGTGCCCGGACCGTCCGCAGCCCGGGCAGGCCGGCGACGATCACCGTGTCGAAGCTGCGCCGGTCCGAGTCGCGCCACGCCGGTCTGCCGGGCGTCAGCGTCAATGGCCGCCGCTCGCAGTCGCCGGCCAGACAGGTGCGAAGTTCCCGGCGGACGTCCGGCGCCTCCGGTCGAAACTCGAGTTCAAGCACGCCGGCGACCTCCCTTCCGAAGTCGGCCCGATGGGAGGACCGCCATCCGGGCGCGATCTCCAAGCCTGGCGACGTCGTCACGCGAACGATGCGCCAGGCCGCGGTGGCGCGCCAGATCCGATCGGCCTTCCGCGGTTCGCCGCGGCTCACCCTGCCCCAGCGACCGACTGGCGGCCGTCCCCAGACCCGGACCGCTCGAAGCGGCGTCCGGGCTTCCGCGAGCGGAGTTTCTCCCTTGACCAGACGCGGTTCCCAGGTTCCGGCGACCCGCCAGTCGGCGTCCGTCACCACTGGCATCGAGCCGTCGTCGAGTTCGATGCCGGCCAGGAGGCCGCCGTCGCCGTGGGGCGTCCGCGCTTCGATCGTCAAGCGGTTCGAACCTTCGCGCAACAGGTGGGCGACCTGGAACTCGTCGATCGGTTCGCCCCGTCGGTACGAACCCCGGGCGATCTGGTGTCCGTTCAGGTGCACCGCGTATTCCCGATCGGCGACGACGAACAGTCGCGCCGCCGCCTCGGGCGCCGCCGTCAGCTCGAAGTCTCGCAGCAACACCCAGGAGGCCGGTTCTCCCGACCCCGCGCCCTCGCCGTCGGCCCATATCCACTCCGCGGTGCCGGTGGGCGCCGGCGCGCTGACGCAGCCCGGCTGCGCGAATCCCGCGGCCAGCAACGCGCCGGCGAGCGCCGTCCGTGGCCGCGGCGATCGAAGCCCGTCCTTCACCGGTCGAGCCTACAGGCGGGCTGGTTTGACCCTTGGCGCGGCGCGCGGGTAATGTGGGCCGTGTCGAGTGCTGGACTCGTAGCGGACGCGGTCGGCGTCGTCTGTGCCATTCCGGCTCGCCATGACTCGATCCGACTGCCCGGGAAGGCTCTGCTGACCATCCGCGGCCGACCGATGATCGAGCACGTCTACCGGCGAGCGACCGAGGCCTCGGGTCTTGACGCCGTCGTCGTGCTGACGGACCACGAGGACATCCGCCGGACGGTGACAGCCTTCGGCGGTCGCTGCGAGATGACGCCCGCGGACTGCGCGAGCGGCACGGACCGGATCGCCTGGGCGGCGCGCGAGTGGCGGGCGGATGCCGTGATCAACGTGCAGGGCGACGAACCGCTGCTCGATTCCGCCGCGATCACCGCGCTCGCTTCGCACCTTCGCGCTCATCCCGGAGAGGACATGGCGACGCTGGCCGCCGAGGCAGAGGAGGACGCGCTGCTGGATCCGAACCGGGTCAAGGTCGTCTGCGGGTGCGACGGCTACGCCCTGTACTTCAGCCGAGCGGGGATTCCCTTCCGCCGGCGCCTGGAGGACGACGGAGGATCGGCGGCCCCGGTTCGGTTGCACGTAGGCGTGTACGGCTATCGGCGGAGCGTTCTCCTGCGTCTTGCCGCTCTGGACCGGACGCCGCTTGAGCGCCGCGAGGGCCTGGAGCAGCTTCGCGCCCTGGAGAGCGGCATCCGCATCCGCGTGCTGCCGGTCGACGAGGCGCCGCTGGGCGTCGACACGCCGGAGGACCTGGCGGCGGCCGAGCGGCGGATGCGCGCCGACACGGCCGTCTGACGGACGAGACGAGGTTCATTGCCATGGCCAAATACATCTTCATCACCGGCGGCGTCGTGTCTTCGCTGGGCAAGGGCGTCGCCGCGTCGTCGGTCGGGGCGATCCTCGAGGCCCGCGGTTTCTCGGTCGAATTGATGAAGCTCGACCCGTACGTCAATGTGGATCCGGGAACGATGTCGCCCTACCAGCACGGCGAGGTCTTCGTGACCGACGACGGCGCCGAGGCGGATCTCGACCTCGGGCACTACGAGCGCTTCACGACCTGCAGCACGAGCAAGAAGCACAACTACACGACCGGCAGGATCTACGAGGCCGTGATCGACAAGGAGCGGCGCGGCGACTATCTGGGCAACACCGTGCAGGTGATTCCCCATGTGACGGACGAGATCAAGGCCGGGATGCGGCGGGTGGCCGGCGACGCCGACGTCGTCCTGGTCGAGATCGGCGGCACGGTGGGCGACATCGAGTCCCTGCCCTTTCTGGAGGCGATCCGCCAGTTCCGCCAGGAACTCGGACGCAACAACGCGGTCAACATCCATCTCACCCTGGTGCCTTACATCGCCGCCTCCGACGAACAGAAGACGAAGCCGACCCAGCACTCGGTGCGGGAACTGCGGGCGATCGGCGTCTCGCCGGACATCCTGCTCTGCCGCGTGGACCGCGACCTGCCGACGGAGACGAAGGCGAAGATCGCCCAGTTCTGCAACGTCGACGCGCGCAACGTGGTCGCCGCCCGCGACGTCGACACGATCTACGAAGTGCCCCTGATGTTCTGCCGCGAGGGTCTGGACGAGTCGCTCCTCGACCTGCTGAACCTGCCGGGTTCGCCGCGCAATCTCTCCGGTTGGGAACGGATGGTCGACCGCATCCGCAACCCGCGGGGCCGCGTGCGGATCGGCATCGTGGGCAAGTACGTCGAACTGCCCGACGCCTACAAGAGCCTGAACGAGGCGCTGATGCACGGCGGCATCGCCAACGACGTCGAGGTCCAGTTGGTCTACATCAACGCGGAGGACCTGGAGGCCGAGTCCTGGCCGCGGGAGCTGTTCGAGGTCGACGGCCTGCTGGCGCCGATCGGCTTCGGCCCGCGGGGCGTGGAGGGCAAGATCCGGGCGATCCGCTACGCTCGCGAGAAACGCGTGCCGATGTTCGGCATCTGCCTCGGGATGCAGTGCATGGTGATCGAGATGGCCCGCAACGCCTGCGGTCTGCAGGGCGCCCATTCGACGGAGTTCGACGAAGCGGCCGCCCATCCGGTCATCTACAAGCTGCGCGATCTTCTCGGTGTCGAGGAGATGGGCGGCACCATGCGGCTCGGCGCCTACCCCTGCCTGATCGAGGAGGGCACGCTTGCGGCCGAGGCCTTCGCCGGATCGGCCGAGGAAGCGGAAGGCCGGATGCTGATCAGGGAGCGCCACCGCCACCGCTACGAAGTCAACCAGAAGTACCTCGGCGCGCTCCGCGGCGCCGGGCTGGTCGTCTCCGGCAGGAGCCCGGACGGCAAGTTCGTCGAGATCGTCGAGGCGCCGGACCATCCCTGGTTCCTCGGCAGCCAGTTCCACCCCGAGTACCGCTCGCGGCCGACCGATCCGCACCCCCTCTTCGTGTCCTACATTCGCGCCGCGGTGGAACAGAGCGGGCGGCGCGCTGCCGTCGCGGCGAGCGCCGGCGACGAGGCGCCGACGGCCGGCGTCGAGGCGAACTGAGGGCGTCCTGGTGGAGAGTTTCGAGCTCGCGCCGGGGGTGGCTCTCGGCGGCGGCGCGCTGCCGGCGATCGCCGGTCCCTGCGTGATCGAGGGCCGCGACTGGCTGGTCGGCTTCGGCCAGGAACTCCGGGCGATGAGCCATCGTCTGGGTCTGCCCTTGATCTTCAAGTCTTCCTTCGACAAGGCGAACCGCAGCTCGGGCGACAGCTTCCGCGGACCCGGACTCCGCGAGGGACTCAAGGCGCTGGCGGAGGTCAAGGCGGTCACCGGCCTCCCCGTGCTGACCGACGTCCACGAGCCGCATCAGTGCGGCGCCGCCGCCGAGGTATGCGACGCGCTCCAGATACCGGCCTTTCTCTGTCGGCAGACCGATCTGGTGGTCGAAGCCGCGGCGACCGGTCGGTCCCTCCTGGTGAAGAAGGGACAGTTCATGGCGCCCGCCGACATGGCGAGGACGGTCGACAAGGCGCGGGCGACCGGCAACGCGCGGGTCGCGGTCATCGAGCGCGGCAGTTCGTTCGGCTACCACAACCTGGTCGTCGACATGCGGAGCTTCCCGATCCTGGCCGAGCACGGGATCGCCGTTCTCCATGACGTGACTCACTCGCTGCAGCTGCCCGGGGCGCGGGAGAAGGAGAGCGGCGGCGACCGCCGCTTCGCCGAATCCCTGGCGCGTGCCGCGGTCGCCGCCGGCGCCGCCGGCCTCTACCTGGAGGTGCATCCCGATCCGGACAGCGCGCGCTGCGACCGGGAGACGCAGTTGCCGCCCCGGAGGGCCGAGAACCTGCTCCTGTCCGCCCTCGAGATCCACCGTTCGCGGACGGCGGAGGGGCCGTGGGTGTGACCGGGTCGAGAGTGGCCGAACGGACGGCGACGATCGACGGGGAGCGCAGCCTGGAGATTGCCCGCAAGGTGCTGGAGATCGAGGCGGCGGCCATTCGAGGTCTCGTCGGCCAGCTCGGCGAGGACTTCGCCGAGGCGGTGCGGCGGATGCGCGACTGCCGCGGCCGCGTCGTCTGTACCGGCATGGGCAAGAGCGGCCATGTGATGAAGAAGGTGGCGGCCACGCTGTCCTCCACCGGAACGCCGGCCCTCTTCATCCATCCGGCCGAGGCGATCCACGGCGACCTCGGCATGATCGTGCCCGGCGACCTGGTCCTGGCCGCGTCGTCGTCCGGCGGCACGGAAGAGCTGCTCAAGACGATCGACGTGCTGCGCCGCCGCGGCGTTCCCCTGATCGCGATCACCGGCGCCCCGCGGAGCCCGATCGCCGAACGGGCCGACCTGCATCTCTCGGCCGCGATCGACCAGGAGGCCTGCCCCCTGAACCTGGCCCCCACCGCCTCGACCACCGCGACACTGGCCCTGGGCGACGCGCTGGCGATGGCGCTGCTCGAGGCCCGCGGCTTCACGCCGGAGGATTTCGCGACGCTTCATCCCGGCGGCGCACTCGGCCGCCGGCTGATGACGGTGGAGCAGGTCATGCACCGCGGCGACGCCCTGCCCCGCGTAGGGCTCGAGGCGTCCCTGCGCGAGGCGCTGTTCGAGATGACCGAGAAGTCGTTCGGCATCACCGCGGTCCTCGACGGCGCCGGCCGGCTGCGCGGCGCGATCTCGGACGGCGACCTGCGGCGTCTGCTGAACACGGCGCCGGCGATGGGCGCGGGCGGCGCCGCCTTTCTCGATCGCGCGGTGCGCCACTACATGACGGCCGATCCGAAGACGATCCCCGCGCGGGCGCTGGTCGCCGCCGCCCTGGAGGCGATGGAGCGGCGCCGGATCACGTCCCTCTTCATCTGCCGCGCCGACGGCCGTCTCGAGGGCCTGGTTCACGTTCACGACCTCTGGGGCATGCGCCGTACGTAGCGCCCGAGGATGCCCGCCATGCTCTCCTCCGTCGTCCTGCGGCTCCGCTTCCTGCTCTTCGACGTCGACGGCGTCCTCACCGACGGCAGGCTCTTCTACGTCGGCGACGAGGTGGCGGTGGCATTCGACACCCGGGACGGCCTGGCCGTGCGGCGCGCGCGCGAGGCGGGTCTCGGGATCGGTTTTCTGAGCGCCAGGCGAGACTCTCCAGCCGTCCGGCGTCGCGCCGCCGATCTGGACGTCGACGAAGTTCTCCTGGGTTGCCGCGACAAGGCCGAAGCCTTCGCCGACCTGCTGGAGCGCCGTGGACTCGAAGCGTCCGAGGTTGCCTATGTCGGCGACGATCTGGTCGATCTGCCGGTGCTGCGCGCCGCCGGTCTGTCCGCGGCCCCGGCCGACGCGGCCCCGGAAGTCCGCGACCGCGTCGACCTCGTGCTCGACGCCCGCGGCGGCCGCGGCGCCGCCCGCGAACTGGTCGACCGCATCGTAGAGGCCCTGGGCCCGGTTTCCTGAACTCCGGGCCGCCCCGCGCGGGCGTCAGTCGCCCTCTTCCTCCAGACGCTTTCGCCTCCGCTGCACGAGCGCCGAAGCGCCGACCCCGACCAGGTAGAGCAGCAGCGTCGGCCCGGCCACGATCGTAAGGTTCACGACGTCCGGCGTTGGCGTGATCGCGGCGGAGATCACGATGATGATGAGCACGGCCCAGCGGAAGTGCCGCATCAGGAACCGCGGCGTGACGACCCCGAGCTGCGAGAGCATGAAGATGACGATGGGAAGCTGGAACATGACCGCCAGCCCGAGCAGCACGTTGACCGCGAAGCTGAGGTAGCGCTCGATCCGGATGTCGGCCTCCAGGTTGCTGTCGAGCCCCATGTTGACGAGGAACTCGACCGCGAAGGGCAGGGCGACGAAGTAGCCGAAGGCGCCGCCGCCGATGAAGAAGAAGGAACCGAAGAAGATGAAGGGGATTGCGTAGCGCTTCTCGCGGCGGTACAGGCCGGGCGAGACGAAGCCCCAGAGCTGGCCCAGGAGGTAAGGCGACGTGACGAAGACGGCGGCCAGCAGCGCCACCTTCACGTACGTGATGAACACGTCCGCGACGCCGTCGAAAACGAGCTTGTCGACGACGCGGGGCTGAATCGGCAGCGCCAGGATGCCGTAGATCTGCTCGGCGAAGGCGAAGCAGGCGAAGAACGCGACCAGCACCACGACAAGCGTGCGCAGGAGGCGGCGGCGCAGCTCGTCGAGGTGCTCGAGCAGCGTCATCCGGGGAAGTTCCTCTTCTTCGTCCTCCTCGGGCTTCCTCTTGTCCAGCCTGGGCTCGGCCGCTTGCTCCGGCGCCGCCTGGAGCGGCTGGACCGGACCGTCGTCGTCAGGCCGCGGGGTCACTCGGAGCCCCGGCGCCCGATTCGCTCGGTCTGTTCGAGCGGTCCAGGTCCGACGCGCTCGTCCTTGTCCTCGGCGTGTCGGTGCGGCGCGGCGGCGGGGGCCGCTTCTCCTCGTCGAGTTCGACGTCGATCGACCGTTTCAGGTCGCTGGTGGCGCGCCGGAACTCGGCCAGGCCGCGGCCCAGGGTGCGGCCGAGCTCCGGGAGCTTCCTGGGACCGAAGATGAGCAGGGCGGCCCCCAGGATGACCACCATCTCCTGCATTCCGATCGGGCCGAACATGATCTGGGATGATACGCCAAGCGGCCTCCTCCATCGCTGGTACAATCCCGGCTTTCCGTCGCCGTCGGGCGGCGGCCGCGGTGACACCGTGAAGCAAACCTGGCGCAATCTGGCACTGATTCTCTGTGCCGCGGCCCTGGTCGTCGGCGGGCTCGCGGGCGGCGCCTTGCTGGCGATCCACGCGGACGATCTGGCCCAGGTCCGCCTCTACACGGAGTTGGTCGAGGCGGCCCACGCGAACTACGCGGTCGCCGACGTCTCCTATCGCGATCTCGTCTACGCCTCGATCGGGGGCATGCTGCGCAACCTCGATCCGCACACGGGCTTCCTGCCGCCGGTGGCCTACGACTCGATGCGCGAACGTCAGCAGAGTTCCTTCTACGGCCTCGGCATCTATGTCGGAACGCGCAACGACCGTCTGACCGTGATTTCGCCGATCGAGGGCACGCCGGGCTACGAAAAGGGCATCCGGGCCGGGGACATCATCCACCTGATCGACGGCGAGCCGACGGAGGAGATGAGCCCGGACGAGGCGATCCGGAAGCTCAAGGGACCGAAGGGAACGGACGTCACGGTGACTCTGCTTCGTCCCGGTCTGGACGACCCGCTGGAGGTCACGGTGACGCGGGCCGAGATCCCGCAGGAAACCGTGCGCCACGCCCACATGCTGACGCCGGACACCGGTTTCCTGTGGATCACCGACTTTTCCCGTTCGACCGGCGGAGAGGTGGCGCGCGCTCTGGCCGAGCTCAGGGAACAGGGCATGCGGCGCCTGATTCTCGACCTCCGGGGCAACGGCGGCGGCCTGCTCGACCAGGCGATCGCGGTCTCCGACCAGTTCGTGCCTCCGGGCACGACGATCGTGGAGACCCGGGGCCGGATCGACAGCTCCCATCAGTCCTACCGGTCCACCGGCCGCCACGAGCCGCTCGGCTTGCCCGTCGTCGTGCTGGTCAACGGCGGCTCCGCTTCCGCCTCCGAGATCGTCTCCGGGGCCATCCAGGATCACGACGTGGGGCTCGTCGTCGGCGAGTCGACCTGGGGCAAGGGCTTGGTGCAGACGGTCTACGAACTGTCCTACGGCGCCGGGCTGGCCTTGACGACGGCGCGGTACTACACGCCGGCGGGCCGGCTGATCCAGCGCGACTACTCCTCGTACTGGGATTACTACACCGGTTACGACGCGAACGGCGACGGCGATGAAGAAGACGAGAGCGAGGAAGGCGCGGCGCCGAGCCGCGATCCGCGGTACGACGAGGAACGCCCGGTCTTCCACACGGATCTCGGCCGCGAGGTCTACGGCGGCGGCGGCGTGACGCCTGACTACGTCGTCGAACTGGAAGACGATCCGCCGATCATCCTCCGTCTGCGGACGCGGAGCGGCTTCCACCGCTTTCCTTTCGAGCAGGGAGTGCCCGAGGGGGTCGATTCCACCGATTGGCGGGTGCCCGACGACTATCTGGGGCGGTTCTGGGACTGGACTGTCCAGGAGGATCTCGTCACCGCCGAGGAACTGGACGAGGCGCTCGAGGATCCCGCCGTCGAGCGTCACGCCCGCGCGCGGCTCCGCTACGAGATCTTCAACACCGCCTTCGGCCTGACCGAGGGCTTCAAGGCCGAGCGGCGCCTCGACAACCAGCTCGCACGGGCGGTCGAGCTGCTTGACGAGGCGGAGGCGTTGTTGAAGCGCCGCATGGAGCGGGACCGCCAGCCCCGCGGCCGCGGTTCCGGCTTCGTCGCGGGTGCGCCGGCCTTCCGGCCGGCGTCAGGCGCGCGCCGCGAGGCGGCGACCCTGCCAGCGCCCGGCCCGCGTTCCTGGCCCTACCCTCTGAACCGCGCCGCCACCGCGTCCCAGTCCACGACGTTCCAGAAGGCGTTCAGATAGTCCAGACGCCGGTTCTGGTAGTTCAGGTAGTAGGCGTGCTCCCACACGTCGACTCCGAGCAGGGGCGTCAGCCCTTCCATCAGCGGCGAATCCTGGTTGGGCCGCGCGATCACGGCCAGACCGTCGTCGCCGCTCACCAGCCAGCCCCAGCCGCTGCCGAACTGGCCCATGGCGGCGCTCACGAAGCGCTCCTTCAACTGGTCGAAGCTGCCGAAACGGATGTCGATGGCGGTGGCCAGGTCGCCGCTCGGCGCGCCGCCGCCGTTCGGGCTCATGACGGACCAGAACAACGAATGGTTTGCGTGGCCGCCGCCATGGTTGCGCACGGCGCCCTTGATGGGGTCCGGCGTCTCGTCGAAGTTGCGGAGCAGGTTCTCGACGTTCATCGCCGCCAGGTCGTCGCGGCCTTCCAGCGCCCCGTTCAGGTTGGCGACGTAGGCCGCGTGGTGCTTGTCGTGGTGTATCTCCATCGTCCGCGCGTCGATGTGGGGCTCGAGAGCGTCAAACGGATAGGCCAGATCGGGAACTTCGTGCATGAGTGGGTACTCCTCGAGGGAAGGTTGGTTCTGCCGTCGCGATTGTGCCACGGAGCGAGGCTGTCCGGGCTGTCTGGCGGGTTCATTGACGATGCCGCCCGCCTGCCCTAAGATTCCGCGGCCTTCGTTGTCCACTGGACGGCCCAAGGGTCGCCGCCGGGGAGGTTAGCTCAGGGGTAGAGCGCCTGCTTTACACGCAGGGGGTCGCGGGTTCGAATCCCCCACCTCCCACCACGGAGGTTGCGGGGTGTGCGCGATCGCGAAGCCGTCAGTGAATGCCGCATGGCGGCGGGAGCAAGGGCGAACCGGATCGAGGGAGAAACGAGGAGGACGGACACGGGGTCGTAGTTCAGTTGGTTAGAATGCCGGCCTGTCACGCCGGAGGTCGCGGGTTCGAGTCCCGTCGGCCCCGCCATTCCGTTCCTGGCCCGGCCGCCGCCGGACCGCATGTTGAGGTGACGACGTGAGAGACAAGATCAAGCTCGTATCGAGTGCGGGTACGGGGTACTTCTACACGACGACGAAGAACAAGAAGCTCGGCCAGGAGAAGCTGAAGCTCAGGAAGTACGACCCGAAGATCCGCCGCCACGTGGAGTTCGTCGAAGAGAAGCTCCGGTAGGACTCGCCGCCCGCGCGGTTCCTGCGACCGGCTGGCGGCCCAGCACGGACCTGCGTGTCCCGCCCCTGGCGGGCCAGCCGGGCCTTTGGGGCCTCGACCGACCGCTTGCGCGGCGAGGGCTGGCGCGCTTCCGGTACCGTCGCCGCCAGCGTCGCGGCGTCTCGCGGACTCGGTCCCGGTCAGGGTTTCGGCTTCGGCAACGGTCGAGGTCAGCGGGCCTGCGGTCGCGTTCGGCCGGGTTGGGGGTCTTCGGGTCCCACCACGGGCGCGACGGCGCCAGCTCGCGTCCGTTCGGGCGCCGTCGGCGGTTCCTGGTTGCGGCCGCGCCGACCGACGGCAGCGGCGCCTGCGCGACGAGGGCCGCGAGCATCGTTGCTTCCGCCAGCCGCGCGGCCGGTGCGCCTCGGCGCGACGTCCGCCGCGACCTGCCAGGGCGCGACGCCCGCCGGGCGGCAGAGCCAGGCCGTCGGAAATCCGCGCCCCGCGAACCCGCACTTGATCCTCGAAGAGTGCTACGCTCTCCGGCCCTTGCCCGACTTCGAGTAGGCCGGCCCGGGCGCCTCCGCTCCACTTGCATGGAGCGGAAGATGACCCCACAGATTGACCACCAGCAGAGCAAGTCGCACGACTTCCCGGCGCTATGGCGCCAGTGCGTCGCCCGGGATGCGGACTGGGCATCCCTGGTTCGGCGTGTCGACCCGATGTTGCGGAGCACCCTGTCCGGCCTGGGCCGGAGCTACGGCGTGTACCTGAACCGCGACCTCCTTGACGAGGTGATCCAGGAGACCTGGGTTCGCCTGCTTCAGAACGATCGCAGAGTGTTGCGCGGCTGCCGCGGACGATCCGAGACGAGCATCCTGACCTACTTGCGCCGGGTCGCCCGGAGCGCCCTGATCGACTGGTTGCGCGCCCGCCGGGCGCTCAAGCGCGGTCCCGCCGTCGAGCTCAGCATCGATGCCCTCGACGCGCTCGCCGGCGACGGCTTCGACGTCCCGAGCCGGGCCGCCAGTCCGCTCGACGCGCTCCACGTGCAGGAACTTCGTCGCCGTTTCCGGCGCGAGTGCGGGTTCGTCGCCAGGCCCGGCGGTACGGCCCGACGCGACGTCTGGATCACGGAGCGAATGGTGGTCGACGGATGGAGCTCCCGCGAGGCGGCGCACGTGGTCCAGTTGGCGCCGGCCACCGTGGCGACGGTGTTCGGCCGGATGCGCCGGCAGCTCCGACGCAGGGGTCTCCTCATGCCGGCGCGCCTCGTTTCGGGCGCCTGAAGTCCCATTCCGGGATGAAGTCATGTCATAATGTCCAACTCTCTTCATTCCCAGGAGACTACCGATCGTGGACAAGAAGACAGAACACCCGCCAGTACGCTTGGGCGGCTCGCTGAGCGGCCTCGAGCGCCGCGACCGGCGCTCCCGTCACATGACGAAGGTCTTCAAGGCGCTGTCCGACTCGACACGGCAGAACATACTTCGGCTGTTGGAAGACGAGCAGCGATGCGTCGGCGACATCGTCGGCGAGTTCAGTCTCTCCCAGCCCACCATCTCGCGCCACCTGTCCGTGCTCAAGGAAGCCGACCTCGTGATCGACCAGAGGCGCGGTCAGAACGTGATCTACCGGTTGAACGACGAGGCGCTGTCCGAGTCGATGCGCAGCTTCTTCGGCCAGTTCCGGAGCTGCCAGGATTCGCTGCGCGAGCCCGGTCCCTGAGCGAGCGGCGGCCGCGGGACCGCCGCGTCGATTCCGGTAGGGTTCCGCGTCGACCAGGCGGTGTAGCTCAGCCGGTCAGAGCAAGCGGCTCATATCCGCTGTGTCGGGGGTTCGAGTCCCTCCACCGCCACCATGTCGCGCTTCGGCGAGCGCGTCGATCCCGCGCGGCCTCGGCGTGGGCCGCGCAGCCGTTGCGATGACCGTCGAACCGGTGGACGCGGCGATTGCCGGCTTCTTCTCCCGGCGCCCGGCACTCGCCCGAACGGTTCGCGGCGCTTCGTTGGCCGTCGCCTTCTCGGGCGGCCCCGACTCTACGGCGCTGCTGCGCGCCCTGCGGGTCAGCGCTCCCCGGTTCGGCTGGAGACCGGTGGCCGTTCACGTCGACCATCGGCTGGACGACGGCGCCGCTCGGCGGAGCCGGGAGGCCGGCCGGGTCGCCGCGCGCCTCGGGGTCTCCTTCCAGGTCCACGTCGCGCGCTCCCGGCCGCCGGGCTGGAGTCTGGAAGAGTGGGCCCGCGCCGAGCGCTACCGGCTGCTCGCCGCGGCCGCCCGCTCGCTTCGGGCGGCCGCGGTCCTGACCGCCCACCACCGTCTCGATCAGGCGGAGACGGTTCTTCTTCGCGTCCTCTTCGGCAGCGGCGCCGCCGGTCTCGGCGCGATGCGGCCGTTCTCGAACCGGCTCGGATTGCCGCTGCTCCGGCCGCTGCTGGACCTGGAACCCGGCAGTCTGCGGGACTACGCCGCCCTTGGCGGCATCGAGCCCGTCGACGATCCGACCAACCGCGACTGCGGGCCGCGGCGCAACTTCGTTCGCCGCCGCCTGTTCCCGGTCCTCGCCGCGGAGGTCCCCGACCTCGGCGACCGCCTCGTCCGTCTGGCTCGGGCCGCCCGGAGGGCCGAGCCCACCGTGCGCCGGCTGCTGGACGACGCGCTGTGCCCGCGTCCCGGCGACCAGTGCTGCGAGGTCGACGTCGAGTCGCTCATGCGGCTGCCCCCGCCGCTGTGGCCGGCGGCGCTGGCCCGGCTGCACCGCCTTGCGGGCGCGGCCTGGCCGCCGACGCGAAAGGCCCGGGGGGAGCTGGCGCGCCAGCTTGACAGGCGGAGATGGAAGGGACGCTCCGTCGGCTGCGACTGCGGCGGCGGCTGGCGCTGGGAACAGAGTCGCGACCGGCTCCGGGTGTTCCGGCGGTCCGCGTCGAACGCCCGGACGACCTCTCCGTCTGGCGGCGCGGCGCCCTCGGCGCCGGAGAACCAGGGAATTGGATCTCTTGAAACAAGGGGGCTGGGGTGACAACCTTCGGGGTACGCGCTCGTAAGGTGGTTACGGAATCCCGCGGGCTTCGGGATCGTTTTCCCCCGCGGGCGAGGCTTCGCTCGACAGCATGAACGCAACGCTCAAGAACCTCCTTCTGTGGGCCGCCATCTTCGTGATGGTGATCCTCATCTTCAACCTGTTCAACCAGGGAGCGGCGGCGCGCGGAAAGATCCACTACAACGACTTCGTCGACGATGTCGAGAAGGGCCGCGTGGAAGAGGTCAGGATCGACCAGGACGGCGGGGTGACCGGCACGTACAAGACCCGGCCGCGCGACGGCGTGGGCGACGGCAGCTTCACGACCCAGGTGCTGCCGGCCGACTCCGTCTTTCTCATGGCCCTGCTCCGCGAGCAGGACGTGCGGGTCGAGATCGAGGAGGGCAAGGAGAACACCCTGTGGGTGGCGCTGATGACCTGGGGGCCTCTGTTGCTGATCGTCGGGCTCTGGATCTTCTTCATGCGCCAGATGCAGAGCGGCGGCAACCGCGCCCTCTCCTTCGGCAAGAGCAAGGCCAAGCTGCTGAACGCGAGCGGCAAGAAGGTCACGTTCAAGGACGTGGCCGGGGTCGAGGAAGCGAAGGAGGAGCTGTCCGAGATCGTCGAGTTCCTGAAGGAACCGCAGAAGTTCCAGAAGCTCGGCGGGCGGATTCCGAAGGGGGTGCTGCTGATGGGCCCGCCCGGCACCGGCAAGACGTTGCTGGCGCGGGCGATCGCGGGCGAAGCGAGCGTGCCCTTCTTCTCCATATCGGGATCGGACTTCGTCGAGATGTTCGTCGGCGTCGGCGCCAGCCGGGTCCGTGACCTGTTCGAGCAGGGCAAGAAGAACGCACCCTGCATCGTCTTCATCGACGAGATCGACGCCGTCGGCCGCCACCGCGGCGCCGGTCTCGGCGGCGGTCACGACGAGCGCGAACAGACTCTGAACCAGTTGCTGGTCGAAATGGACGGCTTCGAGACGAACGAAGGCGTGATCCTGATCGCGGCCACCAACCGGCCGGACGTGCTCGACCCGGCGCTGCTTCGGCCGGGCCGCTTCGACCGTCGCGTGGTCGTCGACCGGCCCGACATCGCCGGCCGCCTCGGCATCCTGCAGGTCCACAGCCGGAACATCCCGCTCGACCCGGACGTCGATCTCCAGGTGCTGGCGCGCGGCACGCCCGGCTTTTCCGGCGCGGATCTCGCCAATCTCGTCAACGAAGCGGCGCTGATCGCGGCCCGGCGCAACCACAAGAAGGTCGACATGGCCTCCTTCGAGTTCGCCAAGGACAAGGTGATCATGGGCGCCGAACGGAAGACGATGATGCTCACCGAGCAGGAGAAGACGGTCACGGCCTACCACGAAGCCGGTCACGCTCTGGTCGCCGCCTTCATGCCCGAGGCGGATCCGCTGCACAAGATCACGATCATTCCTCGCGGTCGCGCCCTGGGCTTGACGATGCAACTCCCGACCGAGGACAAGCACACCTACCGCCGCAAGTACGTCGATGCGCAGATCGCGATCCTCATGGGCGGCCGGGTCGCCGAGGAACTGACGCAGGACGACATCACCACCGGCGCCGGCAACGACATCGAGCGCGCCACGGACATGGCCCGGCAGATGGTCTGCGAGTGGGGCATGTCGGACCTGGGGCCGCTCAACTTCGGCGAGAAGAGCGAGCCGGTCTTCCTGGGCCGGGACTTCAGCCAGCGGTCCGATTACTCGGACAGCACCGCCCAGTCCATCGACGGCGAGATTCAGGCCATCGTCCAGCGCGGCTACGACAAGGCCCGCGACGTCCTTTCCGAGTACCGCGAGTTGCTGGAGTCCCTGGCCAGGGAACTGCTCGAGTTCGAATCGATCGAGGGCGAACGCGTCTACCAGTTGATCTTCGAGGCGACGGGCCAGGACCTGACGCCGGCGCGTCCGACGACCCGCACTCCCGATCTGGAGCCGCCGGACGAAAGCGAAGAGGCTCCCGCCGCGGACGAGGCGCCGGCGCCCGACGTGACCGCTTCGCCCGAACCCGCAACGATTGCCGAGCGGCAGGAACCCGATCCCGTTCCCCTGCCGTTGCCGAAGCCGGAGCGGTAGCGACGGCGGACCTGGCGCAACCTTTCGGACTTCTCGGTTGGAGGGATCTGGTCGACCTCCTTGTGGTCGGCCTCGTCGTCTACAACCTTCTGCTCCTGATTCGCGGCACCGGGGGCGTTCGCATCCTGGTCGGCATCCTGGTGCTGGCCGGAGCGGCGTGGATCGCGGCGCTGCTCCGCCTGGACACGCTTCAGGCTTCGCTGAACTACCTGTTGCCGGCGCTGCCGGTCGTCATCGTCGTTCTGTTCCAGAACCAGATTCGGAGAGCGCTCGCCCGCGTCGGCCGCAATCCGCTGTTGCGCCTGACGATCGACCAGACGGGCGAGCCCGGGATTGGAGAGATCGTGATCGCGGCGCATGCCCTGTCCCTCCGACGGTTGGGCGCCCTGATCGTGATCGAGCGGGTCGACGGTCTGCGGGACTACGCGGAAAACGGCATTGCGCTGGACGCGGAGATCTCCTACGACCTGCTGCTGACGATCTTCGCCCGCGGCACTCCGCTCCACGACGGCGCCGTGATCGTCCAGAAGGACCGCATCGCGGCCGCGGCCTGCTTTCTGCCGTTGGCCGCCACCGTCGATGTGGCGATCGAACAGGGCGTCCGGACCCGCTCCGACGCCCGACCCGCCGAGAAGCTCGAACTCGGCACCCGGCATCGCGCCGCGATCGGCATCGCCGAGGAGACGGACGCGGTGGTGGTCGTCGTCTCCGAGGAGACCGGCAGGATCTCGATCGCGCACGAGGGTCGCCTGTCCGGCGGCCTCACGCGGCGCGAGTTGCGCAACCGGCTCTTCGAGCTGTTGCTGGCGCCGGGCGCGAGCAGGTCGTGGGAATGAGCGAGAACGGCAACCGCTGGACGTTCCGCGCTCTCGCGGTCGTGATCGCGGTCGGCATGTGGCTGCCCGCGTCGTTCTGCCCGCGCCTGCGCGAGATGACGACGCCGCCGATCGAGGCGAACGTGGCGGGCCGGCTGACGATCCCCGACCGTGAGCGCCTGACCGTGCTGAGCTTCGAGCCCGAAGGCGTCCAGGTCCGCATCCGCGGCAACGACGAGCTGATCGATTCCCTGGAACTCGATCACGTGCGCGTTCAGGTTCCGCTGCCCCGGGACGTGTTCGGCGGCGGTCCCTACAGCGGTCCGCGGGACGTAGAGGTCGTGCTGGCCGGCGAAGACGTCGTGCTGCCCGACGACCAGGTCCAGGTCGTGTCGGTGACGCCGGATCGCCTCGTCCTGAGCGTCGACGAGGAGATCTCGGTCGCCGTGCCGGTGCAGGTCGACTGGATCGGCGAGGCGATCGGCGGCATCAGCGTCGACGACCAGAACGTTCGGATCGAGCCCGAGACGGTCACCGTGCAGGGGGCGCGCTCCGAGATCAACAAGCTGGAGTTCGCGCTGGCGGGGCCCATCGACCTCACCGGCCGCGGGCTCGACTTCACGGCCCGGCAGGTGCGGGTGCGGTTCGCCAGCAAGGACGTCCGGGTCGAGTTCCCGACCATCGTCGACGTGTTCGTGCCGATGGTGTCCAGACAGCCCCAATCTTCCGGCGCGGGCAATCCGCCCTCCGGCGCGGACAATTGACGCCGCGACTGTTCGGCACGGACGGCATGCGCGCCGTCTTCGGTACGCCGCCGCTCGACCGCTCGACCGTCCAGGCGGTCGGCTACTGGTTCGCGAAGCTGAGCGGAGACGGGAAGCGGCCGCTCATCCTCGGCGGCGACACGCGCGCCAGCCGCGCCGAGATCGCCGGCTGGCTCGCCTCGGCGGTCCGCGCCGCGGGCCGCGAGGTGCGCTCGGCCGGCGTCGTGCCCACGCCGGCGGTGGCCTGGCTCGTTACCGAGCTGGGCGCCGCCGGAGGCGTCGTCGTCTCCGCCAGCCACAACCCGTACACGGACAACGGCGTCAAGCTGTTTGGAGCGGACGGGTTCAAGGTCGATTCTTCCGTCGAGCGTTCCATCGAGCAACGCCTGGCCGAGGGAGGGAGCGTCGCCGCCGCGCGGGACGGCGTTGTCGAGGACGAAGCCGGGCTTGCGGAGCGCTATCTGGAGTATCTGGCGGCCTCGCTGCCGGCGGACCGGCCCCTGGCCGGCCTGCGGATCGCCGTCGACGCCGCGAACGGCGCGGCCGCTCCCGTTGCCGAGCGGCTCTTTGTCGGTCTGGGCGCCGACTGCGGCGTCATCTGCGATCAGCCGGACGGCCGGAACATCAACTTCGATTGCGGCTCCACGTGCACCGAGCGCATCGCGGCCTTCACCCGCGCCACGGGCAGCGACCTGGGCGTCGCCCTCGACGGCGACGCCGACCGCGCCGTGCTCTGCGATCATCGGGGCCGCATCTGCGACGGCGACATCCTGCTCTACGTCCGGGCTGCCGACCTCGCGGCGCGCGGCGCGCTCCCCGACCGTCGCGTCGTCGCGACGACGATGTCGAACATGGGCCTGGAGAAAGCGCTCGAAGCCCGGCAGGTCGGCGTGCTCCGCTGCGGCGTGGGCGACCGCGAAGTGGTGGAAGTCATGCGGCGCGAGGGCGTCCGCCTCGGAGGCGAACAGTCCGGCCACCTGGTCGACCTCGAACTCGGCACGACCGGCGACGGCCTGCTCACGGCCGCCGCCGTCGCGGCAATCGTCGCCGCGTCCGGCCGCCCGCTCGCCGACCTGACCGCCGGTTTCCGCCGGTTTCCGCAGATCCTGCGCAACGTCGAGGTGCGCGAGAAGCAGCCGCTCGAGAGCATCCCCGGCCTGAGCGAAGCCGTGGCGTCCGCCGAACGGGAACTTGGAAACTCGGGCCGCGTCCTGCTTCGCTACAGCGGCACCGAAGCCCTCGCGCGCGTGATGATCGAAGGCCCCGACCAGCGCCGCATCGAAGAGCTCTGCGCCGGCATCGCGAGAGTGCTCGAAGCCGAACTCGGCTAACGCTGACCCGCGACCATCGCCTCCAGCATCTCCGCCACCGCCGCCGGCATGCCGACCTCCACCGCCCGCGACACGATCGCGTGGCCGATGTTCAGCTCGCCGATGCCCGCCAGCGCCGCGACCCGGCCGACGTTGGCGACGGTCAGACCGTGCCCCGCGTACGCCTCTCGTCCAGCGGCCAGCCCGCGTTCGGCGGCCTTCTCGATCTTCGCGAACTCGGCGTCAAGGGCGCTGCCCGAGGCGCGTGCGTAGGCGTCGGTGTTCAGTTCGAAGCCGTTCACGTCGTTCTGGTCGTCCAGAGCCGCTAGCTGGGTCGGGTCCGGATCGAGGAAGACCGCGACCCGGATGCCCGCGCCGACCAGTCGGCTGGCGGCGCGGCGCACCTGGTCGCCGCGTCCGATCAGGTCGAGTCCGCCCTCCGTCGTCACTTCGTTCGGCCGCTCGGGCACGAGCGTCACCTGATCGGGCCGCACCCGCTCCGCGAACCGGATCATCGGTTCTTCGGCGGCGATCTCCAGGTTGAGGCGGCCCTTGACCTCGCGTCGGAGCTCGACGACATCGCGATCCTGAATGTGGCGGCGGTCCTGGCGCAGATGCACCGTGATCCCGAAGGCTCCTGCCTCTTCGGCGAGCCGCGCGGCGTCCAGAGGACTCGGATAGCCGGCCAGACGGGCCTGCCGCAACGTCGCGACGTGGTCGACGTTGACCGAGAGACGGGTTCGCGTCGAAGGCGCGCCTCGCGCCGCCCGTCCCTCGCTCGCCGAGACGTCCTGGCGGAGGGGCTGGGCCGATCTGGTCTCTCGGGCCGTGCTTGTGGACGTCATTGCCCGACCAGCCCCCGCTCGCGATACTCCTTCAGCTTCCGCTGCAGCGTCCGCAGGCCGATCCCCAGCAGCCGTGCCGCTTCGGTCCGCTTGCCGCCGGTGCGGTCCAGGGTCTCAAGGATCGCGCGGCGCTCGATCTCGGCCATCGTGCGCGGTTCGCCAAAGCCGGTCTGGACGGCGGCATCGGCCGGCTCTTCGGTCGCCTGGCGAATCTCCTCGGGCAGATCGCCGACCTCGATCCGGCCGCCGTCGTGGAAGACCGCGACCGTCTCGAGCACGTTGCGCAACTCCCGCACGTTGCCCTGCCAGCGGTTGCGGGCGAGGCAGGAAAGGGCTCTGGCCGAGAGCTGCATCTCCGGCTTGCCCTCGCGGGCCGCGAACTCTCTCAGAAAGTGGTCGGCGAGCAGCGGCAGGTCGTCGATGCGCTCGCGCAGCGGCGGAACGCGCAGCGTCACCACCTTGAGCCGATAGTAGAGATCTTCCCGAAAGCCGCCCTGGTCGACCGCCTCCTCCAGATTGCGGTTCGTCGCCGCGAGCAACCGGAAGTCGACATCGATCATCCTGCTGCCGCCGACCCGCATGATCTGCCGCTCTTCCAGCACCCGCAGCAGCTTGACCTGGAGCTCCGGGATCAGCTCGCTGATCTCGTCCAGGAACAGCGTTCCGCGCGCGGCGAGCTCGAGCTTGCCGATCTTGCGCGCGACCGCGCCCGTGAAGGACCCCTTCTCGTGCCCGAACAGTTCGCTCTCCAGGATCTCGTTCGGGATGGCGCCGCAGTTCAGCGCGAGGAACCGCTCCTGACGCCGGGAGCTCGCCTGGTGCAGCGCCTTGGCCACGAGTTCCTTGCCGGCGCCGCTCTCGCCGAGGATCAGCACCGAGGCCCGGCTCGGCGCGACCTGGCGCATCTGCTGGAACAACTGCGCCATCGCCGGCGACTGACCCACGATGGCGTCGAAGCCGAAACGCTCGTCGAGCATTTCGCCCAGGTTGGTGACCTCGTCCCGCAACTGCCAGTTCTCGATCAGCTTGAGCACGCGGCTCCGCAGTTCGTATAGATCGACCGGCTTCGTCAGGTAGTCGTCGGCGCCGACTCGCATCGCTTCGACCGCCGACTCGATCGTGCCGAACCCGGTGACCAGGATGACCGCCAGGTCGAGCTCCTGGGCTCGCACCCGGTTCAGGAAGGCCAGGCCGTCCATTCCCGGCATGCGCAGATCGCAGACCGCCAGGCGCACCTTCGGTTCCTGTTCGACGAAGACGAGCGCCGGTTCGGCGTCGTCGAAGACGCGCACGCGGAGCCCGGCCCGCTCCAGCGCGATCGCCATGGACTGGCGGGAACCGGCTTCGTCGTCGATGACGATGACCCAAGGGGCTGCGGCCATGGCGCGATCCTAGCCCGCATGTTTCACCGATCTCCTGCCGCGGTCTCGGATCCGCTCGCCTTGGCGGGACCTTCTCCCTCGGCTGCGTCTGCGCCGTCTCTCGGCCCGAGGGCCCCGCTACGGCGGCGGCTACGGCGAAGGCGCCGATCCACGGTCGCGGCGGGAGATCGGCGAATCCGCGGGCTGGCCCGCCAGCAGTCGCTCGAACTCGGCTTCGTCCAGCACCTCTACGCCCAGCCGTTCCGCCTTGCGGAGCTTCGAGCCCGCCTTCTCGCCGGCCACCAGGACGTGCGTCCGGCTGCTGACGGCGCCGGTCACCCTGCCGCCCGCCGCGGCGATGCGGGTTGCCGCCTCGTCGCGGGTCATCCCGCTCAGCGTGCCGGTCAAGACGAACGTCCTGCCCTCGAGCGGGCCGGCGCCCGCTTCGGTCTCGGTCTCCGCCTCTTCCTCGAACCGGATGCCCGCCGCGCGCAGTCGGTCGAGCAGGTCCCGGTTCCGCCCGGAATCGAAGAAGGCCCGGACCGACTCCGCGATCCGCGAGCCGATCTCGTCGACCTCTTCGAGCTCCTCGGCCGACGCCGCGGCCAGGGCGTCGACGGTTCTGAAGCGGCGGGCGAGGAGCGACGCCGTGCTGTCGCCGACGAAGCGAATGCCGAGCGCGTGGATCAGGCGGCCGAGGGAGCGCTCCGTCTTCGACTCCGTCAGGCTTGCGACGGTCCGCGCCGCCGCCTTCTCGCCCAGCCGGGCGTCGTTCGTCTTCCTGAGATCGGCGAGCTGCTCCACCGTCAGGCCGTAGAGGTCCGCGGGATCGCGCACCAGGCCGCCGCCGACGAGTTCCCCGACCAGCCAGTCGCCCATGCCCTCGATGTCCATCGCGTTGCGGGAGGCGAAGTGGCGGATCGCCTCGCGGACGACGGCCGGGCAGGCCGCGTTGACGCAGCGAAGCAGCGCCTCCCCTTCCGGCTGGTACAGCGTCTCTCCGCAGACCGGGCACTCCGTTGGCGGCGCGAGCGGCTTCGACTCCTGGCCGCGCCGATCCTTGAACACCGACACCACCTTGGGGATGATGTCGCCGCCCTTCTCGATCACGACCGCGTCGCCCACCCGGACGTCCTTGCGCGCCAGGTCCTCGTAGTTGTGGAGCGTCGCGCGCTTGACCGTGGTGCCGGCGACCAGTACCGGTTCGAGCTCGGCCACCGGCGTCACGGCGCCGGTCCGGCCGACCTGGGCGTTGATCGCCCGTACCGCGGTCTCCGCCTGCTCCGCCGCGAACTTGAACGCCACCGCCCAGCGCGGCGCCCTGGCCGTCGCGCCCAGCCGCCGCCGGAGGTCGGGGTCGTCCACCTTGACGACCACCCCGTCGATCTCGAAGTCGAGGTCGGCGCGCTTCTCCCGCCACTCGTCGCAGTAGGCGACGACGTCGCGGAGGCTGGCGCAGCGCCGCCAGTGTCGGCTCACCGGCAGGCCCAGGCCGGCAAGCTCTTCCAGGCCGTCGCCGTGGCGCCGCGGCGTCTCCCCCGTGTCGGGGCTGCCTCCTCCGTCCGCGTTCGTCCACTCGTAGCAGGCGATGTCCATCGGCCGCCGCGCGGCGTCCCGGCTGTCGAGCAGCCGGATCGCGCCCGCGGTCGTGTTCCGTGGGTTGGCGTAGGGCTCCTCGCCGGCGGCTTCCCGTTCTTCGTTGAGCTTCCGGAACGCACCGCGCGGTATGAACGCCTCTCCCCGCGCCCGCAGCCGAGCCGGCGCCGTCGACGGCAGGCGGAGGGGCAGCGAGCGGATCGTCCGCGCGTTCGCCGTCACCAGGTCGCCGATCCGGCCGTTGCCGCGCGTCGCCGCCTCGGTCAGCACGCCGTCCTCGTAGAGCAGCGAGAGCGACACGCCGTCGACCTTCAATTCGCAGACGAAGTCGATCGCGGCGTCCGGGACCAGCCGTTCGACGCGTTCGACCCACTCCTCGAGTTCGCGGTGGTCGTACGTGTTGTCCAGCGAGAGCATCGGCGGTTCGTGCTCGACCTGCCGGAATCCCTCGGTCGGCTCGCCGCCCACCCGCTGCGTCGGGCTGTCGGCCGTTCGAAGCTCCGGTCGCTCGTCCTCGATCGCCGCCAGTTCCGCCATCAGGCGGTCGAAGTCCCGATCGCCGATCTCCGGCGCCGCTTCCTGGTAGTAGAGCCGCTCGTGCCGCTGGATCTCTTCGCGCAGCCACGCGGCCCGGTCCCTGGGTGAGTCCGCCATGCCGACATTCTGCCGCAGCGCCGGCGCGCGATGACCGCTCTTTCCGGCGCGCGGCGGCCGACGCCGTGGTCCGCGACCGCGAAGTATGCTGCGCCGGCATGGAACTGGTCGCGTTCTTTTTTCGCTACGCCCGCCGGTACTTGCACTGGGGTCTGCTCGCGCTCGCCGCGGTCGTCGTCTTCGGCGGCGCCACGGTCGCGATGCTGGGCCTGATCTACCCGATCTTCGACGAGGTGCTGCTGGCCGGCGAGGATGTGTCGATCCCCGGCGTCGGCGGTCTCGATCTGCCCGAGTCGGCCCCGCCGGGCGGCTTCCTGGCCCGGGCCGAGGCCTTCGCCGACGGGCTCAGGGACAGGGCGGCGACCTTCTACCGGAACCTGAAGCAAGCGGCTGGCTTCGGCGGCCGCGGGGAGCTGTTCTTCAGCCCGCTGTTCTTCGTGCTCGTCTACATCCTGCGCAGCCTGATGGCGTTCATCAGCGGCTATTCGTTCCAGCGCGCCGGCCTGAGCGTGACCACGGACATCCGCAACGATCTCTACCGGCACGTCATCCACCAGTCGAGCCGCTTCCATCAGCGGCACACTTCGGGCGAGCTCTACAGCCGGGTGGTCAGCGACGTCTCGAAGCTCCAGAACGCGGTCGCGGCCCGGCTGTTCGACATCTTCCTGTCGCTCCTCCTGCTCGTGGTCTACGCGGCGAGTCTGCTCGTCATCCACTTCACGATGGGCCTCGTGTCGCTGTTCGCGGCGCCGCTGTTCGCGTTCCTGCTTGCGCGCTTCGGCAAGGGGATGCGCAAGGTCACCTACCGCAGCCAGGAGCGGATGGCGGATCTCTCCGGACTCCTGGCCGAGGGCATCCGCGGCAACCGGGTGGTCAAGGCGTTCGGGATGGAGGATTTCGAGTGTCGTCGCTTCGAGCGCGCGACTCACCAGCACCTGCTGGCGAACCTGAAGGCGCAGTTTCTCTCCACCGTTTCGAGCCCGGCAATCGAGTCCCTTGCCGCCGTGCTGGGCGCCGGCCTCATCGTCTCCGCCGGCCTGATGATCCGGGACGGACGTCTGGACTTCGAGCTCTTCTTCCAGTTTCTCACCACCCTGATGCTGATGTACGACCCGGTTCGAAAGTTGAACAAGGTGAATCTCGTCCTGCAGGAAGCCGTCGCCTGCAGCAAGCGCATCCACGGCGTCATGCAGATCGAGAGCGACATCGTCGACCGCCCGTCCGCCGCGCCGATCTCGGCGCTCGAGCAGGGCATCCGCTTCGACGACGTTTCCTTCGACTACGAGGACACGGGACACGGCAAGGCGGTGCTCGCCGGCATCCGCCTCGATCTCCATCGCGGCGAACTCGTGGCGCTGGTGGGCGCCTCCGGCGCCGGCAAGTCGACGTTGGTCAACCTGCTGCCGCGCTTCTTCGACCCGGTCTCCGGCCGGGTCCTGATCGACGGAGTGGACATCCGCGCCCTGCCGCTCCGTAACCTGCGCTCCCTGATCGGGATCGTCACCCAGGAAACGGTGCTGTTCAACGACTCGGTGCGAAACAACATCGCCTACGGCCGCGACGACCTGCCGCTCGAGGACGTGCGGATGGCTGCGGCCGCCGCCTACGCCGACGACTTCATCATGGCCATGCCCGAGGGCTACGACACGGTGATCGGCGAGGGCGGCCAGAACCTGTCCGGCGGCCAGCGCCAGCGGCTCGCGATCGCCCGGGCGCTGCTCAAGAACGCTCCCATCCTCATCCTCGACGAGGCGACGTCCCATCTCGACACGGAGTCCGAAGTCGTCGTGCAGCGGGCGATCCACAACCTGATGGAGGGCCGCACCGCCCTGGTCATCGCCCACCGCCTGTCGACGGTCGTGCGCGCGGACCGGATCGTCGTCCTGGACCGCGGCTCGATCGTCGAGGAGGGCGCCCACGAACAACTGCTGGAACTGGGCGGCGCCTACAAGCGCCTCTACGATCTGCAGCTCCATGGCTGAGGGCGCGGGCCGCGGGCGCCACCCGGAAACCCTGCTGGAGGCGCTCGAGCGGGCGGCGTCCGACTGGCCCGAGCGCGGCATCACGCTGATCGGCTCGCGCGGCCGGGTCGAGGGGCGGCGCACCTGGCCGGCGATGCTGCGGGAGATCGAGGCCGCCGCCGGCCGGCTGGTCACCCTCGGCGTCCGACGGGGCGATCGCGTCCTGGTCTGCCTGCCCACCTCCTGGCCGTGGTTCGAGGTCTGGTTCGGAGCGGTCCGTCTCGGCGCCTTGCCGGCCGCCGTGGCGCCGCCGCGCGCCCTCGGTTCGCCGCGCAACCAGATCGAGAAGTCGCTGGCCGTGAACGCCCTGCTCGACGCCCGTTGCTTCGTCTGCGCCGACCCGGTCGGCGACCAGGTCCAGGAGGTCGTCGCCGCCGGGCCCGCCGGAACGGCGACGCCGAACCTGCTGTCGCCGTCCGCGCTGGCCGCGACGAGTCCTTCGCCGGTTCCCGACGGTCCGCCGCCGCGCGGAGAGGACCCGGCCTTTCTGCAGATGACCAGCGGCTCGACCGGCCGCCAGCGGGCGGTGGTCATCGGCCACGCTTCGGCCACGTGGAGCGCGCGCGCCAGCATGGAGGCGGTGGCGGCGCCGCGCGACGGACAGCTGATGGACGCCCTCGTCGGCTGGCTGCCTCTCTACCACGACATGGGGCTGGGCGGCTGCCTGCTCGCGTCGCTGCTCACCGGCGCCGAACTGATCATGCTGAACCCGAGAGCCTTCCTGGCCCGGCCCTGGGTCTGGCTGGAGCAGTTCAGGCGGACGAAGACGGCGATGTCGGCGGCCCCGAACTTCTCTTTCCGGCAGTGCGTCGACCGGGTCGGGGACGACCGGCTCGCCGCGCTCGACCTGAGCGGTTGGCGCGACGTCTGCAGCGGCTCGGAGATGGTGCGCGCCGAGACGATGAACGAGTTCAGCCGCCGCTTCGAGGCCGCCGGCCTCGACCCCGGCGCGGTGCGGGCGGCCTACGGCATGGCCGAGAACACCCTGCTCAACTCGATGAGCATGTCCGTGGACGGGTTGCGCACGGCGGCGCCCGTCGGCGGCGGCCCGGAGGTCGTCTCGAACGGGCCGGCGATGCCGGGTTCGGAAATCCAGATAGCGGCGCCAGATGGCCGGGCTCTGCCCGCCGGCGAGGTCGGCGACATCCGCCTGCGCTCGCCGGCGGTGATGCAGGGCTACTGGAACGACCCGGAAGCCACGGCCGAGGTCCTGCGGGACGGCTGGCTCTACACGGGAGACCTCGGCTTTCTGAACGAAGCCGGCGAGGTCCACATCACCGGCCGCGCGAAGGAGATCCTGATCCTCGGCGGCTCGAACGTGATGCCCCACGAGATCGAGTGGGTCGCCGAGTCGGTTCTGGGCGCCGGGGGGCGCGAGCGCGCCGCCGCGTTCCCCGTCGACGCGCCGCACGGCGAACGGGCGATCCTCGTCATCGAGGCCCCGGGCGACCGGGTGAGCGACCGCGTGCTGCGCAGCGAACTGGGCCGATCCGTGGGTCGGGCCCTGGGCATCCAGCTTGCCGACCTGGTCGTCGTGCGCCGGGGTAGGATTCCTCGCACCAGCAGCGGCAAGGTTCGGCGCCGCGCGCTGCGCGAGGAGTACCTTCGCGGCGAGTTGTCCCGCGGCCCGTGACCCCGGGAGCGTCGGAGGGTCCGAACCCGCCGGGCGCCGTAGGCGGCCGGCTGCTTGACGGGAGGAGCGAGGACGGATGAAGCGGGAGGTGGACACGCGCTCGGCGGCGGTCAAGGTACTGGCGGCCGCGAGCGGAAAGCCCGAAGGCGAACTGCGGCCCGAACAGGACCTGGTGGCCGATCTCGGCATCGACTCTCCCCGGCAGCTCGAGTTGCTGATCGATCTGGAGGAAGCCCTGGGAGTGGAGATCACGGACGAGGAAGCCGCCGCCATGGAGACCGTCGGCGATGTGCTCGACTACGCCGCGGCCGCGGGCGCGTAACCCGATCGGCCGCCGGCGCCGAAGCTGCCGCGTGTCCGTGCGCCGGGCTTCCGGTCGGCTGTCGTCCAGGGCGACCTCCCGGCGCCCAGACCGTTCCCCGCGCGACGGCGCATCGGGACGGCCGCGGGCTAGCCCGTGAAGGTCCGCGGCGCCGCCCTGCCCGCCGTTGCCGTGGCGGCGCGGTTCTTCTCCCAGGCCCTGACCGCCACTTGGCGGCTCCGCCGTCTCGAGGGCGGCGAGCACCTGGAGCGGGCGCTCCAGCCCCCGGCCATGCTCGCCTGCTGGCACGAACAGACGGCGCTTTCCCTGCTGCTGGTGCGCAGGCGCCTGCTGCCCGCCGGTGGACCGGTGTCCATCCTCGCCAGCCACTCGGCCGACGGCGAACTGTCGGCGCGGATCGCCCGTGCCTGGGGCATCCGCGTCGCCCGCGGTTCTACCTCGCGGGGCGGCCGCGCGGCGGCCCTCTGTCTCTACCGCGAGCTCGTCAAGCGTCGGTCGACCCTGCTCCTCATGCCCGACGGTCCGCGCGGGCCGGCCCGCGAGGCCAAGCCCGGCGGCATCGTGCTGGCGGCGACTTCGGCCGCGCCGATCGTCCCCGCCGGTCTCGCCGCCGACCGCGCGTTCAGATTGCGAAGCTGGGACCGCATGAACATCGGCGTTCCGTTCGCCCGGGTGGCGGTCGCGGTCGGCAGACCGATCGAGATCGAGCGCGGGTCGACGGCCGCCGAGCGCGAAGAGGCGCGGCTCGATCTCGGCGCCAGGCTCGACGAGTTGACGGCGAGAGCCGGCCAACTGCTCTCCTGAACGGGAATCCCGCCGGCGCCGAAACGGGTTGAAGCCTGAGTCCCCGCCGATCCTTCGGAACGGATCGGATCGACGTTGCGAAGAACCTTGAGAAACCGTGAGTTTCCCGCGAAGAGCAACGATGTCGCACTGGGCGCGCCGACGCTGCTGGCGCGATCCGCGGCCCGGAGCCCGGCGCTTCGCGCCGGATGCCGACGGGGACGTCGCCGCACCCAGTCCGTGCCGCGTCCCTGCCGTCGCGGGTGCATCGAGCGAACAACGCCTCGCACTGGCTGCGCCGACGCCCTCGTCGGCCTTCCGGGGTGGATTCCCTGCGCGGCAGCGCAGCCCGACGGCGGCGAACGCTGCTAGAATCGCTGGGTTTTCTCTCGCTCGCGCGCTTCGATCGACGTCTGGATTCATGCCCGCCCATCGTCTCATCGACAGCCCTCTCCGCCGGTCGGCCGTCCGCCTGGCCGGCATCGGGAATGCCCGCCGCCGCCGCGTCGGCGCGGCGCCGTTCGCGGCATTCCTGTTGGCCGCGTTCCTGGTCGAAGCGGCGTTCCTGGCGGCGCCGGCCGGCGGCCTCGTCTACGTCATGCCGACGGACGAGGCGATGGTCGAGCGGTCGCCCGTCATCGTCTTCGGCGAAGTGCTGACCGCGGAACCGGCCCCGAAGGAGGGCTTTCCCGCAACGGATTTCATGTTTCGGGTCGAGGAGGCGCTCAAGGGTTTCGTGCCCGGCGGCACGATCATCGTCCGGCAGCCGGGAGGTCCTGGCGCCGGCGGCATGGCGGCGCGGTTGATCGGCCTGCCCGATCTCGCCGAAGGCGACCGGGCGCTGCTGTTCCTCGATCCGGTCGAGGGCGTCTACCGAACCGTCGAACTCGCTCTCGGCATGTTCTTCGAGGTGGAGTCGGCGGGCCGGACATTGCTGGTGCGGGAGTCGTCGCTGCAGATGGAGGTTCCTCTGCCGGACGACGCCCGGGCGAGCGAGCGCGGCCGCGCCCGTCAGCCGCGCCGCGCCGAAGCCTTCAGACGCTGGATCGCGGACCGGGCGGCCGGCCGGGAACCGCGGCCGGACTATGTCGCGGACGGCCTGGGCGACGAGCCGTTCCGGGTGGGTTCTCCGTACAACACGATGAAGGCGGACGCCAGCTGTGAACAGGCGAACGCGCCGCTTCGCTGGCGCCACTTCGACCGCGGCGACAGTCTGGGCATGGTGGTTCAGGCCGGCGGACAGCGCGGCGTTCCCGGCGGCGGACGGTCTCAGCTGCTCGCCGCGATGGGGGCCTGGAACCAGGATCCCAGAAGCCGGGTGCATCTGGTTCAGAGCCGCCTGTCGGACGGAAAGTTCTCGGTCGATCACGACGGCGAGAACGGCATCGGATTCGAGGATCCGGGGGGCGACATACCCGGCTCGTTCGATCTGGCGACCGGCGGCATTCTGGCGATCACCGTCAGCTACTACCGCTGCGGCGCCGGGAACCCTGCCCACGCGATCCCCGGCCGCGGACGCACGCAGGCCTACGAGCTGGCCGAAGCGAACATCGTGACCCAGGACGGCTACGGCGACTGGCTTGTCGCCAGCGGCTGGCCGGGACCGAACCATGAGGAGGTCATGGCGCACGAGCTGGGGCATGTCCTCGGCATCTCCCACGCCTGCGGAGACGACGCCAGCGGTTCCTGCAACGACTTGACGAAGGAGGCGATCATGCGTGCGCAGGCCCACGGCGACGGTCGGGGCGCGGCGCTGAACCGAGACGACCGCAACGCGGTCCGCTTCCTCTATCCGTTGGCCAGCCCGGCCGGTCCGGCCGGCCCGACCCTGCCCGCCGCCCCCACCGGCCTGACCGTGACCGCGATCAGCCAGACGGAACTCGAACTCCACTGGCGGGACCGCTCCGGCAACGAGACGGGTTTCGAGATCCACGAGCGGATGGTCGACAGCGAGTTCATGAGGATCAGGACGCTGCCTGCCAACACGACGTCCGTCGTCATTCGGGACATCCCGCCCGCGACCTTCCGCGCCTACCAGGTCGTCGCCGCGAACAAGCGCGGAAGATCCAGCCCCACGCCGGAAGTCGGCGCCACGACGCTCGCCGAGGTAGCCAGGTGCGTGGAGGACGGCGACACGGTGTGCCTGAACGAGGGACGTTTCCGGGTCGAACTTCAGTGGGGGTCGGCGGACGACGCCGGCGCGGCCGCCGCTGTGCCGCTGACGAACGACACCGGCTATCTCTGGTTCTTCAACGCGGACAACGTCGAGGTCATGGTCAAGGTGCTCGACGGCTGCGCCTTCAACCAGCGCTACTGGGTGTTCGCCGGCGGACTGACCGACGTCAAGGTCATCATGACGGTGATCGACTCGGAGACCGGCGTCGCGGCCACCTACTACAACCCGCCAGGCGTCGCCTTCGAGCCCGTGCAGGACCAGGACACCTTCGCCGTCTGTCCCCAGGGCGCCAACCTGTACGGCGAGAGCCGGTACCTGCTCGGGGACGACGAAATGAAGGAGCTGCGCGGCGGCAAGGATCTGGCGGCGGCCTCGACCGAGGCCGCGTCCGATGGGCCGCCGCCCTTCCGGGTCGAGCTCGCGCGGGAAGGCGGCGGCGGTTGCGTGCCGGACGAACGGACCCTCTGCCTGGAAGACGGCCGCTACGCGGTCCGCGCCTCCTGGAAGAAGGCGGACGGCGAAGCGGGCGACGCCGTCGCCTGGCCCCTGACCGGAGACACGGGCCTGTTCTGGTTCTTCGAGTCGAGCAACGTCGAAATCGTGCTCAAGGTGCTCGACGGCTGCGGCGTGAACGGCCACCGCTGGGTGTTCGCCGGCGGCCTGACCGACGTCGGCGTCACGATGACGGTCACCGACGCCGAGACCGGCGAGGCGCGGACGTTCGAGAATCCCGCGGGCACGCCGTTCCAACCCGTGCAGGAACTCAAGGCGTTCTCCTGCTCGGCGCCCTAGCAGGGTCCGCGGCCGCGGGTCCGCGCCGGCGGCGTCCGCGGCGCCGCCTTGCCGCCGAACCGGTTTGCGTTCCGCCGTGGACTGGGCGTAGGCTGCCTTTGGCCTTGGCGAACGCATGTCCCACTCGATGCCGGCGTGTTGCGCCGGGAAAGGAAGGATCATGAGACTGAGCCGCGGTACCGTGCGACACTTCATCTGCCTGACGAGTCTGCTCGCGTGCGCTGCGCCGCCGCTCGTGGCGCAGGGGGGCGCCCAGAGGGGCGTCGACCTGCTGAATCCGGAGCAGGTCACGCGAACTCTCGGGTCGCCCCTGGAGACGGACGGCGCGGTGACGGTCCGGGCCGTCCTGGACCATGACGCGAGCGCCGTCGTCCAGGCGTCACACGCCCGGAAGACTCTGCAGTACGACGATGGCAAGTTCGAGAACTACGGGGCTTCCGGCGCCGGACTGGAACCGGCGTCGAACCGCGGCATGGTGGAGTGGGCGCAGCGATTCGAGCTGGAGGAGGACAGCGTCGTGGCGAGCGCCGCCGTCTGCTTCCAGCGCCCCGCCGATGACCCGAACAGTTCGATCGACTTCAAGCTGCGCTTCTACGGCAACGTGGTCGAGAGAGGAAAGGACAACCCGGGCAATGCAGGCGGTCTGGTGTACGACATCGGCGCCGCCATCCGGCCCGCTGGGACGAGCGATTGCGTGGTTGTCGAGAGCGGCCTGGTCGGCACGTCGCTCGACGACGGCGTGCACTGGGTCGGCGTCGAGTGGAACACGGCGCAGCGAAAGCGCCTCGGAGGAGACCACTACACGAGAGAGGACGAGGCGGACAAGGACCGGAACAACGAAGCCGTCCATGACACGGAAGTGAGGCGCCGAACGCTCCCGGTCGCGAGCCGGGCCGCCAACGACGGCTGGCTGGATCCGCGCCAGGGCGTCAGCGCCACCGTCACCACGAGCGGTCTCAAGGCGATCGGCGTCAGGCTCGTGGTCGCGCCGGCGCACGCGGACGACGGCGGCGACGGCGGCAACGGCGACGGCGGCAACGGCGACGGCGGCAACGGCGACAACGGCGGCGACGACGATCCGGGCAGGATCGTTCCGCCGCCCCCCGGCTTCGGTTACTCCGCCTGCCGTCCGACATTTACGCCGCTTGTCCTCAAAGGCGGCATCAAGGTCAGCCTCTGCTACGAGACGCCGGACGGCAAGATGGACGACGCCCGCGCCGTCTACCGGTCGACCTACTCGGGCCTGCTCTACTTCTTCGACAAGGGCAATGCCGAGGTCCTGGTCAAGGTGCTCGACGGCTGCCGGATCAACCGGCACCGTTGGGTCTACGTGGCGCCCTTGACCGACGTGGCGTTCAACATGTACATCAACGACGGCCGGAGCCGGACGTGGACCTACTTCAACAGGCCGGGCGATCAGGGCGAGATCAGGTCCGATCTCGGCGCCTTCCCCTGTACCCCGTAGGCGCGGGCGCCCGGCGGCCTTCCGACGCCGCAACTCCCGGTGGGCGGGTCTTCCGGCCCGTCGCCGGCATGGAACATCCTGTTCCCTTGCGGCCGGGCGCCGCTGACGAGCGCCGGTCGGCGACTGGTTAGTCTCGGGGCAGTCGGCGGTCAGGTCCCCGTCCGGTAGCGTCGCGCATCATGCGGGTCGCGGTTGCATGGAACTACGGTACGCCGCTCAGGCAGTGCAGTTTCCGGTTCGAGGAGTACGTTCGCGGTCTCGAGGCGCTTGGTCACGAGGCCTTCGTCGTGTGTACCGAGTCCGCCAACGACGGCTTCCCCGTGCCGATCGTCTCGCCGCCCGCTGGCGGCAGGCTGGAAGACGCCGGATTCTGGCGGAACCTCGGGGCCGACGTGGCGATCGTGCCGTCCTTCCACCAGATGTCGGACCTCCTGGAGCTGATCCGCGGCGCCGGCGTGCGCACGATCGCCATGGGAGACTCGGACGGCCAGATGGGACTCCGCGCGTTTCCTCTGGCTACGCTGCGCCGGAAGGTCTTCTCGGGCTCGTCCGACCGCCGCCGCCAGGTCCGTCAGCTACGCTTCCTCGCCCGGCGCTACCTCCTCTCCTTCCGTCGCACCGATCCGCAGGACGCCGAGTTCGTCCGCAGCGCCAGGTCGTCCGACGTCCTCATCCTCGGTTGCGACGAGGCGAGGTCCCACTTCCGCCGCTTCCTCCGCACGGCCGGCGCGGCCGGCCTCGAAGGCCGGGTTCACGTCTCCCCGCTCGCCATCCACCGGGTCTACTGCGAATCGTCCGACCTCGGACGGCGGCGGCGGGGCATGGTGGCGGTCGGTCGCTGGGACGATCCCCAGAAGAACGCTCCGCTGCTGGGCCGGGCGCTCTCCCGCTACTTCGACCGGGCCCGCGGCGAGGAAGCCGGCGATCCGGTCCGGATCTTCGGCCCGGGCGGCGAGGACCGTTTCGCCGCCCTCGGTCGGCGCTTTCCGAACGTCGTCTACGAGGGGCCGCGGTATCCGGAAGTCCTGGCCGACGCACTGGCCGGCAGCCGCTTCATCGTCTTCTCGTCCCGGTGGGAAGGCGCGCCGCACGCCGGCTGCGAGGCGCTCTCGATGGGGGCGACCGTGGTCGGAACGCCGATTCCGAGCCTCCGGAGCTGGTCCGAGGGCGGCGCCTACGGCCGGGTCGCCACCGCGCACCGCGCGGGTCCGCTGGCGGCGGCGATCGCGGAAGAACAGGCGGCGTGGCGGCGCGGCGAACGCGACCCGGCCAGCATCGCCGCGGTATGGCGGCGGAGGAGTTCCGGCCGCGGCGTCTGCCGGGCGATGCTGGAGGCCCTGGCCGCATGACGTCTTCACCCGCGGACCGCGTGTCGCCGCGACGGCCTTCCGACCGGCGTCTGGAGCTCTGAGGCCGTGTTTCCCTTCCGCGGCCGCCCGCTCGAGGTCATCCTCGACACGACCGAGCGCTGCAACCTGAAGTGCAAGATGTGCTACTTCTCGGCGGTCGACCGGCTGCGGTTCCCGCCCTTCGACCGCCAGTTGTCCCCGAACGGCATGATGCCGCTCGAGACCTTCTCTCAGGTCGCGGCGGACCTGTTCCCCCAGGCCCACCGGGTCGCCCTGGGCTGCGCGGCGGAGCCTCTGGTGCACCCGAAGTTCATCGACATCGTGCGCGAGGCCGGCGCCTACGGCGTTCCCGACCTGTGGTTCCCGACGAACCTGCTGCCGCTGACGCCGGCCAAGGCCGAGGCGATCTGCGAGGCCGGCGTGAACACGGTCGGCGTGTCGATGGACGGCACGCGCGCCGAGACCTACGAGGCGATCCGCGTCGGCGCCGCCTTCACCCGCCTGATGCGCTGCCTGAACCTGCTGAACGAAGTCCGGCGCGGCGCCGGCACGCGGCTGCGGCTGATCTTCGTTTGGATGCGGACGAACCGCGGCGACCTCGTCGACCTGCCGCGCTTCGCCGAGGAGATCGGCGCCAGCGAACTCGACGTCCGTTTCGTGGCGCCGACCGCTCACGTGAGCGCCGAGGACGAGCTGCTCGACGACGAGGATCCGGCCGCGCTGCGCGCCGAACTCGCCGCCGTCGCGGAGGACGCGGCCGCCCGCGGCCTCCGTCTGGTCTCTTACCCGGACTTCGACGACGGCGGGTCCATCGGTCTCCGCGGCCACCTGATGCGCTGGCGGGCGGGCCTCTACGACCGGCGCCGGCTGCGCGGCCGCCTCCGCACCGCCGTCGCCGGCTGCGCCTGGCCGCGTCATACCGTGGTGGTCCGGCCCAACGGCGCGGTCTCGCCTTGCATCTTCTGGGAGGAGCAGCCGATCGGTCTCTACCCGGAGACCTCGCTTGGCGAAGTCGAACGGGCGCCGCTTCTGTTGGAGATCGTCGACGGCCTGAAGAGCGGCAACCCCTGCGGCACCTGCCGTACCTGCTCGGAGCGCAAGCATGCGCTGTACTTCCGGTTGCAGTGGCGGCAGCAGGCGGGCGAGCGGCTGGAGCAGCTTGGCGCCGGGCCGGTTAGCGGCGGAATGGCCCAGGGGCGGGAAGACAGCGGCCTCCCGGCGACCGACGAGTCGCGGCCGTCTTCCGCGTCCGGCGCCGTGCCGCGAAGCGGCGAGCCCGAATCTCCGGCGCCGCTGGCCCCAGGCCTTCCCTCTCCCAGCGCCTGGATCGCGGAGCACGCCCCCGCCGAACCGTTCGACCGCGTCCTGCTCGTCGGCGACGAAGTCTGGGCCCACGAACTGCTCCGCTCCGGCTTCTCGACCCAGGTCGACGTGGCGGTCTCGCCCGGGTCTTCCCCTGTCGGCCGCGCCGCCCTTCCGGTCGGCGGCGGGCGCCATGCCGCGAAGCGGCGAGCCCGGTTCGCCCGCCATCCGTCGCTTCCCGATCCACCCCGGTTGTCCCGAACTCCCCGTCGCCGCCTACCAGGCCGCCTGCTGCATCGGCGGCCTGTCCGCGCATCTCCGGCTGGAGCGACTGCTCGACGCCGTGCTCAACGCACTGGAACCCGGTGGCCGGTTGTTCGTGGACGACTACGTGGGCCCGGCCCGGCACCAGTGGAACCCTCGCACCGGGGCCGCGGCCGCGACTGCGTACGGCCGGTTGCCGGCCGCGGCGCGACGGTTCGAACGGCTGCCTCTGCCGCCCGTGGAGGGCGACTGCGCCCGGGCCACCCGCTCCGGCGACATCGCCCGCCTGGTCCGCACCGGCTTCCGGGTCGAGTCCGTGCGCCCCTACGGCGGCGACCTGATCGCGCCGCTCGCCCCGTTTGTCGACTGGCGCCGACTGCCGGAGGCCGACCTGCGGCGCCTCGTCGCCGGCGCGGGCGCCGGCGCCGCGCACTACGCGTTGACGGTGGCCCGTCCCCGCACCGGCTGGCCGCGGCGGCTGGCCGGGATGCGCTATCGCATCGGGCCCAGGATCCGCCGCGTCTTCATCTACGAGCCCCGGCGCGCTCGCGACCTTGCGTTCCAGGCGCTGCGGGGAAAGGTCTGAATCATGGTCGCTGCCGTTCGTTGGGGAATTCTTGGTCCGGGCGCCATCGCTCGCGTCTTCGCCACCGCGATCGATGGGCTGGACGGTCACGAAGTCGCGGCCGTCGGCAGCCGCGATCCGGAGCGTGCGCTCGCCTTCAACGCCGAGCGCGGCTACGCGGACGCCGAGGCCGGACCGTACCGGGACCTGGTGCGCAGCGAATCGGTCGACGCCGTCTACGTCGCCAGTCCCCACCCCGGTCACCTGGAGCACGCGTCGCTGGCGCTCCGGCACGGAAAGGCCGTGCTCTGCGAGAAGCCGCTCTGCGTCAACGCTTCGGAGGCCCGCCGTCTGTGCGCCATCGCCCGCGAGCGCGGCCGGCCGCTGCTCGAGGCCATGTGGACCCGGTTCCTGCCGGCGACGCTGCGGGCGGCGGACTGGGTCGCCAGGGGCACGATCGGGACGCCGAGCCGGGTGGTCTGTTCCTTCGGCTTCCATACGCAGTTCGATGCGGCGAGCCGGTTGTACGATCCCGAACTCGCCGGCGGCAGCCTGCTCGACGTCGGTTGCTACACGCTCTCGCTGGCCTCGCTCGTGTTCGGGGAGCGGGTGACCGGCGGCGACATCCCGGAAATCGAGGTCCGCGCCGACCTCGCGCCCTCTGGAGTCGACCAGCACTGCAAGATCGTGCTGCGCTTCGGGGACGGCGCCGAGGCGTACCTCGAATCCTCCATCAGCCGGGCCACGTCCGCCACTGCCGTCATCCAGGGCGACGGCGGAAGGATCGTCATTCCGGACTTCTGGCGCGCCCAGCAGCTCAGGCTGGAGTGCGAAGCACGCGAAGTCGCTTCGCTGGAGTGTCCCTTTCTCTGCAACGGCTACGAGTACCAGGCGCTCGAAGTCGGGCGAATGCTCCGCGACGGCGACGTCGAGAGTCCGCTTCTGCCGCACGCGGAGTCCATCGGCCTGCTCGATCTGATGGACGAACTGCGGCGCCGCATCGGTCTTCGGTACCCCTTCGAGTCCAGGATCGGCGCAACGGCCGGGACTCACCGCGCGATGACCTGGCGGCCGTTCAGCGGCGGGGTCGGCGCGCCGGCCTTCCGGTCGGCGTCAGGCGCGACGCCGAGAGACGGCGAGCCCGAATCGCTCCTCTACCTTCCCCGGTTCGTCCTCGGCGCCATGGCCCTCGACGGCGACACTCCCGCCTCCCAGGACGCCGCCGACGCGCTCCTCGACGCCGCCTTCGAGCACGGCGTCTCCGCCGTCGATACCGGCCACGTCTACGGCGGCGGGGCCTCCGAGCGGGCCATCGGCTCCTGGCTCGAGCGGCGCGGTCTTGCGGACGACGTCTTCGTCCTGTCCAAGGGTTGCCATCCCGACGCGGCGGGGCCGCGCGTCCACCCGCGGGCCCTGGCTCGGGACCTCGCCGAGTCGCTCGACCGGTTGCGGCTTCCGGCCGTCGACCTCTACATGCTCCACCGCGACGATCCGGCGACGCCGGTGGGCGAGATGGTCGACGCCTTCGCCGAACACGTCGAGACCGGTCGGTTGGGCGCCTATGGATTCTCGAATTGGACCCGCGCGCGGATCGAAGAGGCCTGCGCCTGGGCCGAAGCCAACGACCGCCCGCTGCCCGCCGCGTCGAGCCCGAACTTCTCGCTCGCCGACCAGGTCCGGGATCCGTGGGGCGGAGGTTCAGTGACCCTGACGGGCGAGGCGGCCGCCGCCGACCGCGACTGGCACCGCGGCAAGGGCATGGCCATCTTCGCCTGGTCGTCCCTCGCGCGCGGCCTGTTTTCCGGCCGCGTCACCCGCCGTTCCCTCGCCGCGGACCCGGGTCTGGTCGACGACGCCTGCCGCACCGCCTACGTCCACGAAGTGAACCTCGCGCGGCTGGACCGGGTGATCGAGTTCGCGGAGGCCGCCGGCGTCTCGGCGGCCCAGGTCGCGCTCGCTTGGGTGCTCGCCCAGGACCTTCCCCTGCATGCCATCGTCGGCGCCGCCACCGAACGGGAAGTCGAGGACCTCGCCGCCGCCGCGGCGCTGATCCTGACCGACGAAGAATCGGAGTGGCTGAAGAACGGCGGCCGACGGCCGCTGTCCATGGCCCGCGAGAGCCTGGCCAGGCGCCTCGAACGTCGGGCCGTCCGCATCGGCCGCCGCCTCCCGGGCCCGATCAAGCGCCCCATCAAGCGTTTCGTCGGCCGCGCATGACCGCCCGCGGGAGTCGGTATGCTTGTCGGCGCGAGCCGCCCCCTCGCGCCGGGAGGCGCCGATGACCGTGCAGACAGAAGATTCGCGGACCGCGACGCGACGCGTCGTCCAGGCCGAAACCCCTTGCGGGACCACGCCCGGGTACATGCCGGGGTTCGGCAACGACTTCGAGACCGAGGCGCTGCCGGGGACGCTGCCGCGGGGCCAGAACAGCCCCCAGCGTTGCGCCCGCGGCCTCTACGCGGAACAGCTTTCGGGGACTCCGTTCACCGCGCCTCGGGGGGAGAACGAGCGGACCTGGTGCTACCGCATCCGCCCCTCGGTCAGGCACGCCTCGCGCTTCCGCAGCATCGACCTGCCCTACTGGCGTTCGGCGCCCCACATGGTCGACGACGTCGTCTCGCTGGGTCAGTACCGCTGGGATCCGATGCCCCACGCGACCGAGGCGCTGACCTTCCTGACCGGCATGCGCACGATGACGACCGCCGGCGACGTCAACACCCAGACGGGGATGGCCGCCCACGTCTATCTCGCCACCGCGAGCATGGTCGACGAGTACTTCTACTCGGCCGACTCGGAATTGCTCGTCGTGCCCCAGGAGGGACGTCTCGTCTTCTGGACGGAACTCGGCCGGATCGACCTCGAGCCGCGCGAGATCGCCATTCTGCCGCGCGGCCTGGTGTTCCGCGTCGAGGTCGCCGAGGGCCCGGCTCGGGGCTTCGTCTGCGAGAACTACGGCGCGAAGTTCCGACTGCCCGATCGGGGACCGATCGGCGCCAACTGCCTCGCCAACTCCCGCGATTTCAAGACCCCGGTCGCGGCGTTCGAGGATCGCGAGGTTCCATCACGGCTGGCGATCAAGTGGTGCGGCCGCTTTCACGCGTCGGACATCGGGCAGTCGCCGCTCGACGTCGTCGCCTGGCACGGCAACTACGCACCGTCGAAGTACGACCTGGAGGCCTTCGCGCCCGTCGGCGCGGTCCTCTTCGACCACCCCGACCCGTCGATCTTCACGGTCCTGACCGCGCCGTCGGGCGTGCCCGGCACGGCCAACATCGACTTCGTGCTCTTCCGCGATCGCTGGAACGTCGCGGAGCACACCTTCCGGCCGCCGTGGTACCACAAGAACATCATGTCGGAGCTGATGGGCAACATCCACGGCATCTACGACGCCAAGCCCGAGGGCTTCGCGCCGGGCGGCCTGTCGCTGCACAACATGATGCTGCCGCACGGCCCCGACGCCGACGCGTTCGAGGCCGCGACGTCCGCCGAACTCGCTCCGAAGAAACTCGAGAACACGATGAGCTTCATGTTCGAGACCCGCTTTCCGCAGCACCTGACCGAGTTCGCCGCCCGGGAGGCGCCGCTCCAGGGACGACTACAGGGACTGCTGGACGGGGCTGCGGAAGCGCTTCGACCCGGGCGCCGACTGACGGCAGGCGAATGCGCGCCGCCACGTGCTCGGAGCCCGGCGCTTCGCGCCGGATGCCGAGGCCTTGGTCGGCTTTCCGGGGTGTGTTCCCTGTACGCCAGCGCAGCCCGACGGCTGGTCACCCTCGCATCAGTGCATGCGCCGGCGCGCGTGGTAGCCCGTACGGGATTCGAACCCGTGTTACTGGCGTGAGAGGCCAGCGTCCTGGACCCCTAGACGAACGGGCCCACGCGATCCAAGGGCCGTGAACTCTAGCACGGTCGGGACCGTCCGCGGCGCCGACGTCCGCCCGGAATCCGTCCGGAACGCGTCCGGACCGTCGGAATCCGGTCTTGCGGCGACGGTGTTAGGTTGCCGTAGTGTCTTTCCGAAGCGGCATCTTCCGGTGTGTTTCCGGACTGCTGGCCGTGGCCCTGGGGTTCCTGCCGGCCGCGCCGGCGGCGGCGCGGGAAGACGACGAGCCGGAGACGGTCATCCTCTCCCGCGAGGAGGGGACGATCGTCGTCGGCCGTGACGTCGCGGCCCTGCCCTGGGCCCGTTCTCCTTCCGGCCCGCTGGTCGCGCTGGGTTCCGTCGTCGAGGCGCTGGGCGGGGACCTCCGGATCGGCCCGCTCGGGGAGGCGCACACGCTGCGCGTGGCGGGGCGGGAAGCGGTCCTCGGACCCCTGAGCAGGACGGTCCTGCTCGACGGCGAGGTCCACGACCTGTCGATCAGGCCGTGGCTCGAGCCGGCGCCGGAGCACCCCGTCGAAGAGAAGGAAGAGGGCCTTCGGACCCTGGAAGGGCCGGAACTCCGCAAGCTGTTCGTGCCGGTTGACGCGCTCTCGATGGCCTACCCGGAGGCGCTCGGCTACCGTTTCGACTTCGACTTGCGCCGGGGCCTGCTTCGCGTCGTCAGAATGGGCGAACGCCGGCTCGACGTCGAGGTGGACCGCGTTCACGACCTCGGCGTGACGACGCTCGTCCTCACGTTCTCCAGCCGGCCTCGCTACCAGGTCGATCGCTACCGCGCGAGGCTGCGGCTGCGGCTGCTGAGCGGTGTCATGGCGCCGCGGCGCCGGGTGGGGCTGGACGATCCCCTCGTGCGCTGGATCGAAGTGCGCGAGCGTTCGGGTCGACATCGGTCTGGCGCCGCGCGCCGAGGCGTCCGATCCGTACCTCCTGAGGCGTCCGCCGCAAATCCAGCTCGTCCTCGACATCACGCGGCGCCGACCGGGACTGGCGCCGCGCGGGACGTCGCGCGCGGAGGAGGAGCAACGCGAGTTCCGAATCGTGCTCGATCCGGGTCATGGCGGGACGGACAACGGCGTCCGGTCGCCGTCGGGCGAGAGCGAGAAGAACATCGCGCTCGGGATCGCCGAGGAGCTCGGCTCATACCTGGAGATCGAGCTGGGGGCGCGCGTGCTGCTGACCCGCGGCGGCGACGGCACGGTCGCGCTCGAGAGCCGGACATCGCTGGCCAACCAGTACGAGGCCGACCTCTTCGTGTCGCTGCACGTGAGCGCCGGCGACGCGCCGATGCCGGGAAGCGCCTTCCAGACGTGGGTTCTCGATCCCCCTCCAGTGCCGTTCCAGGAAGAAGCGTCGGCGCTGGAAGGCGAGTCGGCGCCGTCGGCGCGGGTCCTCGAGGACGGGAGCTCTTCCTCGCCCACGCCGCGGGCCGATTCGATCGCCGACGATCCGGCCGATCTCGACGCGGAATCAGCGGATGACGAGCCGCCGGTCGCGATCCCGCGGCTCGAACGCTGGGACCGGGTGCACGACGGGGAACTCGAACGGAGCGCGCTGCTGGCGCGGTTGATCCAGGCCCGGGTCGGCGACGTGCTCGACCTGCCGAACCGGGACGTCCAGCGAGCGCCGCTGCGCGTGTTGACCGGGGCGTCGATGCCGGCCGTTCTGATCGAATTCGGGTACGAGGAGGTCGAGCAAGAGAAGACGCCGGTGTTCGACGGCCCGCGCGGTCGCGAGGTATTCGAGGCGATCGGTCGAGCGATTCGGCTCTACCGGGGCGCCACGACGGTCCCCGCGGAGACCGTCGACGGGATGTCGTCGTGAGGCGGCCGCCCTGGAGGCGCCGGCCCCTCGCCGCGGTCGTGCTGCTCGTGCCGCTCGTGTGGCTTGGGGCCTGCGGCGGCGGCGACGTGGACGACGGTGTCGGCTTCGAGGCGGAGTTCGTCGCGGAGGGCGAGGACTTCTTCGCCACCCTCTGCTTTCCGGCCGCCGACGGCCTGCTCCGTTGCGAGCCGCGGGCGATCCCGGCCGCCGGCAGCGTCGAGGAGACGGCGGCGTCGATCGTCCAGGCGCTGATCGACGGTCCCGGTCCGACCGAGGGGACGTTCCCCGTCCTGCCGCCCGCCGTCGGCCTGCAGGCGTTCGACCTGGTCAACGGCGTCGCCTACGTCGACCTGTCCGTTGCGCGGACCGGCGCCGCGCCGCGCTTCGAGCGGCCGGCAATGGGGTTGCGCGAAGAGCTGCTCGCCGTCTACGGCTTGGTGAACAGCCTGACCGCGAGCAACCTGGGTATCGAGCGCGTCGTGCTGATGTGGAACGGCGAGCAGCGCCTGACCTTCGCCGGCCACGTCGACACGACCCGGGCTCTGCTGCCTGACCTCGACCGGAACGCGGCGCCTTCCGCGGACGGCTGAGCGATGCGCGGAGCACGGCCCCTGATCGGCGTCTTCGATTCGGGCGTCGGCGGCCTGACGGTGGTCGCCGCGCTCCGGCGCCGCCTGCCCGGCGCCGCCATCCTCTATCTCGGCGACACCGCTCGCCTGCCCTACGGCACGAAGTCGCGGCGAACGGTGCTCCGCTACTCCCGGACGAACGTCGACTTCCTGGAGCGCCGGCGGGTCGACGCCCTGGTCGTTGCCTGCAACACGGCCTCCGCCATGGCCCTCGACGAACTCGTCGTGCGCGTCCCGTGCTGGGGCGTGCTGGAACCGGGCGCCTCGGCGGCGGTGGCGGCCGCGCGTCGGCACATCGGCGTCATCGCCACGGAGGCGACGGTGCGGTCGGGCGCCTACGACGAGGCGATCCGCCGCCTCGACCCGCGCCTCCGCGTCAGTCAGCGGGCCTGTCCGCTGCTCGTTCCGCTGGTCGAGGAAGGTTGGGAGGAGGACGAGATCGCCGGGCGCGTCGCGTCGCGGTACATCGAGCCGCTGCTGGCCGAGGGGATCGACACGCTGTTGCTCGGCTGCACTCACTACCCGATGCTGCGCGGCGTGCTCGAGCGGGTCTGCGGACCGGACGTGACCCTGGTCGATTCCGCCGAATCGACCGCCGCCCTGGTCGAGCGGGAACTGCGCGCGGGGGCTTTGCCGACGGCGTCGGGCGTGGACCGGGAAGTGTGAGACTCTTTGCCACGGACGCCGGTCCGCGGTTTGCCAGGCTTGCCGAGCGGATCCTGGGCGAGTCGGCGCCGCTCGAGTGGGTCGACGTGGACGAGCCGGAAGCGGCGGGAACTCCAGGGGCGGGAGAGGAGGTCGGAACATCGTGACGAATCGAGACGGCGGACTCAGCCGGAGCGGCGGCAGGTCGCCCTCCGCCTTGCGGCCGGTGAGGATCGAACTGGACGCGATGAAGTTCGCGGAAGGTTCGGCGCTGATCGAGTGCGGCGACACCCGCGTTCTCTGCTCCGCCAGCGTGGAGCGGCGGGTGCCGCCCTTCCTGGTCGGCAAGGGGCAGGGCTGGCTCACCGCGGAGTACGCGATGCTGCCCCGGGCGACCCTGACCCGGTCCAGGCGGGAGGTGTCGCGCGGGCGGCCCTCGGGGCGCACGGCGGAGATCCAGCGGCTGATCGGTCGTTCCCTCCGGTCGGCGGTCAACCTCGGGAAGCTCCCGGAAGTCACGATCGCGATCGACTGCGACGTCATCCAGGCCGACGGCGGGACCCGCACCGCGTCGATTACCGGCGCCTGGGTGGCGACCGTCGCCGCGCTGTCCAGGATGCTGCTCGAGGGCGACCTGAAGAAGTGGCCCATCGTCCATTCCGTGGCCGCGGTTTCGGTCGGGATCTGCCAGGACGAGTTGCTGCTCGACCTGGAGTACGTCGAGGATCGAGACGCCCAGGTCGACCTGAACGTGGTCGCGACCGGCGAGGGCGCGCTGATCGAGGTCCAGGGCACGGCGGAGGGCCGCGCGTTCACGCGACCCGAGTTCGACGGCCTCGTCGATCTGGCGCTGGCCGGGATCGCCGAACTGACCGAGCTGCAGCAGCGCTGCCTGGCCTCCCGGCTGGCCGAAGTGGAGGAGGCGCTGGAGCGCCGGCGCGGCGGTCCGACAAGGGCGAAGGACGAGGCGAGTCTCTGGGGTCGTCCCGAGCGCTCGTAGGGGCTGCCCTGGACATCCACCTGATCGCGATCGGCGGCGCCGGAATGGCGTCGCTGGCGTGTCTGCTCCGGGAGTCGGGCCATCGGGTGCGCGGCTCGGACGGGCCGCTCTACCCGCCGACCAGCGAGATCCTCGCCGCCGCGGGAATCGAGCCCCTGGTCGGCTACGACCGGGCCCATCTCGAGCCGCGGCCGGACCTCGTGGTCGTGGGCAACGCGGTCCCGCGCACGAACCCGGAGGCGCTCGCGACGGAAGAGCTCGGCCTGCCGCGGCTGTCGATGCCGGAGGCGGTCGACCGCTTCGTTCTCCGGGACCGAAGGCCCCTGGTCGTCGCCGGCAGCCACGGCAAGACGACGACGACGGCGATGGCGGCCTGGGTCTGTTCCCGCGCCGGCGCCGATCCCGGCTATCTGATCGGCGGCGCGCCGATCGGTCTGCCGTCGGGATTCGCTCTCGGCGGCGGGCCGCGCTTCGTGATCGAGGGAGACGAATACAACGCCTCCTGGTTCGATCGCGGGCCGAAGTTCTGGCACTACCGGCCGGAGACGGTGATCCTGACCAGCCTGGAGCACGATCACGTCGACCTCTATCCCGACTTCGAGGGACTGGAGCGAGCTTTTGCCGGTCTCGTCGAACGCCTGCCGCCGACCGGCCTGCTGGTCGCCTGCGCGGACTATCCCGCGGTGGAGCGGCTGCTGCCCGCGAGCCCCTGCCGGGTCGTGACCTACGGCGCCGGGGCGGGCGACGTCCGGCTGGCCGGTCCGGTGGAGAGCGGCGGCCGCGGGATCTCGTTCGAGCTGGAGGAAGAGGGCCGGCGGCAGCGGGTCGAACTCGGCGTCTGGGGCGAGCACAACGCGCTGAACGCGATGGCGGTGTGGGCGGCGGCGCGAGCCGACGGGCTGAAGCGGGAGGTCGTCCTGGATGCGCTCGCCGCCTTCCGGGGCGTCAGCGGCGGCTCGAGCTGATCGGCGAGAAGGCGGGCGTGGTCGTCATCGACGACTTTGCCCACCATGCCTCGGAGATCGCGGCGTCGCTCGCGGCGCTCCGGCAGCGGTTTCCCGGCCGCCGGCTGGTCGCCCTGTTCGAGCCACGAAGTCTGAGCGCGGGCAGGCGGCAGTTCGCGGCCGACCTCGCGGCGGCCCTGGCGTCGGCCGACCGCGTCTTCCTGGGCCCCGTCTTCCACCGCGAGCGGCTGGGCGAAGACGGGTTCGACCCGGACCGGGTGGCGGCCGACATCGAACGACTCGGCGCGTCGGCTGTCGCCTGCGGTTCGAACGACGAACTGGCCGAGGCGGTGCTCGCCGAGGCCCGGGTCGGCGACGTCCTGGTCGCCATGTCGTCGGGGTCGTTCGAGGGGATGCCCCGCCGCCTGGCCGCCGGCCTGGCGAGCTAGCCCGCATGTTTCGTCGAGGTCCGTAGCGAGGGTGCGGCGCCACGCGTGCGTTCACCGCAGTCTGCTATGCTCCGCCAAACTTGCATGGAACAAACTTCGGGACGAGGGCATGCCGCCCGCATCCGGGGCCTGTTCCCTGTGCGACAGCGCAGCTCCAAGGCGGCGGACCCTACTTTCTGCATCTGGGGCCTCAGTGTTACCGGGAACCGTCTGGAGACTGACGCGATGAGTGCGGTGCACAACAAAGTACCCCCCCCCCCCCGAAATATCTGAATCCCGGAGCGCTCCAGGGCGGCTTGCCCGCCGCCTGAGCGCGCCGCTTGCCGCCGCCTTTCTGCTGACACTCGCCGCCTTGGCGGCGCCGCGGGCCGCGCGGGCGCAGGCCCCCGTCCTTACCGGCACGGCGGGCGACAGGCAGGTGACGCTGAACTGGACCTACAGCGGGCCGGCTCTTCCGGGTTGATGGTGGATCCGGTGTAGTCTCATGGCATGCGTGACACAGACTTGTATGGTCAGATTCTCGGAATCAGCAGTCCTTGGGAGGTGACGGGCGTCGAGCTTCGGCTCGACGTGGGCGAGGTGGAGGTGCTCGCGGTTCTTGGCGTCGGGGAATCTCTGTGCTGTCCTGAGTGCGGGCATGCGGCGAGTCGCTACGACACCCGTCGTCGCAGCTGGCGTCATCTTCCGACGTGCCAGTACCGGACGATTCTGACGGCGGAGGTTCCTCGGGTGCGTTGCCCTGAGCACGGGGTGCGGACGATTTCGGTGCCGTGGTCGGACCGTGGTTCTCGTTTCACGGCGTTGTTCGAGGCGTTGGTGATCGACTGGTTGAAGGAGGCTTCGATCTCGGCCGTGGCGAGGTTGCTGGACCTGAGCTGGGACCAGGTGTCGGGGGTTCAGGATCGTGCCGTGCAGCGCGGTCTCTCACGTCGCGGTCCGGTTCCGGCCTCTCGGGTTCTCGGGGTGGACGAGACGTCGTTTCAGAAGCGCCACGAGTACGTGACGGTGGTGGCGGACATCGAGGGCGAGGTTCGGGTGCACCACGTGGCGGACGGTCGCGGCAAGGAGGCGCTGGCTTCGTACTACTCGTCGTTGTCGGAGGCCGCGCGGTCGAGAATCGAGACGGTGGCGATGGACATGTGGCCGGCGTACATCTCGGCGACGGTGTCGAGTCTCCCGGATGGCGGTCGGAAGATCGCGTTCGACAAGTTCCACGTGGCGGCCCACCTAGGCGACGCCGTGAACAAGGTCCGCAGTCAGGAGCACCGGCAGCTGCAGAAGGCAGGCGACGACAGCCTGGCCTCGACGCGCCATCTGTGGCTGTACCACCCGGATCGGGTGCCGGCGGGCCACAGACTCCGCTTCGAGGAGTTGATCTCCGGCACGTCGAAGACGGCTCGCTGCTGGCACCTGAAAGAGGTGGCGATGATGATGTGGGAGACCCGTGACCGGGCGGAGGCGCGCGCGATCTTCAATGGCTGGTACTCCTGGGCCATTCGCAGCCGCCTGGCGCCGATGAAGAACGTGGCGCGGATGCTGAAGGCTCACCTCGAGGGAGTGCTGAACGCCATCGAACGAGGAGTCACCAACGCACGACTCGAAGGCATCAACTCGGTCATCCAGTCGCTCAAGAAAACCGCCCGCGGCTATCGAAATCGAGACCGATACCGCACCGCCATCTACTTCAAACTCGGAGGACTCGACCTCTACCCCGATTCTCTTACATTCCACACGAAACCCTGAAGAGCCAGCGGGCCAACAGCCCAGATCGCAGAATGGTGGTACGAAGCGAACAGTCGGTTCCTCGTGGGGGAAGATACTGCCGGTTCCGGCGCTTCCGCCAGGACGCACACGGAAACGGGTGCTCACATGGTCAACGGCGAGCCGTACTCATTCCGGGTAGCCGGGGCGAACTCCGACGGACAGTACGTGACGGCATGGAGCAACTGGGTCACCGTCACGCCGAGGGCTGTTCCGGTTCTCGTTTCCGACCCGGACAAGACGGTCCCGGTGTTGTCCGGGGGAACGGTGGTGGTGTGCTACAACCTCCTGTCGGTGTCGTATGACGGCACGACCTATCTGGAAAAACGCCCGGGCAAGACTCCCGTACAGGCCCAGTCGGCACTGAGGGACACCACCAACGGCGTGGCGATCACGGAGGCGCCGCGCCCGCCGTCATCAGCAACCAGGTCGTTGGCGTCGGCAACATCAACTTCAGTCCCTGCGCCACGGTGGGACCCGGCACGCACACCGTCACCTGGACCTGGAACGGCCCCGGCGGCACGGCGCCCAAGGGAGAAACCTCGCAGACGTTCACGGTCACCGACCCCGACAAGACGATCACGCTGTCCGCCAGCGACGTCACCGAGGGGAACTCGGGCACGAAGGACGTGGTCGTCACCGCCACGGCTGGCCAGCCCGCGCCGGCGGGTGGAGTCGGCTTCCAGCTCCTTGTTGATCCCTCCAGTACCGCAACTGAAGGCGGCAGTGCTGCGAGCTCCCCATGCGACAACTCGGAGGCCGGCAACGAGGAAGCGGACTTCTGCTGGCAATCTGGAAACTGGGTGCGATGGGATGTGGGGACGTCCGTGGACACAACGACGCTTCGGGTCGTCGGCGACACCCGGGACGAAGGCGACGAGACGATCAAGCTGGTGGGTTCCAGTCCTGGCTGGACCTCCGGCAGCGTGACCATCACGATCACGGACGACGACGACGGCGATTCGGGCAACGGCGGCGTCAAGACGATCACGTTGTCCGCCAGCAGCGCCAGCGTCACCGAGGGGAACTCGGGCACGAAGGACGTGGTCGTCACCGGCACGCTTGGCGAGCCTGCACCGGTGGGCGGGATGGACGTTCGGCTCGTTGTCGACTCCTCCAGCAGCGCAACTGCGGGCAGTCAGGATGCGACAGATACATGCGACAACTCGGAGGTCGGCAATGAGGAAGCGGACTTCTGCTGGCCGAATGCAGACTGGTTGCAATGGGACGAAGGGCAGACCGTGGCTACAAAGACGCTTCAGGTCGTCGGCGACACCCGGGACGAGGGCGACGAGACGATCAAGCTGGTGGGTTCCAGTTCTGGCTGGACCTCCGGCAGGGTGACCATCACGATCAAGGACGACGACGGGGCCTCAGGCGGCGGCGATTCGGGCAACGGCGGCGATTCGGGCGGCGGCGGCGGTTCGGGCGGCGGCGGCGGTTCGGGCGGCGGCGGCGGTTCGGGCGGCGGCGGCGGTTCAGGCGGCGGCGGCGGTTCGGGCGGCGGCGGCGATTCGGGCGGCGGCGGCTCCCTGAAGGCGTCGTTCAGGCTGGACGCGCGTTGCGTCGACGGCCTCTGCCGCGCCCGCACGGGCGGTTCCGTCTCCTTCGAGGACACCAGCGCGGGAACGGTGTCGTCGCGGACCTGGAGCTTCGGCGACGGCAAGGCGTCGCGCAGTCGCGCGCCGCGGCACGTCTGGTCGGTTCCCGGGTTCTACACGGTGTCGCTGACGGTCAGCGGCGGCGGGAGCTCGGACACGGCATCGCGCACGGTGCTGGTCGAGGCGGCGGATCCGGCGGGTTCCTGCGCGGCGGACAGCGACACGCGCTGTCTCCAGCAGTCGCGGTTCTCGCTTGCCGTGGACTGGTGGACGGCGGACGGCGAGGCGCGCCGGGCGGGCAAGGTGGTTCGCGTGGGGACGGACGATTCGGCCCTGTTCCGTTTCTTCTCTCCGACGAACTGGGAGTTGCTGCTGAAGGTGCTCGACGGTTGCTCGGTGAACGGTCACGTCTGGGTGTTCGGCGCGTCGGCGACGACCTTGGGCTACAGCATCCAGGTGACGGACACGGTGACCGGCGCGATGAAGGAGTACCGGAACGAACCCGGCTCGCTGAGCGCCGCGATCACCGACAACACGGCGTTCCCGGGCGACTTGACGTTTCCGGGCGATCTGGGGCCGGCGGTTCGGCTGGCTGCCGCGGCTCCGGTTGTCGCTTCGCCGGTGGTCGCTCCGCCGATGGTCGCGGCGGCAGGCGGCGCCTGCACGGGGGATGCGGGCACGTTGTGTCTGCTGCGCGATCGGTACGCGGTGTCGGTGGACTGGTCCAGCGTGGACGGGGCTACGGGCAGGGGCAGCGTGGCCCGTCCCCGGACGGACGATTCGGGGCTGTTCTGGTTCTTCTCCCGACGAACTGGGAGCTTCTGGTGAAGGTGCTGAACGGCTGCTCCACGAATCGCCGCCACTGGGTGTTCGCCGCGTCGGCGACGGACGTGGGCTTCGTGCTGACCGTGCGGGACATCGTGACCGGACAGGTCAAGCAGTACACCCACGCCGCCGGCACGCCCGCCTTGGCCCTGGCCGACGTGTCGGCGTTCCCGCAGGCCTGCGGCCCGTAGCGGCTCCGGGACTCGGCGCCTGCGCGGTTCGTGCGCCAGGAGACAGCTTGGCATGGGCCCCGCTACAGCGGTGAAACCGTTCCGGCAGGGCCGGGCACACCACTGCAGTCGGCCAGGTCCTGCAGATGGCTCTCCAGAATCTGTCGTTCCGAAAGCCCGGGCAGCCTCAGCGCCGCCGCGCCTCCCGCCGGCAGGATACGTCGCGGCGCCAGCCCGACCAGTTCCGTCTCGACCACGCGCACACCGGCCGGCGCCGCCAGCTCGTCGGCTCTCCGGACGACGTCAGGCAGCGACGTCCGGTCGCAGTCCGTCAGGTTCACGCTGACCTGGGCCTGCCCGCGGCTCTCCAGATGGAAGCCGGAGAGCGCGCACGCCCGGCGGGCCGCCGCCGGATTCGCGCAGCGCCGACGCCATTCGTCTCGCCGCGGCGCGCGGCGTCTACGGCCGCGGGCATCCGCTCCGCCTCCAAGGGCACGAACGGCGTGACGTCGAGGGCGCCGAGAAACGGGTGCACGCCGGAGTGACCGGCTACGTCGATGCGCTCGACCGCTGCCTCCGCCAACTTCGTCACGGACGGCGCCAGATCGTCGCCCTCGCCCAGCAGCGTCAGCACCGTCCGGTTGTGGTCCGGGTCCGAAGACGCGTGGAGCACCCGCACGCCCCGCGTCGAGGCCGCATCCCCGCAGGCGTCGACCACGTCGCGGCGCCGCCCCTCGCTGATGTTCGGAACACACTCCAAGCGGACCATGCGATCAGGCTAGCGTGGCCTTGAGCCTTGACGAAGGTAGCCACCGGAAGCTACATTCATGCGCCATGAGATCGGTGGGACTCAAGACGCTGAACAACCGCCTCAGCCGGTATGTGCGAATGGCTGCAGCGGGCGAGACGGTCCTGGTCACGGATCGAGACCGGGTAGTCGCCGAGATCGTTCCGCCACGGGAACAGCGCAGCCCCTTCGTTGCCGATGCGCTGCTGGCCGAAGCCGTGCGCAAGGGCCTGTTGACGCCGCCGGCCATGAAGGGAGCGGGGCCGCCCGTCAAACCGCCGCCCGTCATGTCGCTGGACGAGCTCCTCCGGGATCTGGACGCGGATCGGCAAGACCGGTGATCTACGTTGATTCCTCGGTCGTGCTGGCGCACCTCCTTGCGGAGAGCCGGCGGCCGCCCGACCATCTTTGGGCCGAGAGCCTCGTGGCGAGCCGATTGGTCGAGTACGAAGTCTGGAACCGTCTTCATGCCCGGGGACGGGCGGAAACCCACGGCGAGGCGGCGGAGCAAGCGATCGGCCAGATCGCGCTGCTGGAGCTGTCTCCGGTCGTCCTGGCGCGGGCCCTGAGCGCCTTTCCCGCGTCGGTTCGCACGCTGGACGCCCTTCACCTGGCGTCGCTTGACTACCTTCGAGGGCAACGCCAAGGGGTGGAACTGGCCACCTACGACCATCGCATGGCGGAAGCCGCCAGAGCGATGGGGATCCCGGTCCTGGATCTCGGAACATCGTCGAAGGCCGCCACTTCCCGGCCGCCGCCATGATCGGCGCCCTGGCCCGCATGTTCACCGAGATCCGCGGCGAGGGCGCCCCGCGGGCGCCGGTCTCGGCTCGGGAAACTCTCCGTTCCCGCGCCCGCGGCGACCGTTGACCACCCCTGATGGCCGTGGTACGTTTCCGCCGCTTTCGGGTCTTGGGCGAATGAGGTGAAGGACCTTGATGGATGAAGGTGCGCCCGGACGACCGCGGGACGAGTAAGCAGTGGAATTCGACGCCAGCCTCTTGGTCATCGTGGCGATCTTCGGGGCTACCTACCTGGTCGTCCGGTTCTATCTCGTCCGGCCGATCATGCGCATGCTCCGCGAGCGCGACAGTGAGATCCTGACCGCCCAGGAGACGTTCGACCGGGCCCAGGCGGAGGTCGAGGCAAGGATCGAGGCGCAGCGCGAGAAGCTGAAGGAAGCCCGCGCCGAGGCCGCCGCCCACCGCGACCGGATGCGGAAAGAGGCCCAGCAGGCCCGTGAGACGCTGGTCGCCGAAGCCCGCCAGGAGGCGGAGGCCGAACTCAGGCGGGCGATCGCCGCGCTCGACGCCGAGAGCGCGGAACAGCGCCGCTTGCTGGAAGCGGGCGCCGAACGTCTCGCGGCCGACATGACGGCCAGACTGATGGGCGCCCCGTCGTGAGCCGTTCGGCCGTCCTGAAGGTCGCCTCGCTGGCGCTGTTCTGGACGCTCTTCGCGGACGTCGCCGTCGCTTTCGGCGCGGAAGTCGGCGGTCACGGCGAGTCGACGACCTTCCTTGGACTGCCGCGCTGGGTCTTCTCCTGGGTCAACATGCTCGTGCTGTTCGGCGGTCTCGGCTACCTGGTCTGGCCGAAGGCGATGGGTGCGCTCGAGTCGCGCCGGGACGGGATACGAGACAGCCTGATGACCGCCCGACGTCAGCGCGCGGATGCGGAAGAGCTGCACGCCGGCCTGGGCGACCAGCTCGCGGCCCTGGAGGCGGAGGTCGCTCAGGCCGCCGAGCGCGCGCGGCGGGAAGGCGAACGGGATGCACGGGAGATCGCGGCCCTGGCCGAGAAAGAGCGCGATCGGATGCTGGAGCAGGCCCGCGCCGAAATCCGTAACCGCGCGACGCGCGCCCGGCTCGAACTGGCTCGGCACGCGGCGCGGCTCGCTGCCTCGCTCGCCGCGGAACGGCTGGAGCGCGAGGTCGACTCCGCCGCTCGCCGCCGGATTCTCGACCGCGGACTGCTCAGCCTGGAGAGCCGGGCGTCGGACGCTTCGGCCGGCGCCGACGCGCGATGATCCATCGTTACGCTAGGCGCTACGCCCAGGCCCTGATGGGCGCCGCCGGCTCGGTCGAGACGGCGCAGGCGACGCGCGACGAACTTGCCGCCTTCGCGGAGGCGATGCGGGCCGTGCCCCGCCTGGGCCGCATGGCTTCGAATCCCGGCGTCCCGCCGGCGACCAAGCGCGCCGTGGTCGAGGAGATCGCCGACATGCAGGGGGCGGGCAAGCTGGCGCGGCGCATGCTGCGGCTGCTGCTCGACAACTACCGACTGGTCCACCTGCCGGCGATTCTGGAGGCGATCGACGAACTGCTCGACCGGGCCCGCGGCGTGGTCAGCGCCACGGTGACCGCGGCCGAGGAACTCGACGAGCAGCAGCGCGCGCGCCTGGCAAGGGCGCTCGAGCAGCTCGCCGGCGCCGAGATCCGGCTGGACGCTCGCGTCGACCGGGACCTGATCGGCGGCTTCGTCGCCCAGTTCGGGAGCTATCGTTACGACGCGAGCGTTCGGGGCCAGTTGGCCGTACTGGAATCCAGATTGACCGCCGAGTCGGCGCCGGCGGAAGCCTGAAGACGTCACGTTTCGAGACGCTCCGGATCCCGGGGCGCGCCTCAGGGGGAGCAGAACGAACATGCAGACAAGAGCCGATGAGATCGCAGCGGTCCTCGAGCGCCAGTTGGCGGGCTACGAGGCCGAGATCGACGTCGCCGAGGTCGGCGCCGTCCTGAGCGTCGGCGACGGCATTGCCCGCGTCTACGGACTGGAGCGGGCGATGGCCGGCGAGCTGCTGGCGTTCCCGAACGATGTCTACGGACTGGCGCTGAACCTCGAAGAAGACCAGGTCGGCGCCGTGCTGATGGGCGAGTCCCGGCTGGTCGACGAGGGTGACGAGGTCCGCCGCACCGGCCGCATCATGGAGGCGCCGGTGGGGCCGGGGCTGATCGGCCGCGTCGTCGATCCGTTGGGCAATCCGGTGGACGGCAAGGGGCCGATCGAGGCCGCGGACAACTACCCGATCGAACGGGTCGCTCCCGGCGTCGTCGACCGCGAGCCGGTGTCCGAGCCGATGCAGACCGGGATCAAGGCGATCGACTCGATGATCCCGATCGGCCGCGGTCAGCGCGAGCTGATCATCGGCGACCGGCAGATCGGCAAGACGGCCGTCGCCGTTGACGCGATGATCAACCAGAAGGGCGGCGACGTGATCTGCGTCTACGTCGCGATCGGCCAGAAACGCTCGACCGTCGCCCAGGTCGTGAAGACCCTCGAGAACAACGGCGCGATGGAGCACACGATCGTGGTCTCCGCTTCGGCCTCCGAGCCGGCGCCGCTTCAGTTCATCGCCCCGTACGCCGGCTGCGCGATGGGCGAGTACTTTCTCTACAACGGCCAGCATGCGCTGGTGATCTACGACGATCTCTCGAAGCAGGCCGCCTCGTACCGCGAGGTCTCCCTGCTGCTCCGGCGTCCGCCGGGTCGCGAGGCCTACCCTGGCGACGTCTTCTACCTCCACTCTCGCTTGCTGGAGCGGGCGGCGAAGCTGTCGCGGGCCAACGGCGGCGGCTCGCTCACCGCGCTGCCGATCATCGAGACCCAGGCCGGCGACGTCTCGGCCTACATTCCGACCAACGTCATCTCGATCACGGACGGCCAGATCTTCCTCGAGGGCGACCTCTTCTTCTCCGGCGTGCGGCCAGCGGTGAACGTCGGCATCTCGGTGAGCCGCGTGGGCGGCAATGCGCAGATCAACGCGATGCGCAAGAACTCCGGCACCCTGCGCCTCGACCTGGCGCAGTACCGGTCGCTCGCGGCCTTCGCCCAGTTCGGTTCCGACCTGGACCGCGTCACCCTGCAGCAGCTGGCTCGCGGCGAGCGGCTCGTCGAGCTCCTGAAGCAGGGCCAGTACGCGCCGCTGCCGGTCGAGGATCAAGTGCTCTCCATCCTGGCGGGCACGCGCGGCGCGCTCGACGACCTGAAGGTCGAGGCGGTGCGGCCGTTCGAGGAGTTCATGCACCGGCACTTCCGCAACGAGGCGCCGGAACTCCGCGACCGCATCCGCGAAGAGGGCAAGCTGAGCGACGAGCTGGACGCCCAGGTCATGGAGGCGATCGGCCGGGCCTTCCAGTTCTTCGTGGCCGAGAACCCCGACGCCGTACTGGAAGAGAACCAGGGGACGAACCAGACGCCGAGGTAGGCCCGAACGATGGCGAGCCTGATCGATCTTCGCCGGCGCATCCGCTCGGTCAAGAACACGCAGCAGATCACCAAGGCGATGAAGATGGTCGCCGCGGCGAAGCTGCGTCGGGCCCAGGACCAGATCCTGGCCACGCGGCCGTACGCCCTGGAACTGCGCAAGGTGACGGAACATCTGGCCGCCGTCGCGGCGAGCGAAGTGGAGCACCCGCTGCTGACTCCGGCGGGGGACGGCGATGACGGCCCGTCCGCGGAGGCCGGTTCAGGCAAGACGCTGGTCCTCGTCGTCACGGGCGACAAGGGCCTGTGCGGCGCCTTCAACGCCCACGTCCAGCGCCGGACCGAGAAGGAGATGGCCGCCTTGAACGGCGGCGGCGAAATCCTCGCCCTCGGCAATCGCGGCGCCGACTTCTTCGCTCACCGCGGCGCGCCGATGCGGGGCGCCCGTCGGGGGTTGTTCAAGGATCTGAGTTACGCGACCGCCCAGGACCTGGCGGCCGAGATCTCCGGGGCGTACGCGGATGGCGAGGTCGACGCGGTGTACGCCGTCTACAACGAGTTCATCTCGGTGCTCAGCCAGCGCGTGAACTGGGAGCGTCTGCTGCCGATTTCCCGCGAAGACGTCCTGGGCGATGACGGCGCCTCGGCGAACGGCCAGCGCGACGTCCTGTACGAACCGTCCCAGGCGGAGATCCTGAACGAACTGCTGCCGCGCTTCGTCACCTTCCAGATCTACCGGGTGCTGCTCGAGTCCCAGGCGGCCGAGCACGCGGCCCGGATGACGGCGATGGACAGCGCAACGAAGAACGCCGGCGAACTGATCGACACGTTGACCCTGCAATACAACCGCTCGCGCCAGGCCGAGATCACGACCGAGTTGATCGAGGTCGTGTCCGGCGCGAACGCCCTCGAGGGATAGCGCCGCCAGACCGCACCGGAATCTTGCTTTCGCGGAACTCGCTCGGTCGTGTTCCGCGGCGCAAGCTCCTTGTACACAGAGAGGCACGAACCGTGAACGACACGAACAACACGTCCGGCGCCGCCGGCAAGGTGGTCCAGGTGATCGGCCCGGTGCTCGACATCGAGTATCCGGCCGAGCAACTGCCCGAGATCCTGAACGCGGTCAAGGTCAGGAACGACGACGGCAGCATCGACCTGACGGCCGAGGTGGCCCAGCACCTCGGCTCGAACCTGGTGAGGGCGGTGTCCATGCAGCCGACGGACGGCGTCGTGCGCGGCATGACGGCGGTGGATCTCGGCGAACCGATCTCCGTGCCGGTCGGCGAGGCGACCCTGGGACGGGTGTTGAACGTGCTCGGCGAGCCGGTCGACACGCTCGGCGCGGTGGACGCGGAACAGCGCTGGCCGATCCACCGCGAGGCGCCCGCGTTCGAGGACCAGTCCACCTCGACCGAGATGTTCGAGACCGGGATCAAGGTCATCGACCTGGTGCACCCCTACACCCGCGGCGGAAAGACCGGCCTGTTCGGCGGCGCCGGCGTCGGCAAGACGGTTCTCATCCAGGAGTTGATCAACAACGTCGCCGTGCAGGGCGGCGGCTTCTCCGTGTTTGCCGGCGTCGGCGAGCGGACCCGCGAGGGCAACGACCTCCTGCGCGAGATGGTCGAGGCCGGCGTCGTCAACTTCGGCGAGAGCTTCCTCGAGCACTACGAGGCGAGCGGCGACTTCGACCTGGCGAAGGTCGACCGGTCCGCGCTCAAGGACAGCAAGGCGGCGCTCATCTACGGTCAGATGACCGAACCGCCCGGCGCCCGGCTCCGCGTCGGTCTCTCGGCGCTCACGGTCGCCGAGTACTTCCGGGACGTCGAAGGCCGCGACGTGCTGCTCTTCGTCGACAACATCTTCCGCTTCACCCAGGCCGGTTCCGAGGTGTCCGCGCTGCTCGGCCGGATGCCCAGCGCCGTCGGCTACCAGCCGAACCTGGCGACCGAGATGGGCGCGCTCCAGGAGCGGATCACGTCGACGAAGAAGGGCTCCATCACGTCCGTGCAGGCGATCTACGTACCCGCCGACGACCTGACCGACCCGGCGCCGGCCACCGCCTTCGCCCATCTCGACGCGACGACGACCCTGTCCCGCGCGATCGTCGAGAAGGGCATCTATCCGGCGATCGATCCGCTCGACTCGAACTCGAAGATCCTCGAGCCCGCGATCGTGGGCGACGAGCACTACCGCGTCGCCCGCCAGGTCCAGCAGGTGCTACAGCGCTACAAGGACCTGCAGGACATCATCGCGATCCTCGGCGTGGAGGAGCTGTCGGAGGACGACAAGCTCGTCGTCGCCCGGGCGCGCAAGATCGAGCGCTACCTGTCTCAGCCGTTCTTCGTCGCCACCCAGTTCACCGGCCTCGAAGGCCGCTACGTGAAGATCGAGGACACCGTCGAGGGCTTCCAGACGATCCTCTCCGGCGAACTCGACGAACTGCCCGAGCAGGCGTTCCTCATGGTCGGCACGATCGACGAAGCGGTCGACAAGGGTCAGAAGCTGCTGGCCGCCTGACCCTGGCTGTCGGCGGGAGAGAACGAACATGTCCGGATTGAACCTGATCCTCGTAACCCACGCGAAGAAGCTGCTTGACGTCGAATGTTCGGACGTCGACCTCCCCGGCCGCCAGGGCGACATGCGCATCCTGCCCGGCCATGCCGCGCTGATCGCCACTCTGAGGCCCGGCGAACTCGGCTATCTGCCGGTCGACGGCGGCGCGCGCCGCTTCGTCGCGCTGGCGCCGGGCTTCTGCGAAATCGCGGATGACACCGTGACGGTGCTGACCGAGACCGCGGAGCCAGCCGAGGACATCGACGCCGCGGCCGCCACGACCGAGCGCGACGAACTGGCCGCGGAGTACGCCCGCGCCAGCTTCGAAGACCAGGCGGGGCTCAAGGACCGCATGGATACCGCGCAGGCCCGGGTCGACGCGGCGGCGCGCGCCTGACGTCGGCGCCGGGCTCGGCGAGGCGCCTCCGGTGCGCCGGCCGCTCGGCCGCCGTCGCCTCGGCGTCCGTCTCGGCGCGCAGTCGTCTGGCCGTTCGCGGCCGCGGGGGTCGTTCAGCCCGCGGAGGACGACGGGTTCGGCGCGGCACCCGCCGGATCCGTGGCGCGCGTCCGCTTCGATCTCCCGAAGCCTCCGCTCCTGCGTAGTCCCAAACAAAGGTGAGCCTGAACCGTGGGCAGTACGGGAGTGATGCCGGGCCGGTGTGTTGGGGGTTTGTTTCTGGTTCTGGTTCTGGTCTGCTGATCGGAGCGAAGGGGAGATCAGCACCCGGGACCAGCGGTAGCGCGGGGACCGCGAGGGCCTCGTTCGGGTTGACTGGAGCGCACTGCTTTGGGGCTGTGCAGTTCGTCAGGGGGAGAGACAAGATGGTGGTCACGCGACGGTTGCGTCGCGGCGGCGGATTTCGGTGAACAGTCCGGCCAGTGCCTCGTTGACGGCTGAAGCGGCGGCGAGGTCGTCGAGTGCCGCCGCCTGGCGGTCGAGCTGCTCGAAGGCGACTCCGGGCCGCAGGTATCGCGCAGCGCCGTCGAGGGACTTGAGCTTCAGGTAGGGCGTGGTGACCTGGTCGAAGGGGTAGGCCTTGCGCTTCTTCCCCTTGGCGTCGGTGGTCTCGACAGGGAAGTGGCAGGGTCGGTGGTAGTTGAGGAAGGGAGCGAGGACGTCGCGCAGGAAGTCGTTGACCAGAGAGGCGTGATGCTTGGGGATGTGGTCGTAGCCGAGGTAGCGCCTGACCACCGAGGCGTTCTTGGATTCGACCAGGGCGTTGTCGTTGTGGCGTCTCGGTCGGGACTTGGTGAACTCCTCGATGTGCAGCTTGCGCAGCAGAGAGGCCACCCTGTGGTTGATGTACTCGGAGCCGTTGTCGGCGTGGAAACCCTGGACGACGAAGGGGAAAGCCTCGATCGATCCCTTGAGCGCCGGGACCAGGAAGCGCTCCGAGATGCCTTCCACCGCGGCCACGAACTCGTACTGCGTGACCTCGTCCACCAGATTGACCTCGTACAGGCCTGGAGTTGCCCCGGTTTTATGGACGGTTTGTTTTTGGGTAATCTCAGGCGGCTCTTCGGTAAGCGTTCTCGAAGTTGACTGGCGACCGGTATCCGATCCCGGAGTGGCGTCGATGGGTGTTGTACCAGCCTTCGATGTACCGGAAAAGGTCGGCTCTGGCCTCGGCGTGGTTCCGGAAGCGGGACTGATCGAGCAGTTCGCATTCGAGGCTGGCGAAGAAGCTCTCGGCCATTGCGTTGTCGTAGCAGTCGCCGACGGAGCCCATCGACCGGGCGATGCCGGCCTTGCGGCAACGCTTCCCGAAGGCCAGGGAAGTGTACTGGCTGCCTTGGTCGGAGTGATGGATTACGTCCTCGGGCGTCCTGTTGGCGACCGCCATGTTCAGCGCGCCGACCACGAGCTCGGTCGCCAGCGACGAATCCATCGCCCAGCCGACGATACGCCGACTGAACACGTCGAGGACGACCGCCAGGTACAGGAACCGGCATCGGTCGGCACGTAGGTGATGTCCGCGACCCACAGCCGATCAGGGCCCGAGGCGACGAACTTCCGGTCGATGAGGTCCGGCGCTGGGCGCACCTTCGGCGCGCGGCGGGTCGTCGTCGGTCGCTTGCGGCGGCTGACGCCCGCCAGAGCGCACTCTTGCATCAGTCTGGCGACCCGCCTGCGGCTCACCGGAAACCCCTCGTCGGCCAGTTCAGCCCGGATTCTCGGCGCGCCGTAGGTCCCTCGGCTCCGCTCGTGGATCGCCCGCACCCGTTCCGCGAGAACCCGGTCCGCCTTCTCTCTCGCCGACTCCGGTCGCTTCAACCAGGCGTAGTAGCCGCTCGTGGAGACGCCGAGCACCCGCGCCATGGTCGTTATGCGGAACTCGGCCCGGTACGCTCTCATAAACCGGAAGACCCCTTCCGGTCCGTCTCCCGAGCGAACCAGGCCGTGGCTTTTGCCAGGATCTCCCGCTCCTCGCGCAGTCGACGAACCTCCCGTCGCAGCCGACGCAACTCCAAGCGCTCCGCCGTCGTGCTGCCGTCGCCGCGGCGTCCCGCGTCGAGGTCCGCCTGCCTGACCCAGTTACGGATCGACTGCGCTGAAGCCTCGAACTCGCTGGCCAGGCGGTCCGGGCTGCGCCCGGACCGGACCAGATCCACCATCTGTTGCCGGTACTCTGTCGGGTACCGGGGTCTTGATCTTGGCATCGTGGGTACCTCCTCCTACAAGGATGCACTGTCCACGTAACCGGGGCAAGTCCAGCCTTTCTCGCCGTCCAAATCGCCCTGATGCACCGAGTCCACGCGCAGAAAGCCCGGTCGACCGGCTGGATGAGGCTTGCGGCGCTCCCCGATGCTCACCTGCGCCGGCCGCGTCTTGACCACGCGAAGCCGGCGCCGCCGATACGTCGTCGTCTTCCGAAGTCGATACAGGTGGCTGTTGGACAACCCCGCCAGACGCTCGAACCGCACGTCGCCGAACGTCTCGTACTGACGCTGCATGACGCGCCGGGTGATCGCGCCGCAAAGCCCACCCAGAGTCTCGTCCACTTCGGCCAACAAGCCGATGTCCGCTTTCGTGTAGCGGCACGGAAACGGGTGCTTCGGACCCCGGCGCCGGTCCTCGACGAGACCGGTCGCCCGATACTGGGAGATCAGGCGCGTCACCTGAGCACGGCTCAACCCCGTCACCTTGATCAGGAAACGCCGAACCAGGCCCTTGGCCGAACGCGGCAGCCGAAGATAGCGGGAACGCACCAGAAACCGCCGGACAAAGTCGTAGGCCTGAACCCGCTCCACGAACCGGAAGTCCACCGGCTCGCTGCCGGCCATGAAATCGCGAACCTCGTCCAAGGTCCGCAGACGCTCGATGTCGAGTCGCAAGATCATCCTCCAATGAGGATCCCCAAACCCATCCCAGGCTCATCTCTCGCGGGAATGACGCCCGACCTCCAGGCTCATCTCTCATGGGACAAGGCTGCTCCATCCGACCGGTGCGCTCCGCTGCTACACTTCCCGGTCCGGGAGAGGTGCTGGAGTGGTTGAACAGGGCTGCCTGCTAAGCAGTTGTCCGGGGCAACCTGGACCGAGGGTTCGAATCCCTCCCTCTCCGCCACGGCCCGGGCGCGCGGTGCCTCTGCTACAACGCGCGCCAGAGCATCGGCCGGGTCGACGGCGTGCATCCGGCCCTCCGATGGCGGCCGCGAGGACTGTCGGGTCGCTCACGCCGTAGGCGTCGTCGCCAGACGGGCCTTGTCGCGATTCGGCACGGGAAGTGTCGAGACGGAAAGAGCCGCCGCTTCGTTCCACCCCCGTTTCGTCGACCGTGCGTTCGAGAATCTGCCCCTCGCTCCGTGCCTGCGCGGCGCCTCTACTTGACAACTTGACAGGACGCCTGCCAGAGTCTGTCCATGAGAGCGCTTCCGGTAGCCGAATTGAAGGCCGGGTTCTCCAGGGTCCTTGCCGATGTGCGTCGCGGCGAGCGCATCGGCGTTCTGTATGGGAGATCGAAGACGCCGGTCGCCATGATCGTTCCATATGAGCCAGCGCCTGCGGGCCGGCGAAACATCGGCTTCTTGGACGGGAAAGTCACGATCGAGTTTGCTGAGGACTTCGTGATGACCGAGGAGGAGCTCCTCGGCGGCGGGTGACGTATCTGCTGGACACTCACGTCCTGCTGTGGACGATCGGCAGATCGACCGAGTTGTCCGTTCCTGCTCGCGAGATCATCGAAGATCCGCGCAACCGTGTACTGGTCAGCACCGTGTCCTTGTGGGAAGCGTCGCTGAAGTACGGATTGGGAAAGCTGAAGCTCGACCCGCTGGTTCCAGACGAGCTCCCGGACCACTGCGACGAGCTCGGTTTCGAGATCCTTCCGCTGGAGAGCGGCGATGCGGCGAGCTATCACGTCCTGCCGCGAGTGGACGTGCACCGTGACCCGTTTGATCGGATGCTCGTTCACCAGTGCATTCGCGGCAACCTGACTCTGGTCAGCCGCGATGTTCGAATAGGGCGGTACCGCGTTCATGGGTTGCGGAAAGTCTGGTAGTGCTGTTGACCTTTGCTTTGGTCGACCGCAATCCACGAGCCGTCCCTAGCAGCCCATTGCTGTCCCGTTGACCGAGTTGAGAAACGGGCCTGAATCCGTCTCTTGCTGTATCATTGGTTGTCGTCGGAAACCCCAATGACTACAAGGAGGATTCAGGCCCATGGCGTATCGTAGCACGGTGTTCGGACAGCTGCTCAGGATGGTGTCGAGACATGAGTTCGAGAGAGACGCACGGACACTTGACACGGGGAGAAAGCTCCGATCCATGAGCCGGTGGAGTCAGTTCGCGGCGATGGCGATGGTTCAGTTGTCGGGGCGGTGCAGTTTGCGGGACGTGGTGTCGAATCTGGATGCCCAGAGACGCAAGCTCTACCATCTCGGAATCGGACGAGTCGCTCGAAGCTCGCTTGCCCGCGTCAACCAGAACCGGTCTCCCAAGCTCTTCGAGTTGCAGTTCGAGCGCCTTCTGGGTCGCTGCCGCGGCATGGCGCCCGGCCACAGGTTTCGCTTCAGGAACCGGCTCGTGTCTCTGGACGCGACGCACATCGACCTGTGCCTCGGGCTGTTCTCGTGGGCCAAGTTCAGCAAGAGCAAGGGGGCGATCAAGGTCCACGTCGGTCTCGACCATGCCGGCCATCTGCCGTCGTTCGTGAGGGTGACGGACGGGAAGGGGAAGGGGAAGACGTCGGACATTGCGATCGCCCGGACTCTGCGGCTGCAGCCGGGGAGGGGGATGTCCCGCCGGCTGTTGAACTTTGGGAGTAGGGTGGCGGCTCACCCGGCCCGGTGAGCGGGCCGGTTCCAGCGAAAGAAAGGAGACGCCACCCATGGCGAATCATGGCAGTCGGGAAGGGAATCGGCAAGAGAGAAGGAGCAGCTCGTCGTCGGGGTCGGGGCTTGGTCTGTTGGAGGCATCGTCCTCGTTGTTCGACGGTCTGTCGAGCTTTCAGGATCTGTGCGTTGAGACAGGCCGTTCTGCCTTGTGGCAGTTGATGGAGAAGGAGCGGGAGTTGCGGTGCGGGGCGAAGGGTCGTCACCAGGATGCTCGTTCGGTGTGGCGCGCGGGCAGCGCTCCGAGTCAGGTGACGCTGGGCGGCGCCCGGATGGAGATTCAGCGTCTGCGGATACGGGGTCCGGAGGGCGAGGTGCGTCTCGAGTCGTTCGAGTGGGCGTCGTCTCGCGACGCGATGGACCGTCACACGATGGAAGCGATCGCTTCGGGCGTGTCGACGCGGAACTACCGGCGGTCGCTGGACACGGCGGCAGCGGGTTCGGACCGTCGTTCGGCTTCCAGGAGTTCGGTGTCTCGTCGCTTCAAGGCGCTGTCGATGCGGCAGATGGAGAAGTTCCTGTCGTCGTCGCTGGAAGACGAGGACATCCGCGTGTTGTGCGTGGACGCGAAGTACATCGGTGGCCACTGCATTCTGATCGCCTTGGGCGTTTCGTCGTCCGGTCACAAGCGGGTTCTTGGCCTTCGCGAGGGTTCGACGGAGAACACGGCGGTGGTCCGCGCTCTTCTCGCCGACCTGGTGGAGCGGGGCCTTTCGACGGCGAAGCCGTTGCTGTTCGTCATCGACGGCAGCAAGGCCCTGCGCCGCGCGATCAGGGAGGTCTTCGGCGACGCCGCGACGGTGCAGCGCTGCCAGGTCCACAAGGCCCGGAACGTCGAGGAACACCTGCCCGAAGAGAAGCGAGCCTCGATTCGCCGGGCGCTCCGCAAGGCCTGGGACAGCAAATCCGCCAAGACGGCCTTGAGGCGTCTGCGGCAGCTCGCCAGTCATCTCGAGCGGGAGCACCCCGGCGCAGCGGCCTCCCTACGGGAAGGCATGGAGGAGACCGTCACCGTGCTCGAACTCGGCCTCGCCGGAGCTCTCCAGAAGACCATGCGCAGCACCAATCCGATCGAGAGCCTCAACAGCTCCGTCGGGCGCTACACCCGCAACGTCAAGCGCTGGCGGGGCGGCGCCATGATCCAGCGCTGGGTCGCCGCAGCCCTCGTCGATGCGCAATCACGCTTCCACCGCGTCAGAGGCTACCGAGACATGCCAGAACTCATCCGTGCTCTCGAACGACGAGCACGTCACGTTGACCACCAAACCAAGGCCGCTTAACATTCTTCAACACACACGAGCCGCCATCCGAAGTTCAACAGAAAACGGGACAATCCCCCCGGGGAGCATCGTCGCCGCAGACCGGTTGTACCAGAACTTCAGCTGGCTGAAATCCCTTGATGCACAAGGGGTTTTTCTGGTCACCCGGCTCAAGCGGAGGGTGAAGTACGCGGTCCGTGAGCGTCGTGCGTACGCTTCCGGTCGCGGCGTGACTTCGGACCAGACGATTGAACTGACGACCAGGAAGGGCCAGAAGGACTGTCCGATTCCCCTGCGGCGGGTCGGCTACCGGGACGCCGAGACCGGCAAACACTACGTGTTCCTCACCAACAACTTTCAGCTCGCGCCAAGGACCATCGCGGACATCTACAAGGCGCGTTGGGAGGTCGAGCTCTTCTTCAAGTGGATCAAGCAGAACCTGCGCATCAAGAGCTTTCTCGGCACGTCCCGCAACGCCGTGCTGACGCAGATCTGGATCGCCATGTGCGTTCACCTGATGCTTGCCTACCTGAAGTTCGCCAATCGTCTCAAGTGGAGCCTCAGCGAGATCCTGCGCCTGCTTCACCTCAATCTGTTTGAACGACGGACACTCAATGACCTGTTACAGCCCCAACGAGAACCGCCGGGACCAGAAAACGCTCAACTTCAACTCGCCATACCACGAAGTTAGTGGGACAGCAATGTTCTCTGGGTGTCTGGATCGGCTCTGCCGCGGAGTTCCGGCCATCCGTTCTACGAGCGTTTGGACCGTGTGCTGGAGTCGAGCGGTTTCGACGAGTTCGTCGAGTCGGAGTGTGCGGGGTTCTACGCGGAGCGGATGGGTCGTCCGAGTCTTCCTCCAGGTACGTACTTCCGGTTGTTGATGGTGGGCTTCTTCGAGGGTCTGGATTCGGAGCGGGAGATCGCCTGGCGTGCTCAGGACTCGTTGAGCATTCGTGGGTTCCTGGGCTTGAGTGTGACGGAGGGTTCGCCGGATCATTCGACGATTTCTCGCACTCGTCGTCTGATCGATCTGGAGACTCACGGCAAGGTGTTCAGCTGGGTTCTTGAGCGCTTGGCGGAGTCGGGTCTGGTATCGGGGAAGACAGTGGGCGTGGACGCGACGACGCTGGAGGCGAACGCTGCGCTGCGCAGCATCGTTCGTCGGGATACGGGTTCTGGCTACGAGGAGTTCGTGCGTGGCTTGGCAGAGGCTTCGGGCTTGGCGACGCTGACTCGTGCGGAGTTGGCTCGTTTCGACCGCAAGCGGAAGAAGAAGCTGTCGAACGAGGAGTGGGAGAATCCTCACGATCCGGATGCCGAGGTCACGAAGATGAAGGATGGCCGCACGCACCTCGCGTACAAGGCGGAGCAGGCGGTGGACCTGGAGAGCGGGGCCATTCTGGGTGTGACGCTGCATGGGGGATTGTCCCGTTTTCTGTTGAACTTCGGATGGCGGCTCGTGTGTGTTGATGAATGTTAAGCGGCCTTGGTTTGGTGGTCAACGTGCCCTGCTCGTCGTTCGAGGGCGCGGATGAGTTTGGGCATGTCTCGGTAGCCTCTGACGCGGTGGAAGCGTGATTGAGCATCGATGAGAGCGGCAGCGACCCAGCGCTGGATCATGGAGCCGCCCCGCCAGCGCTTGACGTTGCGGGTGTAGCGCCCGACGGAGCTGTTGAGGCTCTCGATCGGATTGGTGCTGCGCATGGTCTTCTGGAGAGCTCCGGCGAGGCCGAGTTCGAGCACGGTGACGGTCTCCTCCATGCCTTCCCGGAGGGAGGCCGCTGCGCCGGGGTGCTCCCGCTCCAGATGACTGGCGATCTGCCGCAGACGCCTCAAGGCCGTCTTGGCGGATTTGCTGTCCCAGGCCTTGCGGAGCGCCCGGCGAATCGAGGCTCGCCTCTCTTCGGGCAGATGCTCTTCGACGTTCCGGGCCTTGTGGACCTGGCAGCGCTGCACCGTCGCGGCGTCGCCGAAGACCTCCTTGATTGCGCGGCGCAGGGCCTTGCTGCCGTCGATGACGAACAGCAACGGCTTCGCCGTCGAGAGGCCCCGCTCCACCAGGTCGGCGAGAAGAGCGCGGACCACCGCCGTGTTCTCCGTCGAACCCTCGCGAAGGCCAAGAACCCGCTTGTGACCGGACGACGAAACGCCCAAGGCGATCAGAATGCAGTGGCCACCGATGTACTTCGCGTCCACGCACACCACGCGGATGTCCTCGTCTTCCAGCGACGACGACAGGAACTTCTCCATCTGCCGCGCCGACAGCGCCTTGAAGCGCCGAGACACCGAACTCCGCGATGCCGAACGACGGTCCGAACCCGCGGCCGCCGTGTCCAGCGACCGCAGGTAGTTCCGCGTCGACACGCCCGACGCAATCGCTTCCATCGTGTGACGGTCCATCGCGTCGCGAGACGCCGCCCACTCGAACGACTCGAGACGCACCTCGCCCTCCGGACCCCGTACCCGCAGACGCTGAATCTCGATCCGGGCCCCGCCCAGCGTCACTTGGCTCGGAGCACTGCCCGCACGCCACACCGAACGAGCATCCTGGTGACGACCCTTCGCGCCGCACCGCGACTCCCGCTCCTCCTCCATCAACCGGGCCAACGTAGACCGGCCTGTCTCGACGCACAGCTCCTGAAAGCTCGACAGACCGTTGACCAACGAGGGCAATGACTCCAACAGACCAAGCCCCGATCCCGACGACGGACTGCTCGGAGTGCTCCTTCTCTCTTGCCGATTCCCTTCCCGACTGCGATGATTCGCCATGGGTGGCGTCTCCTTTCTTTCGCTGAGACCGGCCCGCTCATCGGGCCGGAGAGCCGCCACCCTACTCCCAAAGTTCAACAACCGACGGGACATCCCCCTCAAGGCCGTCTTGGCGGATTTGCTGTCCCAGGCCTTGCGGAGCGCCCGGCGAATCGAGGCTCGCCTCTCTTCGGGCAGATGCTCTTCGACGTTCCGGGCCTTGTGGACCTGGCAGCGCTGCACCGTCGCGGCGTCGCCGAAGACCTCCTTAATTTGCGGTTTCCCGCTGTCTCGTCTCGACCGACCCGCCTTACTACGACAACATCGGCTACGCGGACTTGTCGGACTTCTTCTACGTCTGGCTCCGCCGATCGCTGAAGCCGGTATTCCCCGATCTCTTCGCGACGGTCGCCGTACCGAAGGCTGAGGAACTGGTCGCGACGCCGTACCGCCACGGCAGCAAGGAGCAGGCCGAGAGGTTCTTCCTTTCGGGCATGACACTGGCGTTTCAGCGGCTTGCCGAGCAGGCGCACCCGGGATTTCCCGTCACCGTTTACTACGCCTTCAAGCAGTCGGAACGGAAGGGAGACGCGGGAACCGCGAGGACGGGCTGGGAGACGTTTCTGGAGGCTGTCATTCGTTCAGGATTCGCGATCACCGGTACGTGGCCAGTACGTACGGAGCGAGGCGCGCGTTCCACCGGCATCGGCACGAACGCCCTCGCTTCCAGCATCGTCCTCGTCTGCCGTCCCCTCTCCGCCGACGCTCCGCTCGCCACCCGCCGGGAGTTCCTCGCCGCACTCCGCGCCGAACTCCCTCGGGCCGTCCTTCTCCTCCAGACCGGCAACATCGCGCCGGTCGACCTGGCTCAGGCGGCCATCGGCCCGGGCATGGCCGTATACACGCGCTACGCCTCGTCGGGATCCGCAGGGACCTCTGGCCTGTTGAGCCGTGCTGGACGCGGATTGCGGTCCGGCGCGTGGTGTACACGAACTTCTGTTGGTCGACCGCGATCCAGAGGGCGTGAATTCAGCGACCGATCAAGACCCGGCTCCAGAAGCAACGGTTGTCGCCATCGGTTCTTCGCGAAGCAGCCCGGGCCACGGTCTGCTTCAGGAGCAGTTGCTGGCAACGGTCAGAGACTGAGCCAAACGCCGCTCAGACAGTGAGCCACCCCCGTCCGTGGTTTTCGGTGTGCGGGATCTGGTTTTTCGTTCTCCAGGAGTAGCCAGCAGAAGCTGAGGGAACGGTCTGCCGTTCTCCGCGGCGCCGGCAGCTTCCGCAGCTGCGGCCCGCCCGGGTCCGGTCCAATGGCGGCGGGGAGTCTCTCCGGAGACGCTCTGGCATCGCTGTTTCACGGCGTTGTCCTGAGCCGGGTCCGGTAGGAGACCCCTTTGGCGGTCAGTGTGTGCGGGGCGGGCCTTCTTGCGGCCTCGGTCGTGGCTCTCAGCCCAGCAGGCGAAGCAAGGCGAGCACCGATGCCACCTGGCCGGCCAGCAGCGCCGCGGCGACCGCGTACAGGGTCCGCATCGTCCGCGTCTCCACGGCCGCGATCTCGGTCCGCAGCTTGGCGATCTCAGTCTGCATCTCCCCGCGGAGTTCGGCGAAGCCGGCGTTCATCTCCGCGCGCAACACGTCGACGTCCGCCTTGGTCTCTTTGCGGAGTTCGGCGAAGCCGGCGTTCATCTCCGCGCGCAGGGCGTTCGTCTCCGCGCGCAGCACGTCGACGTCCGCCTTCGTCGCGTAGTCTGCCTCTCTCGCAGGCTCAGCCATGGCTTCATCCTAGCAGGGTCCGCCGCCTTGGGGCTGCGCCGTCGCGCAGGGAACAGGCGCCGGATGCGGGCGGCATGCCCTCGTCCCGAAGTTTGTTCCATGCAAGTCCGTGGTAAACGTCGCGCTGCATTCGAGCCGCCAATCAGGCGCACCCGGTCCGTTCCGCCACGCTGCTGGATACGCTGGACGCAGACTGCTGCCGGTGGTTCAGGCCCAGCTCAGGTCGTGTCTGGAGATCGGCAGGGAGCGGATCCGCCTGCCGGTCGCGGCGAAGATCGCGTTGCACAGCGCCGGCGGCACGGGCGGCAGCGCGGGTTCGCCCAGGCCGGTGGGCTGGTTGTCGCTCATGACCCAGTGGACCTCCACGGGCGGCGCCTGATCGATGCGGAGCAGCTTGAAGTTGTGGAAGTTGCTCTCGTTCGTGCGGCCGCCGTCGAAGGTGATCTCCTGGTCGAGCGCCTGGGCCAGCCCGTCGAGGGCCGCGCCCTGGACCTGGTTGACGGCGTTGCTCGGGTTGACGAGTTGGTTCCCGACGTCGCCGGCGACCCAGATCCTGTCGACGCCCAGCTCGCCGTCCTTGCTGACCGTGGCCTGGACGACCTCGGCGAAGTAGCCGCGGTGGCTGAAGTGGAAGGCCACGCCCTGAGCGGCGCCTTCCGGCTGGTCCGCCTTGCCCCATGCCGACTTGTCGCGCACGAGTTCCAGCACGGCTTTCATCCTCCCGGGGTCGAACGCGGTCCTGGTCCCGTCCGGAACCGAGTCGAGCAGGTCGAGCCGGAACTGCAGCGGGTCCTTCCCGGCCTCCGCCGCCAGTTCGTCGATGAACGACTGGACGACGAACGAGATCGCGTTGCTGGTCGGAGCGCGCAGCGCCCCGGTCGGGATGCCGAGCGGCATCTTCGACGCGCCGAGCTCGAAGTTCGGCACGAAGCCCTGTGGGAACTCGTTCGGCGCCATCTCGGCGCTCGGGGCGAACTGCCGACCCTCGCCGAAGCTGACGAAGTGGTCGCGCCACGCCGTGAGTTTGCCGGCCTCGTCGAGGCCGCCTTCCAGGTAGTGGTAGCCGCCGGGGCGGAAGAAGTCGAAGCGCGTGTCCTCTTCGCGGCTCCACACCAGCTTGACCGGGACGCCGGCCTGTTGGGCGATGAGACCGGCTTCCAGCATGAAGTCGAAGTAAAGACGCCGGCCGAAGCCGCCGCCCATGCGCGTCAGGTGGATGGCGATGCGGTCCTGGGGAATGCCGAGCGCCTTGCTCAGGTCGCCGGCGGCGAACTGGGGCGTCTGGACCGGCGCCCAGAACTCGGCCTCGCCGTCGCGGACGTGGGCCGTCGTGTTCTGCGGCTCGAGCGGCGCGTGGGCGAGGAAGGGGTAGCGGTAGGCCGCCTTGAGCGTCTTCGCCGCCGAGGCCATCGCGTCGGCCGCGTCGCCGTCGCTCCTGAGATTCTGCTCGGCGGCCTGCTTCGACAGCTCCTCCGCCTGCCGGTCGAAGGACTCGCTGCTCTGGGACGCGGTCGGCCCCTCGTCCCAGACGACTTCCAGCTTCCCGCGGGCCTCGTTGACCAGCCACCACGAGTCGCCGACGATGGCGACGCCGTTGGTCGGCAAACGGGCGGCGTTCGAGTCGACGACGAAGGCGTCGGTGACGCCGGGCGCCGCCTTGACGGCGTCGAGGTTGGCGCTCTTCACCTTGCCGCCGTGAACGCGGCACTTCTCGAACACGGCGTACTTCATGCCGGGCACGGTGACGTCGATGCCGAAGAGCGGCTTGCCGGTGACGATCTTCGGGTTGTCGACGCCGGGGATCTCCTGTCCGATGATCTTGAAGTCCGCGGGCTCCTTGAGCGAGACGGTCCGGAGGTTCGGCGGCTCGACCTTGGCCGCGGCGCTCGCCAGTTCGCCGTAGGACAGCGACTTGTCCTTGAAGTGCACGGCGCCGGCCTCGGTCGTGCACTGTTCGGGACTGGTCGTCCATTCCTTCGCGGCGGCGGCGACGAGCATGGCGCGGGCGGCGGCGCCCACGCGGCGCATCGAGTCGTAGTGCATCGGCGTGGCCATGCTGCCGCCGGCTATCTGGCCGCGGTACTTCGTCGCGTCGAAGTCCGCCTGCTCGACGCGCACATGGCGCCAGGGGATGTCGAGCTCCTCGGCGATGAGCATCGGCAGCATCGTCTTGACGCCCTGACCGATCTCGGGGTTCTGGGCCATGATCGTCGCCACGCCGTCCGGCGTCAGGCGGACGAAGGCGTTGAGCGCCGTTTCGGCATCGGCGGTGGCGGCGACTGCGCCGCGGCCGCCGTCCAGCGAAAGACGGGCGCCGAGGAGAAAGCCGCCTCCGGCCAGGGCGGTGACGTGAAGGAAGCCGCGCCGAGAGAAGCTGCTGGTCCTGTTCAGGGCGTTCATGCCTCGCTCCCTCCCACTCCCGCGGCCGTCTCGGGCACAGTGGCCGATGGAGTCTGCGCGATCTCGGCCGCGCGGTGAATCGCGGCCCGGATGCGCGCGTAGGTCGCGCATCGGCAGATGTTGCCGTTCATCGCTTCGTCGATGTCTCCGTTCGTCGGCCGCGGATTGCTCGCGAGGAGCGCCGACGCCGACATGATCTGGCCGGCTTGGCAGTAGCCGCACTGCGGTACGTCCATCTCCCGCCAGGCGAGCTGCACGGGATGATCACCGTCGGCCGAAAGGCCTTCGATCGTCGTGATCTCCTTGCCCGCGGCGCGCGACAGCGGCATCCGGCAACTGCGTTCCGGCCTGCCGTCAACATGCACGGTGCAGGCCCCGCAGAACGATCTCCCGCATCCGAACTTGGTTCCCTTGAGGTCGAGTTCGTCGCGAAGCACCCAGAGCAGGGGCATCTCCGGCGGCGCTTCGACCGTCGTCGTACTGCCGTTCAACGTGAAGACGATGGACATGGTGGCGTGACTCCTCTCGGGTCGCTGGAAGCCGGATGGTTGAGCTGGAAGGCCGATCTGCCTTGCTGCAGGCGCCTACAGTAGCAGGACGGCCGCCGCCAGCTTGCTCCCGCCCTTCGGCGCCCCGGAAGGCCGGCGTCCCCGCCGGCATCCGGCGCGAAGCGCCGGGCTCCGGACTGCGTGTCGCGCCAGCAGCGTCGTCGCCCCCGGTGCGGCGTCGTCTGTTCCGTGCAAGCCCGTGGTGGAAGTGGATGGCCGATGGCATGCAGCGTGATGTACGCCACGGCAGCCACGGCGCCGGCGGAAGTGGTAGACTCGCGCCGCTTCAAGGGCGAAATAGCACGATGCACCAGCTGAGCGGCTCAGCGAGAGGGGAAGCCGCGCCATCGCGGCGCCCTGAGGGCCCATCCGCCGGGCGGCGGGCACGCGCGCTCCTGGTCGGGGCGCTGCTGGTTTACGCTGCCCCGGCGCTCGCCCAGGAACTCGTGACGCCGTTCCAGTGTGCGCCGATCGTTGCGGACTCGGAAGGTCCGGCAGGCGTTGTGGATCTCCAGCGAGTGGAAGGAGCGGCGCCACAGGCGGTCACCATCGACCTGATGGTGCTCTACAGCCCCGCGGCCGCCGCGGCGAGACTTGCCGGTGATCTCGGCACGGTCCTTGCCGAACTCAATCGCATCTACGGCGGCGCCGGGATCACCTTCCGGGTCGTGGGCGTGTACAAGATGAAGCAAGGTTCCGAACTGACGCGGCTGATGACCGAGGCGGAGAACAGCTCCATCAATGGATGGTTTGGCATCGATGTGCACGGGAGCCTGAGGAGAGATTCCGACGTCGCGAAAGCGCGGAGCAAGGTAGGCGCCGATATCGTTCTGGCATGGGGCGTCAGTTCGTCCCGCCGGTTCGGGCGGGCCTACCGACCCGCCAGGATCGCGCAGTTCGCTCCCGAGCGCGGCTTCGCCTGGGTCGTCTCGCGTTCCGCCAACACCGCTGCGCACGAACTGGGGCACAACCTGGGATTGGCCCACCAGCTTTCCGCTCGCAGCGGCGCGGCGCTGGAGGTGTTCCAGAGCTACGCGCAGGGCTACGAGGGGACGCACTCCTCGCTGTCCCACGGCTACATGTCCCTGATGGCGATCGGGCACGCATTGAAGGTGCGCCTTCCCGAGCTCTCCCGCGACGCCGAGGTCAGTCTCCCGAACGGGAATCGGGTCAGCCTCGGGGACAGCGACCACCGCGCCCAGGACGGGGCCGTGCTCTCCGGCCCGCTGGTGGCGAACTACCTTGCCGCCGTCCGTGCTGACGGAGATCCCGGTCTCGCGGGCGTCGAGCCCGTGGGGCTCGGTTCCGACGATGCCGATTCCGGCGATCCGGGTTCCGGCGGCGGCAATCCCGGGGGCGGTTCGGGCGGTGGCGGCGGTTCTGGCGGCGGAGGGGGAGGCGGCGTCGCGGTCCCGCTGCCGGCGGACCTGCGGGTCGACGCGGCGGCCGAGGCCCGTTCAGCCACCGACGTGCGCTTCCGCGTCAGCGTCACGAACGGGGGTCCGGGCGTTGCGCGCAGCGTCGTGTTGGCCAGCGCGTTCTCGGGAGTCGCCCCGGTCGGGACCGCGACCTCGGGCTGCGGCGAGGACCCCGGCGGCGTGCCGGAGTGCCTCCTGGGCGACCTGGACGCCGGCGGTTCCGCCTCGGTCACGATCGACTTCGGCACGGGCGGCGCGACGGAGACGCGGCTTCGCTACAGCGCCGCCGCTAGCAGCGCCGCGCCGGACCCGACGCCCGATGACGCCGAGGCCGCCGTCGATCTGGCGGTCGGCGCGCCTAACCCTCCGACGGACCTGACGGCCGCGGCGGTCGGTTCCACCGAGGTCAACCTGCGCTGGACCGATAACTCCCGCATCGAGACAGGCTTCGACGTTCTGGTTCGGGGTCCCGAAGACGGGGCGTTTCGTCTGCTTGCGTCCGTTCCCGCGAACACGACGACGCTGGCCGCGGACGAACTGGCGCCGGACTCCTCCTACCGCTTCGCCGTCGAAGCGCGCAACGGTCCGCTGCGCTCCGTCCGGTCGTCCGCGGCGTCGGCGATGACGTGGTACTCGGACGACGCGCGTTGCGACGAGGATGCCGTGCTGTGCCTGGGGAGGTTCACGGTCGAGGTTGATTGGGCCGCCTCCGACGGACGGACGGGCCGGGGCGTGGCGCATCGTCTGACGGAGGAGAGCGGCGACTTCTGGTTCTTCGAGCCGTCGAGCATCGAGCTGGTCGTGAAGGTGCTCGACGGCTGCCGTATCAACGGTCACTACTGGGTGTTTGCCGCCGGCCTCACGGACGTGGAAGTGGCGACGACGGTGCGGGATCTTGCGAGCGGCGTCGAGCTGCGGTGGACGAATCCGCGGGGCGTCCGGTTCGAGCCGATCGCCGATCGGACGGCGGTGGCCTGCGATGGCGCCGC
>CBDBDB010000018.1:0-149929 GCA_965203495.1 Candidatus Multivorans sp.
CCAACGCCTCGAACAACGCCGTGAAACGAGAACCACGGTCCGACCACGGCACCGAAATCGTCCGCACCCCGTGCTCAGGGCAACGCACCCGAGGAACCTCCGCCGTCAGAATCGTCCGGTACTGGCACGTCGGAAGATGACGCCAGCTGCGACGACGGGTGTCGTAGCGACTCGCCGCATGCCCGCACTCAGGACAGCACAGAGATTCCCCGACGCCAAGAACCGCGAGCACCTCCACCTCGCCCACGTCGAGCCGAAGCTCGACGCCCGTCACCTCCCAAGGACTGCTGATTCCGAGAATCTGACCATACAAGTCTGTGTCACGCATGCCATGAGACTACACCGGATCCACCATCAACCCGGAAGAGCCCCACGAAGTTAGTGGGACAGCAATGCGACGAACGATGCTGCGCAGCGCAGCGTTCGCCTCCAGCGTCGTCGCGTCCACGCCCACTGTCTTCCCCGATACCAGACCCGACTCCGCCAAGCGCTCAAGAACCCAGCTGAACACCTTGCCGTGAGTCTCCAGATCGATCAGACGACGAGTGCGAGAAATCGTCGAATGATCCGGCGAACCCTCCGTCACACTCAAGCCCAGGAACCCACGAATGCTCAACGAGTCCTGAGCACGCCAGGCGATCTCCCGCTCCGAATCCAGACCCTCGAAGAAGCCCACCATCAACAACCGGAAGTACGTACCTGGAGGAAGACTCGGACGACCCATCCGCTCCGCGTAGAACCCCGCACACTCCGACTCGACGAACTCGTCGAAACCGCTCGACTCCAGCACACGGTCCAAACGCTCGTAGAACGGATGGCCGGAACTCCGCGGCAGAGCCGATCCAGACACCCAGAGAAGCTCCTGATTCTCACGACGCCTTTTGCCCATAGCCATGAACCCATCCTATCGCATAGCCGAAACGGCGGACAGCCCGACTTTTGCCACGGGCTGCTAAGGCGTCACACGAATGGACCAGAAGCGGGAAATGCAGCCGGTGCGGCGCCAGCCGGTCGGCACTCGCGGACCGCGACGGTCGCGAGACGCACGCCTACCCCTTCCTGCACCTGAGCCCCGAACAAGCCTTCGGAGAGGAGGACATGCGCTTCGACATCATCATGGGCAATCCTCCCTATCAGCTTGAGGACTCGGGCTTCGGCAGGAGCGCCGCTCCGCTCTACCACCGCTTCATTCAGGCGGCGAAAGCGATCGAACCCCGATTTCTTACCTTCGTCATTCCGGCACGCTGGTACACGGGCGGCAAGGGCCTGGACGCATTCCGCAAGGAGATGCTCGCCGACCGGCGGCTTTCTCACCTCGTCGATTTTCCCGACATGTCCGCGCTCTTCGAAGTTGGCGTGGATATTGCGGGGGGGGGGTGCTACTTCCTTTGGGACCGGGAACACGACGGCGACTGCCTCGTAGTGCCTGAAGGCGATACGAGCCGGGCGGTCCGGCGGCGGCTGGACGAGCGGGACGCATTGCTGTCCCGTTGACCGAGTTGAGAAACGGGCTTGAATCCGTCTCTTGCTGTATCATTGGTTGTCGTCGAAACCCCAATGACTACAAGGAGGATTCAAGCCCATGTCGCATCGTAGCACGGTGTTGGGACAGCTGCTCAGGATGGTGTCGAGACATGAGTTCGAGAGAGACGCGCGGACGCTTGACACGGGGAGAAAGCTCCGATCCATGAGCCGGTGGAGTCAGTTCGCGGCGATGGCGATAGTGCAGTTGTCGGGGCGGTGCAGCTTGCGGGACGTGGTGTCGAATCTGGATGCCCAGAGACGCAAGCTCTACCATCTCGGAATCGGACGAGTCGCTCGAAGCTCGCTTGCCCGCGTCAACCAGGACCGTTCTCCCAAGCTCTTCGAGTTGCAGTTCGAGCGCCTTCTGGGCCGCTGTCGCGGCATGGCGCCCGGCCACAGGTTTCGCTTCAGGAACCGGCTCGTCTCTCTGGACGCGACGCACATCGACCTGTGCCTCGGGCTGTTCTCGTGGGCCAGGTACAGCAAGAGCAAGGGGGCGATCAAGGTCCACGTCGGTCTTGACCATGCCGGCCATCTGCCGACGTTCGTGAGGGTGACGGACGGGAAGGGGAAGGGGAAGGCGTCGGACATTGCGATCGCCCGGACTCTGCGGCTGCAGCCGGGGAGCATCGTCGCCGCAGACCGGTTGTACCAGAACTTCAGCTGGCTGAAATCCCTTGATGCACAAGGGGTTTATCTAGTCACCCGGCTCAAGCGGAGGGTGAAGTACGCGGTCCGTGAGCGTCGCACGTACGCTTCCGGTCGCGGCGTGACTTCGGACCAGACGATTGAACTGACGACCAGGAAGGGACAGAAGGACTGTCCGATTCCCCTCCGGCGGGTCGGCTACCGGGACGCCGAGACCGGCAAACACTACGTGTTCCTCACCAACAACTTTCAGCTCGCGCCAAGGACCATAGCGGACATCTACAAGGCGCGTGGGATTGTCCCGTTTTCTGTTGAACTTCGGATGGCGGCTCGTGTGTGTTGATGAATGTTAAGCGGCCTTGGTTTGGTGGTCAACGTGCCCTGCTCGTCGTTCGAGGGCGCGGATGAGTTTGGGCATGTCTCGGTAGCCTCTGACGCGGTGGAAGCGTGATTGAGCATCGATGAGAGCGGCAGCGACCCAGCGCTGGATCATGGAGCCGCCCCGCCAGCGCTTGACGTTGCGGGTGTAGCGCCCGACGGAGCTGTTGAGGCTCTCGATCGGATTGGTGCTGCGCATGGTCTTCTGGAGAGCTCCGGCGAGGCCGAGTTCGAGCACGGTGACGGTCTCCTCCATGCCTTCCCGGAGGGAGGCCGCTGCGCCGGGGTGCTCCCGCTCCAGATGACTGGCGATCTGCCGCAGACGCCTCAAGGCCGTCTTGGCGGATTTGCTGTCCCAGGCCTTGCGGAGCGCCCGGCGAATCGAGGCTCGCCTCTCTTCGGGCAGATGCTCTTCGACGTTCCGGGCCTTGTGGACCTGGCAGCGCTGCACCGTCGCGGCGTCGCCGAAGACCTCCTTGATTGCGCGGCGCAGGGCCTTGCTGCCGTCGATGACGAACAGCAACGGCTTCGCCGTCGAGAGGCCCCGCTCCACCAGGTCGGCGAGAAGAGCGCGGACCACCGCCGTGTTCTCCGTCGAACCCTCGCGAAGGCCAAGAACCCGCTTGTGACCGGACGACGAAACGCCCAAGGCGATCAGAATGCAGTGGCCACCGATGTACTTCGCGTCCACGCACACCACGCGGATGTCCTCGTCTTCCAGCGACGACGACAGGAACTTCTCCATCTGCCGCGCCGACAGCGCCTTGAAGCGCCGAGACACCGAACTCCGCGATGCCGAACGACGGTCCGAACCCGCGGCCGCCGTGTCCAGCGACCGCAGGTAGTTCCGCGTCGACACGCCCGACGCAATCGCTTCCATCGTGTGACGGTCCATCGCGTCGCGAGACGCCGCCCACTCGAACGACTCGAGACGCACCTCGCCCTCCGGACCCCGTACCCGCAGACGCTGAATCTCGATCCGGGCCCCGCCCAGCGTCACTTGGCTCGGAGCACTGCCCGCACGCCACACCGAACGAGCATCCTGGTGACGACCCTTCGCGCCGCACCGCGACTCCCGCTCCTCCTCCATCAACCGGGCCAACGTAGACCGGCCTGTCTCGACGCACAGCTCCTGAAAGCTCGACAGACCGTTGACCAACGAGGGCAATGACTCCAACAGACCAAGCCCCGATCCCGACGACGGACTGCTCGGAGTGCTCCTTCTCTCTTGCCGATTCCCTTCCCGACTGCGATGATTCGCCATGGGTGGCGTCTCCTTTCTTTCGCTGAGACCGGCCCGCTCATCGGGCCGGAGAGCCGCCACCCTACTCCCAAAGTTCAACAACCGACGGGACATCCCCCGGAGGCCAGGATGCCTGACACGCGACAGATCCACGAGTTGCTCGCCCAGATCGACCGCGGCGAGATCCTCCTGCCCGAGTTCCAGCGAGGTTACGTCTGGCGACGCGACCAGGTGCGCGGCCTGGTGCAATCCATGTACCGGCGGCACCCGACCGGGCACCTGTTGATCTGGAAGACCTACAAGCCGTCCAAGGTGCGCGGCGCCGAGGCATCGGAGGAAGGCAGCTCCCTGCTCCTTCTCGACGGTCAGCAGCGGCTGACCTCGCTCTACACCCTGTTCCAGGGCAAGCCGCCGCCGTTCTACGAGGGCGAATCCCTCTTCTTCGATCTCCACTTCAACGTGCAGACCCAGGAGTTCCGCTTCTACCAGTCGCAGATGCTCAACAATCCAAGTTGGGTCAGCGTTCATGACTTCCTGAGACAGGGCCTTGGGAAGTTCGTCAGCAGCCTTCACGCGATGGCGAACGAGGACAGGGAAACGCTGGAACCGAACCTGAAGCGCCTCGCCGAACTTGACGGCATCCGCAACTACACGTACGCCGTCGACCATGTCTCCGACGAGGACTACACCGTGGAGGAAGTCGTCGGCATCTTCAACCGCGTGAACAGCGCAGGCACGCCGCTGACCAAGGCGGACCTGGCAATCGCCCACATCTGCAGCCTGTGGCCTGAGGCCCGTGCCGAATTCCGCGCCTTCAACGCGAAACTGGGAGACAACGGCTTCCCGTTCGACCTCGATTTCCTCGTTCGCTGCCTCGCCGGAGTCGCGACCGGGTCCGTCCTGCTGGAAGGGTCCTTTCTACGTACCCCGGCCGAGACGCTCCAGCACGGCTGGGCACAGCTTCAACCGGCTCTTGAGCACCTCGTGGGCGTACTGCGCCACGAAGCACTGGTCTGCAACCCGCGCGACCTGCCAACGACCGCCATGCTCGTACCGACGACCGTCTATCTCGCACGGCAGAACGGCCGCTTTCCCGACGAAACCGTCCGCCGCCGGTTCATCCGCTGGATGTTCCTGGCCGCTCTCTGGGCTCGCTACTCCGGCTCGTCCGAAACGAAGCTCCAACAGGACGTGGCCCTGGTCGCGAACGGGGACCCGGATCCGGTCCCCGAGCTGGAGGCGGCCATCCTTCGCGAACGCGGTCGCGTCGTGCTGGAAGAAGGCGACCTCGACCGGGCGACCGTCAGTTCCGCCGTCGCCTATCTGGTGCGCATGGTGGCGCGGCACCGGAACGCCCGCGACTGGTTCACCGGCGTACCGGTCTACGACCGCGCCACCGGCCGGAGCGCTGGCGGCGAGAACCACCACGTCTTCCAGAAGAGAATCCTCGACCAGGCCGGCATGACCGACAGCCGACGCAGAAACGCCGTAGCGAACCGCGTGCTCCTGACCAGAGCGGCCCCCCTCGAGATCCGCAAGTCATCTCCCGCGGACTATCTGCCCCAGGTACACGAAACCCAGCCCAACGCCCTGCGCGCCCAGTCCGTGCCGTTGGACCCGGAGCTCTGGAAGCCGGAGAACTTCCTCGATTTCCTTGCCGCGCGCCGCCGCCTGCTGGCGAAAGCCGCAAACGAGTTCATCGCTTCCTGGCTGCCGGAGCGGCCGGACCCGAGCAGCGAAGACTACGTCCGCCGGCTGATCGGCGGCGGCGAGAGCGACGCGCTGGAGTTCAAGTCCAGCCTGCGCTGGGATCTCGAAAAAGAGCTGCCGAACAGGGTGCTCGAGACCATGACGATCAAGACCGTGGCCGGCTTCCTGAACGGAGAAGGCGGCGCCCTGCTGATCGGCGTCGGCGACGACGGCGAGCTCCTCGGCCTTCAGGGGGACTTCGAGACCCTGAGGAAGCCCGACCGCGACGGCCTCGAGCTCCACCTGCAGCAGCTCTTCATCCAGAGCTTCGGCGAGGCGGCCGTCTCCTCCTTCCTCACCGTGAACTTCCACGAGATGGACGGCAGGGACATATGCCAAGTGACCGTGGAGCCCAGCGATCACCCGGTCTACGTGGAACACAAGGGACAACAGGTGTTCTGGCTGCGCGTCGGCAACGCGACCCGGGCCCTGCCCATCAACGAGGCGGTGCGTCACATCCAGACCCGTTGGAGCGGCAGGTGAGCAGGCGGTCCGTCGGCCAGCGGTCCGGCGACCCCCGCAAGGGCGCTCTCGGTCAGGACGTACTGGACGACATCGTCCGGCGCGTGGTCGAAATCGCGGAACCGGAGCGGATCATCCTTTTCGGCTCCGCCGCGCGGGAGGAGATGGGTCCGCACAGCGATGTCGATCTGCTCATCGTCAAGGCCAACGTCCACCGCCGACGCCTGGCAGGGGACATTACGAGAATCTCCACGGCGTCGGAGCGCCTGTAGATGTCGTCGTCGTTACGCCGGAGGACATCGTGCGCTACAGGGACAGCCACGCACTTCCCGATCGCCGAAGTTCCAATACTCTGTGCGAGAGAATCCGATCGTGAACCGACACCCACAGTCATTGCGCCAATGGTGGGCCCGGCGGTACCCGCGCGGTAGCGAGGAGAAGCGTCTTCTGGACGCCATGCTGCTCGCCGCCCCCCGCTGACCGGGGCCGCCAGCCCGATGCTCCGCCAGATCACCATACGGAACTTCAAGAGTTTCCGGGAACAGTCCTTCGAACTCGGCGACTCGGTCGTCCTGGCCGGACCGAACAACGCCGGCAAGACAACGCTGCTCCAGGCGATCTCCGCGTGGAAGTTCGCGCTCGACCGCTGGCTGAGCCAACGGGAAGGCAGCCGTTCCGTTCGGCGATCCGGCGTCGCGATCACCCGAAGCGACTTCACGCCGGCGCCGCTCCGCGAGATGAACATGCTGTGGGAAGACCGGCGAGTGACCGGACAGGCGGGCATGGCGGGCGGCCGCCGGATGATCGAGATCGTCGCCGAGGGCAAAGACCGCGCCGGCTCGTGGACCTGCGGCATGGAGTTCCAGTACGCGAACCGCGAGCTGCTGCACGCCCGGCCCCGGGGTGCGAAGGACATGTCGCCCGCGGAGATCGAACGGTTTCCTCCGGCGGCGGCCAGAGACCTCGACGTCGTCTTCGTTCCGCCCTTCTCGGGGATCGAGCGGGAAGAGCCCCGCCGTGACATCGGCCTGCAGGACTTGCTCATCGGCCAGGGTCGTCCCGGCGAGATCCTGCGCAACCTTCTCTACGAGGTCGCGGCACGGGACGAGGCCGACGGTTGGCGCAGTCTCTCGCGTCACATGAACGACCTGTTCCGCATCGAGCTGAACAGGCCCGTGTACTCCGCCGCGCAGCCCTTCATCGTCAGCGAGTACCGCGAAGAGGGGCACAGACGCCCGCTCGACCTGGCGAACGCCGGCAGCGGCACGCTTCAGGTTCTCCTGATTCTGGCGTTCCTCTACGCCCGTCGAGCTTCCGTCATTCTGCTCGACGAGCCGGACGCGCATCAACACGTCATCCTGCAGCGCCAGGTCCACGATCTGATCCGCAAGGTCGCCAGGGAGTGCGGCGGGCAGGTGGTCCTGGCCACTCACTCGGAAGTCGTCCTCGACGCGACTGAGCCCGAGGAGGTCATCGGCTTCCTCGGCGACGCGCCGCGCGTTCTCGCCAACCGCGGCGAGCGGGACGCCGTACGCGAGGCGCTGAAGCGCATCACGACGACGCAGCTCCTTCAGGCACGCGACGTGCGCGCCGTCCTCTACGTGGAGGGCGAGACGGACGACAAGATCCTCCGAGAGTGGGCGAAGATCCTGGACCATCCGGCACAGGCGTTCTTCGACCGGCCGTTCGTGCACCGGCTCCGCGGAAGCAAGTTGCGCGACGCGAAGGACCACTGCTTCGCCATGCGCGCGGTCGTTCCCGACTTGCGGGCCCTGTGCCTTCTGGATGGCGACAACCGCGACCAGCCAGACGATTCGACGACCTCCACCGGTCTGCGCGTGCTTCGCTGGCGGCGCTACGAGATCGAGAACTACCTGCTCCAGCCGAACGCCATCACGCGTTTCGCCGCCGAATACCCGCTGTTCCAGGAGAGCCTGAATGTCGCTGTCGAGAACGAGTTCCGGAAGCAGACGCCCATCGGCACGGACCTCTTCGGCGACCATGTCTCGCTGGTCCGGGTCAAGGCGAGCACCGAGTTCCTCGGGCCGCTCTTCGAGCAGCTCGGGCATCCCGTTCGGAAGAGGGACCTCTACCTGCTTGCCGCCAGCATGCGGCCCGAGGAGATCCACCCGGAGGTCACGGAGAAACTCGACCGGATCGCCGAAGCGTTCGAGTTGCCGTCCGACGACGGCTCGGCAGCCGCAGCAGGAAAGCAGTGAAACATGCAGGCTGCAGCTACGCGCTGTCCCGGCGCGATCCGCCGCGTACCTGGCGTCGCGGCAGGAGGCGAGCGGTCTGGCCTGCCGCCATCAGGTGGAGGTCGGGCAAGTGGAAGGTCGCCAGTGCGCCGGAGACCGCCTGATTCGATGGTGACGTGATGACGACGGAAACGCCGTTTCGGGTCAGCTCCCAGGCAGATGACGCGGCAGGATTCGGGTCGCCGGATCGAGCGGATGCAGGTCCGCCAGCCGATCGGTCGCCAGGAGCGCAAACACCGTCCGGCTCGACGGCGCCGTGATCAGAACCGAAGAGTTCGCGGGAGGGCCCGACAGGCCTGCTGCGTCCCCGCTCCGCAGAGATCGCCGAGGCGACTCGTCGCCAAGACGCCGAAGACGGCTTTGCTGGACGGGCAGGTGAGGAGAATGGCATGGACTTTGCGGGGGGGGGGGATCCTACGTCGCCCGTCGGCGATCCGGAATCACGCGCGTCTGTTGCGACCCCTTGATTGTCGCGAGGTCGGGCAGCGTCTGGCCCGCCAGAGCCTGGAAAGTCATGTTCGTCCCGCTGATCAGGATGGCCGGCGCCGCAGAACGGCCCGGGTCTGTCGCCCCGTGGCGCAGAGATCGAGAATCCCGTCGCCGGCGACGACTCCGAAGGGAATCTGCTGCGTCTGGTTGAAGCAGAACGTCTCGATCCGAGAGAGAGAGAGAGAGAGAGAGAGAGTCGGCGGAACGCGGGAACATTTTCGAGACCTTTCGGCCGGCGGAGAGGATGCGGTAGTCCTCGTAGAGCCAGAGCTTGGTGAACGGGCGATAGAGCACTTCGCGGATACGGCGCGCATCGAACTCGAGCGGCTCGCCCTTGCTCAGGGTCGCCTTGAGGCGGTCCGTCCACTTGATGGCGTGGAGAGCATCGCTGTTCGTGATCTGCTGGAACTCGGCACTCTTCCTGGGCGGTCGCCCGGCCGCAACCCATTCGTCGAGGCTCCGATTGAAGGCCTCGATCAACGCCTGCACGCGACCGCAGAGATCGAAGTACGAGAACGAGTAGACGTAGGCGTCCAGGTTCGTCGCAAGACCCAGCGCGTCGACGTGAGCCACGGACCCGGAATCCGAACCGGCAGCCGACGACGAGCAGACCGGCATCAGGCGGCCCCAGGTCGGATCGCCGAGGTTCACCCAGTCATGACGGTCGTTCACCGGAATTCGCCGGAAACCGTCGGTCGCCAGCACGCTGCCCAGGTCGGCGAGCCAGGCGAACTTGCGGTCCAGCGAGCAGCCGTCCGGGACCTCGGCGTAGTGGAGCTCGGCGCCGCCCTCGCGGCGCCGTTGGCGGTTCCTCGCCAACAGCGTGATCTGCACGCCGTTGCGGGTTCCCTCACCAAAGACCGTGTCGCCCTCGTGCCTTCTCTCCTCCCCGCTCTTGTACGCGTTGCCGCGCAGATTGACGACATGAATGTCCGTGAACTCGTCCCGCAGCGCCTTGCGCATGCCGGCGAGGGACGGCGCATCCGCCAGGCTGTTCGGATGAACGAAGCAGACGATGCCGTCCTCGCCCTCCAGACGGTCGGAAGCCCAGCGGAACGCCTTGACGAACAGGTTGCCGGTCGCCTTCGCGGCGGCACTGCTGCCCAGAGCCCTCAGCTCGCGAACGTAGGTCTCGTTGACTCTTCTGGCGACCTCGGGGTACTCCGCAGCGACGGATTCGTCGCCGGCCGCTTTCCTGCCCGCGGACCACGGTGGATTGCCGACGATGACCCTGATGCGGCGTGAGTTCTGCTCCCGAATCCGCTGGCCCGCCTCGTCCAGGCCCGCCCAGTTGAAGCGAAGCTCCGCCTGTTTCTCGGACATGAGGAAGGTGTCGGTCAGCACCATGCCGCCGAACGGCTCGTACTGGCGCTGAACCGCTCCGCTGTTCACCGACGGCGCCGAGCGTCCGTGCCCTTCGCCACCTGCCTCGACGACGTCCTCCGCGCCGAACTCCGCCTGCTCCGCCTTTCGCTCATGCCGCGCTTCCTCGACCTTGAGCGCCGCGATGTAGTAGGCGAGCAGAACGATCTCGTTCGCGTGGAGCTCGCCGGGAACCCTCATGGCGGCGTGCATCTCCCCTCGTTCGGCCTGCTCGCCGCCTTCCGTCCGGCCGTACTTGCGGTCCAGGTCGGCGAACCGCACCAGGTACTCGCCGTTCCCATCCTGCGCCGTCAGCAGGCGGTTGAGGAACGTGCCGGTGCCGGTGAACGGGTCCAGGACGTGAACTCCCGGCGCGGAGAGCCCCTTGCCGAACTGCTCCCGACACACCGCGTCCACTGAGCGCAGCATGAAGTCCACGATCTCTACCGGCGTGTACACGATGCCCAGCGACTTGACCGCCGAGGGCATCGCTTCCTTGAAGAAGCTCTCGTAGATCTCCTTGAGCACGTTGAGCCGGTCGGCGCCGCTCGCGGCGCCTTCGAATGCGCGCTCCATCGAACGATAGGCCCGGGTCAGGGGCCGCAGTTCCTCTTCGAACGTGTGACCGCCCTCGCGGAGCACGTCGAGCAGGGAACCGAGGGCCCGTGCGAGCGGATTCCTGGAGGCGAATCCGGCAGCCGTGACGACGTGGTCGAAGATGGGAATCGTCACGACATGCTGCGCCACCATCTCGGCCGCGGCTTCCGGGGTCACTTGCTGCTCGCCGATCAGCCGTTGGAGATCCCCGTGGAAGCGGTTGAACGCCTCGCCGATCTCTTCGTGTTCCGCCACCAGACGCTTCACGCGTTGGTCCACCTGTTGACACACCTGGGCCGCCCGCTTGCCCCAGGTCGCATAGAGATTCCGGTCGCCGCACTGGTCGAGCAGCATGGAAGCGAACCGATCGCCGAACTCGAACTGCAGGGAGAGTTGCCGTTCGCCCGCCTCGTCCTCCGTCCGATCGTCTCTGATCCGGTCCGACAACAGCTTCACGCGGTCCGACCGCTTCGCGTTCAGCCAGTAGTCAATCCGTTCGTCGTGCGCGCGAAGCGCGCGCACGACCTCGTACACCGGCTTGAAGTTCCCCTCCCTCAACAACCGTCGCGCCCGCTCTTCCGGCGTTCCGCCGCCGAACTCGTCGACGACGACGGGAATCACGATGTAGCCCAGGTCCTTTCCGGCCGCCCGCCGCATCACGCGTCCCACGGCCTGCGTGACGTCGATCGGACTCGACCGGCTCTCCAGGAACACGACCGCATCCAGCGCCGGGACATCGACGCCTTCGGACAACACGCGGACGTTCGTGAGCACCCGGCAGATCGGCGCCGGAGAGTCGCCCTCCACGCTTTCGTCCGGCGCCGCCGGCGAACGGTCCGTCTCCGCGTGCCGCCGCAGGCCGCCAATGAGCGACGCGCGCTCCACCGCCGGCGTACTGGCGTCCAGATGGTCGACCGCGATGGTCAGGAACCTGCCGCTGTCGTTCCGGGAGCGGTGCCACTCGGCGACCCGCTCCCACGCCGAGGCAACCTTCTTCGAGGCCTTGACCGAGCCGCAGAACGCGATGGCCGAACGCGCTGGCGAGCCCCACTCGGCGCGGACCTCCCCGGTTCGGCGCTTCCTGAGGGTGCCTTCGGACTGCGGCGTGGCCAGCGCGTCCCAGCAGCCGCCGAGCTTGACCACGCTCTCCGTATCGACCGCCTGGTCGTCCAGAAACACCCCGCCGTCGCCGGCTGCGGCCTCGTAGTCCCCGGTCGAGCGGGCGATGACGAGCACCTGGTAATCCGAAAGCCAGCCGTCGTCGATGGCTTCGGCGAAACTCATCCGGTGGAACTCGTCGCCATAGGTCCGCGGATCGTCCATCGAGTAGCTGTCGGCGTCGTCGTACTTCCCCCCTTCGTCGAGATCGCGACGCTGCTTCGCCGTGAAGACGCGCGGCGTGGCCGTCATGTAGAGACGCCGGCGCGAGGGCAGGTGATCGTCGTGATGAACCAGATTGAACGGCGAGACCCCCTGATAGCGCGACTTCGCGAGGCGCCGCTTCTCCGCCTCGCTGGCCGAAGCCTCGGACAGCCCGGTCGTCCGATGAGCCTCGTCGGCGACGATGAGATCGAACCGGAACCGAGCGTCGACTCCACGGACAAGGAGATCGGACGCCGCCAACGCCTCGGCCACAACGGGCGTCGAGTGATACGTGGAGAACACGACGCGCATCGTCCCCGCGGGCAGTGACGCCCCGAGAGCATCCCGGAGCGACGCTGCGTCGGTCGTCACCGGCATCGCCAGCTCGCTCAGATCCCGTGCCAGGCCCGGGCTGCCGAGCGTGTCCTGCTTCCCCACCGTCGCGTCGGAGCAGACAGCGAGGTACGAGTGCCGAAGCGACGGATCGCGCTGCCTCGACCATTCCCGCATCGTCTGGCCCATCAGTGCGATGGAAGGCACGAGATAGAGCACCGAGCCGCCCGATCCCACCGCCTCCTCGGCCGCGCGCAACGCGATGAAGGACTTGCCGGTGCCGCAGGGCAGGATGAGCTTGCCGCGGTCGGCGGACTCGAAACCCTCTCGAATCGCCCGCAAGGCGTCATCCTGGTAGGGCCGGAGGTCATGGCGCGCGAACCGGATCGAGCCGGGCGCCAGACGGCGGTCGACGAACTCGGTCCAGTCGGGAACCCAGTCGTCCATGTCCCGGGCATGAAGCACCTGGCAACGAGGTTCGGCCCGATCGATCTTTGCGTGCCCGGCCGACTGGATGCCCGGTCCGTTCGTCACCAGCAGGCGGCCCGCAAAGTCGCCCGTGCCGGAAGCCGCGAGGAAGCTGTCGATCTCCTGCGTCGGAATCGTGCCGCTCGGCCGGTACTTGCACTGAACCGCAATCAGGCCGCCCCCCCACTGCTCGGTCTGTTGGGCCACGAGGTCGATGCCCACGTCGGGCCCCCAGGCGCCGGGCCAGTCGTTCCAGAGCCAGACTTCGTCGAAGCGCTCCGTTCCCCACTCAGCCGGATGCGCCAGCAGCGCTTCCTTGACCAGGTGCTCGAAGCGCCGGCCTGCCAGCCAGGGCGCCACAGGATCGCTGGATGTCCGATCCATCAGCAGGTGCGCCTCACGTTCGGAGGAACGGTAACGGCCGTCGAGTCGGACGACACCTGAAGATTCGGAACCGGAAGCCGCCCCGGAGGGGAGATCCCGCTTTGCCAAGAGGGCAAGAGCCTCTTCCATTCTGGCCACGATCAGCCTTTCTGCCTGACCGAGTCGTTCCGCACGGCGCCCCGAGGGCCATCGAGCGAACAGGGGAGAGCGCCGATGATCTCCGTGGAGCGGAACCCCAGGTAGATCAACCGCCGGAGATGCCGGATCAGCTCCATCGGATCGTCGACCCAGGCATGCCAGCGGTTCGGATCGTCCCGGATATCCGAGTTCGGGTCCTGCTTGTGGCGCAGACTCTCGACCGCCCACTCGAGCGGTGACCGGCCAGAGATCCGGTACTCCAGCGCCTGGGCGGGTATCCCGACCAGACGACAGCGAGCATTGACGTGAAGCACGCAAGCGCCGGACGACTCGTCCAGCGAAAGCCGCATCTTCCCCTCTATTCTGAGTGCATCCTCATCAAATCCGGGGGGGGGGGGTACTGGACGAGTAGGCGACCGAGCCGAAGGTCACGGTTCCTTCCGGCGTGTCGATCTCGATCGGCACGTCCTGTTCCGGCCCGCTCTCGTAGTCGGCGTGCAGAGCCATCAGTTCCCGGCCAGCGGCACGGAAGGCCTCGAAATCGGCAGCCAAGGGCACACGGGGCAAGCTCGTCCGCAGATCGTTCCGATACCTCTCGCGCCAGTCCGGAGCGTGCATGACACCGTAGACGTACTCCCAGATCGCGTCCTTGCTGATGGCCGGATCGCCGTAGACCCTCCGAAACTCGTCGAGGCACCAGTCCGTGACGTTGTCGTCCAGCCATGAACCGGAGGCGCCGGTCTGAAAGAGATCGTCCTGCTTCATGGCATCCTGAGGGCTATCGTCGCCGGGGCCGCGCGCCGAGATTTGTTCGCGCACGCTGCGCCCGACCATGCGATGGGCTTCATGAGTCGAGCTTCGGAACCTTGTCGGGATGGGCCGGATTCTGCCGCATCATGGGCGAGTCATCAAATCGGAGACGATAGTCGACGGCTCCGGCATCCCGCGCACGGCGGCGTGCACGTCCTTGAGCTCCGCCGCCGCGCCTTCCGGCGGACGGGTCCGGAGACTGACGATCACGATCGTCGCCGTGCCGGCGACGAGCCCCGGGATCAGTTCGTAGAGATCGTACCAGGACGCCTTGAACAGCAGCACCCAGGACACGGTCACGCTGAAGCCCACGGCCATCCCGGCGAGGGCGCCTGGCAACGTCGTCCGCTTCCAGAACAGCGAGCATAGGACAACCGGAACGAACGCGCCCCCCAGCCCCGACCAGGCGAAGAGCATGAACCAGAACAACAGCGGCGGTTCGACCAGGGCGAAGGGAATCGCCACGAGACCCACGAGTGCGGTGACGTAGCGGCCGTAGCGCGACAGACGACCCCCTCCGCTGGCCGCGCCAAGGATCTTCTGTCCGAGATCCCTGACGACGGCCGACGAGGCGAGAATCAAGAGGGAGTCGACGGTCGACATGATCGCGCCCAGCACGATGACCAGGAAGACACCGGTGAAGAGCGCCGGGAACAGCTCCGCGCTCATCGTCGGCATCACGGTTTCCGGATCGTCCAGCAACGGGAACAGGGCCCGCCCGGCGATCCCGGTGAACACGGCGCCGACGTCGAACAACACCATGCACACGACCGCGACCCGGCCGCCGCGCACCAGTTCGCGGCCCGAAGCCGCGGACATGAACCGGGTCAGGAGCTGCGGCACGCCCAGGAAGGCGAGCCCGATGCCGGCGAAGCTCGCGGCGGAAAGCGCTCCGGCCCAGGTCGCGCCGTGGCTGCCCATCGCGCGCAACAGGTCGGGATCGGCCGCCTCGAGCGCGCCGACGACTTCGTTCCAGCCGCCCGCGGCCGCAAAGCCCGCGAACGGCAGAAGGATCAGTCCGCCCACCATGAGCAACCCCTGCACCAGGTCCGACCAGGCCACGGCCTTGAAACCGCCGACCGCCGTGTAGACGATCGTCACGCCGGCGCCCAGCAACACGCCGTGGACGTAGCTGAACCCCAGAAAGGACGAGAAGGCCTTGCCAGTCGCAACCAGTTGCGCGCAGCAATAGACCGCGACCATCGACAGGATGATCGCGACGCTCAGCTTTCGCAGAAGGCGCCGGCGGTCGCGGAACCGCTCCTCCAGGTAGTCGGGAACCGTGATTGCCCGGTACCGGTCGGTGTACTCCTTGAACGGCCGCGAAACGAGGGTCCAGGCGATGGCCACGCCCATCACTTCGCCGAACACGACCCAGAGGGCGTGGAAGCCGACCGCGTAACCCATGCCGGTCAGACCGAGCAACAACCAGCCGCTCTCGCCGGTCGCGTTCGAACTGAAGGCGATGACCCAGGAGGGCAGTTTCTTGCCGGCCACGTAGTAGCCCTCCAGGCTCCCTCCCTCGCTCCGGCCCCACAGGCCGAGCCCGACCAGGACCAGCATGTAGAGCCCCAGGGGGACGAGGACCAGGGCGCTTCCCGTCATGTCGCGTCAGCTCCGGGCGGATCCGCGTCCCGACGGCGCCGTCCCTCGGACCGCCACCGCAGCAGGACCAGGGCGGGCCCGGCGCCGACCGACACCGCAAGAAGAGCCCAGGTCGAGATCGGCAGACCGCCCCACATCGGTCGGCAGGCTAGCAGCCCCCGCAGCCGTCGAGCTGCGCCGGGCTCAGGGAACTCACACGGAAGGCCGACCAGGGCGTCGGCGCACCTGTAATTTTCCCAGTGCGGCGTTGTCTGTTCCATTCAAGCCCGTGGCAAACGCCGCGCTGCACTTCAAGGGACCGACTCTCAGACAGTCACCGGTGGATCTCCTGGAGGCCGTCATTCGGCCGAATGACGGTGTCGACCCGAGCGCTCGACCGCGTGTCGGGCACGAAGTACTTGTCAGGAATGCGGCCCCGAGAATCGAAACCGTCATTCAGATACCAGGCCGAGCCCCGGGATTGTCCCGTTTTCTGTTGAACTTCGGATGGCGGCTCGTGTGTGTTGAAGAATGTTAAGCGGCCTTGGTTTGGTGGTCAACGTGACGTGCTCGTCGTTCGAGAGCACGGATGAGTTCTGGCATGTCTCGGTAGCCTCTGACGCGGTGGAAGCGTGATTGCGCATCGACGAGGGCTGCGGCGACCCAGCGCTGGATCATGGCGCCGCCCCGCCAGCGCTTGACGTTGCGGGTGTAGCGCCCGACGGAGCTGTTGAGGCTCTCGATCGGATTGGTGCTGCGCATGGTCTTCTGGAGAGCTCCGGCGAGGCCGAGTTCGAGCACGGTGACGGTCTCCTCCATGCCTTCCCGTAGGGAGGCCGCTGCGCCGGGGTGCTCCCGCTCGAGATGACTGGCGAGCTGCCGCAGACGCCTCAAGGCCGTCTTGGCGGATTTGCTGTCCCAGGCCTTGCGGAGCGCCCGGCGAATCGAGGCTCGCTTCTCTTCGGGCAGGTGTTCCTCGACGTTCCGGGCCTTGTGGACCTGGCAGCGCTGCACCGTCGCGGCGTCGCCGAAGACCTCCCTGATCGCGCGGCGCAGGGCCTTGCTGCCGTCGATGACGAACAGCAACGGCTTCGCCGTCGAAAGGCCCCGCTCCACCAGGTCGGCGAGAAGAGCGCGGACCACCGCCGTGTTCTCCGTCGAACCCTCGCGAAGGCCAAGAACCCGCTTGTGACCGGACGACGAAACGCCCAAGGCGATCAGAATGCAGTGGCCACCGATGTACTTCGCGTCCACGCACAACACGCGGATGTCCTCGTCTTCCAGGGGGATGTCCCGTCGGTTGTTGAACTTTGGGAGTAGGGTGGCGGCTCTCCGGCCCGATGAGCGGGCCGGTCTCAGCGAAAGAAAGGAGACGCCACCCATGGCCAATCATCGCAGTCGGGAAGGGAATCGGCAAGAGAGAAGGAGCACTCCGAGCAGTCCGTCGTCGGGATCGGGGCTTGGTCTGTTGGAGTCATTGCCCTCGTTGGTCAACGGTCTGTCGAGCTTTCAGGAGCTGTGCGTCGAGACAGGCCGGTCTACGTTGGCCCGGTTGATGGAGGAGGAGCGGGAGTCGCGGTGCGGCGCGAAGGGTCGTCACCAGGATGCTCGTTCGGTGTGGCGTGCGGGCAGTGCTCCGAGCCAAGTGACGCTGGGCGGGGCCCGGATCGAGATTCAGCGTCTGCGGGTACGGGGTCCGGAGGGCGAGGTGCGTCTCGAGTCGTTCGAGTGGGCGGCGTCTCGCGACGCGATGGACCGTCACACGATGGAAGCGATTGCGTCGGGCGTGTCGACGCGGAACTACCTGCGGTCGCTGGACACGGCGGCCGCGGGTTCGGACCGTCGTTCGGCATCGCGGAGTTCGGTGTCTCGGCGCTTCAAGGCGCTGTCGGCGCGGCAGATGGAGAAGTTCCTGTCGTCGTCGCTGGAAGACGAGGACATCCGCGTGGTGTGCGTGGACGCGAAGTACATCGGTGGCCACTGCATTCTGATCGCCTTGGGCGTTTCGTCGTCCGGTCACAAGCGGGTTCTTGGCCTTCGCGAGGGTTCGACGGAGAACACGGCGGTGGTCCGCGCTCTTCTCGCCGACCTGGTGGAGCGGGGCCTCTCGACGGCGAAGCCGTTGCTGTTCGTCATCGACGGCAGCAAGGCCCTGCGCCGCGCGATCAAGGAGGTCTTCGGCGACGCCGCGACGGTGCAGCGCTGCCAGGTCCACAAGGCCCGGAACGTCGAAGAGCATCTGCCCGAAGAGAGGCGAGCCTCGATTCGCCGGGCGCTCCGCAAGGCCTGGGACAGCAAATCCGCCAAGACGGCCTTGAGGCGTCTGCGGCAGATCGCCAGTCATCTGGAGCGGGAGCACCCCGGCGCAGCGGCCTCCCTCCGGGAAGGCATGGAGGAGACCGTCACCGTGCTCGAACTCGGCCTCGCCGGAGCTCTCCAGAAGACCATGCGCAGCACCAATCCGATCGAGAGCCTCAACAGCTCCGTCGGGCGCTACACCCGCAACGTCAAGCGCTGGCGGGGCGGCTCCATGATCCAGCGCTGGGTCGCTGCCGCTCTCATCGATGCTCAATCACGCTTCCACCGCGTCAGAGGCTACCGAGACATGCCCAAACTCATCCGCGCCCTCGAACGACGAGCAGGGCACGTTGACCACCAAACCAAGGCCGCTTAACATTCATCAACACACACGAGCCGCCATCCGAAGTTCAACAGAAAACGGGACAATCCCTCTTCCAGCGACGACGACAGGAACTTCTCCATCTGCCGCATCGACAGCGCCTTGAAGCGACGAGACACCGAACTCCTGGAAGCCGAACGACGGTCCGAACCCGCTGCCGCCGTGTCCAGCGACCGCCGGTAGTTCCGCGTCGACACGCCCGAAGCGATCGCTTCCATCGTGTGACGGTCCATCGCGTCGCGAGACGACGCCCACTCGAACGACTCGAGACGCACCTCGCCCTCCGGACCCCGTATCCGCAGACGCTGAATCTCCATCCGGGCGCCGCCCAGCGTCACCTGACTCGGAGCGCTGCCCGCGCGCCACACCGAACGAGCATCCTGGTGACGACCCTTTGAGGTGGTCCCGGAAAACTGGACAGGTGGCTAAGGTGTAGTCCTTGACCTTCAGGAGGGACCGGGAATGACGGGCAAGCGTCGGAAGTTCACGGCCGCATTCAAGTCGAAGGTGGCGCTGGAGGCTCTGCGTGAGGAGAAGCCGATCGCGGCGATCGCGTCGCGTCACGGTGTGCACCCGAACCAGGTGAGCAGTTGGAAGCGGAAGGCGGTCGAGGGGCTGAGAGAGACCTTCTCAGGCGGTCCTTCTCGTCGCCGGGAGCACGAGGAGGAGATCAGGGACCTGCACGCGAAGATCGGGGAGTTGACGGTCGAGCGGGATTTCTTGTCGAGAGGGCTCGGGCATTGAGCCGTCCCGAGCGCAGGAGGATGATGAAGCGGGAGGACGCAGCGCTGAGCGTCTCCCGTCAGTGCCGTCTGCTCGACCTCTCGCGCTCATCGCTGTACTACCGTCCGAAGGGCGAGAGCGAGGAGACGCTGGCGCTGATGCGCCGGATCGACGAGCTGTTCCTGCGGTACCCGTTCTACGGTTCCCGGCAGCTGGTTCGCCACCTGCGCCGGGAGGGAATCCGCGTCGGTCGTCACCGGGTGCGTCGACTGATGCGGCTGATGGGGATTGCGGCGATCCACCAGGCGCCGCGGACCAGCGTTCGGCATCCGGCGCACAAGGTCTACCCGTATCTGCTCAGGGAGTTGCCGATCAGTCGTCCGAATCACGTCTGGTGCGCGGACATCACGTACATCCCGGTTCGTTCGGGCTTCCTGTACCTTGTGGCGACCATGGACTGGGCGACTCGCCGTGTCCTGTCATGGCGGCTGTCGAACACTCTGGACGCGTCTTTCTGCGTCGAGGCCCTCGAAGACGCGCTGAGCCGTTTCGGCCAGCCCGAGATCTTCAACACGGACCAGGGCGTCCAGTTCACCGGCGCGACGTTCACGGGCCGTCTCCAGGAAGCCGGCATCCGGATCTCGATGGACGGTCGGGGCCGCTGCCTGGACAACGTGTTCATCGAGCGGTTGTGGCGGTCGCTCAAGTACGAGGCGGTCTACCTGCACGAGCTCTCGGATGGGATCGAGGCGCGCCGGGTCATTGGCGGGTGGATCGCCTACTACAATGGTCTCCGTCCTCATTCGGCACTGGACGGCCTCACCCCCGCCGAGGTCTACCGCGGCGCCGAGCATCACGTTCCCACAGACCAGCTCCATGCAGGCGACAACGGCCGTATTCCACAGGCTTCCACAGGTTTTCCACAGGCTTCCGCAGCTCCGACTACGACTGCGGATGCCTGACTCGGGGATGTCCCGTCGGTTGTTGAACTTTGGGAGTAGGGTGGCGGCTCTCCGGCCCGATGAGCGGGCCGGTCTCAGCGAAAGAAAGGAGACGCCACCCATGGCCAATCATCGCAGTCGGGAAGGGAATCGGCAAGAGAGAAGGAGCACTCCGAGCAGTCCGTCGTCGGGATCGGGGCTTGGTCTGTTGGAGTCATTGCCCTCGTTGGTCAACGGTCTGTCGAGCTTTCAGGAGCTGTGCGTCGAGACAGGCCGGTCTACGTTGGCCCGGTTGATGGAGGAGGAGCGGGAGTCGCGGTGCGGCGCGAAGGGTCGTCACCAGGATGCTCGTTCGGTGTGGCGTGCGGGCAGTGCTCCGAGCCAAGTGACGCTGGGCGGGGCCCGGATCGAGATTCAGCGTCTGCGGGTACGGGGTCCGGAGGGCGAGGTGCGTCTCGAGTCGTTCGAGTGGGCGGCGTCTCGCGACGCGATGGACCGTCACACGATGGAAGCGATTGCGTCGGGCGTGTCGACGCGGAACTACCTGCGGTCGCTGGACACGGCGGCCGCGGGTTCGGACCGTCGTTCGGCATCGCGGAGTTCGGTGTCTCGGCGCTTCAAGGCGCTGTCGGCGCGGCAGATGGAGAAGTTCCTGTCGTCGTCGCTGGAAGACGAGGACATCCGCGTGGTGTGCGTGGACGCGAAGTACATCGGTGGCCACTGCATTCTGATCGCCTTGGGCGTTTCGTCGTCCGGTCACAAGCGGGTTCTTGGCCTTCGCGAGGGTTCGACGGAGAACACGGCGGTGGTCCGCGCTCTTCTCGCCGACCTGGTGGAGCGGGGCCTCTCGACGGCGAAGCCGTTGCTGTTCGTCATCGACGGCAGCAAGGCCCTGCGCCGCGCGATCAAGGAGGTCTTCGGCGACGCCGCGACGGTGCAGCGCTGCCAGGTCCACAAGGCCCGGAACGTCGAAGAGCATCTGCCCGAAGAGAGGCGAGCCTCGATTCGCCGGGCGCTCCGCAAGGCCTGGGACAGCAAATCCGCCAAGACGGCCTTGAGGCGTCTGCGGCAGATCGCCAGTCATCTGGAGCGGGAGCACCCCGGCGCAGCGGCCTCCCTCCGGGAAGGCATGGAGGAGACCGTCACCGTGCTCGAACTCGGCCTCGCCGGAGCTCTCCAGAAGACCATGCGCAGCACCAATCCGATCGAGAGCCTCAACAGCTCCGTCGGGCGCTACACCCGCAACGTCAAGCGCTGGCGGGGCGGCTCCATGATCCAGCGCTGGGTCGCTGCCGCTCTCATCGATGCTCAATCACGCTTCCACCGCGTCAGAGGCTACCGAGACATGCCCAAACTCATCCGCGCCCTCGAACGACGAGCAGGGCACGTTGACCACCAAACCAAGGCCGCTTAACATTCATCAACACACACGAGCCGCCATCCGAAGTTCAACAGAAAACGGGACAATCCCCCTGACTCACATACCCATGAACCACACCTTGGCTTCGCTCCGAAACTGTCCAACGAACCGGGACCACCTCCCTTTCGCCCCGCACCGCAACTCCCGCTCCTTCTCCATCAACTGCGCCAAGGCAGAACGGCCTGTCTCAACGCACAGATCCTGAAAGCTCGACAGACCGTCGAACAACGAGGACGATGCCTCCAACAGACCAAGCCCCGACCCCGACGACGAGCTGCTCCTTCTCTCTTGCCGATTCCCTTCCCGACTGCGATGATTCGCCATGGGTGGCGTCTCCTTTCTTTCGCTGGAACCGGCCCGCTCACCGGGCCGGGTGAGCCGCCACCCTACTCCCAAAGTTCAACAGCCGGCGGGACATCCCCCGAGCCCCAGGAGCAGAAGAAGACGTCAACCGCGGAATCTCGCGGCCACGAACAGACGACGCGCCTGTCAGGGTAGGCGCCGCCGTAGTTCCTGAAGACCTCTCGGGCCGTCCCCGTGACGGAGATCCACATCGCGCCGCTTCGCCTGTGCTGCAGAAAGACATGGCTTATCCGGTCCGGGAACACGACCAGATGGAACCTCTAGGCGCCGTTCGCGACCCGCAGAAGCTTGACGACAGCCTCGGGCTCCATCTCCGACAACGTGAAGACCGCGCCATTCTTCGAGATTCTGGAACCGTCGGCCCACACGTCCTTCCCGCCTTCCTTGACTCGCCACCAGGCCTTGAACTCCCCATCGTTGAGGCGAACCTGAGCGAATCCGACACCCGAGATCAGAATCAACCCGACAAGGAAGGCCGAGAGCCAGCCGGAGTTGTTCGCGAGTCCGTCGAAGAGCCCGAGTCGTTCTTTTCCATCATCTGATTTCGTCACCGTCCGTCTCCTTCTGGTTTTCGTTTGTGTTCTCGTCGTGTCAATCGGGAGTTCCGGCCGCGCCGTGCACATCCCGGCGACGCCGACGATCTTCCGGTCGGCACTCCGTACACGGACCGCCGACACCGGAGGGCGTGCTCGACGCAGCAGGACTCGGCGCGAAGGCGCACGCCCCCCTGACCTGCCCCCGCGTTCCGAGAACGGAACCGGTCGCCAAGCCGATCGGAGCGCCCTGCCCAGCGCCGCCGGGGACAAGGCGCCGCCCGACCGCCGCTCCGACCCGAACGTCTCGCCGACGCCCGTGCCGAAGGCGCGGAGGCGCCGCTGCCGTGGGACGCACGGACCCAGAGGCGCCGAAGGCGCACGGGACCGCCTGTCGTTGCAACGATCGTTGCCGCGGGGCTTCGGACCCACGGCAGACGCTTGCCGCCCTTCTGGCCGGCTTCCGCTCGAATGCCTCGAAGCGGCGTGAGGCAGTACGGCCCGCTGCAGCGGGCGGATCACCGCTCCCAACGGGACCTCGGCCCCAACAGGACCTCCGGGGACCATGCGGGCCAGGAAGCCGGCGGACGCCCTCTCACGGGCGCCGATGTCTCGAAACTGCTACGGATGACCGATCAACGGCCTGACCGCGAGCTCACCCCCTGAGTCCCGGTCGTCCGGGCGGAGGCAGCGCCAGAAAGCGGCGCCAGAAACTGGCGGTCGCGCGCCAATCGCGCCTGTTCAGGTCGCGGTTGTTGCGGCCGCCTTACATAAACATATACGCGAACTCGCCACCAACCGTTTACGCCGTCCCGGCAGCTACAGGCCGACGACCGACACGAAGCTGACGCAACGGCCCGGGGCGCCGCCGAGATTGTGCGTCAGGCCGAGCTTCGGATCGGCGATCTGACGCTCGCCGGCCTCGCCGCGGAGCTGGAGCCACATCTCGTACATCATCCGCAGGCCGGAGGCGCCGATCGGATGGCCGAAACTCTTCAACCCGCCGTCGGGGTTGACCGGCTGGTCGCCGTCGAGGTCGAAACGGCCGTCCATCGTGTCCTTCCAGGCCTGGCCGCGCGGCGAGAACCCGAGGTCCTCCATCAGGACCAGCTCGGTCGGGGTGAAGCAGTCGTGGACTTCGGCCATGCTGATCTGCTCGCGCGGATCCTCGATGCCTGCTTGCACGTAGGCGTCCCGGGCGCTCTCGACGACCTCGGGGAACGTCGTGAAGTCGTAGTCCTGGCGCTTGGCGCCCTCGGACGGGCCGGCCACGAACGACAGCGCCTTGATGAAGATCGGACTGTCGTTGTACTTGTGGGCGTCCTCGGCGCGGCAGATGACCGCCGCGGCGGCGCCGTCGGAGACGCCCGAGCAGTCCATGATGCCGAGCATGCCGGCGACCTTGGGAGACGCGTTGATCTTCTCGACGGGCACTTCGCGCTGGAACTGCGCCTTCTCGTTGCGGGCGCCGTTGTAATGGTTCTTGTAGGCGATCCTGGTGAGGACGTCGCGCATCGTCTCCAGATCGACGCCGTACTTCTCGGCGTAGGCCGGCGCCAGCAGGGAGAAGTTCGCCGGCGCGGTCATGCCGGAGTCGGTGCCGTCGCCCGGAGGGGCGCTGCCGGTCAGGCCGGAGAAGCCCGAGTCCTTCAGCTTCTCGACGCCGACGGCCATGACCAGGTCGTAGGCGCCGGACGCGACCGCGTAGGCGGCGTTGCGGATCGCCTCGCTGCCGGTGGCGCACATGTTCTCGAGACGGGTGACCGGCTTGTACTGGATCTTCAGCGGCTCGGAGAGAGTGAGGCCGGAAATGCCGCTGCCGGTCGTGCCCAGCCAGTAGGCGTCGACGTTGTCCGGCTCGATTCCGGCGGAGCCCCAGGCCTCCTGCACGGCATCGACCAGCAGGTCGTTGGCGCCGCGGTTCCAGTGTTCCCCGAACTTGGTGCAGCCCATGCCGACGATGGCTACGCGATCACAGATTCCCTTGCTGGCCATTGGTTCTCCTTCGTCTTTCTCCGGACGAAACCGCCCGGACGATGCCGATCTCTCCGATCTCCTTGCTTCGCGATCGACTCAGCGCTTCGGACGCGCCTTCCAGAAGTAGTTGTGGACGCCGCCCGCAGTGTACAGGCGGCGGAAGGTCATTTCCAACTCATCGCCGATCCCCACGTTGTCCGGGTCGACGTCGGTGAGCTGACAGAGCATCCTGCCGCCCTTGTCGAAGTCGACCACGGCGCCGATCACCGGCGGCTGCAGCGAGTAGGCGAGCCGGTCCAGGGTGTAGGTGCTGATCCGGCATTCCCCGTCGGCATAGGGCTCGACCGTCGAGTCGTCGACGGCCTGGCAGACGACGCACACGCGTTGCGGCGGCAGGTTGGTGGCGCCGCAACGGTTGCAGCGCGAGCCCAGGAAACCGAACTTCCAGCGCTCCGCCCGCTGCATCGGCGGCGCCGCCGGGCGATCCGGATCCGGGCGGCGCGGCGGCTCGAAGGGCAGAACCTCGCGCCACTTGAGGTAGGTCGTGTAGGCCAGGTCGTTGCGCTTGGATTCGACCCAGGAAGCCACGGAGCGCTTCGGGCGGCCGCCGTCGACCGCGTCGGCAACCTCGAACACCGCCGCGTCGACGCCGTCGGCGACCACGGCGACCGCGATCCGGTCGCCCGCCGACGCGCCGTCGAGTGCGCTCGCCAGCAACAGACCGGCGTGAGCGGCGCCGGCGCGGCCGACCGTCCCCGCCAGTCCATCCTGAACCTGTTCCGGAGCAACGCCCGCGGGTCGGAGGAAGCCGCGGAAGACCCGTGCGTTCGTGCCGTCGAGCACGACCCTGGAGAGATCGGAAGCGGACACGCCGGCATCCTCGAGGGCGCGGCCGAACGTCTCGACAAGAAGCGGCGTGTACACGTCGGCGCCGAAGCGCTCCTCCCACTGCTTGGCGAAGGGCATGCCCGGGCTCTTCCAGACGTCGAGCGCCTCTTCGGTGCAGGAAGCGCGGCCGATCAGGCGGGCGATCGGTTCCGAGCCGGCGCCGCCGAGGACGAAGGCCGCCGCGGCGTCGCCCCCGCCGGATTCGCGCGGACCGCTCGGTGCGCCGACCACCACGTCGCTGGCGGCGACCAGGACGGTACGGCCCGCCGTTGCCATGTCGATGCCGACCAGAAGGGCCGAGAGGCCGGAGCGGGTCGAGCCGCCCAGGTCCAACGCCGTGACCGACTTGGGTAGATTCGTCGCGGCCTGGACGGTGGCGGCGTTCAGCTTCTCCGTATAGGGGGCGCTGGTCGAGGCGAACGCCACGGTGTCGACCTGGGCGCCGTCAGGCAGTTCGCGCAGCGCCTCGCGCGCCGCCTCGACCGCCATCGAAGCGGAGTCTTCGTCATAGCTGGCGGCAGCGCGTTCGCCGCGGCCGACGCCGATGGCGGACCGCTGGATGCGGTTGAAGGGTACGTAGCTGCCGTAGCGGACGATTCCGGACATGAAACGGGTCTCCTCGTCGGCGGGAAGGCTCTCTGCCGACCGTTCGGTAGGCTCAGCGGAGCGAGTATAGCGATCCGTGGACGGCCTTGACGTGGACCTCCGATGCGCGGGGCGCCAACCGTTACTGGTTCCGGTTCATCCGCTCGATCCGCTCTTGAATGGCCTGCATCTCCTCCAGCCGCTGCCGTGTGTATTCCTCCCAGTACTGCTCGAAGTCGACCGGCTCGCCTTCGACGATCTGGTAGATGCGGGTGAACTTCTGCACGTCGCCCGTCTCGCGGAACTGGATCGTCCCGGTAACTCCCGGCAGCTCCCGAATCGCGCGCATCCCCTTCAGGAAATCGCTCGGGACGTTGATCGCATCGAGCTCCGCCAGGGCGCCGATCAGAACCCCCATCGAGTCGTAGCCGAGACCGGCGTAGTAGCCGGGCGTGTTCAGCGCGCCCTCGGCCGCGGCCAAGGCCTCCACCGCGGCTTCGGCGTCCGCCCTCGCCGTCGCGAGGCCCGGACTGCCGAGGTCCATGCCCTGCAGCGCCGTCTTCGCGCGCTCGTTCTCCGCCACCGCCTCCTGGTAGGCGACCCAGGCGGCCGGGTCCGTGAACTTCTCCCGATAGGCCGCAACGAACGACGCCGTCGGCTCGTCCGGACTCGCGACGTCGAATACCGGCGCCGTCAGGTAGACGTCGTTGGCCGCCGGACCGGCGGCATCGAGTACCGATTCGATCATCAGCGACGAACTCGTGGCCAGCCGCTTGTCGCCGGCCTCGAAGCCGGCGAGACGCAGCGCCTGGATCGCCTCCGCGAGGGCGGCGCCGGAAGCCGCCACGTAGATGCCGTCGGCCTCGTAACCGATGGCCTCCGCCACCATCGCGTTCTGATCGGAGGAGGGAGTGAAGGTCACCCTGCCCGCGAGTTCCGTTCCCCAGGCCGATTCCAGCGCATCGGCCAGCGACGTGCCGAAGACCGAGTCCTCGACCACCAGGGCGAGCTGCTGGACGTTGACCCGGTCGCGCAGAAAGGTCGCCATCGTCGTCGCCTCGACCTCGGCGCTCGGGATGAGGCGGTAGAAGTACTCCGAAACGCCGCTCAGTTCAGGGCTCGACGCCGATGGCGAGACGAGAACCCGGTCCGCATCGTCGGCCACCGGCGCCATGGCGAGAGCCTCGGCGCTCGTGGCGCCGCCGATGGCGGCCAGGGACGTCGAGAAGGCCGTCTCGAGCAGGGACGCCGCCTGCTGGGCGTCGCCCTCGGAATCGACCACGTCGATCACAACGTCGTAGGCGAGTTCCTCATCGCCGCCTGTCAGCCGTTCGTGACGCAACCGTATCCCGTTGGCGATCTCCTCGCCGTACATCCCGGCAGGCCCGGTGATCGGCAGGATGACAGAGAAGTTGACCGTCGGAACCTCGGGACCGCAGCCCGCCGCAAGCAGCAGGCAAAGCGCTCCCGACAGCGCGGGGGTACGGGTACGGAAGATCATCACTTCGTGTTCTCCATCATCCGGCAACCTGAGGGCATCGAAGCAGCTCGCCCATTCAGGCGCTTCGCGCGGCACGGCCGCACATGCTCGTCTGCACGATCCGACTGTTCATTCTAGCAGCGTCGCAGCCGGTGGGCTGCGCTGTCGCGCAGGGAAAGGGCAAGGCGGAGCGTCTCGAGGTCGTGCATCCGGAGGCTGCTCGTTACCTTGCAACCCGCGGCGGGATCGGCCGGTTCTTCCAGGCGCCGGCCGAGTCTCGCAGCTTCAGTCCCCTACCACGCGGGTGACCGGCTGGCTGCCGGCCGGACCGCTGACCCAGCCGCCGATCACCGCCGAGAACAGGCCCGCGTTGCCGCCGGCGTGGACCAGCAGCAACCCGCCCGGCCGGAACTTCGGCGCCTGGGCCGCCGCCATCGTCTCCGGCAGGCCCTCGGCGATGCCGCCGGCGCCACGTACGAGGTCGGCGCCGGAACGTACGAGCGCGGCATCGAGCTCCCGGCGCAACCTGGCCTTGTCCCAGCCCGCCCACCGGAACACGGCGCCGTGCTCGAAACCCACGACAAGCATCGCGTCGAAGCCGACGACGAGCTTGTAGTGCGCGACCGACAGGAGCGCCGAGGCCAGGGAACGGGCCAGCGATTCCGGCTCGCGGGAAAGCTGGTCCACGACGCCTCGCGGCCCCTCGCCGGCAAACAGGGTGACGGCGGACTTGCCCTCGGCGACTCCCCGTTCCACCGCCAGCGACGTCCACGGCGAGTCGGCCTCGCGCTCGGGGAAGCACAAGCCGAGCTTGCCGGGGTTGCCGAGCGTCGCCCGATCGACCTCGCCCGGGCGCGCGCCGCCGACGTTGCGCAGCACGAGCTGCAGCGCGCGGCCGATCGTGGCGTTCGCCCGGTTGCCCTGGCCGAGGACATTCATCTCGGAGTTCATGCCGAGAGCCCTCGTCACCGGCCCGTTGACGACGACGATCGGGCCGGCGAAGTAGGTCGTGGCCGCCAGACCGTGCCAGTTGAACTCCTCGGTCAGCGCCGCCTCCACGGCGGCCAGAACGACTGGCAGATACTCCGGCCGGCAACCGGCCATCACCGCGTTGACCGCGACCTTCTCCACCGTGCACTCGCCGTAGTCGGGCGCCGCCAGGCCGAGCGCCTCCGCACGGTCTCGGCGCGTGCCCGCGAGCATGCGTTCGACCCGTTCGGGGGTCGGCGGCACGACCGGCAGACCGTCCGTCCAGCCCCGGGCGAAGCAGGCCTCGACGTCGTCTTCCTGGTCGCCAAGCTCGACCCGGCGCGCTCCGCCCTGGGCGAAGAGAGCGGCGAGGCGCTCGACATGCGGCGGCTCGACGTTCAGCGCGCCGCAACCGGGCCGACTCGGCGGCAGATTCGCTCCCAACCCGTCGATTCCGGCCACGTCCCGCCACTGCTCGCGGTTCCAGCCGATCGCCGTGGCCGAGGTGGACCCTCCCTCCCGCGCCAGCAGGGTCGGCACGATCTCGATCCCCAACCGGTGCGACAGAGACAGATCGGCATCGTGAACGGGACGTCCGTCGGCGGGGAACGCCGGGTCGTCCTGCGTCACGACCAGCACCGGGCGGTGACGGCGAACCTCCGCGAGTACGGGCTCCACCATCTGGCACGTCGGGCAGTCCTTCTTGACCACCGCGACCAGACCCTGGTCGAAGCCCGGCGGCGCCGGAGCGGAAGCGGAACGCGCTGCGGCCATGATCGGCGACCCTACCAGCGTCCGCCGCCGCGGGACTGCGCCATCGCGCAGGGAACCCAAGCGGAATGCCGACGAGGGCGTCGGCGTACCTGTACCTTTCCGGGATGGGATTCGGTCATCGATCTCGTACCGTTCGCCGTAGTCGCCGGGGCTGCGGTAGCTGTGGGAAACCGGTCCGCCGGTTTTCCAAGGTCCGGCGGGAAACGGCTTGCCGTTTTCCCAGTGCGGGGCGTCGGCGCACCCGGCGCGGGGCCGCGGCGCCTGCCCAGCGTCGTGCAGGTCGTGTATCGTTCGGACTCACCCAGGAGGCTCCCATGGTCCAGACGCTTATCGACCCGACGAACGAGGCCGCGCCCGCCGCGCGAACGGCCGCGCCGCGCCTCGATGCCATCGCCGGCAAGACGATCGCCCTGCTCGACATCTCCAAGGCTCGCGGCGACGTGTTCCTCGACCGCGTGGAGGAACGGATCGCCAGCCGGGGCGCCAACGTCCTCCGCTTCGCCAAGCCCACCTTTTCCAAGGTGGCGCCGGCCGACCTGCGCGCCGAGATCGCCCAGCGTTGCGACGCGGTGATCGAAGCGCTGGCCGACTGAGGGTCCTGCACGTCGTGCAGTGTGCACGACACGGCCCGGTTGGAAGAGATGGGGCTGCCGTCCGTGTTCGTCGCTTCGCGCGAATTCCAGGACGCGGCCGAGTCGCAGTCGAAGTCGCTCGGCGCCAGGCCGGAGGTCGTCTACGTGCGGCACCCGATCCAGGATCGCACGGACCACGAGATGGCCGACATCGCCGACCAGGCGATCGAGTCCCTCGTGTCCGCGTTGACGAACTGACCCCGACGAAGAGGCTCTCGCGATTCTCCGGTCGGTGCGCCGGTCCCTCGGCCGGCATCCGACGCGATGCGGAGAGCCGCGAGCGCGGGTACGTCCGGAACAGACCTGCCGGCCCCGCGGACTGATGCGCAGCGAAACGTCCAGCGCGAAGAAACAGCTCGAGTCGCCCCGGCGGTTCGAGACCGCCGCGGGGCGAGTCGTCTACGCCCTGAACCTCGAGGTGTTCCCGAACTTCTTCGGCAACGTCTACGTGATCGACGACGGCGACCGTCGCATCCTGGTCGACTGCGGATCGGGCATGGACTTCTCGAACGAGAACCTGGCCCGCGGCATGGCCTCGATCGAGGACCGCTTCGGCGCCCGCGTCGGACTCGCCGACATCGACGTCATCCTCATTACTCACGGCCACATGGACCACTTCGGCGGCCTGCGGTTCGTGCGGCGCCACACCGACGCGCCGGTCGGCATTCACGTCCTCGACCGTCGCGTGCTGACCCACTACGAGGAACGGGTCGTCGTCGCCTCCCAGCAACTTCGCGTGTTCCTGCGACGCGCCGGTCTCTCGGCCGGCAAGCGCGATCAGTTGATGACGATGTACACGGCGCCCAAGGCCCGATACGGTTCGTCGCCGGTCCAGTTCCTGCTCGACGAGGGGCAGCCCGTGCGCGACGGGAACGGCGCCGACCTGGACATCGAGGTCATCCACGTTCCCGGCCACTGCCCCGGACAGGTCTGCCTGCGGATCGACGACGTGCTGCTGACCGCCGACCACGTACTGGCGCGGATCACGCCCCACCAGTCGCCCGAGTCGCTGACCTTGAACATGGGTCTCGGCCACTACCTCGACGCCCTGGGCAAGGTCGAAGAGCTGGACGGCGTCCGGGTCGGCCTGGGCGGGCACGAAGAGCCGATCGAGGACGTGACCGCGCGGGTCGGCGAGATCCGCGAGTCCCACGACAAGCGGCTGAACGTGATCCTGGACGCCTGCCAGGCGCCGCGGACCACCGCCGAGATCAGCCGCCGGCTGTTCGGCGCGGTACGCGGCTACACGGTACTGCTCGCCCTCGAAGAGGCCGGAGCGCACGTCGAGTACCTCTACCAGCGAGGCGAACTCGTGGCCGAGAACGTCGGCGAACTGGAATCGGAACAGGACCCCGCGGTTCGCTACGTACGGGCCTAGCAGCCCGTGACGGACGCCTGGCCCGCCGCGGCCCGGGCCGCCGGAAGGCGCCGGATCTGTGGTAGACATGCAACCTGCTGCGCCATGTCCGCCGTCGCGCCAACATCACACAGCGGCTCGCCGCCGGTTCCTCGCGCGACCGCACGGCTTGGCGGCCGCGAGCGCCGCCAGGGAACGTGAAGATCAGGGGCTCGCACGCGCTGAGCGCGCCGCGCGAGGTCGTCTGGAAGGCGATTCTCGATCCCGAAGTGCTGTCGCGAACCCTGCCGGGCTGCGAGGACATGGCGCCGGTCGGCGACAACCGGTTCCGCGGCAAGCTGAAGATGAAGGTCGGGCCCGTGCAGGGCGTGTTCGAAGGCGGAGTCGAGCTCTTCGACCTGGATCCGCCGAACGGCTACAGCCTCAGGATGGACGGCAAGGGCGCTCCCGGCTTCGTCAACGGCAGCGGCTCGTTGCGCCTGGAGGACGGCGACGGCGGCGGCGCCCTGCTCCACTACGAGATCGACGCCCAGGTCGGCGGCCGCATCGCCGCCGTCGGCCAGCGGCTGCTCGACAGTTCGGCCAAGGTGCTGACCCGACAGGGCCTGAAGGGCCTGGAGGAGCAACTCGCGGCCCGCGCTCCCGCGCCCGGCGCCAACGCGGCGTCGGGCGCGGCCGCCGGTTCAACGACGCCGAAAGCGGCGCCGGCGCCCGACGCGCAAGCCCCGTCCCAGGCCGCCTTCGCCGGCCGCTTCGCCGTCGGCATGGCCAGGGAACTCTGGCCCTGGCTGGTCGGCGGCGCCCTGGTCGCACTCGCCGCCATCGCGATCTCGCTCCGAGCGTGCTCATAGAGAAAGGAGACATCCAGCAATGACCGTGTCCATTCAACTCGAAGTCAACGGCAGGCCGGTGCGGGCGGCGGTCGAGGCTCGGCGTCTGCTGGTCCACTTCCTGCGCGAGGAACTGGGCCTGACCGGCGCCAACATCGGCTGCGAGACAAGTCTCTGCGGGGCGTGCACGGTGCTGCTCGACGGCGCCGCGGTCAAGTCCTGCACGATGCTCGCGGCGCAGGCCGACGGCGCCTCGGTGACGACGATCGAAGGGCTGGCCCGAAACGGCGAGCTCCATCCGCTCCAGGAAGCCTTCTGGGAGAAGCACGGCCTGCAGTGCGGGTACTGCACGCCGGGCATGATCCTCTCCGCGAACTGCCTTCTGTCCCGGAACCCGAGCCCGAGCGACGAGGAGATCCGCGAGGGACTCAAGGGCAACATCTGTCGTTGCACCGGCTACCACAACATCGTCGAAGCGGTGAAGTACGCCGCGGACAGGATGAACTGACATGGCACGGGTACTCGGCACGTCGATCAAGCGCCGGGAAGACCCGGCGCTCATCACCGGCCGCGGCAAGTACACCGACGACCTCCAGGCCGACGGCATGGCGCACGCCGCGATCGTTCGCAGTCCGTACGCGCATGCCCGGATCCGCGGCATCGACGTCTCCGCGGCCCAGGCGCTTCCCGGCGTCCTCGCCGTGCTCACGGCCCGCGACGTCGCGGCCGCCGGCATTCCCGGCATGGTCCCGGTCGGCTGGCTGCTGCCCGGTCTCGTGACGCCGGCCCACCCGATGATCGCCGGCGACACGGTCCGCCACGTCGGCGACGCGGTGGCCGTAGTCGTCGCCGAAGACCGCTACCTCGCCCGCGACGCCGCCGAGCGGGTCGCCGTCGACTACGAACCGCTGGACGCCGTGGCCGACGTCGCGGCGGCTCTCGAGGACGGCGCGCCCACGGTCCACGAAGAGGCGCCCGGCAACGTGGCGTTCAAGTGGGAGATCGGCGACCGCGAAGCGGTCGACGCCGCGTTCGCCTCCGCCGCCCACACGGTGGAACTCGCTCTCCGCAACAACCGCCTGATCCCGCACGCGCTCGAACCGCGCGCGGCGCTCGCCTCCTGGGACTCGTCGACCGGAGACATGACGATCCACATGACGAGTCAGAACCCGCACGTGCACCGGCTGCTGATGACCCTCGCGTCGCTCGGCATGCCCGAGCACAAGGTACGGATCGTCGCCCCGGAGGTCGGCGGCGGCTTCGGCAGCAAGATCCACCACTACGCCGACGAGGCGATCGTGGCTCTCTGCTCGATGAAGATCGACCGGCCGGTCAAGTGGACGGCGACGCGCACCGAGACGAATCTCACGGACGCCCACGGCCGCGACCACTCGACCCGTTGCGCCCTTGCGCTCGACGCGGACGGCCGGATCACCGGACTGCGCGTCGACACCGCGGCCGCGATGGGCGCCTACCTGTCGACCTTCGCGCCGGCCGTGCCGACCTGGCTCTACGGCGCCCTGATGTCCGGCCAGTACGACATGCCGGCCATCCACTGCCACGTCACCGGCGTTTTCACCCACACGACTCCCGTCGACGCCTACCGCGGCGCCGGTCGTCCAGAGGCCACCTACGTCGTCGAGCGGCTGATGCACCTCGCCGGCGAGGCCACGGGGCTGGGTCCGGTCGAGGTAAGGCGCCGGAACTTCGTGTCGCCGGACGATTTCCCGTACGCGACACAGGTCGCCCTGACCTACGACTCCGGCAACTATGAGCCGGCGTTGGATCGCGCGCTCGAGATGATCGGCTACGACGACCTGCGGACAGAGCAGGCGTCGCGCCGCGACAACGGCGCTCGCGAGCAGATCGGCATCGGCTTCTCGTCCTACATCGAGGCCTGCGGGCTGGCGCCGTCGGCCGTCGTCGGATCGCTCGGCGCCCAGGCCGGCCAGTGGGAAAGCGCCGACGTCCGCGTCCACCCGACGGCCTCCGTCACCGTCTACACCGGCTCCTCTTCGCATGGCCAGGGCCACGAAACGACCTTCTCCCAGATCGTCGCCGACCGACTCGGCATCGATCCGGAAGCAGTCGAGGTGATCCACGGCGACACGGACCTCGTCCAGTTCGGCATGGGCACCTACGGCAGCCGCAGCGCCGCCGTCGGCGGTTCGGCGATCGCCAGGAGCCTCGACAAGATCATCGAGAAGGGCAAGAAGATCGCCGCCCACCTGCTCGAGGCGTCGGCGGAGGATCTCGAGTTCGAGGACGGCAGTTTCCGCGTGGCCGGTTCGCCGGACCGCTCCCTGGGTCTAGGCGACGTGGCGCTCCAGGCATACCTGGCGCACAACTACCCGGACGATCTGGAACCCGGCCTCTCCGCCACGACCTTCTACGATCCGTCGAACTTCACCTACCCGTTCGGCGCCCACGTCTGCGTGGTCGAGGTCGACACGGAAACCGGCTCGATCGAACTGCTGCGCTACGTCGCGGTCGACGACGTCGGCAACGTGATCAACCCGATGATCGTCGACGGCCAGATCCACGGGGGGCTGGCCCAGGGCATCGGCCAGGCGCTCTGGGAGAACGCCGTCTACGACGACAGCGGCCAGCTCGTGTCCGGCTCGCTGATGGACTACGCGCTGCCCAGGATCCACAACCTGATCCCTTTCGAACTCGACCGCACGACGACTCCGTGCCCGCACAACCCGCTGGGCGTCAAGGGCGTCGGCGAGGCCGGCGCGATCGCCTCGCCGCCGGCCGTCGTCAACGCGGTCGTCGACGCGCTTGCACCGTTCGGGATCCGTCACATCGACATGCCGCTCACGCCCGAGAAGGTGTGGCGGGCCGTCAACAGCTAACCGCTTCGCCCGTCTACAATCCGCAACCGAACGACCGAAGCCGCCGAGCCAGGAGCCAAGACATGTACCCAGCCCAGTTCGATTACCGTCGCGCCGGATCGGTGGACGAGGCCTTGAGCCTGCTCAGGGAGCACGAAGACGCGAAGCTGATGGCCGGAGGCCACAGCCTGATCCCCATGATGAAGCTCCGCCTGGCGCAGCCGCCCGTCGTCATCGACATCGGCCGCCTCGACCAACTCAAGGGGATTTCCGATGCGAACGGCTCGGTCCGGATCGGCTCGCTGACCACCCATGCCGAGATCGCCGCCTCGCAGACGCTCGCGGCCCGTTGCCCGGCGCTTGCCGAGGCCGCCGGCCACATTGGCGACGTCCAGGTCCGCAACCGCGGCACGATCGGCGGCAACATCGCCCATGCCGACCCCGGTTCCGACCTGCCGCCCGTGCTAGTCCTCCTGGGCGCCTCCATCCACCTGCGCGCCCCCTCCGGCGCCCGCTCCGTCGCCGCCGGCGACTTCTTCCAGGACCTCCTGACGACCGACATGGGAGAAGACGAAATCCTCACTCACGTCGACGTACCGGCTCTCGGCGGCGGCGCCGGTTCCGCCTACCTCAAGTTCGAGCACCCCGCTTCCGGCTACGCCGTCGTCGGCGCCGCCGCCGCGGTGACGATCGAGAACGGCCGCTGCACCAGCGCCGGGCTCGTCGTCGGCGGCGTCGCGGCCACGCCGATCGCCGTCGATTGCTCGAGCCTGGTCGGCGCCGACCTCTCCGACGGCGCCATCGCCGCGGCGGCCGCCGGCCTGGACGCCGAAGATCCCATCGGCGACATCTTCGCCTCCGGCGACTACCGCGTCCACGTCGGCAGGGTGTACGGCAAGCGAGCGCTGACGGCGGCTCGCGCCCGCGCTTCGTAGGTTCGTCGCTTCGCCGGTCCGTCGCACTCCATCCACGAGCGACACGGTACGGACGATCGAACGAACAGGAAGAGGACGATGCCTGACGCCGCCCCGGCCGTAGGCCGCGAGACCGTCCGGCTCGTTCGTGAGCAGCTCACTGAAGCTCTGACGCGGTATCGCGCGGCCGGCGCCGACAGCGACTTGTCAACGGTCCTGCGGCGGCTCGGGCACGTGGAACAGGACGCCGGCCGCGCCCGACGCCGCCATCCCGCGATACGAGGAAGGGATCGCCGACGCCCGCCGAACCGGCGACCCGCTGTTGCTGTCCGGCATCTCGGTGACGCTCACCGGGCCGCCCGGCGATTGGCCGAAGCGGAGGCCTGCTACGACGAGGCCTTGGCCCTCTACGCCGCCGTTTCGGTCGCCCCTGGCGTGGCGGAATGCGAGGAGAGTCTGACCCGACTCGGCTGACCCTCCGGCCTTCAGGTTCGCAGCCGGAACTCTTCGGTGAACGGCGAGGTCGCGATAGCCCCGGCGGTCGGGACGAGGTCACGTCTTTCGACCCGTGGACCTCGCCGAAGCGGGCCAACCCGAGCGAGATCGCTCATGGCCCGGCACATCGACCGGGACGTACCAGTTGGGGCAGCTGATGGGGACTTGCGGGCTTCGGGCCTGACGAACCTGTCGTAGAGCGCCAACGCGTCGATGGTCGCGATGATCCGCTTGCCCGAGTGGCGCCTCACGCGGCCTGGACCGGCCACTCCGGCCTCAGAACGGAATCTCGTCGTTCTCGTCGTCCACGATTCGATCCATGATTCGGGAAATCCGCTCGCCGTAGAGCCGCCACTGTCTGTCGACCTCGTCTCCCTTGTCGCTGTGCCTCGGATCAGCGAGCCAGCTTCCGATCGCTCCCCCCGCGCCGACCCATTGGTCGCGCGTGCGTATCTTCTCCTGGATCATCTGACCGATGAACTTCCGCTGGAGAATGCAGTGGTACCACTCGATTCGAAGCTCCTCCTTGATGGCATTGCGGAGCGCCACGAGACGGTTCTCCGCCTGTTGGGGGGTCAGCAAGTCCACCGGCTCCGAGGGCGGGTCCCAGTCGACCGGCAATTCCTCCGGTTCCCCGGAGGCCGTTGCCGGTTCGGCGACTGGCGCGAGCCGCGCCCACGCCTCGTCGCGAAGCGCTCGCACCTGCGAGACCAGTTTTTCGGTGGCGTCACGATTCTCGCGCAAGTCCTGCAGGAGACCATTCGCGACCGGTTCGATCCCTCCGGTCCGCGCCGCGCCGAGCGCTCGTTCCAGTTCTCTGGTCAGCCCCTCAACCACCGATCCGGCGCCGCGGGCGGCCGCGTCGCTGATCTCCTCGGCAGTCAGGCGCCTCCCGGATTCCTCCGCCAAGGCGCGGACCACCCCTCGGGCCGCCGCCTGCTCCAGAGCGCCTTCTCCCACCAGCGAGCCCTGGAGCGCGCTGACGGAGCCCTGGAGCGCGCCTACGGAGCCTTGGACCTCCGTCACCGCCTCTTGCACGTCCCCGAGGTCTCCCAGCTCGGTCCGCAGGCCAATGTCCTTCTTGACGAGTGACTGCAGGTAGCGGAGATCCCCCTCCGCGAGACCGCGAGTGGACATCTTCTCCAGTTTCGCCACGATCTGCTGCAACAGCGTCTCCATCGCCACGCCGTTCGTTGCCGCCGTGAACGTTTCGCCGGATCCGCCGTCGCTTCGATCCGCCACGGCGCCAGGCGCCGTCACCTTGCCCAGCTTGAGGTCCATGGCCGCCTGACCCTCGGCAACCGAGAGCAACCTGGCGTCAATGGACTTCAGGCAATTCAGGATCTCCTCGACCCGCGCGGAATCCGCGGCGGCCGCCGCGTCCGCGTCGCCTTCCTCCGTTCCCGCCACGTCCGCGTCGCCGTCCTCGTCCCCACGCCGACCGACCCGCTCCAAACGGCTCGTCAGGTCCGCGATCTCTGACCGCAGAGCATCGATCTTCGGTTCGACCCTCGCCAGTGCTCCTCCGGGCCGGCGGAAGTCCCGGCCGTGGGGTGAAGCCTCTCGACCTCCCGTTCATTCGGCTCGTCGTCATGGTCAAGCGGGATTGTCCCGTTTTCTGTTGAACTTCGGATGGCGGCTCGTGTGTGTTGAAGAATGTTAAGCGGCCTTGGTTTGGTGGTCAACGTGACGTGCTCGTCGTTCGAGAGCACGGATGAGTTCTGGCATGTCTCGGTAGCCTCTGACGCGGTGGAAGCGTGATTGCGCATCGACGAGGGCTGCGGCGACCCAGCGCTGGATCATGGCGCCGCCCCGCCAGCGCTTGACGTTGCGGGTGTAGCGCCCGACGGAGCTGTTGAGGCTCTCGATCGGATTGGTGCTGCGCATGGTCTTCTGGAGAGCTCCGGCGAGGCCGAGTTCGAGCACGGTGACGGTCTCCTCCATGCCTTCCCGTAGGGAGGCCGCTGCGCCGGGGTGCTCCCGCTCGAGATGACTGGCGAGCTGCCGCAGACGCCTCAAGGCCGTCTTGGCGGATTTGCTGTCCCAGGCCTTGCGGAGCGCCCGGCGAATCGAGGCTCGCTTCTCTTCGGGCAGGTGTTCCTCGACGTTCCGGGCCTTGTGGACCTGGCAGCGCTGCACCGTCGCGGCGTCGCCGAAGACCTCCCTGATCGCGCGGCGCAGGGCCTTGCTGCCGTCGATGACGAACAGCAACGGCTTCGCCGTCGAAAGGCCCCGCTCCACCAGGTCGGCGAGAAGAGCGCGGACCACCGCCGTGTTCTCCGTCGAACCCTCGCGAAGGCCAAGAACCCGCTTGTGACCGGACGACGAAACGCCCAAGGCGATCAGAATGCAGTGGCCACCGATGTACTTCGCGTCCACGCACAACACGCGGATGTCCTCGTCTTCCAGCGACGACGACAGGAACTTCTCCATCTGCCGCATCGACAGCGCCTTGAAGCGACGAGACACCGAACTCCTGGAAGCCGAACGACGGTCCGAACCCGCTGCCGCCGTGTCCAGCGACCGCCGGTAGTTCCGCGTCGACACGCCCGAAGCGATCGCTTCCATCGTGTGACGGTCCATCGCGTCGCGAGACGACGCCCACTCGAACGACTCGAGACGCACCTCGCCCTCCGGACCCCGTATCCGCAGACGCTGAATCTCCATCCGGGCGCCGCCCAGCGTCACCTGACTCGGAGCGCTGCCCGCGCGCCACACCGAACGAGCATCCTGGTGACGACCCTTCGCCCCGCACCGCAACTCCCGCTCCTTCTCCATCAACTGCGCCAAGGCAGAACGGCCTGTCTCAACGCACAGATCCTGAAAGCTCGACAGACCGTCGAACAACGAGGACGATGCCTCCAACAGACCAAGCCCCGACCCCGACGACGAGCTGCTCCTTCTCTCGGCTCTTCAGGGTTTCGTGTGGAATGTAAGAGAATCGGGGTAGAGGTCGAGTCCTCCGAGTTTGAAGTAGATGGCGGTGCGGTATCGGTCTCGATTTCGATAGCCGCGGGCGGTTTTCTTGAGCGACTGGATGACCGAGTTGATGCCTTCGAGTCGTGCGTTGGTGACTCCTCGTTCGATGGCGTTCAGCACTCCCTCGAGGTGAGCCTTCAGCATCCGCGCCACGTTCTTCATCGGCGCCAGGCGGCTGCGAATGGCCCAGGAGTACCAGCCATTGAAGATCGCGCGCGCCTCCGCCCGGTCACGGGTCTCCCACATCATCATCGCCACCTCTTTCAGGTGCCAGCAGCGAGCCGTCTTCGACGTGCCGGAGATCAACTCCTCGAAGCGGAGTCTGTGGCCCGCCGGCACCCGATCCGGGTGGTACAGCCACAGATGGCGCGTCGAGGCCAGGCTGTCGTCGCCTGCCTTCTGCAGCTGCCGGTGCTCCTGACTGCGGACCTTGTTCACGGCGTCGCCTAGGTGGGCCGCCACGTGGAACTTGTCGAACGCGATCTTCCGACCGCCATCCGGGAGACTCGACACCGTCGCCGAGATGTACGCCGGCCACATGTCCATCGCCACCGTCTCGATTCTCGACCGCGCGGCCTCCGACAACGACGAGTAGTACGAAGCCAGCGCCTCCTTGCCGCGACCGTCCGCCACGTGGTGCACCCGAACCTCGCCCTCGATGTCCGCCACCACCGTCACGTACTCGTGGCGCTTCTGAAACGACGTCTCGTCCACCCCGAGAACCCGAGAGGCCGGAACCGGACCGCGACGTGAGAGACCGCGCTGCACGGCACGATCCTGAACCCCCGACACCTGGTCCCAGCTCAGGTCCAGCAACCTCGCCACGGCCGAGATCGAAGCCTCCTTCAACCAGTCGATCACCAACGCCTCGAACAACGCCGTGAAACGAGAACCACGGTCCGACCACGGCACCGAAATCGTCCGCACCCCGTGCTCAGGGCAACGCACCCGAGGAACCTCCGCCGTCAGAATCGTCCGGTACTGGCACGTCGGAAGATGACGCCAGCTGCGACGACGGGTGTCGTAGCGACTCGCCGCATGCCCGCACTCAGGACAGCACAGAGATTCCCCGACGCCAAGAACCGCGAGCACCTCCACCTCGCCCACGTCGAGCCGAAGCTCGACGCCCGTCACCTCCCAAGGACTGCTGATTCCGAGAATCTGACCATACAAGTCTGTGTCACGCATGCCATGAGACTACACCGGATCCACCATCAACCCGGAAGAGCCCTTCTCTCTTGCCGATTCCCTTCCCGACTGCCATGATTCGCCATGGGTGGCGTCTCCTTTCTTTCGCTGGAACCGGCCCGCTCACCGGGCCGGGTGAGCCGCCACCCTACTCCCAAAGTTCAACAGCCGGCGGGACATCCCCTGGTCAAGCTGGCCGGCACAGAACTCGAGGGCCTTTCGGGCCTCATCTCTGAGTCGCTCACTGGCTTCGCGGACCTCGGGCTTCAGGTCTCCCGCGCGTTCCACGAGCATCAGCAACGTGCCTGCCGCTGTTGCCACCGTGCCGGGATCGTCGATTGACCCGTACCTGTGGTCGCCAACATTCCGCAGAAGCAACAGGTTCTCGGCCGCCACCCTGACGATATTGACGCGCGCGGCCCATGACTTGCTCCGTTTTCTCGTCGGGGGACGCAGCGACCGTTGTCCGCTCACCGTGAAGGAGAGCTTGGGAGCTGCCAAGGGTCTGTCGTTGTCCACGCTGCCGAGAGGCTTGTGCGTAAGGAAATCGCGTAGATCCTTGAACTCCTCCAGATAGTGAATGTCGTCCAACGCGTCGGGCTTCAACCTCACGTGACAGCTCCGTTCCCAGAACTCGAGAGCCCCACGCAGCATTGCTGTCCCGTTGACCGAGTTGAGAAACGGGCCTGAATCCGTCTCTTGCTGTATCATTGGTTGTCGTCGGAAACCCCAATGACTACAAGGAGGATTCAGGCCCATGGCGTATCGTAGCACGGTGTTCGGACAGCTGCTCAGGATGGTGTCGAGACATGAGTTCGAGAGAGACGCACGGACACTTGACACGGGGAGAAAGCTCCGATCCATGAGCCGGTGGAGTCAGTTCGCGGCGATGGCGATGGTTCAGTTGTCGGGGCGGTGCAGTTTGCGGGACGTGGTGTCGAATCTGGATGCCCAGAGACGCAAGCTCTACCATCTCGGAATCGGACGAGTCGCTCGAAGCTCGCTTGCCCGCGTCAACCAGAACCGGTCTCCCAAGCTCTTCGAGTTGCAGTTCGAGCGCCTTCTGGGTCGCTGCCGCGGCATGGCGCCCGGCCACAGGTTTCGCTTCAGGAACCGGCTCGTGTCTCTGGACGCGACGCACATCGACCTGTGCCTCGGGCTGTTCTCGTGGGCCAAGTTCAGCAAGAGCAAGGGGGCGATCAAGGTCCACGTCGGTCTCGACCATGCCGGCCATCTGCCGTCGTTCGTGAGGGTGACGGACGGGAAGGGGAAGGGGAAGACGTCGGACATTGCGATCGCCCGGACTCTGCGGCTGCAGCCGGGGAGCATCGTCGCCGCAGACCGGTTGTACCAGAACTTCAGCTGGCTGAAATCCCTTGATGCACAAGGGGTTTTTCTGGTCACCCGGCTCAAGCGGAGGGTGAAGTACGCGGTCCGTGAGCGTCGTGCGTACGCTTCCGGTCGCGGCGTGACTTCGGACCAGACGATTGAACTGACGACCAGGAAGGGCCAGAAGGACTGTCCGATTCCCCTGCGGCGGGTCGGCTACCGGGACGCCGAGACCGGCAAACACTACGTGTTCCTCACCAACAACTTTCAGCTCGCGCCAAGGACCATCGCGGACATCTACAAGGCGCGTTGGGAGGTCGAGCTCTTCTTCAAGTGGATCAAGCAGAACCTGCGCATCAAGAGCTTTCTCGGCACGTCCCGCAACGCCGTGCTGACGCAGATCTGGATCGCCATGTGCGTTCACCTGATGCTTGCCTACCTGAAGTTCGCCAATCGTCTCAAGTGGAGCCTCAGCGAGATCCTGCGCTTGCTTCACCTCAATCTGTTTGAACGACGGACACTCAATGACCTGTTACAGCCCCAACGAGAACCGCCGGGACCAGAAAACGCTCAACTTCAACTCGCCATACCACGAAGTTAGTGGGACAGCAATGCCCACGCAGGATGTGCTTCCCGATCTCCATCGCCACATCACGGTTTTCAGCCGACATCAACTGCCGGAACGCAGCGTCGACAGACGATCGCTCAAGCTGGTCCGACATGCAGGTCAGTAGCTGCGCGGCAGACCCGACACGTGCTGGACCGGGCATTCGCGCCACTTGCACTCGATGTCGTACTCGGTGGCGAAGGCGAAGCCGCCGAAGGCATGACAGCAGGCGTTACCGGCCTTCCAGGCGGCTTCGGGGGCAAGGAGCTTGGCGCTGCTGGACTCGGCGCCGCAACCGCAGCCGGCGTCGTAGAGGGCGGCGGCCTGTTGGAAGATCATCTCGGCGGCGTCGGTTCTCGGCGTGGGCACGGGCAATCGGGAACCGGACGCCTCGGCTCCGGCCAATCGCCCTTCCGAGAACCCGCGCTCGTTGGCGTACTCTACCGTTCACCGTAGCGGGATCCACGGGCTTGGCTCACCCGGCTCAAGAGCCACACTATGCTAGTGACCGTCCATATGACCGTGACGTGGCGCACACAACCGCTTGACAGCAGGGCTCCGGGGACCATACGATCCTGTTCGTCGTGGCCCGCCCGACAACTACAGCCAGTAGCGGGTCATGCAGAAGGGGGTTGACGACGATACAAGGCGCCTGCTCGTCAAGCTGGCAAGCAGGCGCGCAACGCGCAGCAACAACTGGAGTTCAGAGCGTCCCACGGAGTGGCGGCCTCAGACAGTCCGAGACCCTGACAGCGGGTTCTTCCCGTACTTCTCGTCTGACCGCGCTTGGGATCTTGTTGCTTCGGTCCTTGAGAAGGGCCACCCGGTCGAGGCTCAGTCGCTGGACAAGCCGTCCGGCGCGGTTGGTTTCGTCCTGAAGATCCGGTTGCAGATAGACGAGCCACTGCTCTACGTGAAACTGGAACTCGGCAAGCGGAAGAACTTCTTGTTCGGACGCAGCTTTCACTACTCCAGACACGGTTGACCGCCTGCCTGGATCGGCGCCGCCCGACGAAGGAGAAACAACGATGACGTATCGAGAGGAGATGGAGAGAACCGCCCTCGAGGATCACCGCCGAAACAGTGCCGTCTGTCCCCTGTGCGAGGGTCCGGCCACCACGACCGTCGTCGACGACACGTTCACGTACGGGGCCGGCAGCGACGCGGTCGAGCTGCATGCCCGCCTTCCGGTGAGACGCTGCGACGACTGCGACATCAACTTCCTTGACGAGGTCGGCGAGAGGATCCGCACCGAAGCGGTCTACCGCCACCACGGTCTGCTGACGCCCAGGGAGATCCGTGCGACCCGCGAGCGCCGGGGCATGAGCCGGGCGGCGTTCGCGGAGGCCACGGCGTTAGGGGAAGCGACGATCAAGCGCTGGGAGACCGGCGCGACGCCACAGAATCGAGCCAACGACCGCTACATCCGCCTGCTGAGCAACGACATCTGCTGGTCCGTGCTTCAGCGGATTGTTGTGCCGAAGCCCGAATTCGCACACGGCCAGCTGCTGGCCGGACCATGGCGCCAACTCAGCCTAGAATCGGCTGGCGCACTTCGCGCCCAGCAGCAGGCCTTCACCCTGCACGGAAGCCAGGCGGCCTGACGCAGCCAGTCCCCGCTCTCCCAACAGGGTCGCGGGCAGCTCCGGCATGTACATCACGACCTTCTACTCGTTCAAGGGCGGCGTCGGCCGGACGATGGCCCTGGTCAACGTCGCCGCGGAGCTGGCAAAACGCGGCAAACGCGTGCTGATCGTCGACTTCGATCTCGAAGCGCCCGGTCTGGACACCTTCGACCTCGGGCGAACCGCCGCCTCGGCGCCCGGCATCGTCGATTTCGTCAGCGAGTACCTGCACCTCGGCATGGCGCCGGACATCTCAGGGTTCCTGGCCGAGTCTTCGACCCCCTTCGGCGATGGAGGCAAGGTCTGGATCATGCCATCGGGCGCACAGGGCGACGCCTACGCCGCAAGACTGGCCGCCATCGACTGGACCGACCTCTACGAACATCGCGACGGCTACCTGCTGTTCGAAGACCTCAAGCTCCAATGGCAGACCGCCATCGAGCCGGACTACGTGCTTCTGGACTCCCGGACCGGCTATACCGACATCGGGGGAATCTGCACGCGGCATCTACCGAATGCGGTCGTCGTGCTGTTCTTTCCGAACAACCAGAATCTCCGAGGCCTGACCAAGGTCGTCCGTGACATCAGAAGCGAGGAACAAGGTCCGAGGCGGAAGCGGATCGGGCTTCACTTCGTGCTGTCGAACGTCCCCGATCTCGACGACGAAGACGCGATCCTGGAGAACATCATCGGTTCCTTCAGGGAAAAGCTCGGCTTCGACGGCGACCCGCTCTTCATCCACCGCTACCAGAGTCTGTCGCTGCTGAATCAGCTGGTCTTCACGAAGGAGCGGCCGAGAAGCCGGCTCGCCAAGCAGTACCGAAGTCTCCTGGACGAGATCGTCCGTCACAACCCAGAGGACCGTGACGGGGCACTCGACTACATTGAACAAGTACGAACTCTTCGGCGAAGCAGGCGGACCGCTCGCCTCGACGCCGGCCCTCAACTGAAGAAGATCCAGGAGCAACACCCGGACGACGGAGAGGTCCTGTTCCGGCTCGCGGAGATCCAGCCTCCCTGGGAGGATGAACGCGCTCTCAAGCTGTTCGACGAGTCCATCGAAGCCGGTTACGCCGCGCCGGCTGTCCATCTGGCTCGCGCCGACCGCCGGTCGCGACTCGGCGACCGCGAAGGCGCCAGCCAGGACGCGCTGAACGTTCTCGACTCCAGCGAAGTCTCCAGTCCAGAGGTCTATCGCGCCCTTCGGCTGCTGGCGCCCAAGGACTGGGGCCGCGTCCCTGATTCAGCCGCCGTCACCTCCCTTCCGCCCGAGGAGCAGTTGGTCTTTGCTGTTCGAGGCGCGCGTTCCCGCCATGAAGCGACGGCGCTGGCCGCCGTGCTCGAGTGCCTCCTGAAGGAGCAGGGTCTATCCGAAGAAGAGGCGACTCTTGCCCGGCACGCCTTGGTCTTGAAGCTCATCGCGTCGAACCATCCTCTCGAAGCCCTGGAGGTGATCCGAGAAGAGGAATCGTCGGACCCGACGCCGAGAATCCACTTGGCATTCAACTTCAGCGTTGCCCGCTGGATGGAACTGGGCCGACCCGATCGACAGGCGTTCGAACGAGTCGTCGCCCTGGACCGAGATGGCGACCAATCCCCATCCGACGCGAACTACCGCCAATGCCTCGCCCTGGCCCGCTGGGTCGTCGGCGACGCGAACGAAGCCGCGGCCCGGGCAAAGTCAGCCCTCGAGGCATCTCAGCGAGGCCAGCCGACGTTCAGTTGCTGGCGCTATCTGGAGGTCACCCCGCCTGTCTTCCGCCAAGACGTCCGGGAGATGATCAGGATGATTGGCGGCGACGACTCCGTGATGCCCCGGTTCCTCGCGGAACGACCCGGCGAGCAGGGCAACTGATTGGCGCCGGGCTCCGGTCCCGGAGGACAACCGGACCGCGGATCGCCTCCCTCGGAGGACAGAACGCAGCTGAACCGCCGATCTGAACTCGACACAGCCTGAAGGACGCGAGCGAGACAACGGACTTGGGGATGGTCCTGCTTCGTTCCTCCCTTGTCCTGCCGGGTGTCGGTTGTCCTAATATCTTGACGTGACGACAGGAACCGGCTGGGGCCGCGGACGTGGCCGAGCCGGCAGTGCGGCGTCCGACCGACGGGCCGCCGCCCGCGGGACGTGGACAGAGAAATGGAGGGGTTGAGAGAGTGCAGCGCATGGGGCGGAACGCTTTGCGGATGACGGTCGGTTTCGCATTGGCGGTGGGGGCCGCCGCGCCGAGTTCCGGTCAGGTCGTGATCAACGAGATCATGCAGAATCCGTCCGCCGTCAGCGACAGCGCGGGCGAGTGGTTCGAGCTGTACAACGCCGGCGGCCAGGCCGTCGATCTCGGCGGCTGGACGGTCAAGGACGACGGCTCCAACACGTTCACGATCTCCGCCGGCACGAGCATTGCCGCGGGCGCCTGGATGGTGTTCGGCATCAACGGGACGACGTCGACCAACGGGGGCGTCTCGGTCGACTACGACTATCCGAACAGCTTCTCCCTGGGCAACGGCGACGACGAAATCGTCCTGCTGGACGCAAGCAGTACGGAGCAGGATCGCGTCAACTGGGACGGCGGTCCGGGTTTTCCCGATCCGACGGGCGCGTCGATGGCGCTCAAGGCGACCAACCTGGACAACAATGTCGGGGCGAACTGGTGCACGGCGACGACCGAGTACGGCGGTGGAAGCCGCAAGGACCGCGGCACGCCCGGCGCCGCGAACGATTGCCCGGCGGCGGCCGGCGAGATCTTCGAAGTCCAGGGCAGCGGGGCGGCCAGCGCGCATGTCGGCGCCGACGTGACGCTCGACGACAACGTCGTCACCGCGGTGGGCGCCGGAGGCTTCTTCATCCAGACGCCGACATCTCGCAGCGACGGCGATACGGACACCTCCGACGGCCTCTTCGTCCTCTACGACGGCACGACGACGATCAGCGTCGGCGACCAGGTCGATGTCACCGGGACCGTCGGCGAGTTCTTCGGCTTCACGCGGATCGACGCCACCGGGATGGACGCCTCCGTCACGGTCGATTCCAGCAACCAGGACTTGCCCGCGCCGATCGACTTCGGCGCCGCCGTGCCCTCCGGCGATCCGGCCAGTCCGAGTTGCGCCATCGAGTACGAGTGCTACGAAGGCATGCGCATCCGGATCGCCACGGGAACCGTCAGCGGCGGCAGTCAGTTCTTTCGCAGCGATCCGGTTGCCGAGATGTACATCACGCCGACCTCGGCGCGCGCCTTTCGGGAGAAGGGGCTCGCGTATCCGGGCGATACCGGCAACCAGGCGATTCCAGTCTGGGACACGAACCCCGAGGTATTCGAGCTCGATCCCGACAAGCTCGGGCTCGCCAACGTGTCCTGGACGCCGGGCACGACGTTCTCCGCCGCCGGCGTGCTCGGCTACGAGTTCGGCGGCTACGAGCTCTGGCCGACGGAACTGACGCGGCAGACCGAAGCGGCGGCCCTTCCCCGTCCCGTGCGGCAGCGTCGGGCGGGCGAGGTCTCGGTCGCGTCGCTGAACCTGCTGAACCTGAACGCCAGCGCGGACGACTACTCGACAAAGCTCGCCAAGCTCTCGCGCTACATCCGCGAGGCGCTTCGTCTTCCCGATGTCGTCGCCGTCCAGGAGGTCTGGAGGGATTGTCCCGTTTTCTGTTGAACTTCGGATGGCGGCTCGTGTGTGTTGATGAATGTTAAGCGGCCTTGGTTTGGTGGTCAACGTGCCCTGCTCGTCGTTCGAGGGCGCGGATGAGTTTGGGCATGTCTCGGTAGCCTCTGACGCGGTGGAAGCGTGATTGAGCATCGATGAGAGCGGCAGCGACCCAGCGCTGGATCATGGAGCCGCCCCGCCAGCGCTTGACGTTGCGGGTGTAGCGCCCGACGGAGCTGTTGAGGCTCTCGATCGGATTGGTGCTGCGCATGGTCTTCTGGAGAGCTCCGGCGAGGCCGAGTTCGAGCACGGTGACGGTCTCCTCCATGCCTTCCCGGAGGGAGGCCGCTGCGCCGGGGTGCTCCCGCTCCAGATGACTGGCGATCTGCCGCAGACGCCTCAAGGCCGTCTTGGCGGATTTGCTGTCCCAGGCCTTGCGGAGGGGATGTCCCGCCGGCTGTTGAACTTTGGGAGTAGGGTGGCGGCTCACCCGGCCCGGTGAGCGGGCCGGTTCCAGCGAAAGAAAGGAGACGCCACCCATGGCGAATCATGGCAGTCGGGAAGGGAATCGGCAAGAGAGAAGGAGCACTCCGAGCAGTCCGTCGTCGGGATCGGGGCTTGGTCTGTTGGAGGCATCGTCCTCGTTGTTCGACGGTCTGTCGAGCTTTCAGGATCTGTGCGTTGAGACAGGCCGTTCTGCCTTGTGGCAGTTGATGGAGAAGGAGCGGGAGTTGCGGTGCGGGGCGAAGGGTCGTCACCAGGATGCTCGTTCGGTGTGGCGCGCGGGCAGCGCTCCGAGTCAGGTGACGCTGGGCGGCGCCCGGATGGAGATTCAGCGTCTGCGGATACGGGGTCCGGAGGGCGAGGTGCGTCTCGAGTCGTTCGAGTGGGCGTCGTCTCGCGACGCGATGGACCGTCACACGATGGAAGCGATCGCGTCGGGCGTGTCGACGCGGAACTACCTGCGGTCGCTGGACACGGCGGCCGCGGGTTCGGACCGTCGTTCGGCTTCCAGGAGTTCGGTGTCTCGTCGCTTCAAGGCGCTGTCGATGCGGCAGATGGAGAAGTTCCTGTCGTCGTCGCTGGAAGACGAGGACATCCGCGTGTTGTGCGTGGACGCGAAGTACATCGGTGGCCACTGCATTCTGATCGCCTTGGGCGTTTCGTCGTCCGGTCACAAGCGGGTTCTTGGCCTTCGCGAGGGTTCGACGGAGAACACGGCGGTGGTCCGCGCTCTTCTCGCCGACCTGGTGGAGCGGGGCCTTTCGACGGCGAAGCCGTTGCTGTTCGTCATCGACGGCAGCAAGGCCCTGCGCCGCGCGATCAGGGAGGTCTTCGGCGACGCCGCGACGGTGCAGCGCTGCCAGGTCCACAAGGCCCGGAACGTCGAGGAACACCTGCCCGAAGAGAAGCGAGCCTCGATTCGCCGGGCGCTCCGCAAGGCCTGGGACAGCAAATCCGCCAAGACGGCCTTGAGGCGTCTGCGGCAGCTCGCCAGTCATCTCGAGCGGGAGCACCCCGGCGCAGCGGCCTCCCTACGGGAAGGCATGGAGGAGACCGTCACCGTGCTCGAACTCGGCCTCGCCGGAGCTCTCCAGAAGACCATGCGCAGCACCAATCCGATCGAGAGCCTCAACAGCTCCGTCGGGCGCTACACCCGCAACGTCAAGCGCTGGCGGGGCGGCGCCATGATCCAGCGCTGGGTCGCCGCAGCCCTCGTCGATGCGCAATCACGCTTCCACCGCGTCAGAGGCTACCGAGACATGCCAGAACTCATCCGTGCTCTCGAACGACGAGCACGTCACGTTGACCACCAAACCAAGGCCGCTTAACATTCTTCAACACACACGAGCCGCCATCCGAAGTTCAACAGAAAACGGGACAATCCCCTTGCGGAGCGCCCGGCGAATCGAGGCTCGCCTCTCTTCGGGCAGATGCTCTTCGACGTTCCGGGCCTTGTGGACCTGGCAGCGCTGCACCGTCGCGGCGTCGCCGAAGACCTCCTTGATCGCGCGGCGCAGGGCCTTGCTGCCGTCGATGACGAACAGCAACGGCTTCGCCGTCGAGAGGCCCCGCTCCACCAGGTCGGCGAGAAGAGCGCGGACCACCGCCGTGTTCTCCGTCGAACCCTCGCGAAGGCCAAGAACCCGCTTGTGACCGGACGACGAAACGCCCAAGGCGATCAGAATGCAGTGGCCACCGATGTACTTCGCGTCCACGCACACCACGCGGATGTCCTCGTCTTCCAGCGACGACGACAGGAACTTCTCCATCTGCCGCGCCGACAGCGCCTTGAAGCGCCGAGACACCGAACTCCGCGATGCCGAACGACGGTCCGAACCCGCGGCCGCCGTGTCCAGCGACCGCAGGTAGTTCCGCGTCGACACGCCCGACGCAATCGCTTCCATCGTGTGACGGTCCATCGCGTCGCGAGACGCCGCCCACTCGAACGACTCGAGACGCACCTCGCCCTCCGGACCCCGTACCCGCAGACGCTGAATCTCGATCCGGGCCCCGCCCAGCGTCACTTGGCTCGGAGCACTGCCCGCACGCCACACCGAACGAGCATCCTGGTGACGACCCTTCGCGCCGCACCGCGACTCCCGCTCCTCCTCCATCAACCGGACCAACGTAGACCGGCCTGTCTCGACGCACAGCTCCTGAAAGCTCGACAGACCGTTGACCAACGAGGGCAATGACTCCAACAGACCAAGCCCCGATCCCGACGACGGACTGCTCGGAGTGCTCCTTCTCTCTTGCCGATTCCCTTCCCGACTGCCATGATTGGACATGGGTGGCGTCTCCTTTCTTTCGCTGAGACCGGCCCGCTCATCGGGCCGGAGAGCCGCCACCCTACTCCCAAAGTTCAACAACCGACGGGACATCCCCGGTCTGGACGATCGAGGCGCTGAGAGCGCTGGCCGACAGGATCCGGACGGAGGAGGCCAGCGCCGCGTACACGGCGTACCTGGAGCCCGGCAATCAGGAGAACGGGGCGAACGTCGGCTTCCTCGTCCGTTCCGGCGTCACCGTCGGAACGGTCGCCCAGCACCAGCGGGACGAGACCTTCGTCAACCCGACGACGGGCGCCAACGACACCCTGCACGACCGGCCGCCGCTGCAGCTCGACGCGTCCGTCGCCGGCATCGACTTCTCCGTGATCGTCATTCACAACCGGTCCTTCATCGGCGTCGACACCGCCCGCGTGCAGGTCAAGCGGCTGAAGCAGGCGGAGTCCGTTGCGCGGCTGGCGCAGGGCCGTCAGGACGTCAAGCTGATCATCGTCGGCGACGTCAACGCATACCAGTTCACGGACGGCTACACGGACGTCGTGGGCGTGATCGCCGGCGACTTCACGCCGAGCGAGAGCAAGCGCCCGGGGTCCGATCTGGTCAACCCGAACCTCAGGAACCTGGTCGTGGACCTGGCCGAGGCGGAACGGTACTCCTACGTGTTCAACGGCAACGCCCAGGCGCTCGACCACGCGCTGGTCAACGCGCGGATGGCGAGCAGCGTCGTGGAGATGGTCTACGCCAGGGGCAACGCCGACGCGGCGGCGGGCGAAAGGCGGAACGCGGACTCGGCGCTCTACGCTTCCGACCACGACGGTTTCGTCGTCTTTCTCGCGGCGCCTGGCCGGGAGGCGCCGCCTCCTCTCCTCGGTTCCGGCGATGCGGGCGGGGGCGGCGACCCCGAGGGCCCCGACGGTTCGCGGACCGCGGATCTGACGCTTGACGCGGAGGGCGAGGTCCTCTCGGACGTTGCCGTCCGCTACCGCGTTCGCGTCATGAACGTCGGCACGGCGGCCGCGCGGAACGTCGTGGCGACCAGTTCCTTCTCGGGCGGCGCCACGATCGAGGCGGCGACCTCTGGTTGCAGGGAGGACCCGGACGGCGTGCCGACCTGCACGCTGGGCGGCATCGGGGTCGGCGAGGCCGCGTCCTTCACGGTCGACGTCGGAACGAAGGGTGCGACGGAAACCCGGCTTCTCTATCGGGGCGTCGTCGGCGGCGACCGACCCGATCCGACGCCTCGGGATGCCGAGGTCGATGTCTCCCTGCCGCTCGGGCCTCCAAACGCTCCATCCGACCTGGCGGCCGCCGCGATCGGTTCGACCGAGGTCGAGTTGCGCTGGCGGGACAACTCGCGCGTCGAGACCGGGTTCGACATCCTTCTGCAGGGTCCCGGTGACGCCAGGATGCGACGGATCGGGTCGGCCCCGAGCAACGCGACATCGATGGTCGTGGACGAACTCGTGCCCGACGTCAGCTACCGGTTCGCGGTCGAAGCGCGCAACGGTCCGCTGCGCTCGGGGCGGACGGCCCAGGCGACGGCGAGGACCTGGTACGCGGACGGCGGCCGCTGCGCCCAGGACGACGTGCTCTGTCTCGGCAGGTTCGAGGTCGAGGCGGCGTGGACGGACGGGAGGGGCAGGACGGGCCGCGGCGGCGCCCATCGGTTGACTGCATCGAGCGGCGACTTCTGGTTCTTCCACCCCGAGAACGTCGAACTCGTCGTCAAGGTGCTTGACGGCTGCCGGATCAACGGCCACTACTGGGTGTTCGCGGCCGGTCTGACGGATGTGGAGGTCAGACTGAAGGTGCGGGACGTGGACACCGGCGAGGAACTCGTCTGGACGAATCCCCAGGGCGCCCTGTTCGAGCCGCTCGCGGACGACCGGGCCTTTGCCGTTTGCCGCCGATCGTCAGGGGAGACCGCCGCCGGTCGAGCGCGGCTCAGCGGCGCTCGCCCGGGACCCGCCGCGGAAGTGCCCCAGGCGAGTCGGGTCGAGGCCGACCCGGCCGCCGAGGCCGGCGTATGCGACGCCAGCGCAACGGCAGTCTGCCTCCAGGGCGCGCGCTACCAGGTGCGGGTCGGCTGGAAGGCGGCGGACCGGGTCGGCGAGGCGACGGCGATTCCGCGCTCCCCGGACACCGGCATGTTCTGGTTCTTCAGTCCCGACAACGTGGAACTGCTCGTCAAGGTCCTCGACGGCTGCGCCCTCAACGGTCATCGCTGGGTGCTGATGGGCGGCCTGACGGATGTCCGGGTCGACGTCTCGGTGACGGACAGCCGGACGGGACAGACGAAGACCTGGCGGCGACCCGGCGGCTCGCGCTTCCGCCCGCTCTTCGACGTGAACGCCTTCGCCTGCGGCGCCGATCCGTAGATTCGGCCCGGAGACACGCGGTATGCCATCGACCCGCGGAGCGGCGCTGGACCCGCGCCCCGAAAGGGAAAGACGATCGTTCAAGCTGGCCCGACATGCGTCTCAGTAGCTGCGGGGCAGCCCCAGGACGTGCTGGGCCAGGTACGTGAGCACGAGGTTGGTCGAGATCGGCGCGGTCTGGAACAGCCGGCATTCGCGCCACTTGCGTTCGATGTCGTACTCGGTGGCGAAGGCGAAGCCGCCGAAGGTCTGGAAGCAGGCGTCGCCAGCGTTCCAGGCGGCTTCGGAGGCGAGGAGCTTGGCGCTGTTGGCCTCGGCGCCGCATTCGCGGCCAGCGTCGTAGAGGGCGGCGGCCTTGCGAACGATCATCTCGGCGGCGTCGGTTTCGGCGTGGGCGCGGGCGATCGGGAACTGAACGCCCTGGTTCTGGCCGATGGGCCTTCCGAAGACCTCTCGCTCGTTCGCGTATTCGACCGCGCGACGGATGAAGTAGCGGGCGTCGCCGATCGCCTCGGAGGCGAGCAGGATGCGCTCCGCGTTCATGCCGCTCAGGATGTACCTGAAGCCGCGGCCCTCTTCGCCGATCCGGCTGCCGACCGGAATGCGCAGGTTGTCGAAGAAGACCTGGGCCGTGCCGTGGTTGATCATCGTGTCGATCGGCTGGATCTCCAGGCCGGCGCCGCGGGCCTCGCGAAGGTCGACCAGGAACACCGAGAGGCCCCGCGATCGCTTCTCGACCTGGTCCGCCGGCGTGGTGCGCGCGAGCAGGATCATCAGGTCGGAGTGAAGCGCCCGACTGGTCCAGATCTTCTGGCCGTTGACGACGTAGCTGTCGCCGTCGCGAACGGCGGTCGTCCGCAGCTGCGTCGTGTCCGATCCGGTCGCCGGCTCGGACACGCCGAACGCCTGCAGACGCAGTTCGCCGCTGGCGATCCCGGGCAGGTACCGCTGCTTCTGCTCGTCGCTGCCGTGACGCAGCACCGTACCCATCGTGTACATCTGGGCGTGGCAGGCGGCGGCGTTGCACCCGCTTGCGTGGATCGTCTCCAGCACCACGGACGCGGCGCGCAGCGGCAGACCGGCGCCGCCGTACCTCTCCGGGATCAGGCAGCCGAGGTACTCGTGCTCGGTCAGCGCCTGGACGAACTCCGTCGGGTACTCGGCGGCGGCATCGAGCCGCCGCCAGTACTCGCCCGGGAACTGTTCGCAGATGCGCCGGACCGGATCGCGGAGGAAGGCGTAGTCGTTCTCGATCGAGACCCGCAGCTCGCTGTCGGCCATGGCGGGCGATCGTAGCGAAGCGGCCGACGGCTACTGCGGCCGCACGCGGTGGATCCGCATCAGGTTCGTCGGCGGACGATCCTGGATCGGGTCTCCCATCAGCAACACGATGACGTCGCCGGGCAGCGCCAGGTTGCCGGCCAGAAGCTGCCGGTCGACCATTGCCACGACCTCGTCGTGGTGATGGACCTCCTGCTCCATCCGCACCGAGTGAACGCCCCAGGTGAGCTGGAGCTCCCGCATCGACCGCGCCTCGCGGGTGAACGCGAACACCGGCGTCGAGGGGCGGCGGCAGGCGACCTGGCGGGCGGTGAACCCTCCCTGGCTGAGCACGACGATGCCCTGCGCGGTCAGGTGGCGCGCCGACAGGATCGCCGCGGCGGAAACCGTCTCCGGAATCTCCAGCGTACCCGGGCGGTGCGGCGGTTCGATGTCATAGGGGCCGACCTCCATCGTATGGAAGCCGACCGGCTGGGACGCGTGCCTGGAGAGGTTGTAACGCTCCGACTCGGCGATGATCCGGTGCATCGTCTGCACGGCCTCGAGCGGATAGCGGCCGGCCGCGCTCTCGCCGGAGAGCATCACCGCATCGGCGCCGTCGAAGACGGCGTTCGCCACGTCCGAGGATTCGGCCCGGGTCGGCCGGGGATGCTCGACCATCGACTCCAGCATCTGGGTCGCGACGATCACCGGACGAACGTGACGCCAGCCGGATTCGATGATTCGCTTCTGCACCACCGGCACCTCGTGCAGGGGAATCTCGACCCCCAGGTCGCCTCGCGCCACCATCACGGCGTCCGCCTCAAGGACGATCTCGTCGAGATGTTCGAGCGCCCGACGGCGCTCGAGCTTGGCGATCACCGGGAGCGCGCGGCCGGCCGCCCGCGACGCCTCCCGCACCTGCGCGACATCGGCCGGAGTGCCGACGTAGCTGGCGGCGAGGAAGTCCGCATCCTCCTCGACCGCCATCCGGATGTCGCCCAGGTCCTTGCCCGAGATGCGGAACGGCAAACGGCTGTCGGGAAGGTTCACGCCCTTCCGGCTCGAAACCGCTCCGCCAACCTGGACCTCCGCCTCGATCCTGCCTGGCCGCTTCGACCGCACCTCCAACTGCACCCGGCCATCGTCGATCAGGATCCGCTCGCCCGGCTCGACGTACTCCACCATGTCGCGGTCGAGCGGCAGGTCCGCGTCGGCGTCCGCCCCGAGGCTCGCCACGTCGCCTGTCCTGAGCATCCGGGCGCCCTCGAAACGACCGAGCCGATGACGAGGACCCATCAGGTCGACCATCACGCCCACGGGGCGACCCGCTTCGTCGCTGACTTCGCGCACGCGACGGATCAGCCGGCGGTGCTCCTCCTGGACGCCGTGGGACTGATTCAGCCGAACGACATTGACGCCGGCCCGGATCAGCCTCGCCAGCGTCCTCGCGCTCGAACTGGCGGGTCCGATCGTGGCGACGATCTTGGCTCGGCGCTGCACGACCCGGATCCCCTGCTCCGCCGGCTCAGGACGCGAATCGCGCCAGCCGCTCGATCAGGTCAGCGACCCGGTTCGAGTAGCCCCACTCGTTGTCGTACCACGAGACGACGCGGGCGTACGCGCCGCCGCCCTCGGCCGGACGAACCCGGGTCAGCGGCGCGTCGAAGATCGACGAGTGGGGGTTGCCGAGAATGTCGCTCGAGACCAACGGGTCCTCCGAGTACTGGAGGATGCCGGCGAGGTTCGTCTCCGCGGCGGTCGACGCCGCCGCGTTCACGTCCTCGGCGCTCGGAGCGCCCCGCAACCGGCAGGTCAGATCGACAATCGATCCGTCGGCCACCGGCACCCGCATCGCCATGCCGTCGAGCTTGCCGTTCAGGTGAGGCAGCACCTTGCCGACGGCCCGCGCGGCGCCGGTCGTCGTCGGAATGATGTTGGCGGTTGCGGAGCGGCTGCGGCGCGGGTCGCCGTGCGGCGAGTCGACGAGACGCTGGTCGTTCGTATAGGCGTGGACAGTCGTGACGAAGCCCTCCTCGAAGCCGAACGCGTCGTCGAGAGTCCTGGCCAGCGGCGCCAGACAGTTCGTCGTGCAGGAGGCATTCGAGACGACACGATGCTCGGGGCCGAGGTCTCCGTCGTTGACGCCGAGCACGATCATCGCGTCGATCTCGTCCTTGGCGGGCACCGTCAGGACCACGCGGGGCGCGCCGGCTTCGAGGTGCCGCGCCACCTGGGCGCGCGTCCGGAACACGCCGGTCGACTCGACCGCGACGTCCACGCCGAGGTCGGCCCAAGGCAGCCTGGACGGATCTCGCTCCGCCGTCAACCGGACGTCGCGGCCGCCGACTCGCAAGCCGCTTCCGGTCACTTCGACCGATTGATCGAAGACTCCCTGCACCGTGTCGTAGCGCAGCAGATAGGCAAGGCGATCCGCGTCGAACAGGTCGTTGACGCCGACCGCCTCGACGTTCGACCGGCCCGCGAGAATCCGGAACACGCTGCGGCCGATCCGACCGAAGCCGTTGATGCCGACCCGGATCATGAGACACCCCCTTCGGCGCCGTCCGCTTCTTCAAGCGCGGCGATCAGTTCCAGCAACCGGTGCAGGTAGCCCCAGCCGTTGTCGAACCAGGCGATCGTCTTGGACACGCGTCCGCCCAGGGTCATCGTGGCCTGCGAATCGAAGATGCAGGTCGCCCGACTGCCCGCGGCGTCGGCGGAAACGATCGCCTCCCGCTCGAAGCGGACCCGACCATCCCACTCGCCGCCGGCGGCGGCCGCCACGGCGTCGTTGACCGAGTCGACCGTCACCGGGTCGCGGTGCCAGCAGACCAGGTCGACGACGGAGCCGTTCGCCACCGGCACGTCCATCGCCGAGGCCGAGAGCTTGCCGCGGAACTCGGGCAGCACGCATGCGAGTTCTTCCGCCGCTTCCGTCGCGACGGGAATGATGTTCTCGCCCGCGGCCCGGCCCTTCCGCGGTTCCGGCGCCGGCACGTCGGCCAGTCTCGAACCGGCCCCATAGGCGCGGACGGCGCTGATGAACGCCTGTTCGACGCCGAAGGCCCGGTCGAGAGTGCGGAGCAACGGCCCCGCGCAGTGCGCAGTGAACGAGCCGGCGGACAGGATCCGGTCGGACGCCTCGATCCGGTCCTCGTTCAGGCCGACCACCACGGTCCGGTCCAGGTCCCCGCCGGGCGGAGCGCACAGCACGACGCGCTCGGCGCCAGCCGCGAGATGTCCCTCGAGTTCGTTCCGCGTCGGTCGATTGTCCCGGAAGTCGACCACCGTCGCGACCCCCAGGTCGCCCCACGGCGCCTCGCCCGCCTCCCCGGCGCGAACCACCGGGGCGCTGAACCCGTTGACGCTCAGGCTGCCGTCGTCCAGAGAAACCTCTCCGTCCCAGCGCCATGGCAAGGTCGAGAACTGCAGCAGGTAGCGCAGCATCTCGGGGTCGGCGGTCTCGGCCACGGCCCCGATCTCGATCTCCGGCCGGTCCAAAGCAAGACGAAACAGGCTCCGGCCGAGCAGACCGAAGCCCTGGATTCCAATGCGAGTCGTCGTCATCAAGGTTCTGAAGGCAGTTGAAGGACAGGAAAAGCGGTCAACAGGCGGGCGCAGGATAACTCGCGCCATGGGCGGAGGCCAGGATCTCCATCGTGTGACGCACGGGAACCGCACTGCCCAGGCGCCGGAGGTGGCTCTCGATCTGGACCAGACAGCCGACGTTGCCGGTCGCGATCACGTCCGGTTCGCCTTCGAGCAGCGCTTCCGCCTTCCTCCGTCCCAGCCGCGCCGCGAGCTCGGGCTCCTCCAGGTTGTAGATCCCGGCCGAACCGCAGCAGATCCGCCAGTCGCGCGGCTCGACCAGGGTCAGTCCCCGAACCCGCGCGAGCAGTCGACGGGGCGCGCTTCGTTCCCTCTGCGCGTGGGCGAGGTGGCAGGCGTCCTGGTAGACGACCCGCAAGGGGCTCGCAAGCGGCGGCGGCGCAGGCGCCTCGAGCGCGGCGAGAAACGTCGAGACGTCGCGCACCTTGCCGGCCAGGGCCCGCGCCTTCTCTTCTTCGGGACGGCCGGCGAACAGAGATCCGACTTCCTTGAGGCCGGAACCGCAGCCGGCGGCGTTGGTCAGCACCGCGTCGACCTCCGGCAGGAGTCCGTCCGGTCCCAGCACGCGGAGAAGCGAGCCGGCGGCCGCCCGCGCGCGCGAGGCATCGCCGGCGTGAAAGGCCAGCGAACCGCAGCAGCCCCCTGTCTTCGGCACGACGACCTCGACTCCACTGCGGGTCAGCACGTCGATCGTCGCGCGCTGGATCCGCGGCGCCAGCACCTGCTGCGCGCAGCCGGCGAGGAGAGCCGCCCGCGCGCGCCGCGCGCCCGCCGACCGGAACGTGCCGAAGCCGACCTCGGCGCGGTCCGCCGACCGGGGCAAGAGGTCCAGCGCCGCCGCGAACCGCGCGGGAAGCAGTCCGCGCGGCAATCCGCGGAACGGCGCCGCCAGCCGGCCGAGACGCAGCATCCAGCGAAGCCGACCGGGGCTCGCCAGGGTGTCGAGCATCAGTCCGCGCCAGAGGCGATCGAACCATGACCGGTTGCGTCCGCTCTCGGCGAGTTCGCGAAAGGGCATCAGCAGATCCCCGTACTCGACGCCGGAGGGGCACGCCGTCACGCAGGACATGCAACCGAGACACGGATCAATGTGTCCCAGCGCCTCGTCCAGGTCGAGGCCGCCCTCGAGGACCTCCTTCATCAGCACGATCCGCCCGCGCGGCGAGGCCATCTCCTCGCCCAGTTCCAGGTAGGTCGGGCAGGCTGGCAGGCAGAACCCGCAGTGGACGCAGGCCGACACCGCCTGCGCCATCGGCCCGGCCGCGGCGCCGATCTCCCGACGCAGCGCAGGCAGATCGATGGCGTGCCGCATTGCCGCGAGCGTAGCGCAGCGATGGAACCGCGGTTCGGACCACCGCCTCGCCACGCGAGCCGCCGCATTGCCTCGAACGCAGCGCGGCGATTCGTTTACTCCGCGGGTCGGAAGACCCGCGGCCAGGGATCAGATGTGCCGGTAGGCCTCCAGGGTCAGGAACTCCCGGAACTCGGCGCCGAGAACCAGATCGTCGAGCAGTTCCGCCGCGAGGCCGTAGCGGCTCGCTGAGCGGCCGCCGAGCTGGTTCAGTTCCTCGTCGCGCACCTGCTCGTAGAGCTCGGCCGTCACCCGCTCGCCGTTGTCCATCCGCGCGTTGCGGTGGACCCACTGCCAGAGCTGGGCGCGCGCGATCTCGGCGGTCGCCGCGTCTTCCATCAGATTGTTGATCGCGGCGGCGCCGTTGCCGTTGAGCCAGGAGTTCAGGTACTGAAGCCCGACGGAGACGTTGTTCCGCAGACCCTGTTCGGTCAGCGTGCCGCCCGGGACGTCGAGGTCGATCAGGCTGCCGGGCTCGACGGAGACGTCCTCGCGCAGGCGTTCCTTCTGGTTCGGGCGGTTCTCCATCTTCGCGGAGAAGACCTCGAGGGCGATCGGAACCAGGTCGGGATGGGCGACCCAACTGCCGTCGAAGCCGTCGTTCGCCTCCCGCTCCTTGTCGGCGCGGACGGCGCTGAGCGCCGCCCTGTTGACCTCTGCGTCGCGCCGGCTGGGAATGAAGGCCGCCATGCCGCCGATGGCATGGGCGCCGCGGCGGTGGCAGGTGCGGACCAGCAGCTCGGTGTAGGAGCGCATGAAGGGAACGGTCATCGTGATCTGGCCGCGGTCCGGCAGCACCAGATCCTGTCGGAACGCGAACTTCTTGATCGCGCTGAAGATGTAGTCCCAGCGCCCGGCGTTCAGGCCGGCCGAGTGGTCGCGCAGCTCGTAGAGGATCTCCTCCATCTCGAAGGCGGCGAGGATCGTCTCGATCAGAACGGTGGCGCGGACGCTCCCCTGGGGCACGCCGAGCGCGTCCTGAGCGGCGACGAAGATGTCGTTCCAGAGCCGTGCCTCGTGGCGGTTCTCCATCTTCGGCAGGTAGAAGTAGGGCCCGCTGCCGCGGCTGAGCGCCTCGCGCGCATTGTGGAAGAAACAGAGGCCGAAATCGAACACGCCGGCCGAGACGGGGCTGCCGTCGATCAACGCGTTCTTCTCGACCAGGTGCCAGCCGCGAGGACGCACCAGCAGGGTCGCGATCTCGTCCTTCAGGCGGTACGACTTGCCGTTCCCCGGGTTCGTGAACTCCAGTTGGCGCCGCACCGCGTCGTACAGGTTCCGCTGGCCCTCGATCACGTTGCGCCAGCTCGGGCTGAGCGCGTCCTCGAGGTCGGCCATGAACGCCTTCGCGCCGGAGTTCAGCGCGTTGATCATCATCTTGCGGTCGACGGGACCGGTGATCTCGGCCCAGCGGCAGTTCAGGTCCGCGGGGGCGGCGGCCACCTTCCAGTCGCCGTCGCGGACGTCCCGGGTCTGCGGCGGAAACGTCGGATCCTCGCCGGCCCGGATGCGGGCATGGCGTTCCGTCCGGTCTTCAAGGAGCGCAGTGCGCCGCTCCTCGAAACGGCGACAGAAATCCGCCGTGAACTCCAGCGCCTCCGGGGTCAGTATGCGCTCCGCCGCCTCGAAATCGCGCGGTCCGGTGATCTCGATCCCGTTCATGCTGCCGTCCCCCGGGGCCGACCGGCAGTCGGCACACTGTCGTCCGTTCGTGCAACCCGCCCCGCCAAGTCCCGTACCTCGGCTGGGCGAAGAGGCGGCAGCTTACCCGAAGCGGCAAGCCCGAACGCCCGCCACGAACGTGAAACAATGCCGCGGAGCCGTTGGCCTCGAGCGGCGCCCCGCGACCGGAGGTTCCATGACCGTCACCCGTCAGTTTCAGCGCACGACACGATGCGGCATCGCTCTGCTCGCGCTCGCGATCATTCCGACGTCGGGCTTCGCCCAGACCGGCGAACCGACCAGGCTCCTGCGCTTCCCCGACCTCTCGGGCGACCGGCTCGCCTTTACCTACGCCGGCGACATCTGGCTGGCGCCGGCTGCCGGCGGAACGGCGACGCGGCTCACGTCGCATCCGGGCCTGGAGCTGTTCGCCAAGTTCTCGCCCGACGGACGGTGGATCGCCTTTACCGGCCAGTACGACGGCGACGAGCAGGTGTACGTCGTGCCCACCGCCGGCGGCGCCCCCCGACAACTGACGTTCTACCCGGCCGCCGGACCGCTGGCGCCGCGTTGGGGTTACGACAACCAGGTCTACGGCTGGTCCCCGGACGGCGCCGAGGTCCTGTTCCGATCGCTGCGGGACGGCTGGGACCTGGGCGACACGAAGCTGTACCTGGTCAACGTCTCGGGCGGCCTGCCCAGGGCGCTGCCGATGCCCGAGTCGGGCGGGGGCGATCTCTCGCCCGACGGCAAGCGCGTCGTGTACTCGCCGGTCACCCGGGACTTCCGGCACTGGAAGCGTTACGAAGGCGGCTGGGCGCAGGATCTCTGGATCCTCGACGTCGACAGCCTGGAGTCCATTCAGGTCACGCATCACAAGCGCTCCGACCGCGATCCGATGTGGATCGGCGAGACGATCTTCTTCTCGTCCGACCGCGACGGCACGCTGAACCTCTACGCCTGGGACACGGCTTCGGGCGAGCTCGAACAACTCACCGACGAGGATCGCTGGGACGTGCGCTGGCCCAGCGCCGACAAGGCGAACCGGCGAATCGTCTATGAGAAGGCCGGCGCGCTGGAGATCCTGGACCTCGCTTCGGGAACCGTCCAGCCGATTCGCATCCACGTGCCGACGGACCAGATCGCCCGCCGCCCTGGCCGGGTCTCGGCGGCGAATCGGGTCACCGGCTACTCGCTCAGCCCGAAGGCGAAGCGGGCGGCCTTCTCCGCCCGCGGCGACATCTTCAGCGTGCCGGTCGAACACGGACCGACCCGCAACCTGACCCGCAGCTCCGGCGCCAACGACCGCGACCCCGCCTGGTCGCCCGACGGACGACGGATCGCCTTCGTCTCGGACCGGACCGGAGAAACCGAGATCTGGGCGGTCGCCCAGGACGGCGGCGGCGAGCCCGTTCAACTCACCAGGGGCAGCGTCGGACGCCACTACAACAACCTGTTGTGGTCGCCCGGCAGCGACCGCATCGCCTTCATCGACCAGCAGGGACGGCTCGGCATCGTCGAAGCGGGCGACCGGAGCGGCGACGACGCGGCGACCGGGCCGCGGGAGATCATCGAGGTCGCCGACGATTCCCGGCCGTTCGGCACGAGCTACGACTGGTCGCCCCGCGGCGACTACCTCGCGGTCGAACTTGGCGACGAGAACACCTTCGGCTCGATCCATCTGTTCGAGATCGAGAGCCGAACGCTCACCCGCGTGACCTCCGAGATGTGGAACGACTTCTTCCCCGTCTTCGACCCCAACGGCGACTACCTCTACTTCCTTTCCGACCGTCAGTTCCAGCCGCAGATCGGCAGTTTCGAGTACAACTACGCGGCCGACCGCGAGACGTACATCTACGCGCTCGCGCTGTGCGAGGACACGGCGCACCCCTTTCCGCCCCGCAGCGACGAGGTCGAGATCGAGGACGAAGAAGAAAACGGCGAAGCGAACGACGGCGCCGACGACGGGAAGGAGAACGAGCGCGACGGCGAAGAGGACGAAGACGAGAACGCCGACAAGGGCGAGGGCGAAGGCGGAGAAGAGAAGGACCGCGACCGGATCGATCTCGACGGCCTGGCGGGCCGTGTCGCCCGCGTTCCGGTCGACGCGGACAACTACTTCGGCCTCGGCGCGGCCGAGGGCAAGCTGCTTTACGTCCGCGGCGGCGCCGGCTACCTGGGCCGCTCCTCCGACGTGCAGACCGAGGTCTTCTCCTACGACCTGAAGGAGCGGGAAAGCAAGAGTCTGGCCAAGGGCATCGGCGGTCTGGTCCTCTCCGACGACCGCGCGAAGCTGCTGGTTCGCGAGCGCGGCGGCTTCCGGCTGCTCGACGTCGGCGGCGGCGAGGAGAAGACGCTCTCCCTCGCCGGCCTGACCGTGGACCGTGTGCCGACCGAGGAGTGGTCCCAGATCTTCGACGAAGTGTGGCGACGGTTCCGGGACTTCTTCTACGCCCCGAACATGCACGGCTACGACTGGGAAGCGCTGCGCGAACAGTACAGCCCGCTGCTCGCCCATGTCGGCCACCGCAGCGACCTGAACTACCTGATGAGCGAGATGGTCGCGGAACTCAACGTGTCCCACGCCTACGTCAGCGGCGGCGACTGGGAGACGCCGGACCGGCCCCGCGCCGCCCTGCTCGGCGCCCGCTTCGAACTTGACGAGGACGCCGGCCGCTACCGGATCGCCCGCATCTTCGAAGGCCAGAACGAGGAGCCCCGCTACCGCTCGCCGCTCACCGAGGTCGGCGTCGACGTCGACGCGGGCGACTACCTGTTCGCGATCCAGGGACGCGAACTGACCCCGGACACGAACCCGTTCCGGATCCTCCGCGAGGCCGGGCGGGGACCGCTGGAACTGACGGTTGGCGCCAGCGCCGACCGCGGCGAGGCGCGCAACGTCCTGGTCGATCCGATCGACAACGAAGACGCGTTGATCTACCTCGCCTGGACCGAACGGAGCCGCGCGATCGTCGACGAACTGGGCGGCGGCCGGATCGGCTACGTTCACATCCCCGACATGTCGGCGGACGGCATCCGCGAGTGGATCAAGTGGTTCTACGGCCAGGTCCGAAAGGACGCGATGGTCGTCGACGTGCGCTCGAACGGCGGCGGCAACGTCTCGCCGATGATCATCGAGAGGCTGCGACGGGAGACCCTGATGCTGGACTTCGAGCGCAACCGGGACTCCGTCGACACCTCGCCAGGCGTCGTCTTCCACGGCCACCTCGTCTGCGTGATCGACGAGGACACGGCATCGGACGGCGATCAGTTCGCGTACCAGTTCCGACGGGCGGAACTGGGGCCGATCGTCGGCAAACGGAGCTGGGGCGGCGTCGTCGGCATCTACGGCCGGGCGCCGCTGATCGACGGCGGCTCGGTCAACGTGCCCGAGGCCGGCTCCGCCGACCCGGAGGGCGCGTGGGTGATCGAAGGCTACGGCGTCGACCCGGACGTCGAGGTGACGAACCTTCCCCGAGATCTTCTGGAAGGCCGGGATCCGCAGCTCGAGAAGGCGGTCGACCTGCTGCTCGAGATGCTGGCCGAAGATCCGCGGGAGCTGCCCGGCCGTCCGGCCGACCCGATCAAGACGCCATAGGCCATAGGATGTGGGCTCACGACGGACAGACCGCCGTTCGACGACCGCGGCGGCGCACCACGGAGGCTGACGGAACCGGGCGCGAACGCTCCCCTCGACCAGGCACGAGGCTTCCCATGCTCAAGAACCGCAGCTTTTCGCTCGGCGTCCTGCTCGCCGCCGCATTCCTCGCCGCCGCCGGGTGCATCGCCATCGACGACGCGGCCGACGCGCGGCCCGCCGACGGCGGCGCCGCAACCGGCGTCGCAAGCGAATCCACCCTCGACTGGCCCGGTTTCCGCGGCGTCGACGGCAGCGGCGTCGCCCGGTTCGGCCCTGGCCCGGCCGCGGATCTCGACGCTGACCGCAACGTGCTCTGGAAGGCCAGGGTCGAAGGCCGCGGCCACTCCTCGCCGGTGATCGCCGGCGGACGGGTGTTCCTGACGACGGCGATCGTGGGGGACGTCATTCCCGGCGCCGAACCGCCCGAGCACACCTTCGGAGGCCGACCGTTCCGCCATCCCCAGGCGGTCGACGGCAACCGCCATCACACGATGAAGGTGCTCGCGCTGGATGCCGACCGGGGCGACCTGCTCTGGTCGCGGACAGCCTATGCCGGTCGGGTCTTCGACGACCGCCACTCCGACTCTTCCTACGCCTCGCCCACGCCGGTCACCGACGGGGAACTGGTCTACGCCTACTTCGGTTCGGAGGGCGTCTACGCCTATACGGTCGACGGAGAACCGGTGTGGGAACGCGACATCGGCGACATCGCGACGGTCGGCCTCGGCGTCGGCACGTCGCCCGTCCTGAGCGACGGCCTGCTGATCATCCTCGCCGACGAGGACAGCGGCGAGAACTCGTTCATCGCGGCGCTCGACGCGCGGACCGGCGAGGAGGTCTGGAGGCGGGAACGGGACGTTCAGGCGAGCTGGGCGACGCCGATCGTGGTCGAGCACGACGGCCGGAAGCAACTGCTGACCAGCGGCAACGAACTGGTCATCTCCTACGACCCGGCCGACGGCAGCGAGCTGTGGCGCGCAAAGGGCCTCGAGAACAACGCGATCCACGTCCCGATGACGGTCGACGGCCTGGCCGTCTTCACCTCCGGCTACCCGGAGAAGATCGCTTTCGCGATCCGGCTCGACAGCCGCGGCGATCTGACCGAGGCCGACGACGCCAGGGTCTGGACCTGGCGCAAGGGCATCGGCTACGTTCCCTCGAACCTCCTTCATGACGGTCTGCTCTACCTGACCAACGACGGCGGCGTGATCACCTGCCTGGACGCGCGCACCGGCGGCGTCGTCTACGAAGGGGGGCGGCTGCCGATTCGGGGACGGTACTCCGCCTCCATGGTCGGCGGCGCCGGCCGCATCCTGATGGTCAACACGGACGGCGACGCGGCCATCTTCCGCGCCGGCCGCGAGCACGAAGTGCTCGGCAGCTTCTCGGTCGGCGAGCCGGTCTGGGCGACGCCCGCCATTGTCGGCGATCGGATCTACATCCGCGGCCGGGAGCACCTGTTCGCCTTCGGTCCAGCCTCCGAAGCCGGGCCGGAACCGACCGGAGAAGGACAGCCGACAACCGGCATCTGACGCCGCGATGTGAACCCGGCCCAGGTCAGTTCGGAACCCCGGTCGTCCCGGAACATCGGCCGCGTCGCGGTCTTGCTGCCCTGCCTGAACGAAGAGGCCACGATCGGCAGCGTCGTCTCCCAGTTCCGGGTCGCCCTCCCCGGCGCGTCGGTCCACGTCTGCGACAACGGTTCGACGGACCGCACCGCCCAGGCCGCGCGCGAGGCCGGCGCCGAGGTCATCGTCGAGCGGAAGCGCGGCAAGGGCCGGGCCGTCCGCCGGCTGTTCCGGGAAGTGGAGGCCGATGTCTATCTGATCGTCGACGGAGACGGAACCTACGACGCCAACAGCGCCCGGCGCCTCGTCTCGACCCTCGCCGGGCGCTACCTCGACATGGTCGTGGCGGTCCGACAAGGCGTCGAGCCCGGCGCCTCCACGCCATTGCGCCGCCTCGGCAACCGGTTGTTCAGCCGCCTCGCGCGGTGGCGCTGCCGCCGACCTGTCCGGGACCTGCTCTCCGGCTACCGGGCCTTCTCCAGCCGCTTCGTCAGGTCCTTTCCCGCGCGCTCGAACGGCTTCGAGGTCGAAACGGAGATGACCCTGTTCGCCTCGGACGCGGGGTTCGCCTGGGACGAAATCGAGACCCGCTACTTCGCTCGGCCCGAGGGTTCGATCAGCAAGCTGCGCGCCCTTCCGGACGGTCTCCGCATCTTCCGGACGCTGCTCCTCGGACATGCCGCGCCAGCGACCGAACCGGGCGGCGCCGGCTTCCGGTCGGTCGTCCTCGCCGCCGCGTTGACCGTCGCGGCCACCGCCCTCTTCCTGACCCTGAACCGGCTTGCGGTCACCGCCGATCCGGCGCCCGTCGCGGAGGCTCTCGGCGCTTCGATGGCCCACCCCGAGCGCACCCTCGAGGACTCCGCCGAACGCTTCAACGACTGCCTGCTGAGCCTGATGACCCTCGACCGCGACGGCACGACCCTGGAACGCACCGTCTCGCCCCGCCGCGTGTACCGCTACACCCGGCCGCAGCGGCCCTGCGACGCCCTCCGGCAACGCCTGAGTCAGGGCGCGGTCGACGACACGGACTATCTGACCGTCTTCTACCACCAGTACTGGGCCGGTCAGCGCGTGATGCTGCAGTGGCTGCTGCCGCCGCTCGGCGTCAATGGACTGAGGCAAGCGCTGAGGGCGCTGACCTTCGGCCTGCTCGGTCTCGGCCTCGCCGGCGCACTCGCCCGCGCCGTCGCTCTCATCGTCCGGCGCCGTCCCGAAGGAGACGGTCAGCCGGCAAGCGGCGCGGACGACGGAACCGCAAGCTCGAAGCGCTGGCGCGAGGATCTCTTCCAGGCGGCGGCGATGGTCGCGCTCTTCCTCAGCCTGTCCCTGTTTCTCGACCTCGGCCGACGCGCGGACAGCTTCACCTCGGCCGCGTCCAACATTCTCACGCTCGCGCTGCTCATCGCCGTGCCGACGCTGGGAATCGCGGGCTGGCGCCCCGGCCGTCAGGTCCTCTTCTTCGGCGGCTTCGGCGCCGCCATCGCTTACCACGAACTTCTCTTCGGCAGCGCGCCGATCGGGCTGGCCTGCACCCTCCTGGCACTGGCCGCGGCCCCGAAGCCGGCCACGATACCGACTCCGGCCGCCGCCAACGATCCCGCCATCCCGGACTGGCGGCGCAACCTTCTCGTGCGCGGCGGCGCGGCCTACGCCGGTTGCCTGAGCGCCGTCTTCCTGCTCCGTGTCCTGATCGCCGAGTTCGTGTTCGAGGCGCCGGTCCTGTTCAAGTTCCGGGACCAGCTCGCGCACCGGCTCTACGGATCGCCCCGCAGCTCGATTCACCCGGACATCGACCCCTTCTACTCCGGCCGACCGACGATGGAACGCTTCCTTGAACGGGTCGGCGACCACCTGGGAACCGTCGGACTGGGCTCGCCCGACCTCGCCCTCGTCCTGATCGCCGGCGCGGCGGCCACCCTGATCGCCGCCGCTCTCTACGTCCTCCGCAACTGGACGACCCTCGAAGACCCCTGGCGCTGGCTCGGCATCCTCGCCGCCGGCTGGACGGCGCCCGTCTGGTACGCCGTCTTCCTTGCCCACACGATGGTGCACGTCCCGGTGATGATCCGCCTGCTGGCGCTGCCCTACGCGGCGGCTGCGATCCTGCTCTCCGGCGCCGCGCTGTTCGGCCGGCGGACCGCGGTTGCCTGAACCCGCGGAATCGGACGGCCCGCACTCCGAAGCGCAACGCGGGGCATGCCGGGTCGGACAATTCGCACATGCGGATAGGATCGCGCCGGTGAACCGATAACTCGACCAGTCGGAGTCGAACCGCGCAGTGGATTCAAGCTCCGAGTCCGCTTCTCGGACGGCGCCGAGGGAGTTGGCGATCTCTCCCGCCTTGCCGGCAAGGGCGTCTTCCGATGCTGGGCTGAAGCAGGCGCCTTCGAAACGGTTCGCGTGGCCAGACACGGCGCCGTTGCGTGGGGGGATGATGTGGAGCTATGCCCCGACGCCCCGTACCTCCAGCTCACCGGCAAGGCCGTGGACGAACTGATGCCCGGGGCAGCTCATCGCGTGCACGATGCATCAGCTCGAACCTCCGCCGTTGTCAGCCGACGGCCGTCTTCTTCATCGACCTTCCTCCCAGATAGCACCGTAGTCGGCTTTCATCTCGGCCAGAAACTGCGCTTGGGACTTTGTCCCCTTGCGTGAATTGCAAGCGTTGCAGAGCAGTTGCAGGTTGTCCAGATGGTCTGAGCCGCCGTGAGCTCTGGGGGCGACATGATCGAACGTGAAGTTCCGGAACGGGAACGAGATACGACAACCCGCGCAGTGACCTTCCTGCTTGCCAAACAGCGTGTGCTTGTGTGTCCGGTAGTGAGGGATTGGCCCCTGATCGGTGCGGACCGGAATGTCAGTTCGATGGTGGATCTCATGGAACATGCCCTTCTCCTGCCGCAATCTCGATTCAACAAGGGCCGCCGCCAGCGGCGACAGATCGATGCCGACCCATCGGCGGTTCAACGAGTCCGCCGACACGAGCGCCGTGGCGCAACCGCAGAACGGATCGAACACGACGTCTCCCTCGTTACTGCTCGCCTTGACGAATAGATCCAGGAGCGCCAGCCTCTTCTGGGTCGGATAGCCAACGTACTCCGTGCCCTTGTTGTAGTTCGTGAATCCGGTCGGATTCAAAATCAGGTTGGCTCTTCAGGGTTTGGTGTGGAACGCGAGTGAATCGGGGTAGAGGTTGAGGCCGCCGAGATGGAAATAGATGGCTGTCCGGTACCGGTCTCGATTTCGATAGCCGCGTGCGGTCTTCTTGATCGACTGGATGACGGAGTTGATGCCTTCGAGTCTGGCGTTGGTGACTCCTCGCTCGATGGCGTTCAGCACTCCCTCGAGGTGAGTCTTCACCATCCGCGCCACGCGTTTCATCGGCTCGAGGCGGCTGCGGATCGCCCACGAGTACCAGCCGTTGAAGATCGCGCGCGCCTCTTCCCGGTTCCTGGTCTCCCACATCATCATCGCCACTTCCTTGAGGTGCCAGCAGCGAGCCGTCTTCGACGTGCCGGAGATCAACTCCTCGAAGCGGAGCCGGAGGTGCTTCGGCACGTGATCCGGGTGGTACAGCCACAGGTAGCGACTCGAAACCAGGCTGTCGTCGCTCGCCGCTTGCAGCAGCCGGTGCTCCTGCCGGCGTACCTTGTCCACGGCGCTGCCGAGGTGCGCCGCCACGTGGAACTTGTCGAACGCGATCTTCCGGCGGCCATCCGGGAGGCCCGAAGCCGTTGCCGAGATGTACGCCGGCCACATGTCCATCGCCACCGTCTCGATCCGCGACCGCGCGGACCACGACAACGACGAGTAATACGAAGCCAGCGCCTCCTTGCCCCGACCGTCCGCCACGTGGTGCACCCGAGGAGCCTCGCCTTCGATGTCCGCCACCACCGTCAAGTACTCGTGGCGCTTCTGAAACGACGTCTCGTCCACGCCGAGAACCCGAGACGCCGGAACCGCACCGCGACGAGCAAGACCACGCTGCACCGCACGCTCCCGCACGCCCGACACCTGGTCCCAGCTCAGGTCCAGCAACCTCGCCACGGCCGAGATCGACGCCTCCTTCAACCAGTCGATCACCAGTGCCTCGAACAACGCCGTGAAACGAGAACCACGATCCGACCACGGCACCGAGATTGTCCGCACTCCGTGCTCCGGGCAGCGCACCCGAGGAACGTCCGCCGTCAGGATCGTCCGGTACTGACACGTCGGAAGGTGACGCCAGCGGCGACGACGAGTGTCATGACGGCTCGCCGCATGCCCGCACTCAGGACAGCACAGCGACTCCCCGCCGCCAAGAACCGCGAGCACCTCCACCTCGCCTGCGTCGAGCCGAAGCTGAACGTCCGTCACCTCCCAAGGAGAGCTGATTCCGAGAATCTGACCGTACAAGTCTGTGTCACGCATGGCACCAGACTACCCCGAAATCCACCATCAACCCTGAAGAGCCATCAGGTTCTGCGGAGGCCTGCCGGTGTCGGCGGCGGCGTAACGTTTCAATGCAGGCCACGTCCGGCGCCCTGACGGAAGAACGATCATGTCGGCGGCGAGCAGAGCATCCAGCCGCGCACGCACGCCGGGGATTGTCCCGTTTTCTGTTGAACTTCGGATGGCGGCTCGTGTGTGTTGATGAATGTTAAGCGGCCTTGGTTTGGTGGTCAACGTGCCCTGCTCGTCGTTCGAGGGCGCGGATGAGTTTGGGCATGTCTCGGTAGCCTCTGACGCGGTGGAAGCGTGATTGAGCATCGATGAGAGCGGCAGCGACCCAGCGCTGGATCATGGAGCCGCCCCGCCAGCGCTTGACGTTGCGGGTGTAGCGCCCGACGGAGCTGTTGAGGCTCTCGATCGGATTGGTGCTGCGCATGGTCTTCTGGAGAGCTCCGGCGAGGCCGAGTTCGAGCACGGTGACGGTCTCCTCCATGCCTTCCCGGAGGGAGGCCGCTGCGCCGGGGTGCTCCCGCTCCAGATGACTGGCGATCTGCCGCAGACGCCTCAAGGCCGTCTTGGCGGATTTGCTGTCCCAGGCCTTGCGGAGCGCCCGGCGAATCGAGGCTCGCCTCTCTTCGGGCAGATGCTCTTCGACGTTCCGGGCCTTGTGGACCTGGCAGCGCTGCACCGTCGCGGCGTCGCCGAAGACCTCCTTGATCGCGCGGCGCAGGGCCTTGCTGCCGTCGATGACGAACAGCAACGGCTTCGCCGTCGAGAGGCCCCGCTCCACCAGGTCGGCGAGAAGAGCGCGGACCACCGCCGTGTTCTCCGTCGAACCCTCGCGAAGGCCAAGAACCCGCTTGTGACCGGACGACGAAACGCCCAAGGCGATCAGAATGCAGTGGCCACCGATGTACTTCGCGTCCACGCACACCACGCGGATGTCCTCGTCTTCCAGCGACGACGACAGGAACTTCTCCATCTGCCGCGCCGACAGCGCCTTGAAGCGCCGAGACACCGAACTCCGCGATGCCGAACGACGGTCCGAACCCGCGGCCGCCGTGTCCAGCGACCGCAGGTAGTTCCGCGTCGACACGCCCGACGCAATCGCTTCCATCGTGTGACGGTCCATCGCGTCGCGAGACGCCGCCCACTCGAACGACTCGAGACGCACCTCGCCCTCCGGACCCCGTACCCGCAGACGCTGAATCTCGATCCGGGCCCCGCCCAGCGTCACTTGGCTCGGAGCACTGCCCGCACGCCACACCGAACGAGCATCCTGGTGACGACCCTTCGCGCCGCACCGCGACTCCCGCTCCTCCTCCATCAACCGGGCCAACGTAGACCGGCCTGTCTCGACGCACAGCTCCTGAAAGCTCGACAGACCGTTGACCAACGAGGGCAATGACTCCAACAGACCAAGCCCCGATCCCGACGACGGACTGCTCGGAGTGCTCCTTCTCTCTTGCCGATTCCCTTCCCGACTGCGATGATTCGCCATGGGTGGCGTCTCCTTTCTTTCGCTGAGACCGGCCCGCTCATCGGGCCGGAGAGCCGCCACCCTACTCCCAAAGTTCAACAACCGACGGGACATCCCCGCACGCCGCCGATGGACTTGTATCCTCCAATCACGTTCCGATCAATCCAGTCCGCGTATCTTCCAGTCAACGGAGCGGACCAGCAACGGCCTCTCTTGCCCGGATCGAAGCCCTGCCACTCCTTCCCGGATTCACCGCTCGTCACCGTCTTGGGGCCAGTCAGATCAGCCCCGCGATATCGTCCCCGACGATCCGTCGAAGGGTAGCTGCTTCGCAGCTCTTCTTCGGTCTTTGGCGTAGCGGCCGCCATGCCGTTCCACGTCCTCTCCTTGCTCGCGTAGAACAGAATCGCGTCGGTGATGTTCCCGTAGCGGCGCGGATCGTTGTGAGATGTCGCACGCCGCCACGTGGGGGATGTCCCGTCGGTTGTTGAACTTTGGGAGTAGGGTGGCGGCTCTCCGGCCCGATGAGCGGGCCGGTCTCAGCGAAAGAAAGGAGACGCCACCCATGGCCAATCATCGCAGTCGGGAAGGGAATCGGCAAGAGAGAAGGAGCACTCCGAGCAGTCCGTCGTCGGGATCGGGGCTTGGTCTGTTGGAGTCATTGCCCTCGTTGGTCAACGGTCTGTCGAGCTTTCAGGAGCTGTGCGTCGAGACAGGCCGGTCTACGTTGGCCCGGTTGATGGAGGAGGAGCGGGAGTCGCGGTGCGGCGCGAAGGGTCGTCACCAGGATGCTCGTTCGGTGTGGCGTGCGGGCAGTGCTCCGAGCCAAGTGACGCTGGGCGGGGCCCGGATCGAGATTCAGCGTCTGCGGGTACGGGGTCCGGAGGGCGAGGTGCGTCTCGAGTCGTTCGAGTGGGCGGCGTCTCGCGACGCGATGGACCGTCACACGATGGAAGCGATTGCGTCGGGCGTGTCGACGCGGAACTACCTGCGGTCGCTGGACACGGCGGCCGCGGGTTCGGACCGTCGTTCGGCATCGCGGAGTTCGGTGTCTCGGCGCTTCAAGGCGCTGTCGGCGCGGCAGATGGAGAAGTTCCTGTCGTCGTCGCTGGAAGACGAGGACATCCGCGTGGTGTGCGTGGACGCGAAGTACATCGGTGGCCACTGCATTCTGATCGCCTTGGGCGTTTCGTCGTCCGGTCACAAGCGGGTTCTTGGCCTTCGCGAGGGTTCGACGGAGAACACGGCGGTGGTCCGCGCTCTTCTCGCCGACCTGGTGGAGCGGGGCCTCTCGACGGCGAAGCCGTTGCTGTTCGTCATCGACGGCAGCAAGGCCCTGCGCCGCGCAATCAAGGAGGTCTTCGGCGACGCCGCGACGGTGCAGCGCTGCCAGGTCCACAAGGCCCGGAACGTCGAAGAGCATCTGCCCGAAGAGAGGCGAGCCTCGATTCGCCGGGCGCTCCGCAAGGCCTGGGACAGCAAATCCGCCAAGACGGCCTTGAGGCGTCTGCGGCAGATCGCCAGTCATCTGGAGCGGGAGCACCCCGGCGCAGCGGCCTCCCTCCGGGAAGGCATGGAGGAGACCGTCACCGTGCTCGAACTCGGCCTCGCCGGAGCTCTCCAGAAGACCATGCGCAGCACCAATCCGATCGAGAGCCTCAACAGCTCCGTCGGGCGCTACACCCGCAACGTCAAGCGCTGGCGGGGCGGCTCCATGATCCAGCGCTGGGTCGCTGCCGCTCTCATCGATGCTCAATCACGCTTCCACCGCGTCAGAGGCTACCGAGACATGCCCAAACTCATCCGCGCCCTCGAACGACGAGCAGGGCACGTTGACCACCAAACCAAGGCCGCTTAACATTCATCAACACACACGAGCCGCCATCCGAAGTTCAACAGAAAACGGGACAATCCCGCCACGTGAGTTCGTTCTGAAATGTCTGTTCCTGGTCCCGGAAAATCGCGTCCATCGTCATCTTGAGATAATGCGAAGCGGTCGGGTCGCAATGCACGTAAATCGAACCGCTCGGCTTCAGGATGCGCCGCATCTCCAACAGCCGAACGCCAATCATGATGAGGTAGGACTTCATGCTCGCGCCATGCGCGAGTCCCGCCGCGTCAATGATCGCGTACAGCGCAGCCTCCTGGTCCGCAATCTCGCCATGCCAAGCCAGATCAACGTCGCTCAGGCTCCATGTGTCCCTGAACGCCGCGCCCGCCGCTTCGCTGCCGATGGGCGCACTGAAGGTGCGATTGGAGTTGAACGGCGGGTCAAGGTAGATCAGGTCCACCGAACCGGAGTTCATGCCCCGCATGACGTGGAGGTTGTCGCCCGTCCAGAGCGTCCGGTTTTTCCAGTTCGGCGCCGAGCCCCTCGAGGCCCTCGAGGGGTCGCTCTCCTCGGCCGGACGTACGGACTGAGCCTTTTTCGGCGATCTCTTCATAGCAAGCCGCTGCCCTCTCTCACCTGTCCTTCGTCGATCTGTCTGGCGCCGGAGTTCCTTCCAAGAGTAGGAAAAGAACTGTACGCAGACGAGCTGGTGACTGTGCTTCGGTGTGGCGTCAACGGCGGCATGGGTTGGGGCCGATCGACAGATGACGCTCTCCGTGAGCCTTTCTTGGCGGGGCAAGGCTCGCCAAGAGCGGCCGGAGGGTAGCACGCTCGCTTCCATCTCCTCCAGTACGCTCTCGTGGGTCTCCTCTTGTCTCCCGACCGACGCCGGATCTCTCGGTCCCGTCCTGTAGCGGGCCATACTCGGCGGCCACGGACGGCCAGCCCGCTTCGTCCGGAGTCGGCGGTTGTGGCACTATGTGCCGGTGGTCCCGAGAACACTCAGGCCGAAACTGGAACTTCTTCAGCAGGAGTACGTTCTCGTTCAGGCATGGAAGAAGACTGTCGCCTATATCCGGCGCCACAACTGGTTCAGCGACACGCTCGATCTCGACCTGAAGGCTGTCGACCTGCCCGGTTTCCTCGGCGAGATCGCGAACGACCTTCGAACACCCACCCGCTGGAAGAGCCGGCCCCTCCGCTTGGTCCTCGCGCCCAAGAGCCAGGACTGGTGGGTGAACGGGAAGCGTGACTCGCCTGACAAGGCCGAACCGCTTCACCCCTGGCGGCCCAGAGCCGCTGAACCCTGCCAGCGGCCCGAAGACGTGACGGACAAGCTCCGCCCGCTGGCTCACGTTGGCCTGCGTGACCAGGTCGTCGCAACCGCCCTGATGCTCTGCTTGGCGGACCGGGTCGAGACTCGTCAAGGAGACCCTCGACCACCGAAGGGCGCTGGGGAATCGCCCGCCCCGGGGAGATGGGATTCCGCACCGACGCCCGCCACGAAGACGCCCGCCATCCCCTTCATGTCCTTCGGCAACAGACTGTTCTGCGACGAGGCGGGCGGCGAGTTGCGCCATCGCTGGGGCTCGACCAAGCTGTATCGTGGCTTCTACCAGGACTACCGTGAATTCCTGGCTCAGCCCCGCCAACGGGCGGAAGAGGCGGCCGGCGACGGGAGCGGGCGTCGAACGTTCATCGTCCGTACGGACATCAGACGGTTCTACGACGCATTGGCTCCAGAGGCGCTCCAGAACGCGCTGAGATCGTTGCAAGAGCCGTGGGACGACCTGGCGTTCTTTGAGCTCGCCGGGCGCGTTCTCTGCTGGAACTGGCGCGCGGAGGACAGGAGCGAAATTGAACGCTACGCGAAGAAAGCGTGCCTTCGTGATCTTCGGCAGGTTGCGTTGCCGCAAGGCTTGGTCTCTGCCGGGTTCTGGGCCAACATCGCGTTGTTCGGCTTCGACGACGCGCTTCAGGCCGCTCACCCTCCCGACCTTGAACTCGTTTACGCCTGTCGCTACACCGACGATGTCCGTCTCGTCGTCAGAGCAACACGCCGGAAACACGAGGGCAAGACCCGCGAGGAGACCGAGAACGAGATCAAGGGCGCCGTCACAAGCTGGGTTCAGGGCCTGCTCGACAAGCACGCGCCCGGACTCAAGCTCAACACTGCCGACAGCAAGACGCAGGCGGTCGAGATCGAGTCCGACAGACCTGGCACTATCCTCCACAGCCAGCGCATGAACCGCATCCAGAATCGCGTCTCCGTGGGCTTCTCGGCGTCCGAGGGTCTGGAACTGCTGGAGAGCATTCAGGGACTGCTGATGATCCGCGGCGGATTCACCCGCGAGTTCGACGAAAGCCAGTGGGAGCACACTCCGGCTCCTGACGTGCCCGAGGACACGCGAGCGCGGTTCGGCAGCTACCGCTATCGCAAGGTGTTCCGCGAAGTTCGGGCTATGTTGCCGGACACCGCTGACGCGGAATCCACGGACGCCGCGCGCGCACGACCGGGCACGAGCATCACGACGCGCGCAGACCTCGACGAGATGACCCGATCGTTCGCTCTGGTTCTTGTCGACAAGTGGGTAGCGGACCCGTCCAACGTCCGGATCCTGCTCACGGCTCTGGACCTCTGGCCCGATGTGGAGATTCTGGAGAGCGTACTCGACCTGCTCCGACCCTGGTGGAACGAGAGCGACATGGGCCTGCCAGACGCCCAACGGGTCGCCTGGTACTGCCTCTCGGAAGTCTTCCGAGCCGGCGTCACGGAAACGGGCCTGTTCGGCGACCCGGAATCGCGACCGGCCGAACTCTCGCTCGGAGAGTACCGGCAGGCGTTGATCGCCGAGGCATGGAAGGTCATCAACCAGACGGAATTCCCGCTTCCCTGGTATCTCCGCCAGCAGGCTCTCCTCCTCCTGTTCGCGTCCGAGAGCTTCTCCGCCCGGACCCACGCGGCCTGCCGCGAAGACGACCCGAGGCACTATCGCGAAATGGCCGGCGTGCTGGCTGCGAAAATCCGCCGCCGACCAGCCGATGATTTCGCGCGCCACGCGGTGGTACTCGACCGGTGCTTTCGGAAACGGATCCCCGCGGCAAGATGGACCGAAAGGAGAACTAAGGCACTGGCGAAGCTCGATCCCAGCCTCGCTGCCGAGATCGTTGCCAACCGTGACGGCACGCTCAGTGACGGTTGGGACCAACTCGCGAAGCAGCTGTTTGTCAGGCCCGCGTCTCTTGATCCCGGTTCGCTGGCGCGACTCGTGATGGAGGAACGAATCGCGCGCGACGAGCTCACGATGCTGACGCTCGCCCTGCTCCTGATCGACGGCCTCAAGGAGGCCGCACAAACCGGTCCCGTGCCTCCGTGGCGAGTTCTCCTGCACGGAACCGACGCGAAGAAACAACGCAGTGGCGCCGACAATTTCCCGTGGACGGAGGCCCGTATTTCCAAAGCAGCGTGGCGCAACGATGACGGTCTCTGGGATCCGCCGGCCTTCTGCAGAACGAACGAGCACTCGCGCTATCAGCTCGGCTATCTGCTTCGCTTCGCCTTGGCGCGAAGCGCCGACTTCACCAGGACCGTGAACAGGAACGGCCCGACGCCAGCACCCTCGTATCGCTCCGCCGTAAGTTCCTGGGCGCAGAGGAAGTATGGCGGTCACCAAGCTCAACAGGCGTTCGGCGGCGCCTGGCTCCCGATCAGCGACTGGTTCGAGCGCTTTCTTGCCGGCCTTCTATGGTGGCCAGGGCGGACGCCGGACGAGCACACGACGCAGATCGATCTCGGGATCGAGGCAACGAAAGCACTTATCGACAACCGGAAGCGGCGGCTGGAGGCCCTGGCCGGCGCGGCAACGAATACGCAGTTCCTTCCAATGGCATTCTCCTCGTCGTACCTGCGCGACGGCCTCAAGGCGCTGCGCGGTTGCGTTGTTCAGACGACGTTCCCCAAGGAACGAGACTTCGACGACGATCTGACTCTGGACTCCGAGCCAGCCCGCTCACGCCATCGTGACCACCTGACCAACTCGCTCGCTCTGGTCCGACAGGGGCTCCGCGCGCGGCAACACGGCGATCAACACAAGTCGTCGCTGGACCTTCTCGTTCTACCAGAGCTGTCCGTTCACCCATCCGATGTTCGCCGATACCTGGTTCCCTTTGCCCAGGCCTTCAAGACGATTGTGCTTGCTGGCGTCACTTTTGAGGAGCTGCCGCCCGAAGCAGACCGGCTCGTCAACACGGCAGTGTGGGTGATCCCGGAGTACGACAGGACGAACGGTTGGAACGTGCGGATTCGCAGGCAGGGGAAGCGCCATTTGACGGTGCGGGAGAGAACCAGGCGTCATCAGGGACGTCGACTCGAGAGCTACCGCCCTTGCCAGTGGATCGTCGAATGCCCAAGCTCGCGAGAACTTGAGGACGTGAAGCCGCTCAGACTCACCGCATCGGTGTGCTACGACGCAACGGATCTTGGAATCGTCGCCGACCTTCGGGAGCACTCGGACGTCTATATCGTTCCGGCACTCAACAAGGATGTCCAAACGTTCGACAACCTGGCAGTTGCTCTGAGCTACCAGCTGTACCAGCTCGTCGTGGTGGCCAACAACGGCCATTACGGCGGCAGCAGTGCTTACTGGCCAATCGGCAGGCCCCACAAGAGAAGGATCATGCACCTGCATGGTCAGAATCAGCCAACGCTGGGGTTCTTCGAGATCGCGGACGTCGTCGAGTACCGTCGCAGCCGGGCGAAGGAGCTCCCGCCACGCTACGACTGGAAGACGCCGCCAGCCGGGTTCAGGAAGAAACCTCCCTGTTGATTTGTTTGCGTCAGGAGTCCGACGAGGACTCAAGCTGGCGGGATCGACAGATCCTTGTCGGTTCTTACGGACGACACGATCTGACCTCAAGACGACCGGCTCATGAACTGCAGATTAAACTCTCTTGAACGGCTTCGGGGAGCTGGAACGGGAGGAACGCCATGCTGAAGAAGCTCACTGTGCGCGGCTTCAAGTCGCTTGTGAACGTGTCCGTGGAGTTTCCTCGACTGGCAGTGCTCTTCGGTCCGAACGCGGCCGGCAAGAGCAACGTCTTGGACGCGATCTTCGCGCTGTCGTGGATCGGCAACGCGCGAACGCTGTCCGACGTGCTGGATCACGCCCATCCGGTGCGGGGGCATTCGTTCGAAGCGTTCTCCTATCCCGCCGGAGGATTGCCGGAGCTGCTGAGGCAACAAACTGCACGGTTCTCGCTTGAAGCGGACCTGGCAATCGAGAGAGCGACCTCTGGACCTTCGCGATCAGCCACCGAGTGCTACAGGTATCGCGTCGCTCCACGCATCGAGCTGCGTTCTGGTCGCCTCGGCATCGCCGACGAGTATCTCGCCCTTCTGGGGAAGACGGGCGACCCGAAGGGCACGCCGGCGATCGAGAGGATCGGGCCACATCTTCGGGTGCGACGCAAGAGGAAGCCGGCGCATCCCCGCCAGGAGCCGGTTGGCCTGAACCACTCGATCCTGTCGGATCGAAGCCTTGCGGGCGACCAGTACCACTGGCTGGAGACGGTTCGCCGGGAACTTGGAGGTTGGTGCACCTACTATCTGGATCCGCGACTCGCAATGCGCGCCTTGCAGACGCCGGCGGACGTTCTGGACGTCGGCATGCACGGCGAGACCATCGGTTCCTTTCTCTATAAGCTGCAGGCGGAGGCGCCGAAGCGCTTCGAAGCCGTCTCGCGCACGCTGAAGTCCATCGTGCCCAGCGTGGAATCGCTGGCGGTCCATCTGGACGAACGACGGGGCACGCTCGATGTCCTGATCCGCCAGGACGGCATCGAGCACTCGACCCGCGTCATGTCCGAGGGCACGCTTCGCGTGCTCGCCTTGTGCGCCATCGCCGTGAATCCATGGGGGGGCTCGCTGCTCGCCGTCGAGGAACCGGAGAACGGCGTCCACCCGCGCCGGATCGAGCTGATCGCTCGACTTCTCATTTCGCTGGCGTCGGACGCGGGCCGGCAGGTCATCGTGACCACCCACTCGCCTCTGTTCTGCGATGCCGTATTGAAGCACGCGGCGTCTGTGGAAGGCGGCGTCGGTCTGTTCAACGTACGCCGCGACGGGCCGGCCACGACGATCGATCGCTTCGATCCAGCCGGACCGTTGTTCAAGGACCAGGAGATCGCCGAGGCGCTCGCCAGCGGCGCCGAGGACGGTCTGGTCGAGAACCTGTTGCGGCGAGGCTTGATCGATGAGTGATCCGCTCGCGGTGGATCTCTTCGTCGAGGATCACGCACACGAGACGTTCGTCGGGGCGCTGATTCGCCGGATAGCGCGCGAAGTGAACGTGGCGGTCCGTCTGCAGGCGCGGTCCGCGCGCGGCGGGCACGGACGCGCGCTGAGCGAGTTCGGCGTCTATCAGAGGGCGGTCCAGAGCGGAGGGCTTGGGCTCCGCACGCCCGACCTGGTGGTGGTCGCCATCGACGGGAACTGCTCGACAGCCCGGGAGAAGAGGAAGGAGATCGAGAACGCAACCCTGCCCCGGTTTCCAAGCCGCGTCGTCGCAGCGTGCCCGAACCCGCACGTCGAGCGCTGGTTTCTGGCGGACCCCGAATCGTTCCACGCCGTTGTCGGCTACCGGCCGTCGGTCGGCCCCGAGAAGTGCGAGCGTCAGCACTACAAGCAACTCCTTGCGGGCGCCGTCCGTCAGGGACGGCAACCCGCTACCTTGGGCGGCATCGAGTTCGCGGCCGAACTCGTGACCGCGATGGACCTCTACCGCGCCGGCAAGACAGATCCGTCACTGAAGGCGTTCATCGACGATCTCCGTGGAGGACTTCGGGAGCTGAGCAGCGCAGCCGGGAGAGCCGGTCGCCGACGAGCCGACCCCTGAACGCTCCGCGCCGGCCGAAACCCGGCGAGGCGGCGCCCGAGGCAGCTCCAATCCGCAAGCCGCCACGACCAAGGGCGTCGGGCGCGAACGCCGTCAACGGGCGTGTCCTTCGTGGCGCCAAGCCAGGAGTTCCGGGGTCGTCACGCCAGCCTGCTTCGCCCGTTCACGGCGCAACGTTGCGCACAGCGCGGCGTGTTCCCGGTCGTCGACGTGCGGGGGCAAGCGGGCAATCGGAGTCGCGCCCCTGCAAATGACCAGCTCCTCGCCTGCCTCCACATCCGCCAGCAGCGCCGACAAGTGCGTCTTGGCCTCGCCGATCTTCACGTTACGGGCCATGTTCCCCCTTGCTCCACGCTGCTACCACAGTGCCGACGACTCCGCGGACGACGGCTCAGCGACAGTATAATCGCAGTAGGCGCCGACACTCGTTCGCCCGCCGAAACAAGGGCGGCGGCCTGCGGACGACGATTGAGGGACCACAAGGGGCGGCAAACCGTTGATCCACTTCACCCTGAACGGCAAGACCTTCGAGTCGACGAAGGAGCAGGTGTCCGTCGAGTGGCTCCTGCAGCGGGTCGGCCTGAAGTCGGAAGACGCGGCGATCTTCCGCACCGGGACGGACGAGGCCTGGACGAAGCCGTCCGACGTCGTCAAGCTCCGGGAGGGAGACGACTTCACCGCGAAGGACCGACAAACCCCGTCAGAGCCCATGGTCGGAATCCGCTACGCGGTGAACGGCGAAGCGCAGGTCGCGTCGATAAGCCCGCTTGCGTTGGAGGAGATTCTGCGGCGTGCCGGCGCGGATGCCGCGATCGACCTGAACGAGCTGCAGAGCTACTACCTCGACAACGTCCGCAGCGGGGACAGGTACGAGAACCTGGACGATGAGGTCCCCATCGTCGACGGCGACCAGTTCGTGGCGCTCCACGCAGGTCCGACGCCCGTCGCCTGAGGCAGTGCTCGAGACTGTCGCCGGGGAGTTGCGGGAGCTCGGACTCGACGCCCGGGTCGTTTCCTGGAACGGCGCAGGCGGGCACGGGGTCGTCTTCCGACTCCCGGCGCCAACCGGGCGACTCAAGGGGCGGACCGTCCAGATCGGCCTGAGCTTCCAGGAAGACGTCTACCCGGAGTACCCTCCGCACTTCGTTCACTTCCGCCGAGAGTACGTTGAGGGAACCGACCTTCCGAGACACTCGGAGCACGAGTTCGAAGGCGCCGCGTGGTGGGCCTTCAGCCTCCCTCCGAGCGACTTCTGGGACAAGCTGGATCCTTCGTGGAAGAACATGCGCACCTACGTCCGGCGCCATCTGTATCGCGTGCTGAAGCAACTGTGAACGTCGAAGCCGCTCTCACGGAACCGGTCCATCAGGCGGCCTGCGACCATCTCCTTGCCCATCTGCGCTCGGGAAGACGGCAGGAAGAGCTCTGCTTCGCCCTCTGGCAGCCAAGCCGGGGCGTGGCCCGCACGACAGCGTTGATCTCCGAACTCGTCCTGCCGGAAGACGGCGAGCGCGCGCTCCACGGCAACGCCAGCTTCGAAGCCGACTACGCTTCGCGGGCAGTCCGCCTCGCCGTGGCGAAGAACGCCGGATTGGCTTTGCTGCACAGCCACCCGGCGCCCGGCTGGCAGGGAATGAGTAGGGAAGACGTCGCGGCGGAACGAGACCGCTTGAGCGGGCCGGCCCGTGCAACCGGGCTGCCCTTCGTCGGGCTGACCCTCGGCACGGACGAGGCGTGGAGTGCGCGCTTCTGGAGCTGGAAGGGCAGCCGGTTCGAACGCAGCTGGTGCCGAAAAGTCCGGGTAGTCGGACGCCGCCTGCGGCTCACGTACCACGATCGGCTGGCGCCGGCGCCGCAACGGCGCACGGCGCTTCGCCGGACGACCGACACGTGGGGCGCCGCCCGCCAGGCCGATCTGGCTCGCCTGCGCATCGGCGTGGTGGGCTTGGGCAGCGTCGGTTGCCTGGTGGCGGAGACCCTCGCCCGCATCGGCATCGAGCAGATCGTCCTGATCGATGCGGACCGCGTGGAAGCGCACAACCTGGACCGCCTTCTGTACGCTGGGGAGAAGGATGTTGGCCGACTCAAGGTGGAACTGGCAGCCGACCAGCTGCGGCGGTCGGCAACGGCGGCGGCGGTCCAGGTGGACGCGCACGCCCGCTGGCTCCAGCATGAGTCGTGCTTCAGGGCGGCCCTCGACTGTGATGTCCTCTTCTCCTGCGTCGACCGCCCGCTGCCCAAGGACCTGATGAATCACGTCGCCTACGCACACTGCATCCCGGTCGTCTTCGGGGGCGTCTACGTCGACACGAAAGGGGACGGCGCCTTGGGCCAGGCGTCCTGGAGCGTCGTCCACGTCGGGCCTCAGCGTCGGTGCCTGCGCTGCGACGGTCAGTACACGACCTCGGATGTCGTGCTGGAACGCGACGGTTCCCTGGATGACCCCGCGTACATCGCCAAGCTGCGCGGCGGGCGTCCGACGAATCAGAACGTCTTCCCCTTCAGCGCGAGTCTGGCCAGCCTGATGACTCTGGAGATGATCCGGATGGTGGTCGGCGCAAGCTGGTGGCCGAAGGGCGCGGGCAAGCTCCGCTACGACTACGTCTCGGGGCGACTCGACACGATGGACGAGGCTTGCCGCGACCACTGCGAAGTACGCGCCCGGACCGCTCGGGGGGACCGTGCCGCCTACCCGTTCCTGGCGCCGGATCCGCAGCCGGCGGAGGAGACCCCGCCTCGATGGATGACGCGCCTGTTGCAGCGAGTCGGGATAGGCGGCAAGACGTGAGTGCACTGACCAGCCTTGCCCTGACGAACGTCCGCTGCTTCGAGGGGAGACAGGAGGCGCGCCTTCCCCGAATCACGGTCCTTGTCGGCGAGAACAGCGCCGGCAAGTCGACGTTCCTCGGTTGCGCCCATGTTCTGACGAGACTGGTGAATCTCCAGACGTGGAATCGAACCCTCAGCGAATGGGAAGACCTGAACGACGAGAACCACTTCGATCTGCCGCCGTTCGCACTGGGTTCCTTCTCGACGATCGCTCGGACAGGCGCCACGACCTTCGCGCTCGAAGCGACATTCTCGGATCACTGCTACGAACGCGTCTCCGTCGTCTACGACGAAGGACCGACCGGAGAACCGCGCGAGCGGAAGCTGAGTCTGACTCTCGCCGCGGAAACAGGAAGCGGCCAGAGCTTCAGCGTTGCCCGACGGGAGTCACCGAACAATGACGAAGAGACCTGGAGAGTCACCGGGCCGGGCTTCGAGTTCGACGTCCGGCGGTCCTCCGTCTCCTACCGCCAGTTCAGCACCTGGCTGTCGCGCTCCGTGCGACGGGGCAATCTGCCCCACGACGGCGAAGGCGTTCTTCTACGGAAACGCACGTCCGACGTGACGCCCGAAACGGCTCGGATGTTCTCCAGATTCGTCAACTTCTTTCGTCGCAAGGGGCGGTTTCCCACTTGTGAACATTTGCTCTTCGCTGCCGCCAACGATCCGGCTGGATGGCGGCGCGAGAGAAGCTACTCTTCGAATCCGTTTGGTCCGGTTGACTTAGCCGATCTGGACAGGATCGGAGAAATGGGGAAGGAGTTGGGCCTGTTCAACGAACTTGACGTTCGGCGCGGCCCCGTCGGCGGGTACGAAGTCCGGGCCGACGCTTCCGGCCAGAGCCTCAACCTGACCGACGTCGGCTTCGGCGTTCACAGCGCCCTGGCCTTGCTCCAGACCATCGCCTCCGCGCCCGAAGGGGCCACGCTGTTCCTGCAACAGCCGGAAGCTCATCTTCATCCCCAAGCCCAGGCTGCTCTCGTCGAACTCGTGGCGGCACGACGAAACCGACTCCTGGTGGAGACGCACAGCGATCACGTCGCGGACTGGCTCAGGATCGCCGTGATGTCGAAGAGAGTGCCTTTCGAAGACCTGGGCATTGTCTACTTCCACCGGAGCAAGGATCGAACGTCGACCGACCTGCACGGCATTCGCGTGGACGAACAGGCGAATCTCATCGACGCGCCGGCCGGCTTCCGTGATTTCTTCCTCGATGAGACCGAGCGTCTTCTCGGGTTTCGCAAGTAGGACCCGGCAAGTCCCGGTCATGTGCACGCGGGTCGTCATCGACGCCAGTGCGTTCGATGTCTTCACGCAGATATCGCCGGAAACGGCCGGCGCACAGCTGCGCCTCTGGATCGGCGAGGGTCATGGACTCGTCGTCTATTCGACCCACGGTCGCGCAGGCCTTGAACTCGAGCAGAACGCCAAGGTCCGGGAGCTGTTCCGGAGCTACAGACAGAACGGCTTGGCGATGCGGATGGAAAGCGGACTGGTCGAGGAAGAGGAGCGCCGCCTGCCTGCGAGACGTTCAGACGCGTTCCGGAGAGAAGGACAAGCCGATGCTTGCGCTGGCCGCCGCCTCGGATGCGCGCATCCTCGTCGCTCGCGACATCGACTTGAGGAGGGACTTCGAGGACGTCAAGCTCAAGCGGAAGACGCCCGGTCATCGACGCCGGGCGTACCCATTCGGCCAGGACGCGTCTGTCCGCAACGACTTTCTCCATCGGCGCCGCTGCTCACGCCGCCGGACAACACCGCGTTCGTGAAACCGCGCTGCAGGCGCTTCGGGCCTGGAGCAACCTCTCGACTCACTTGGCGGGCGTGCCCCCTTGACGCCGCGCCAGAACCGCCGGGGCCGTCATGGCGAACCTTGCTCGGCTTCTTCAGAGACGGATCGGGGGCGACTTCCACCATCCTGCCGTTCTCCACGACGAGGACGCCGGCGCCATGTCGGTGGGCATCGCGGTGCGCGCGCCGGACGGCCCGTTCCATCGCTGCAGGCGTCGCCTGCATGTCTGGATCGTCCAGCTTGGAAACGGGAAGCGCCTTCTTCTCGGACTTCATCGGTTGTCCCCCTCTTCGACGAACACCCAGTCGCGGCCCCGCCGGCCGATGATCTGCCGGGATCTCTACGAGATCCCGGCGCCGTAGACGGCGACGCGAACGGTACCCGACGCCCTACGCCGCCGTCTCCTGCTGCACGTACTGCAACTGGTAGAGGCGCCAGTAGACGCCGCGGCGGTCGAGGAGTTCGTCGTGAGCGCCGTGTTCGCAGATGGCGCCGTGGTGGAATACGTAGATGCGATCGACGTCCTTGATCGTCGACAGGCGGTGGGCGACGACGATCGAGGTCTTGCCGGCCATCAGGTGGTGGAGGGCGTCCTGGATCAGGGCCTCGGTTTCGGTATCGACGCTGGAGGTGGCCTCGTCGAGCAGCAGGAGTTGCGGTTCGCGGGCCAGGGCGCGGGCGAAGGAAAGCAACTGCCGCTGGCCGGTCGAGAAGTTCACGCCGCGCTCGCTGACCTTGTGCGCCCAGCCGTTCGGCAGCCGCTCGATCAGATCGTCGACGTGGGTGGCTCGCACCGCCTCGTCGACCACGTCGTCGGCGACCTCGCGGCCGAGGACGACGTTGTAGCGCAAGTCGCCGTCGAACAGGAAGACGTCCTGGAGCACGAACGCCATGCGCCGGCGCAGTTCGGGCTTCGGGATGTCCCGGATGTCCTTGCCGTCGATCCGGATCGATCCCTCCTGCAGTTCGTAGAGACGCGCCAGCAGCTTGAGCGTCGTGGTCTTCCCGGAGCCGGTATGGCCGACGATGGCAATCCTCTCGCCGGCGCCGACCCGGAAGGACACGTCGCGCAGCACGGTCTCCGCGCCGTAGGCGAAGGTCACGTCTTCGAACTCCACCTCGACGCCGCCGGTCTCCACCGTCGCGGCCGCCGCCCGCGGCGCCTCCTCCTTGCCCTCCGGCTCCCGCGGTTCGTCCAGGAGCTGGAACACGCGTTCGGCGCTCGCCATCGACGACTGCATGACCGAGTACTTCGCCGACAGGTCCATCAACGGTCGGAAGAACCGGCTCATGTAGTCGGAGAACACGTAGATCGTGCCGAGCGTGACCTCGCCCAGACCCACCATCTGCGCGCCGTACCAGAAGATGAGCGCCCGGGTCAGGTTCGTCGCCAGGTCGACGGTCGAGAACAGCAGCGCGTCGTAGCGGATCGAGCGCAGCCAGGAATCGCGGTGAGAGGCGTTCTCGCGCCTGAAGTCCTCGAAGTTGCGCCGTTCGCGGGCGAACAACTGGACGACCTTCATGCCGGAGATCGTCTCCTGCAGGTGGGCGTTGAGGCGTGCGATCTTGACCCGCACTTCCCGGTAGGCCTCCCGCACCTTGTAGCGGAAGATCGCCGCCGCAATGCCCAGGAAGGGCACCAGGGCCAGCGCTCCCAGCGCCAGCCGCGGGTCGATGACGAACAGCATGGCGAGAATGACGACCATGACGAACACGTCGGCCACCATGGCGATGACGCCCGCCGAGAACATCTCCGCCAGGTGTTCCAGGTCGTTCGTGAGTCGCGTCACGAGGCGGCCGACCGGGTAGCGGTCGAAGAAGCGCATCGGCAGCCGCTGGACGTGATCGAACAGCGTTCGGCGAACGTCACGGACCGTGCGCTGGCCAAGCGAGATCATCGAGAAGGCGCGCAACCAATCGACGATCAAGGTAACGACCGAGATGAGGAACACGAGCCCGAACATCCAGGCCAGAGGCCCGAGTCCCAGGCGCGGCGCGACGATGGGCGCCATCCACGCCACCTCCGTCGTCGTCACCCCCTCGGTCAGGTAGTTCAACGCCGCGCCGACCACCAGCGCCGGCACGAGTTCCAGGACGGCCCGCGGCGGGATCATGGCGAAGTTGAACGCGATCCAGCCGCGGTAGGGCCGCATGAACGGCCACAGCCGCTTGATCAGTTCCGAGTCGTAGACCTTGCCGAGGTCCCGCTCGCGACCGAGATCGGCAGCCTCGCCGCGCTCCTCGCTCACGACGGCTCCGCCAAGGCCGCCCGCTGCCGCCCCGAGGCGCCCGACGCCCGGACGCCGGCGGCCAGCTGCGTCGCCGTCGCGGCGTCGGCGCCGAGCTCCAGTTCCGAGAGCAGTTGCTGGCGATGATGCAGGCGGGCATAGAAGCCGCCGAGTTCGACGAGCTCGCGGTGAGAGCCGCGTTCGGTGATTCGTCCGTTCTCGAGCACGACGATCTGATCCGCGTGCCGCACGGCCGAGATCCGATGCGCCACGATGAAGCAGGTGCGACCTCGCCGCCGGCCTTCGAGATCGCCGAGGATCGCCTCTTCGGCGCCGTGGTCGACGCTCGACAGGGAGTCGTCGAGGATGAGGATCGACGGATGCAGGATCATCGCCCGCGCCAGGGCGACGCGCTGGCGCTGGCCGCCCGACAGGGTGACGCCGCGTTCGCCGACGATCGTGTCGAAACCGTCCTCGAATTCCTCGATCTCCCGTTCCACCTGGGCCCTGGCCGCCGCCCGCCTCACCTCCTCCGCGCCGGCGTCGGGCACGCCGTAGCGGATGTTCTCGGCTATCGAGATGGAGAACAGGAAGCTGTCCTGCGGCGCCATGGCGATACTCGAACGGAGCAGGTTGACCGGCATGCGGTTGAGATCCACGCCGTCGATCAGGATCGACCCGTCGTCGACCTCCAGAAGCCGCGGCACCAGGCTGACGAGGGTCGTCTTGCCGGCGCCGACGGGGCCCACGATGCCGACCGTGCTCCCCGCCTCGACCGTCAGATCGATTCCCCTGAGCGCCGGCACGTAACTGCCCGGATACGTAAACGTCAGGTTCCTGAACTCGACCCGCCCCCTGATCTCCGAGACCGCGACGACATCCTCCCGATCGCGAATCGACGGCACGATGTCCAGCACGGCGCCCAGTCGCTCCAGCGCCGCAAGGCCGCGCTGCGTGATCGACACGACAAAGCCCAGCATCATCGTCGGGAACGTGAGCATGCCGATGAGACCCCAGAACAGCCACAGGTCTTCGGCGCCGAGCTGGCCCGCCTGCACTCGCTGGCCGCCCAGCCACAGAACCACCGCAGCCGAGAGGGACGGCACCAGGCCGACGCCGGCGAACATCGTCGTCTGCATGACGCCGACCTTCATCATCCGCCGGAAAAGCTCCTGGTTCTGGTCCTCGAAGCGGTCGCGCTCCAGGTCGGGGAGGTCGTAGGCCTTGACCACCAGCGCGCCCGAGGCGTTCTCCTGGACGACCGTCGACACCTTGCCGAGCTGCTCCTGACCGGCCAGGTTGGCCTGGAACATGTAGCGGCTGTAGTGACGCGTGATCAGGACGAAGAGAGGGAAGGGCGCGAGCGCCCAGAGCGTCAGCGTCGCGTCGACCGGAAGCAGCACGACCAGGGCCCCCGCGAACAGCACCGGCGTCTGGAGCAGGTTCAACAGGCCCATCCCCAGGAACATCCGGATGCTGTTGATGTCGTTCACGGCCCGCGACATGAGATCGCCGGTGCGATGAGCGAGATAGAAGGACTGCGGCAGGCTCTGGAGGTGGGAGAAGTAGTCGTTGCGGATGCGGAACTCGATCTGCCGGCCGATGTTGAACATGACGATGCGCGAGAACAGCCGCGCCAGGGCCAGACAGATCGAGGCCGCCGCCAGCCGGAGGATCGCGATCCCTACCTGGTCCGGGGCGTTCTCGAACGCGGCGACGATGGACCGGATCGACAGCGGGATGAGCTGGAAGAAAGCCGCGTAGAGGAGGGTGAGAATCCCGCCCAGAACGTAGGCGCCGGGGGCCAGACGCATGTACGCGAGCAGTCGGCCGAGCGGTCTCTCCGCATGTGCCGAAGCGCCCTCCATGGCGGGGGACCATAGCAACGCGGCGGAACGCGGCAGCCGCGACCGCCGTTTGGGGTAGGCTGCCGCGGCCTTCTCCCGCTCCAGGCCCGCCACGACATGAAGCTTCACTGGTTCGTCTTCCTCACGCTGATCGGCATGTGCCTGGCCGTCGGCGCGGCCTTCGTCGCCCCGACGGAAGTGGTCCTGCAGGACGGCGACGCCCAGCGGACGGTAAGCGGCAGCGGCTTCGAGCACGACCGCTTCGCCACGATGCGCCAGGGAGGCCCTGGCGCGGAGCGTCACGCCGCAACGCTGTGGATCGGCTGGGCGTTCGTCGTGTTCCAGGTGCTCTTCTTTGGCGGCTGCCTGGCGATGGGGATGGAGCGACGCCGGAACGGAATCGCCTCCTTGGGGCCGGCCCGTGGACCGCTCGTGTTCGCCACCCTGGTCCTGGCGGCGATCTTCACCGCTCTCGTCTTCTCCTACCAGCGCTACGCCGCCGGCGAGACCGAATCGTTGTTCCTGGGCTTCCCCAGACCGACCGCGTGGGTGTTCTACGCGGTCTGGCCGTTCCCGGCCTACCTGATGATCGTCTACATGCGAATCTTCGACCGCTGGTTCTTCACGGAAGAGGACGAACGGAAGGTCGCCGAACTGGCCGCGGCCCAGCGACGCAGGGAGATCGAAGCCGGCGGCGGCGACCCGGCGGCGGCGGAAGGCGGCTGATGGAGGAGAGTCGCAACGCAGTCGTCCTGACCTGCCTCCTCGTCTACTTCGCGCTGTGCATCGGCGTCGGCGTCTGGGCGCTCCGGCGCACCAGGTCCTCCCAGGACTTCTTCATGGCCGGCCGCGAGCTGGGGATCATCGTCACGGCGTTCGCGCTCTTCTCCAGCACGCTCTCCGGTTTCGGCTTCGTCGGCGGCCCGGGCCTCGTCTACGCCCAGGGCATGAGCTCCGTGTGGATGATCGTCTGCGGCACGGTCGCAAGCTGCTTCACCTTCTTCCTGGTCGCGAAGCGACTGCGGATCTTCTCCGAGGTGTACCGGACGGTGTCGCTGCCCGACACCGTGGCGCTCCGCTACCAGAGCGAGACGAGCAGGTTCCTGGCCGCCGTGGCGATCGTCCTCGGCGTCGTGGGCTACCTGGCGGCGCAGATCATGGCGATGGCCGTCGTGCTGCAGGAGATCCTGAACAACGTCGACTGGATCCCGCAGGTCAGCCTCGGCGCGGCGATGACGATCTCCGTCGCGGTCCTCGTCTTCTACTGCGTCACGGGAGGGATCATCGCCGGGGTCTACACCGACGTCGTGCAGGGAGCGGTGATGGCGGCAGCCGGAGTGCTGGTGCTGATCGCGGCGATCCGGGCGGTCGACGGCGGCGTCGCCGGAGGCGCGACGACGCTGATGAACGACGATCCGGAGGCGATCGGTCCCTGGGGCGCCCTCGGCATGATGGGAGCGCTGTCCTACTACCTCCTGTTCGTCGTCGGCGCCTGCGGCCAGCCGCACATCATCACCAAGCTGATGATGAACAAGCGGATCCGCCAGTTCAAGCAGATTTTCCTGGTCAGCGCGATCGCCGGCTTCCTCGCGGCGCTTCTCTGGATCGCGATCGGCTTCGCCATGCGGACGCTGGTCGTGGCCGGCGACCACGCCGAACTGGGCCAGCCCGACGACGCGGCATACGCCTTCCTCCAGTCCTACGCCCACCCGATCCTCGCGGGAGTCGTCTTCGCCGGGCTCTTCGCCGCGATCATGTCGACCGCGGACGGCTTCCTGAACATCGGAGCCGCGGCGATCATCCACGACATCCCCAAGGCCCTCCGGGGCAGGCCGCTCGGCAACGAGCTGTTCTGGGCCCGCGCGGCAACGCTCGGCCTGGCCGTGGGCGCCGTGCTGTTCGTCTCCTGGTCGGACGAGGAACTCGTCGCACTCCTCGGAACCTTCGGCTGGGGGACGTTCGCCGCGGCCCTCGTGCCGACCGTCGCGATCGGCTTCAACTGGAAACGGGCGACGCCCCTCGCGGCCAACGTCGCGATCGTTTCGGGCCTCGCGGTGAACTTCGTCATCGAGCTTCGGGACATCAGCGTGCCTCATGGCATCCACGGCGGCGCCGTCTCGCTGCTCCTGTCCCTGACGCTCTTCTTCGGCATCTCCCTCCTGTCGAAGCCCAAGCCGTTGCCGGACGACATCGACGCGATCCTCGACCTTTGACCGCGCGATGAGCGCCGCGCCCGATCCTCGGCGAACCGTTCCCCGTTCCGACCGCGGCTTCCCCGACGTCGACGCGGTGATCGCGGCCCTTGGCGCCGAGGACTACATCGCCGAGCGCGACCTCGCCACGGCGATCTACTTGTCGCTGAGCATGGGCAAGCCGATCTTCCTCGAAGGCGAGCCCGGCGTCGGCAAGACGGAGGTCGCCAAGGCCCTCGCCCGCTGCCTCGGATCGGAGCTGATCCGGCTCCAGTGCTACGAAGGTCTCGACGTCTCGACTGCCGTCTACGAGTGGAACTACCGCCGGCAGCTGCTCCACCTGCGCGGCCTGGAGGCGGCCGGCGGCGCCGCCGGCGACGCGGTCGACGACGTCTTCTCCTCCGACTTCCTGCTCGAACGGCCCCTGCTGCGCGCGATCCGGCGGAGCCGCGGAGGCGCGGCGCCGCCCGTGCTGCTGATCGACGAACTGGACCGCGCCGACGAAGAGTTCGAGGCTTATCTGCTCGAGATCTTGTCCGACTTCCAGATCACGATCCCGGAGATCGGCGCGGTCGCCGCCGAGACGCCGCCGGTCGCCGTCGTGACCTCCAACCGCACCCGCGAGGTCCACGACGCGCTGAAGCGCCGCTGCCTCTACCACTGGATCGACTTTCCGGACTACGAGAAGGAGGTCCGGATCGTCCTGCGCCGCGTCCCTGAAGCTCCGGAGCGCTTCGCGGCCGAGATCGTCCGCCTGGTTCAGGCGCTGCGCCGGGAGGACCTGTTCAAGCAGCCCGGCGTCGCCGAGACCATCGACTGGACGAACGCCCTGATCGCCCTCGACCGGGAAACGCTCTCCGACGACATCCTGCGCGACACCCTGGGCGTGCTGCTCAAGTACCAGGACGACCTCGACAAGATCGACGACGAAGCCGTCCGGCGACTGTTGCGGAAGAGCCAGCTAGACTGAACGCCTGCCCCGGGCGCAAACATCCCGAGCATCGATGAAGATCACGGAACCACCGCGCTGGCACTACCGCTTCGCGAACTACCGGCGTGCGTTTCTCCTGCTCCGGGAGGCCCTGGACGAAGGAGAACTCACGCAATTCGAACGGGAAGGAACGGTTCGACGTTTCGAATACACGATGGAGCTCGCCTGGAAGGTCATGAAGGACTACCTGGAAGCCCAGAACGTCGTCCTGCCGCAGATCACGCCTCGTGCCGTCATCCGGGCGGCGTTCGAAGCCCGACTCGTCAGCGACGGCGAAACCTGGATGAATGCCCTGGATGACCGCAACAAGATGTCCCACACCTACAGTTTCGAGCGCTTCGAGGAGGTTCTGGAGAGGGTTCGCGGCCGGTACCTGACGGCGATGGACGACCTGCAAGGCCTTCTGTTCGACGAGATGGAAGGCCGCGGAGCGCCTTGGGCAGACGGGAAGCGAAACCCGTGACCGAGGACGCGGACAACCTGGCATCCAGGCCCGGATTCCCGGCCCGCAGTGCGTTCACCGACGCGCACACGGCAGACCACGGCCTGTCGTCGAGGCAGCTCGCCACGATCCGCGGCATTCTGGAACGCTGGGCGGACCGAATCACCGCGGTCGACGTGTTCGGCTCCCGAGCCACTGGCGCCTGGCGTCCGAACTCCGACCTGGACCTGCTGCTTCACGGTGACCTCGACGACCGCACGATCGACCGTCTATGGACCCTGTTCCACAAAAGCAACTTGCCCTTCGCGGTCGATGTCGCCTGCTACGAACTGACGGGCCACGGGCCGCTTCGCGACCACATGGACCGCGTCCGCAAACCGCTCTTCGAGCGGCTCAGCGATTGAGGCCACACCAGGAGGCCGTACCGCGGCGCTCGGAATCACCGGTTCCCGTCAGCGGCGCTGCGCCATCGACGCACGGCTGCCTGCTCCGCAACGTCGTCCTCTTCGGGCGCCTGCTGCGTGTCGGCAGCCTGGACGTCACGCCGACCCAGCTGCGAGACTGGGTGGCCGCGCTTGATCTGGTCGACCTGGCGCGCAAGCGAGACGTGAAGGCGGCCGCCCGGGCGGTCCTGGTCAGCCGGCGGCGCGACCTCCCGTGGTTCGACAAGGCCTTCGAGCTGTTCTGGCGGGCCCGCGACCCGCGGGAACTCGAGCGGCTGGAACTCGGCCTGATGATCCAGCGCCGGACCGAACGGACGAAGCGGGCCGCGATCCGGAAGCTGGCGCTCGACGACGGCAACGCCCGCGACGATCGTTCGGACGACCGCGACCGGTCTGGCGGCGCCCAGCTCCACAGCGCCCGCGAGGCGCTGCGGCAGAAGGACTTCGCCCAGCTCGAAGGCGAAGAGCTCGACGAGATCAAGCGGCTGATGGCGACGATGCACTGGCGGCTCGAGACGCGCCGCACCCGACGGCTTCGGCCTGACCGCCGCGGCCGCCGCCTCGACCTGCGCGGGACGCTGCGGCGCAGCCTGACCCAGGGCGGCGAGTTCGTCGACCTGGTCCATCGCGGCCGCAAGCGGCGGCGGCGGCCGCTCGTCCTGCTCTGCGACACGTCGGGCTCGATGGAGCCCTACTCGCGTCTGCTGCTCCACTTCGTCTACGCCGTCTCGCATCCCCGCTCGGCCGACCCCGGCATCTCGCGAGTCGAGGCGTTCGCCTTCGGCACGCGCCTGACGCGCCTGACCCGCGAACTGGCCGAACGCGACGTCGACCGGGCGCTGCAGGCCGCGGCCTACCGCATCGAAGACTGGGGCGGGGGCACCCGTACAGGCGACGCTCTGCGCGAGTTCAACTTCTCCTGGAGCCGCCGCCTGCTCGGCCAGGGCGCGGCCGTCCTGATCATCAGCGACGGCTGGGACCGCGGCGACATCGACCTTCTCGGCCACGAGATGGCTCGCCTGCGCCGGAGTTGCCATCGACTGATCTGGCTCAATCCTCTGCTCGGCTCGCCGGACTACCAGCCCTTGACGCGCGGCATCGTGGCCGCCCTCCCGCACGTCGACGACTTTCTGCCGGTCCACAATCTCGCGAGTCTGGAGCAGTTGGGGGATTCGCTGGCCGCAATCTAGCCCGGGGCTGCGCTGTCGCGCAGGGAACGCTTGGGAAAGCCGACGAAGGCGTCGGCGTACCCAGTGAGGCGGTGTCTGTTCCATGCCGGCGATGCGCACGTGTTGCGGAACGGGGCAGGGCTTGGTAGCTTCGCCGTTCTTCGCCGCATACCGCGTCGACGCGATGCTTGTTTCCGAGCGCGAAGAGTTGTCCGAATTCTGCCTGAGACGAGAAGAACGGAGCGCAACCGCACTCTGTCGGCAAGCTACCCCCCCCCCCCCCCCCGGAATCGGATGCGGAGCTGAATCGATGGCGCCCGCGGGATCCTCCCACCGCCTTGGCCTGGCGCTCGGCGTTTCCTTCCTGTTGACGTTCGCCGCGACTGTCGCGCCCCAGTCCGCGCGGGCGCAGGCCCCCGTCCTCACCGCGACGGCAGGCGATGGGCAGGTCACATTGAACTGGACCTTCAGCAGGTCAGCGCCCGGGCTTGCCTATTGGGGATACACATACCAGTCGTCAATCACCACGTTGAATTCCGCCATTATCAATTCCAACGCCGCCACCAGGAGCTACACGGCAGGGAGTCTCGTCAACGGCGTCGCGTACAGCTTCAACGTCAATGGGCGGAACTCTAGCGGACAGATCATCTCGGGTACGACCAGCAACACGGTCACCGTCACGCCGAGAGCTGTCCCGGTCCTCATCTCCGACCCGGACAAGACTGTCCCGGCGTTGTCCGGGGGGACGGTGCCGCTGTGCTTCAACCTCCTGTCGGTGTCGTATGACGGCACGATCTATCTGGAGAGACGCCCGGGCAGGACCGCCGTACCCGCCCATGCCGCGGTCGCCGACAAGACAACCGGCGTCGAACTCACGGCCGCCCTGCCGGGCGTCCCCACCGGCCGCGGCGTGAATCACCTCCATCCCTGCGCCACCGTGGGGGTGGGAGCGCACACCGTCACCTGGGCCTGGAACGGCCCCGGCGGCACGGCGCCCAAGGGAGAAACCTCCACGACGATCACGGTCGATGCCGCATCCACCGCCGGCGTGACGGTAAAGCCGACCGCGCTGACGATCGATGAGGGCTCGGACGGAACGTATACGGTAAAGCTGAACGCGGAGCCTTCGAACAACGTGACGGTGAGTGTGTCCGGGGCTTCGGGCGACGTATCGGTGAATCCGGACAGTCTGACGTTCACGGATCAGAACTACGGCACGGCGCAGACGGTGACGGTGAGCGCCGCGTCCGACGAGGACGCGACCGACGACACTGCGACCCTGGAGCACACTGCCTCGGGCGGCGGCTACGGCTCGGTGGACATCCCGGACGTGAACGTGACGGTGACCGACGACACGCCGGTGTTGCAACTTGCGACGGATCCGTCGGCGGTGACGGAAGGCACGGCGATCAGCCTGACGGTGACCTCGGACAAGGAGCTGACGGGGACGCTTCAGGTGAGCCTGACCCTGGCGGCCCGGAGCGGCAGCAGTTTCGGCGCGGCGGACATTCCGGGCGGGCTGGGTCCGCGCACCTTCAATGCCGAGTTCGGCTCGACGCCGAGCCTGACGGGCACGGTGTCGATTCCGACCAGCGCGGATACGGAAGCGGAGGGCGCCGAGACCTACCGGATCACGCTGAACGACGCGGCGGACTACGAACTGGGGGCCGACACGACGGCGGACGGCACGCTGAACAATCGCGCCGGCGGCACGGTGTCGGTTCCCGCGACGCTGTCGGTGACGGAGGGCACGGACAGCACGGCAACGGTGCGGGTGACCGCGTCGCGGGCGCTGGGCAAGTCCGTGACGTTCAGCGTGAGCTACGGCGGCACGGCGACGGGCGCGTCCGATCCGTCGAACGGCGACTACGGGAACGCGGTGACATCGGTGACATTCGGGCCGTCGGACACGACGAAGGACATCTTGATTCCGATCGCCGACGACGACCGGAACGAGTCTGCGGAGACGATCACGGTGACAATTGCGCTGGCGCTGGGCAGCTCGTTGCCGCCGGGCTTCCTGTTGGGCGCCGCCACGACCACGGTGACGATCGTCGACGACGACGGTGCCGGTGGCAGCGGCGGCGGTGGCGGCGGTGGCGGCAGCGGCGGTGGCGGCGGCAGCGGCGGCAGCGGCGGTGGCGGCGGTGGCGGCAGCGGCGGTGGCGGCGGCAGCGGCGGCAGCGGCGGTGGCGGCAGCGGCGGCGGTGGCGGCAATGGCAGCGGCGGCAACGGCGGCGGTCCGGGGCCTGGCGGCGGCGCCCCGCGCGCTTCCTTCACCCTGAGCGCGCCGTGCGCCGACGGCCTCTGCCGCGCACGGACCGGCGTCGCCGTATCGTTCGCGGACACGAGCACCGGCCTCGTCTCGTCGCGGAGATGGGACTTCGGCGACGGCGGGACGTCCCGCGACGGCTCGCCGGAGCACGCCTGGTCCGTACCCGGCTTCTACACGGTGTCCCTGACCGTCAGCAGCCAGGGGAGTTCGGACACGGAGTCGCGTAAGGTGCTGGTCGAGTCCAACGCGCCGGCCGGGACCTGCGTGTCGAACGCGGAGACGCTGTGTCTTCAGGACTCCCGCTTCGAAGTGGCGCTGAAGTGGTGGACGGCCGACGGCCAGCGCGGCGTGGGCAGCGTGGTCCACGAGGGGACGAACGACTCGGGCCTGTTCTGGTTCTTCGGCGCGGCGAACTGGGAACTGCTGGTCAAGGTACTGGACGGCTGTTCGGTGAACGGACACGTGTGGGTGTACGGCGCATCGGCGACAACGCTGGGCTACTCGCTGACGGTGACCGACACGGTCACGGGCGCGGTGCGGGAGGTCCGCAACGAGCCGGGCGAGCAGGCGCCGGCGTTCATCGACAGCCGGGCGTTCCCGAGCGCGTGCGCCGGCGGCGCTTCGGTCGCTTCGTCCCCATCGCCCGGCGACCTCGGCGAGGTCGACGGGTAGGCGTTCTCCCGTGCGCGCCAGCCTTGACTACCGACGGAGGTGCTGCTCCAGGAAGCGAGCGACCATCCGCCGGATGAGCTCTTCGTCGTCGATCTCGAGGGCGACCGTCGAGGTCGGTTCGGCGCCGGGTTCGAAAAGGGTCATGCTGCGTTCGTCAACGGTGACGCGACCACGTTCCACGCCAAAGAGCTCGGGCCAGAGGAGGTAGCCGACGGCGACCGCGTCGTACAGGCGCGGCGTCGTCTGGTCCCGCTCCTCGTTCCGCCACAACGAGTAGAGCGCGGTCACCGCGTCGGTCAGCGGCGTGTCGCGCATGTGCAGGTGAAGGCGGCGTTCGGCGCCAAGGCGGACGTAGTCCGTCACGTCGAGCGGAATGTAGACGACGTCCGCGCCGCCAGCCTGCACGCCCGCGTCGAAGAGCCTGGACGAGGCGGCGTCGGCGAGAACGTTCCACTCGGGCTGCGCGGCGCCGCCATCGTAGCCGGACCGGATCGAGCCGACCATCGAGACGACCCGCCTGGCCTTCGTCAGAACGTCCGGGTCAAGTTCCAGCGCGTCGCCGACGTTCGTCAGCGGGCCAACGGTGAGAAGCGTGATCTCTCCCGGCGCGGCGTTCAGCGTCTCGACGATGAACTCGGCCGCCGGCTGCGCCTGGGGCTTCAGCTCGTCGAAGCCCCGCGCCCAGTGGAACTGCCGGTTGTACGGCGCTTCGTTGAACTGTTCGTGGGGCGTCCCGTCGCGCAGCGTGACCAGCGGCGTCGCCCGGCCGACGTAAACCGGGATGTGCTCCAAGCCCGTCTCCCAAAGCATGCGCAGCGCCAGAGGCGCCCGGTCCGCGGTGCGCGCGTGCCCGACCGTGACGCCGACGAGCTCGATCTCCGGGCTCGCGAGCAGCAGGGCCAGTGCGTAAGCGTCGTCGATGTCCGAACCGATGTCGCTGTCGAAGAGAACCTTCTCGCGCTCGTCGGCGGCGGAGTCCGGCTGGGCGGGAACGGCCGCCATGGGGACGAGGAGGAGACAGGCAGCCAGCGGAAAGCGCTGTACCGGCCGGAGGCCGGCGTCCCGTCTTCTCCGGGTTGAACGACCCGCGCACCGACGATCGGCGTTCCGCTCGATTCTCTTGGACATCCCCGTCGCTCCTTCCCTGCTGGTTTCTCGCCGGCCCGCGGTCTCGCCGCCAGACGTCACCGGGAGCGTAGTATTCCCCGTTGTGCCCGACTCGCGATTCGGTCGGTTCGTCCGCGATCCTCTGTTCGTTTTCCTGGCGATCGGCATCGCCGTGTTCGCGCTCGACCGCGTGGCGGGCGGAGTCCTCGACGCCGAAGGCCGGAGCATCGTCGTCACTCGCGCGCAGGTGATCCGGCTGGCCGATCTCTGGAGCGCGCAGATCGGCCGGCTGCCGACCGCGGCGGAACTCGACTCCCTGGTCGAGGACCACATCCGGGAGGAGATCCTGGTACGAGAAGCGGCACGCATGGGTCTCGAGCAGGACGACACGATCGTTCGCCGCCGCCTCGCCCAGAAGATGTCCTTCCTGATCGAGGACACGGTGGTCACGGATGCCGTGTCCGACACGGACCTCGAGGCGTACTTTCAGGAGCACGCGGAGCGCTACGGCGAACCGCGGCGTTACACGCTCCGCCACGTCTACGTCAGCCCCGACCGCCGGGGCAGCGACGAGGAAGCGATGAGCGCCGCCACGGAGATCCTGGAACGACTCCGTGCCGAGGGCGACGACGCCGCGCCCGAGAACACGCTCTGGCGGAGGCTGGGCGACCCCTTCATGTTGCGTCGCGAGTACGGCCGCCGGACCGCCGAGGACCTCGCCGAACTGTTCGGCGGCGCCTTCGTCGACGCGCTCGACGCCCTGCCGCTCGGCGAGTGGGCCGGACCCGTGGAGTCCGCCTACGGCTACCACGTCGTCCGACTGTCCACGCGGACGGAAGCGCAGCCTGCGGTGTTCGAGGACGTGCGCCGGCGCGTGCTGGACGACGCCCAGCGCGACGCCCGCGACGCCGCGAACCGAGTCGCGCACGAACGTCTGCGAGAGCGCTACCGGGTCGAGATCGAGGAGATCGACTTCGTCTCCGAGTTGGAGGACGGCGACGCGGGCGAAGCCGGAGACGAGCCCTGAGCCGGCGGCCACGGCGGACGCCGGCCTTGCGGCCGACGCGTCGTTCTCCGGGAGCCGGAAGACCCGCGGCCAAGGAGCCGGCGGAGACGTCGGCGCACCCATTGCCCGGCCTCCCGGTTCTGATCGCGCGCACGCCGCGACGGCGCCCCTCGAAGCGATTCACGGCGCACCCGGCGCAAGGCCTCGTCGTCCTGATCGCGGCCGCTTTCGGGCTGCTTGCGGCGGCCGTTCCCGCGAGCGCCCACGAGGTTCGTCCCGGCTACCTCGAACTGAACGAGGGCGAGCCGGGGATCTTCGCGGTCGTCTGGAAGCAGCCCCGCCGGGGCGCGCTTCTGCTGCTGCTCGATCCGGTCCTGCCCGAGCGCTGCACGGAGACGGCCCGGCAGCCGCCGGAGAACCTGGCCGGCGCCCTGGTCGAACGCTGGACCGTCGAATGCGAGGCCGCGGACGGCAATCCCGACCGCATCTTCCACGGCGAGACCTTCGCCATTGCCGGTCTGGAGCGGACCCTGACGGACGTCCTGCTCCGGATGAGCTTCGCCAACGGCGACAGCCTCACCCAACTGCTCCGACCGGAGGCGGCCTCGGTCACCGTCGACCGGGAAGCTGCCGGCAACGCCCTGCCCTACTTCCGGCTCGGCGTCGAACACCTGGTGTTCGGCTTCGACCACATCCTGTTCGTCATCGGGCTGCTGTTCTACGTCCGCAGTCCCTGGCGCCTGGTCGGCGTCGTCACCTCGTTCACGGTCGCCCACAGCATCACGCTCGCGCTCTCGTCCCTCGACCTGGTCAGGCTGTCCTCGGCGCCGGTCGAGGCGGTGATCGCCCTGTCCATCCTGTTCCTGGCGGTCGAACTGCTGCGTCCCGAGGACCAGCGATCGGCGATCACGACGAAGAGGCCCTGGCTCATCGCCTTCGCCTTCGGCCTGCTGCACGGCTTCGGCTTCGCCGGCGCCCTGGCCGAGATCGGGCTGCCGGAGCGGGCGATCGCCTTGGCGCTCTTCCTGTTCAACGTCGGCGTCGAAGTGGGCCAGCTGATGGTCGTCGCCGCCGTGCTCGCCCTCGTGGCGGTCGTCAAGCGAGCCGGCATCGTCGTGCCGGACCTCGTCCTGCGGACGCCGATCCACGCCACCGGCATCATCGCGGCGTTCTGGTTCGTGGAGCGGGTGGGCCGGACCATGGTCTGACGCCCTCAGCCTCGAATCATGCCCTGGAACGGACGGTTCGGCCACGTTTGCGGCGCGGCACGGTCGGCGCCACGACGAGGCGAAACCCTGCAACTGGCCGGGCTGGGAACTTTCCATCAGACGAACCTCAACCTTGCAATTGGCCGAACCGCGGCGTTACGATCAGCCGATGGCGAAGCGGGTCTTCTACCGACGATTCGTCGAAGACCGCTTGGGGGAGGCATTGGAAGACTCGCCGATCGTGCTCATCCACGGCCCTCGTCAGTGCGGCAAGACGACCCTCGCGCAGTACGCATGCGCACCCGGCCATCTCACGTTCGGAGAAGCTCATCCGGTTCTGGACGACATCCGGGCCGGTTCCGAACGGACCGGCCGGCGCCGGGACTACAGCTACATCAGTTTCGACGACCCGCTCGCGAGAAACGCTGCCCGGGCCGATCCGACCGGATTCGTAGCCGACCTGCCCGAGCGCGTCGTTCTCGACGAGGTCCAGTCCGTTCCAGACCTCTTTCCCGCGCTCAAACTGAACGTCGACCGTCGCCGTTTGCCGGGGCGCTTCGTCCTCACCGGCTCCACGAACGTTCTGTTGCTGCCCGCCCTCTCCGAATCTCTGGCCGGTCGTCTACAGATCGTCCCCCTGTATCCGCTGGCGCAGGTCGAGCTGGCTCAAGCTGAAGGGCCAGGGGGTTCGCATGCCGCCAGTGAGTTCCTCGACGCCCTGTTCGGCAACGGCTTCGGAGTGCGCCGCACGGAGCGCCTGGGCCGCGATCTGATCGACCGGATGGTCGCCGGCGGCTATCCGCCGGCGCTGCACCGTCCCACGGTCGCGCGTCAGATGGAATGGCGCCGCAGTTACGTGGAAGCGCTGATCCAGCGCGACGTCCGGGCCATGACGAGAATCCGGTCCCTTGACGTTCTGCCCGACCTTCTCGCGGCAACGGCGTCCCAGACCGCCAGACTGTTCAACCTGAGCGATCTGGCCGCCCCGTTCGGCCTGAGCCGACCGACGATCGGCGACTACGTTGCACTTCTGGAAAGGCTCTTTCTGCTGGAACGTCTCAAGCCCTGGCACGGCAATCGGCTGAGCCGCCTGATCAAGACTCCCAAACTCCACATCGGCGACACCGGACTTGCAGCGACGCTGCTCGGGGAGGACGCGGAGTCGCTTGCCGCCGACCGCCCGTTGGTCGGCCGCCTCCTGGAGACGTTCGTCCTCCATGAACTCCGGCGCCAGGCAAGCTGGCACGATCCTTCGCTGAGGTTCTCCCACTTTCGCGACAAGGACGGCGCGGAGGTGGACATCGTCATCGAACGCGGCGGCCGAGCGGTTGCGGGCGTGGAGGTCAAGGCGGCAGCGACAGTTGCGCAGAGAGACTTCCGCGGCCTGCGGAAGCTGGCCAGGGCGGCAGGCGACCGTTTCGTCGGCGGGGTCGTCCTCCATGAAGGCGAGATGACCGCGGGCTTCGGCGACCGCATGTACGCCGTCCCCGTGCAGCGACTATGGGAAGCGGCATGACGACGCGGGCGGTCACGGCGGGCGCTAGGATGCCCCCTTCGCCCCGGGCAGGGTGACCAAGAGGAGCCGGCGTATGGCGAAGGCAGGCGACGTGGCGCAGAAGACCGACAACGGCAGGCCGAAGGGACTTCTCAACCGGCTTCTGACCGTGATCGAGGTCGTCGGCAACAAGCTGCCCGATCCGGCGATCCTCTTTCTGTTCCTGCTGTTCCTGACCTGGATCGCCTCGGCGATCATGGCGCCGATTCAGTTCGCGGACGTCAACCCGGTAACCGGCGAACCCGTCCGCATCCAGAACCAGCTCACCGGCGAAGCGCTGGCGACCTTCATGGCGCGGCTGGTGACGACGTTCACCGGGTTCGCCCCGCTGGGCGTGGTGCTTGTCGCGCTCCTCGGCGTCGGCGTGGCCGAGAAGACGGGATTCATCAACACCGGCCTGCGCCTGATCCTCGGCGTCGCGCCGAAGAGCCTGCTGACGCCGATGCTGATCCTCGCCGCGATCGTCAGCCACACCGCGGCGGACGCCGGCTACGTCCTCGTCATTCCGCTCGGCGGGGTCATCTTCTACGCCGCCGGTCGCCATCCGCTTGCCGGCATCGCGGCCGCCTTCGCCGGCGTGTCGGGCGGCTTCTCCGCCAACTTCATCCCGTCGGGCATAGATCCCCTGCTCCAGGGCTTCACGCAGTCCTCCGCCCGGATCCTCGACCCCGAGATCCTGGTCAACCCGCTCTGCAACCTCCTGTTCACCTCACTGTCCTCCGTCCTCGTGATCGCCGTCGGCTGGTACCTGACCGACCGCGTGACCGAACCGAGGCTTCGCGGCGCCGAGATCGACGGCGACCCGGACGAAATGCCCAGGATGGAAGAGCCGAGCCGACGGGACCGACTCGGTTTCCTGGCCGGCGTGGGCTCCCTGGCGATCGGCCTGGTCGTCCTGCTGCTCTGGGCATGGCCCGAGGCATCGCCGCTCCGCAGCGACGCCGGCGCACTGACCGCGTTCTCGGCGCCGCTGATGCAGATGCTGGTGCCTCTGATCTTCGTCTTCTTCCTGATCCCCGGCGTCGTCCACGGCTACGTCGCCGGCACGGTCAGAACGCACCGGGACATTGTCGACGGCATGAGCGACGCGATGCGGACGATGGCCTACTACCTGGTCATGGCCTTCTTCGCGGCCCAGTTCATCGCCGCCTTCAGCAGCTCGAACGTCGGCCTGCTGATCGCGCTCAAGGGCGCGAACTTCCTGCGCGATCTCGGGCTGCCGGCCCAGGCGACCGTGGTCGGGATCATCCTGCTGTCGGCGGTGGTCAACCTGTTCGTTGGCTCGGCCTCCGCCAAGTGGGCCGTGCTCTCGGTCATCTTCGTGCCGATGCTGATGAGCCTCGGCATCTCGCCCGAGCTGACGCAGGCCGCCTACCGGGTTGGCGACAGCGTGACGAACATCGTGACGCCGCTCATGCCCTACTTCCCCCTGGTCGTCGTCTTTTGCCAGCGGTACACGAAGAAGGCCGGCATCGGCACCGTCCTGTCGCTGATGATCCCGTACGCCGTCACCCTCCTCGTCACCTGGACCGTTTTCCTGATCGGTTACTGGTTGCTGGGCATTCCGCTCGGCATCCAGGCGGGTTATACCTACCCTGCGGCGTGATCGCACGATGAAGACACGGCGCAACGTTCCGCCGCCACCGGCGGCGCCCTCCAGCTAGCCCGCATGTTGCACCGAGGTCCGTAGCGAGGGCGCATGGCCGCCGCTGGCGCCGGGCCCTCGGACCGAGAGACGGCGCAGGCGTAGCGGACATTACGTCGAGCCGACACGAGGGAGAGGTCCCGCTACGGCGAGCGGATCCGCGACCGCAACAGGAGATCGGCGAAACATGCGGGCTAGAATCCGGCTCGTGCTGGACATCCTTCCCGACGTGGACCGCTGGCGCGCGAACGGCCGACGCGTGGCCGTCGCGACCGTGATCCGCACCGTCGGTTCGTCGCCCCGGCCACTCGGATCGAGGATGGCCGTATCCGACGCCGGCGGCATCGCCGGCTCGATCAGCGGCGGCTGCATCGAGGGCGCGGTGATCGAGGAGGCGCAGTCGGTGCTCGAGGACGGTCTTCCGAAGCGGCTCAGCTACGGCATCTCGGACGAACAGGCGTGGTCCGTCGGTCTGACCTGCGGCGGCGAGGTCGAGGTGCTGGTCGAGCGCATCGACGGCTGAGGAGGGGAGGCTCGCCCCGATGGGTTTCGAGTCGCTCCGCCGGTCCCTGCTCGCGGGCGAACGGGTGATCGCGTTCACCCGCGCGGACGGCGCCGGGCTCGGAGCGCGCATGCTCGCGTGGCCGGACGGCCGGGCGGAAGGAACGCTGAGCAAGACCGACCTGGACCGGGAAGCTCTGGCCCTCGCCGCGGCGGAGAGTCCACCGGCCACGGGTCTGCGAGACATCGAGGGCGTCGAGGTGTTCGTCGAGACCTTCGAGCCGCCGCCCCGGTTGTTCGTGATCGGCGCCGTTCATGTCGCGATCCACCTGGTGCACTTCGCGCGCCGTCTCGGCTTTCGCACCGTCGTCGTTGACGCCCGCTCGGCCTTGGCCACGGCCGAACGTTTCCCTCATGCCGACGAACTGGTCGTCGAGTGGCCGGCGGACCATCTGGCCCGCGCGCCGCTCCACGCCAACACGTACTGCGTCTTCCTCACGCACGACGAAAAGCTGGACAACCCGGCGCTGCAGGTCGCGCTTGAAGCCGGGGTCCACTACGTCGGCGCCCTCGGCTCGTCGCGCACCCACGCGAAGCGGGTCGCGGCGCTGCGCGAAGCCGGCCTCGCGGATGAACTGATCGACCGGATTCACGCGCCGATCGGTCTCGATCTCGGCGGCCGCAAGCCGGAGGAGATCGCGATGGCGATCGCCGCCGAACTGGTCGTGGTGCGAAACGGCAGGCAGGCTGCCGCGGCGCGATGACCGGCCCGGTCTCCGGGGTCGTCCTCGCCGCCGGGCTCTCGAGCCGGTTCGCGACCGGCGCGGACAGGCCCAAGCAGCTCCACCGGATCGGCGACGAGAGCCTGGTCCGCCGAACCTGCCGCACAGCGCTGGCCTCCGGCCTCGGCGAAGTCATCCTCGTTACCGGCCACGCGAGCGGCAGAGTGCGCTCGGAGGTCGCCGACCTCGACCTGCGCGCGGTCCACAACCCGTCCTGGGCCGACGGCCAGAGCGGATCGGTCCGCCGCGGCCTGGACGCAGTCGCGGATGAGGCCGAGGGCGTCATGTTCCTGCCGGTCGACCAACCCGGTCTCGACGCGGCCGTCATCGACCGGCTGCTCGGCGTCTTCGCCGGACCCGAATCGATCGTCGCGCCGACGTTCCGGGGCCGCCGGGGCGCCCCGGTCACGTTCGGCCGCCACTGGTTCGCCCGCCTCCAAGAACTGCAAGGCGACGAGGGCGCGCGTCCCCTGCTGTGCGAACTGGCCGCTCGCGTCCGGGAACTGGAACTCGACTCGGAGCTGCCGCTGGTCGACATCGACACGGAAGCGGAGGCCCGGTCCTGGCTGGCAAGGTCCGCCGCGCCGTGACGCCGCTCGACCGTCCCCTCCGGCTTCTGCCGCGCGTACGGAACTACGACTGGGGCACGTCCGACTTCATCCCCCGTCTCTGCGGCCGCGAACCCACCGGCGCTCCAGAGGCCGAACTCTGGTTCGGCAGCCACCCGGACGCACCGGCCCACGTCGTCCTCGGGCCAGACGAAGCCAGCTGGATTCCGCTCGACAGGTTGACCTCCGAGAGGCCGGCAGAGGTTCTGGGCAGCTGCCCCGCGCTGCCCTTCCTGACCAAGGTCCTCTCGGCAGCCAGGCCGCTGTCGATCCAGGCCCATCCGAACCGCGAGCAGGCCGCTCGCGGCTTCGCGGCCGAGACCGTCGACGCGGCGCCGACCGCCGGCTCGCCGCGCAACTACCGGGACCCGAACCACAAGCCGGAACTGCTCTACGCGCTGACCCCGTTCGCCGCCCTCTCCGGGTTCCGGCCGCCCGCGGAAGCGGCCCGTCTGCTCGCCGCTCTCGATCTGGACCCACTCGAACCGTACGTCCAACGCCTCGAGTCGGAGGGAGCGGCCGCCTACCGGCCGCTGCTTGCCGCGTTGATGACACCTCCGCGCACGAAGCTTGCCGTCGAGGTCGCTCGCGCCGCCAGACGGGCCGCCGAGGGCGCCGACCCGGAACAACGGGACGCACGGGACGCACTGCGCTGGATCGCCCGGATCGCCGCCTTCCATCCCGAAGACCCGCTGGTCGTCGCGCCCCTCATTCTGCGGCTGGTCCATCTCCGGCCGGGGCAAGCGCTCTTCACCGCGCCGGGCGTGCCCCACAGTTACCTCAGGGGCTCGGGGGTCGAAGTCATGGCCAACTCCGACAACGTCCTGCGTCTCGGGCTGACGTCCAAACTCGTCGCCCGCGAAGAGCTTCTCGACGTCCTGGTCTACGAAGCCGGCGTCGCGGGCCACCTGGCGGCCGAGGTCGAGGACAAGCCCTGGGGCCGGCGCGCCGGCTTCGCGACGCCGGTGACGGACTTCAGGCTGGACATCCTGGAGCTGACCGGCGCGGCCGCCGCGCCGCTGCCCGGGAAGAACAGCGTACGCATCGTCCTCGCGCTCGAGGGCGACGTCGAGGTCCGCAACTTCGCCGGCGCCGAGAACCTGCGCCCGGGGCAGGCCGCGCTGCTGACCGCCGCCGCCGGCGCCGCCGCCGCGACCGGCGCCGGCAAGGTCGCCGTGACGATGCCCAATCGTCCCGACGCGTAGTCTCGATCAGCCCGCGGACGCCTTCCGTTCTTCCCTGTCCGCCGTGCGCCGACGACCCATCTGGAACGCCACGCCGACCACGATCAGCAACGCAACGCCGACATGCGCGGGCAACCCGTCGAGGCCGACCGCCGCCATGATCAGCAGGGCGCCGATGAAGGACGAAACGACGATCAACGCCGTCTCGAAGACGACACGCAGCGCCCAGGCGCCAAGCACCGCGGCCGCCGCGATGACGATCCACCACAGGATGTCCCACTGGGCGCCGTAGAAGCTGATCGCCCACAGCGCCGCCCCGACCCCCAGCATGGCGCCGGCAAGGGCCACGGCGACCTTGCGCACGATGAAGGCGAGCAGCGCGGCGAGAACGCCGACGCCGACCGCCATCAGCAGCCGGAGCTCGCTCGCCAGCGGCAGCAGGTCCCGCGGAACGCCGAAGACGACGAAGAAACCGACCAGACCGATCAACGCCGTGTAGAGCTGACGACCCAGCAGAAGCAGCAGCAGGCCCGCGACTGCCCACAACCAGGGCGGGCCGAACGCACCCTCGCTGCCGAACCGGCCGAGACTGACTCCCTCGCTCCAGAGGCTGATGTTCATCCGTCGCCCCCTTCGAGCTCCGAGACGATCCAGGCCAGCGCCGCCTCGCGTGGCTCGTCCCGTCCCGCCGCCAACCCTTCGCGCGTGAGCGGATGCAGAGAATCGGGCACGATCGGGCGTCCCTCGATCCGTTCGCCGCTCGGGCGCACGAGGTCGGCGACGGCCCGCATGAGCAGGTCGCCGTTCGGCATCCTCTCGACCACCGCCGGCAAGGCGGCCGCCATCGTCGGTTGGCCGAAGATGCGGGCTCGGCCATGATCCTGGAGTCCGGCCGCGAAGACCTCGCTCGTGCTGGCGCTGCCGCCGTCCACGAGCAGGGCGACCGGGCCGGGGAACGGCTTCATTCTCTGGCCGCCGCTCGACGACCGGCGCGGCGAGACGATGTACCTCAGGTCATTGCCGCGGTTCACCATCCGGCCCAGTTCGACCCTCTCGTCGAGCAGGTAGCCGGCGACGCCGACCGCCGTGCCGCCGACGCCGCCGGGATTCCCGCGCAGATCGATGAGCAGGCCGTCGAACAGGGCCGTGCCGGCGGGAGGTTCCCCGTAGAGCGCGGCGCCGAAGTCCCGCACGACGGGCAGCATCCAGATGTTGAAGCGCACCGCCAGAACGCGGCCGGCGCCGGTCTCGACGACGTCGGTCTCGAAGCGGTAACGCATTGGCGGCAGGTTTCCGAAGCCGGCCTCGACCGCGTCCGGGTGGTGACGCCGCTCGAGTTCGAGCCGCCGCCGGCCGCCGTCGCGGTCCGCGAACTCGACCGTCAGCGGATCTCCGACACGTCCGTACAGCAGGCCGGCAACGGCCCGGGAGCGCAACGTCGCCGCGACCGGCCCGTCCGGGGAGTCGAGACCGAGGCAGCGGGTCAGCGGCGCGAGCTCCTGGTCGCCCAAGCGCACCACCTCCAGTCCGGCGGCGAGACCCGCGCGATCCGCGGCGGAACCCGGCTCGACGCGCGCGACAACGGCGGCCGAGTCGATGAAGCGGAGGTCAAACCCCGGCCCGGCGTCGGAGGAGGGCGATCCTCCTTCGCCGAGCACGGCCCGCGCGAGTGCCGTCGTGCAGACGGCGGCCTCGTCGCCGCCGTCCTCTGACCCGGACGGCGGATCCTCTCCGTGGGCCGAGGAACCCGTCCCCGGAAGAACGCCGAAGTGGGACTGGCCCAACCGCGAGAGCATGTCCCGCAGCACGGAGCGGAGCTCGTCCACGCCGGTTGCGTCGCCGGCAAGCGGACGCAGTTCGTCTCGCACGGCGTCCCAGTCGACGCCGCCCATCGACTCGTCCCAGAACGTGTCGGCGATCTTCCGCCAGACGAAGTCGAACGTCTCGACGTTGAGACGTGCCGCCGGGCCTGCTGCCGGCTGATTCGTCGGCTGCGCTCCGGCAGCCGTGGCTGCCGCGAAGCCGAGAACGGCGAGCCACGCGGCCCGCCGCCGCCGATCCGCACTCCGCATGGTCACGGAATGCTACAGGCCCTTTCCGCGCGACGGGGCGGCGCAACCGCCGCACACGGTGCTAGCGTCGTCCGTCGTGCGCATCCTCTACGTGCTGCGGCACGCAAAGTCGGACTGGAGCGCCATGTACGGCGGAGTCGACCACCAGCGGCCTCTGAACGCCCGGGGGCTGGAAGCCGCCCGAGCGGTGGGCCGCGGACTCGCGGAGCGTCGGGCTCTGCCGGACCGCATCCTGTGTTCGTCGGCGGTGCGCACGCGGCAGACGATCGAACTGGCGGTCGCGGCGGGCGACTGGAACCGCACCACGATCCTGGAACCCTCGCTCTACCTCGCCTCGCCGGGCAGCGTGATCGATCTCCTGCGCGAGCAGTCCGACGAAGCGCATTCGATCCTCATCGTCGGCCACCAGCCGACCTGCGCGGAACTCGTCCGCCGACTGACCGGCGATGACCCGCCCGCCTTCGTTACCGCCGCTGTTGCCTGCGTGCACCTCTACCTCGCGTCCTGGAGCGAGATCGATCCCGGTTGTGGCCGGCTCGCCTGGTTCACGACGCCGCCGTACGACGACTAGCCCGCATATCTCGCTGATCGCCTGCTGCGGTCGCGGATCCGCTCGCCTTCGCTACGGTCCTCGGTGAAGCATGCGGGCTCGCAGCGACTCCAGCTTGGGCCGCAGCGCTTCCAGCACCGCGGGCGGCACGATGCCTGACAGGTTGCCGTCGAGGCTGCCGACCTCCTTGGTCAGCCGGATCGAGACGTAGATCCACTCGGGCGCCGGCAGCAGGAAGATCGTGTCGATGCCCGGGGCGAGGCGGCGGTTGATCAGGGTCATCGGCCACGGGAATCACGAAGGCCAGACTTGTGCTACGCTCTATGACGATGTTTGCCCAGAGCGCCAGAGCGCCAGAGTGCCAGAGTGCCAGAGTGCCAGAGTGCCAGAGTGCCAGAGTGCCAGAGCGCCAGAGCGCCAGAGCGCCAGAGCGCCAGAGCGCCAGAGCGCCAGAGCGCCAGAGCGCCAGAGCGCCAGAGCGCCAGAGCGCCAGAGCGGCCGGCTCGCCAGGGCATTAGCGCGACGCATCGCCGGCCGGGCCGGCCAGACAAGGGCGCCGAGCCGCTGGCTTGGCGCACTGTGGCCCGCCCGTTCAGTTCGTTCAGACGCCCCGGTTCGAGGTGAACGTCGCCAGGCATGGCGACGCGCTTGGCCTTCACCGTTACGGCGCCGTCTTCGGACCAGACAGCCCGGTTGCACATCGGGTCGATTTGCGGAGCCAGTTGGAAACCGCTGGCGACGGAGATCGCTCGTGGAGGAAGAGACCGACAGATGAAGACCAGAACCAACTCGATGAAGCACACCCTGATGGCACTGGCGCTCTGCGCGATGCCCCCGATGGCGGTCGGGCAGGTGACGACTACCTGCGCCGGCTGCACCCACGCGCTCTCGCACTACATGGGCTCCGGCGGGTTCATCGCCACGGCGACCGAGGGCACGAAGAAGGTGACCTGGCTCAGCCAGTGCGGCGGCGTCACCCGGACAGGTGAACTTGTGCCGAACGCCGACGGCGTGGTCAGCGCGTTGTTCAGCGAGGAGAACGGCCACGCCTGCATGGCGGAGAAGGCATCCTTCGAACTCGGCCCGATCATGGACGGCGGCTGGTTCTGGATCACGGACGAGATGAACTCGGCGGTCGGACTTCTGGTCGACAAGGAGGTCCACAAGGCGCTCAAGGACGACGCGATCAAGATCGCGAGCGCCGGCGACGGCGTGAAGATGACGGCCGGCATGGGCGCCGTCTACCTCAAGGAAACCGCGACCGGCCGCGTCGGCATCCTGCCGAACATCCTGCCGAAGCCGATCACCCCGCTCCGCAAGTGCGGCTACACCACCGGCGGAACGGCCGCGGCGCCGACCTACAGCCGCCTGACCACGTCATGTCAGTTGGGCGATGGCGGAGCGGTCCTCGTGGCGACGATTGCGAATCCGGTGACGGGGACCATGGTACGCCTCGAGAAAGGCGGCGCCGTCGTCCGGCCCGCCGGCACTGGCGTCTTGAGCATGGTTATCGACCTGTGGGGGAACGGCAGCGGCCACTTCAGGACGATCCCGGCCCCGGGGTCCCCAAGAGCTGATGCCGGTCCAAGGCTCGGCCACCAGGCAGTCATTGATGTACCGTCCGACAGGACGGCCCAAATTACCGCCAGGACGACGCAAGGCCTTCAAGGAACGTTCTACATTCCGGAAGTCGGCAACCCGCCGCGGACGAGCCTTCGATCCAAGGTCGGCAAGGGTTGGCAGACCGAGTACGGCATCAAGATGACCACCTCCGGTTCGCTCACCTTCGAGATCCGGGCCAACGAAACCTGGTGCAGCAGTGCCAACAACCACTCCCTGCCAGTGAACATCGTGGCCACGATGGACCTCACCAATGTGAAGCAGATAACCCCGCCCATCAAAGGGCCTCCGTATCCCACCAACTCGAACTTCGTGATCCCCGACACCTTCGAGTTCACGATCGTGTGTCCTTCGGGATCCGGCGCGGCCTCGGCCGACCAAGGTCGGAAACCGGCGCCGGGCGACGCGTTCCCCAGCGATTGAAGAAGACAGCCGGTGTTGTGGTCTTGAGGAAGTGAAGGCTTGCGCGAGTCCAGGTTCGGGGGTCGAGCAGCCCGTGGCGAAAGTCGCGCTGCATTCGAGCGGCCGCGGATCCGCTCGCTACGGACCTCGGTGACACATCCGGGCTAGCAGCTAACGGTTCGGACCACGATCCATCGGCACCGGCTGCCAGCGTTCCAGAGCGACCCGCGGCAGGACGGTCGGGTTGACGCAGCTCATCGGCCAGCGGCCGCGCAACGCCATCGCCACCTCGCGCCCCACGCGCCGCCGCGTTGCCGGCCGCATCCGGGTCGTGGCCGAAGCGACGTGAGGGGTCAGGATCACGTTGTCCATGCCCAGCAGGGGATTGTCCGCGGCCGGAGGTTCCCGCTCCAGCACGTCGAGCGCCGCGGCGGCGATGCCGCCCGAATCCAGCGCCGCGATCAGGGCCGCTTCGTCGATCGTCGGTCCGCGGCCGGCGTTGATCACCACCGCGCTCTTCTTCATCGCCGCGAACTCGCGGGTCGAGAGCATGCCCCTGGTCTCGACGTTCAGCGGCGCATGCATCGACAGATAGTCGGAGCGCTCCAGAAGTTCGTCGAAGCTGACCGGCTCGACGCCCTCCCCGGTCATCTTCAACTCGCTGACGTACGGGTCGTGCGCGATCGCCCTCATGCCGAAGGGCATGGCCCGCCGCGCCACGGCCCGCGCCACGTTGCCGAAGGAAACGAGACCCAGAGTCTGGCCCCACAGCCGCGGCACTTCGTTCAGCAGCGGCCGCCCCTTGAACCAGTCGCCGCGGCGGACCATCGAGTCCATCTCGCGCATCCGCCGGGCGCCGGCGAGGATCAGGGCCATCGTGTGGTCGGCCACCTCCTCGATGAACACGTCCGGCACGTTGGTGACCACGATGCCGGCTTCCGTCGCCGCTTCGACGTCGACCATGTCGACGCCGACGCTGCCCACGCCGATCACGATGCACTCGCGGAGGCCGGCGACCACGGAACGGCTGATGCGAAAACCCCAGGAAGTGATGATCGCCGCTGCGTCCGACGCTTCGGCCAGAAACTCCTCCTCCGACGTCGCCGCCACCTCGACGAGCTCCGCCACCGGAAGAAGCGCCTCCAGTTCGAAGGAACAGCGCGCATCGACGGAAGACGCCTTGGCGATCGCCGGCAACTGGACGACGACCTTCCGCACGGAATCTCTGGCCAGGCTCGGGGGCCGGTTCACCGCGCCGCCTCCCGCTCGGCAAGTCGCCCCACCGCCCACTCGCGCAGGTCGTTGTAGTCGGCCTTGCCGTTCGCCGCCCGGCCCACGGTGTCCCGCACCAGGATGCGCCTTGGCGCCTTGTAGGACGCCAGTTCCCGTTTCACCCAACCGATCGCGTCCGACTCGCTGTATGCCTCAAGGTCGTCGAGCTCGACGATCGCGGTCACCGCCTGACCGAACCGCTCGTCCGGAACGCCCACGCACACCGCGTCGCGGACCGCGGGGTGGGTCTTGAGCGCCTCCTCGACCTCTTCTGGGAAGATCTTCTCGCCGCCGCTGTTGATGCACACCGAGCCGCGGCCATGAAGCCTGAGGGCGCCGTCGGCCTCGACCGTGGCGTAGTCGCCTGCCATCGAGTAGCGGACGCCGTCCAACTCGATGAAGGTGGCGGCTGTCTTCTCGGCGTCCTTGTAGTAGCCGAGCGGAATGTGTCCGGTCACGGCGATGCGGCCGAGCACGCCGGAGCCGGGTTCGACCCGCCCGCCGTCGTCGTCGAGCACGCAGGCGTTGTCGCCGAGCACGAAGGAGGCGGTCTCGGCCGCCTCTCCGGCGGCCGAGTCCGAGCGGCCCATGCCGATCGACTCGGACGACCCGAGGCTGTCCGTCAGGATGGTTTCCGGCGGACAGAACCGCAGGAAGGCGCGCTTGACCTCGGCGCTCCACATCGCGCCCGAGGAAACCACGGCTTCGAGGCTCGACAGGTCGAAGCGATCCGGTTCCGCCTCGAGCGCGCGCACCAACGGTCGAGCGAACGCGTCGCCGACGATCGCCATCCCGTTGATCTTCTCCGCGGTGATCGCCTCGAGCGTCGCCACCGCGTCGAAGCGGCGGTTGGCCAGGGTGATCACCGTGCCGCCGTTCAGCAGGCCGCCGAGGGCGGTGAGGAAACCGGTGCCGTGCATCAGGGGGCATGCGGGAAGAGAGATCCGCCGCATCAGGAGGTCGTCGAACTGGGACGCGAGGCCCTCCAAGCCGCCCGAGAGATCGAACGGCTCGGGCCGGCCTTCGTTGCCGAGCAGCCAGAGGTCGTCGAGCCGCCACATGACCCCCTTCGGCATGCCGGTCGTGCCGCCGGTGTACAGCAGCCAGAGATCGTCGCCGCTGCGCGGCCAGGGCGCCTCGAAGGCCAGCGAGTCGCCCGCTGTCGCGGCGGCCGCCTGCTCGTAGGGAATCGCCCATTCGGGACAGGGGCCGGAATCGTCGTCGACCCAGAGCCAGGTGTGGATCCCCGGCGTCTTCGACCGCAGAGCCGCGATCCGCGATGCGAAGCAACCGTGGAAGACGACCGCCACGACGTCCGCGTTGTCCCACAGGTAGAGGAGCTCGCCCTCCACGTAGCGATAGTTCGTGTTCACCGGCACGAGCGATGCCTTGAAGCAGGCGAGCACGGACTCGAGGTACTCCGGCGCGTTGTAGAGATACTGCGCCACCTTGTCCTGGCGCTTCGCGCCGCGCGCGATCAGCGTCGCCGCCACGCCGTTCGCGCGGCGGTGCATCTCGGCCTGCGAGCAGCGGCGCGCCGGTTCGCCGCCCAGTGGATCCACGAAGGCCTGCGCCGGCGCTTCCGGCCGGTGCTCGGCGATCGCTTCGAGAATGTCCGCGTGATGCCAGTCGCTCATGAACGCCGAAGATAGCAACGGAGCGCGCCGGTCGATCCACCGGGCCAGCCGAGGAGCTACATGCTGCGTCGGTACTCGCCGCCGACACGGTAGAGCGCGTCCGAGATCTGGCCGAGCGAGCAGTGCTTGACCGTCTCCATCAGCTCCTCGAAGACGTTGCCGCGGCGACGCGCCACGTCCTGCAGCCGCTCGAGGCACGCCGGCGAGCGGTCGGCGTGGCGGCGGTGGAAGGAAGCCAGACTCTCGATCTGCAGACGCTTCTCTTCGTCCGTCGAGCGGATCAGCTCGGCCTTGACCGTCTCGGCGAACTCCTGGCCTTCGGCGAGGAAGGTGTTGACGCCGACCACGGGCAGACTGCCGTCGTGCTTCTTCGCCTCGTACTCCATGCTCTCGTCCTGGATCTTCGAGCGCTGGTACATCGCGTCCATCGCCGCCAGGACGCCGCCCCGCTCGGCGAGGCGCTCGAATTCCAGGTAGACCGCCTCTTCCACCGCGTCGGTCAACTGGTCCAGGGCGAAGGATCCCTGCCAGGGATTCTCGCTCCGATTCAGACCGAACTCCCGGTTGATGATCAGCTGGATCGCCAGCGCGCGCCGCACGGACTGCTCGGTGGGAGTCGTGATCGCCTCGTCGAAGGCGTTGGTGTGCAGGGAGTTGCAGCGGTCGAGGATGCCGTAGAGGGCCTGGAGCGTGGTGCGGATGTCGTTGAACTGGATCTCCTGCGCGTGCAGCGAACGACCGGAAGTCTGGATGTGGTACTTGAGCATCTGGCCGCGGGCGGAAGCGCCGTAGCGCTCGCGCATCGCCCGCGCCCAGACCCGGCGCGCCACCCGACCGATCACGGCGTACTCCGGATCCATCCCGTTCGAGAAGAAGAACGAGAGGTTGGGGGCGAAGTCGTCGATCGCCATGCCCCGCGCCAGGTAGTACTCGACGACGGTGAACCCGTTGGCGAGAGTGAACGCCAGCTGCGTGACCGGGTTCGCGCCGGCTTCGGCGATGTGGTAACCGCTGACCGAGGCGCTGTAGTAGTTGCGGACGTTGTGGTCGATGAAGAACTGCTGCACGTCGCCCATCATCCGCAGCGAGAACTCGGTCGAGAAGATGCACGTGTTCTGGGCCTGGTCCTCCTTCAGGATGTCGGCCTGGACGGTGCCCCGGACCCGGCTCAGGGCGTCCGCCCGGATCCGCTCGTAGACCTCGCGATCGACAACCTCGTCGCCCGAGATGCCGAGCAGCGCCAGGCCCAGGCCGTCGTTTTCCTCCGGCAGCTCTCCGCGGTAGGTCGGAGCGGCGCCGCCGGCCCGCCGGTCGATCTCCGTTCGCGCCTGCTCCAGGCCGCCGGTTTCCCGCAGGTGACGCTCGACCTGCTGGTCGACCGCGGCGTTCATGAAGAAGGCGAGAATGGTCGGCGCCGGGCCGTTGATCGTCATCGACACGGACGTCGCCGGGTCGCACAGGTCGAATCCCGAATAGAGCCGCTTCATGTCGTCGACGGTGGAGATCGACACGCCCGAGTTGCCGACCTTGCCCAGGATGTCGGGCCTGAGCCCCGGATCCGAGCCGTAGAGCGTCACCGAATCGAACGCAGTGGACAGACGGTTCGCCGGCTGCCCGCGCGACACGAGGTGGAAGCGCCGGTTCGTGCGCTCCGCGATCCCCTCGCCCGCGAACATCCGGGTCGGTTCCTCGCCCCGCCGCCGATAGGGATAGACGCCGGCGGTGTACGGCCAGGCGCCCGGCAGGTTGTGCTTCATCAGGAAACGCAGCAGATCGCCCCAGTCCGAGTACTCCGGCAACGCCAGCTTCGGCATCTTCAGGTGGCTCAGCGTGGTGACGTAGTTTTCGCCGGTGACCTCGCGGCCGCGGACCAGGTAGCTGTACCGGTCGGAGCGCGCGGCGTCGACGCGTTCGGGCCACGTCCTCAGGAGTTCCGTCGCCTCGTCGCCGATCTCGGCCAGCGCTTCCTGGTAACGCCGGCGGAGGCGCAGGCGGGTCTCGTCGGACGCCGCCTCGAGCGCCGCCGCCGCGTAGCCGGCAAGAGGCTCAGGGAGATCCGGATCGTCCAGTTCGGCCAGCGCCCGATAGCAGCCGTGGGCCCTCGATGCGGCCGCCGCGCGGCGCGCGACGTCGGCCTCGGCGGCGCGGCCCGCCTCGGCTATCTCGGCAAGGTAGCGGCTGCGATGGTCCGGGATCAGGACGGCCGCCCTTGGCTCGCGCTCGTCCGGGTCGATCTCGGGAGTCCAGGCCGCCGCGTCCAGGTCGAGGCGCTCCCGCAGCAGCCGACACACGTTCCGAAACATCCGGTTGACGCCCGGATCCTGGAACTGGCTGGCGATCGTCGGATAGACCGGCACGTCCTCGTCGGCCGCGCCGAAGGCCAGCCGGTTGCGCCGCCACTGCTTGCGCACGTCCCGCAGCGCGTCCTGGGCGCCGCGTCGGTCGACCTTGTTCAGCACGACGACGTCGGCAAAGTCCAGCATGTCGATCTTCTCGAGCTGACTCGCCGCGCCGTAGTCCGAGGTCATCACGTAGACCGAGAGGTCGACCAGATCGACGATCTCGCTGTCGCTCTGGCCGATGCCGGCGGTCTCCACGAGGACCAGGGAAAAACCCGACGCCTTGAGCAGCGCGATCGCGTCGCCGAGCACTTCGCTGGTCGCCAGGTTCTGCCGCCGCGTCGCCATGGAGCGCATGAAGGCGCGCTCGCTGCGCAGGCTGTTCATCCGGATCCGGTCGCCGAGCAGGGCGCCGCCCGTCCGTCTGCGCGTCGGGTCGACCGCCAGGAGCGCGATCCGCATCCCCTTCGCCGCCTCGGGCATGCACTCGAGGAAGCGGTTCAGCAGTTCGTCGGCGACGCTGCTCTTGCCCGCGCCGCCGGTACCGGTGAGTCCGACGACCGGCACGCCGGCGCCGGCTAGCCGCCACTCCTTGCGCAGCCGGCGCAGCTCGGACTCGCCTACCGCCCCGCGTTCGATCGCGGACAGCAGACGCGCCAGTTCGATGTCGCCGTCCGGGTCCGAGGCCGCGCGCACCCGGAACCGCGGTTCGGGCGGCGGCCGGCGCTTCGCATGCGCCCGCTCGACGACGTCGTCGATCATCGCCGGCAGACCCATCTTCAGACCGTCGTCGGGATGGTAGATGCGCTCGACTCCATAGCCCTCGAGTTCCGTGATCTCCTCCGGCGTGATCGTGCCGCCGCCGCCGCCGAACACGAGGACGTCTTCCCGGCCCTCCTCCGCCAGCCGGTCGATCATGTAGCGGAAGAACTCGATGTGGCCGCCCTGGTACGAGCTGACCGCGACCGCGTCGGCGTCCTCCTGCACGACCGCTCGGACGATCTCGTCAACCCCGCGGTTGTGGCCCAGGTGAATCACCTCGACGCCGCGGTCCTGGATCATCCGCCGCATGATGTGGATCGCCGCGTCGTGACCGTCGAACAGGGACGCCGCGGTGACGAAGCGGAGCGGGCTGGCGTCCTCCACGGCACGGGTGGACGGTTCGTTGGCGGGCGTGGTCACGGCACGGAATCCTGACGGGCAAGCGGTCCGAACGTCCGGCCGCCGCCACCGCAGTCTACCGCCCGCGCATCGCGCAGCCGCTCTCGGGAAGCGCGGCAACCGGACGCGGAGTCCACCCGTTCGCCGTCATCGTCCGTTCCTGGAAGTTGCGCCGACGCGAGGCCGCGGATCGCGCGGAACCACCAGAGCCGCCACCCGGGTCCTGGCGGCGTTCAAGGCGTTACAGCAGCAGCCAGGACGACGCCTCCGCCGCTCCCTCCGTATACTCCATTGCATGTCCGTGACGCTGCTCGACCAGCCGCCGCCGACCTTGCAACGGCGCCTCGGTCCCTACCGCCGGGCCGATCACGCCGCTCTGTCCGACGAACCGCGCTGCGAACTCATCTACGGCCGCTTCTACTTGAGTCCCAGCCCCGTCTCCCTGCATCAGTACATCTCAGTCCGCCTCGCCCACGTCCTGCATGAAATCGCCGAGCGGACCGGCGGACTGGCTCTGGCCGCGCCGATGGACGTCCACCTCGCGCCGCACTCGGTGGTCCAACCCGACCTGCTCTACGTCTCGCCAGATCGCGCCGAAATCGTCCGGAACTGGATCGAGGGCGCGCCCGACCTCGCGGTCGAGATCCTGTCGCCGGCGACCGCCAGCCGCGACCAGGTCCACAAGCTGAATCTCTACGCCGAAGCCGGCGTCGCCGAGTACTGGATCGTCGATCCCGCGGGCCGCCACATCGCCTTCCTCGTGTCGGACGGCGGCGCCTTCACCGTCCGCCCGCCGGCATCGGGCCGATGGCGATCCCCGGTCGTGCCGGAGGTCGAGCTCGACATCGACGGCTTCTGGACCGCCGTGGAACGGAAGTTCGGCCCGCTGGCGGACCGGTAGCGCCGGACCGGAGAGAAGGCCGAGGGACGAGAAGGCTCTCGGCGATCATGCTGAAGGCGGGCCTCGACGGCCGGTCTTGCCGGTCGTCATCGGAAGAGCGCGGCGATGTAGTCGTGGCCGCCCTGACCCTCCTGAAACAGGATGTGCTTCTCCGCGAATCGTTCGCGGGTCCATGACACGTCGTCGTAACGGGTCCTGAGCTTCTCCCAGGAGGTCGCGGAGACGATGAACGAGTCCAGCGTGACTTGGGTCACCCCGGGCGGCTTGGCCATGCGTTCGGCCAGCTCGGGCAGCCATTCGTGGAGTCGGGCCTTCTCGTCGTTCGCGTAGGCCGGCGCATGGATCATCCCGTGCGGTTCGATGAACAGGATGCGCTGTTCGCCGCCCCGAGCGATCCAGAGAATGAAGTCCGGGTAGAAGCCGACGTTCTCGAAGAAGCCTACGCCGGTACGGGAGAGGTTCCGCAGCAGAAAGATCTCCGTGCCGTCTTGCTGGCCGGCGGCCTGGCGTTTGCTCCAGTAGCCCTTGAGATCCTCGACGAAGCGTCGTTCGCTCGGCCTGAGGCCCGCCGGAATCGTCTGGATAGCGTCGGGGCGGCCGCCGTCGGCCTCGATCAGAAGCGGTTGGTACAGGTGGCGGTCGAAGTGGATCCGCGGCAACTCTCCGGACTCTTCGTCGTAGAGCTCGACGTCGCTGGCGAGAAGCTGACGAAGCCGCTCGATCAGGCCCTTCCGTCCGAGCGGAACGCTGACGACGTAACGGCCCCCGCTGGCGTCGCCCGTCGCGTTGAAGCGGAAGTTCGGGTCTGCCTCGTCCAGCAACCGGTAGGCCATGTGGCCCGACTCCCAACGCGCCCGGCGACGGCGCCAGATGCCGTCGGCGTAACGACACAGGATCGCCACCACGGCTTCCTGCAGGCGTTCCCGGTCGGCCAACGTGGCCGGCTGGGCCAGTCCCGGGTCCGCCACCAGCGAATAGACCGGCGGGTCCGCTTCCAGGATCCCCCTCAGTCCGTCGGCAGTCATGGCCAGGTTGTCGAATCCCCGACTGGTCCGATGATCCAGCAGGTCCAGATACGCGGCGTTCCAGTCCACCAGATCCAGGCTCTCGGAGGACAGGCGCCGGCCGGCGCCGGAACTCGCGTCCGCCGTCGCCACGCGGCCCCCGCTGCCGGACACCACCTGCGCTCTGCCCGAGAGGTCGAGGGCCACCGGCCGGCCGCCGTCGTTCTCGCGCTGAAACAGCATCGCGGCCTCTGCCTTGAACTCGCGGCCCTCGTCGAGGCGCGGAATGACAAGGTTCCGGCCTTGAAGGTCCGGCGCCGGCCGTATGGGCAAAGGCAGCTCGACGGTCTCGGTCAACGGCAGTCCTTCCCGCTCGAGGTACTCGCGGAACTTCTTCATGTAGCTGGCCCGCAACGCGAAGACGTTCAGCGTCTCGAGCAGCCTGATGTGGGCCGGAGCGCCGCCCGGCTGCGCGGCGCTCCGTTTGAGCGTCATGTCCCGGCCGCGCAGACGGACGCCGCGGCCGAACAACTGGATGATCTGCGCGCCTTCGCTCCGGCCGAGGTTCAGGAGCCCCATGCTGGACACGCGCCAGGAGTTCCAACCCTCCAGGAACTTCCTGGCGCCGAGCAGCATCTCGATCGTCGTGTCCGGACGGTTGATGCCGTCGAAGAGCGAGCCGGAGATCGCGTCGACTTCCTGCGTGATGCCGGAATCGTCGGCCTCGACGAGTTTCCTGAACGCTCCGGCGTCGCCAATGTAGATGAGCCCGAAGTACTCCTCGGCGCCGGCCGCCTTCAATCCAAGTTCGCCCTCCGCGCCGCGGATGTCGTGGATGTGGAGTCCGCCGCCGGCCGGAGCACGCAACGTTCGGCCCAGCAGATCCTCGTGGACGGCCAACGCGTCCCGGCCGGCCAAGTACTCGAACCGGCCCTCGACAACATCGCGGCCGGTCTCGTCCACGAGCCCGGACCGCCCGCTCAGCAACGCCTCGATCGTCCCGGTCGCCCATTGCCGGTCGGCCAGGACGCGGTGCAGGAAGCGGGCCGCCGTCAGTACGTCGCTCCGCTTCTGTTTCTTCTCCGAGTAGACGGCGTTGACGCTGGCGCCGACGAGCGTCCAGAGCGGCCGTTCCAGATTGTGGCGGCGAGCGGCGCCGGGGTTCTCCGCGAACGCGACCTGTTGCTGGTAGAAGGCCAGCAGGTTCGCCAACAGCAGGACGTCCGCATGGTCCCCGACCGTCTGCTCCAGGTTGACCACGCTGAAGTCCTTGCCGTAGCCGTCGCCGTAGAAGTGCCGGTAGGAGTAGTCGAAGGCAATGGCCTTTCCGTACTCGGCGGTCAGTTCGTCGTTCCGAGCGGCGGCGAGCGCCTGACCGAAGGTCGCGCTGTACTCGAACGTGAAGCCCGTGGCGCTCATCGCGTCGCGGACCGCTCGCCACGCCTCGCCGCCCGAGCCCTTGTGCCCCTCGTCCACGAAGATGAGGTTGGCGCCCTCGAACGCCTCGACGGGAACGCTCTCGCCTTCGCCCCGCTTCTCCAGAACCAGCTTCGTGATCTCGGTCACCTGGATCACGTCGGCGCCATGGAACCCGTGGAACCCTCCGAAGAGATCCACGCCGCCGTCCGGACGGAAACGCCGCGCGTCGATGTTCGAGGCCCGCAGTTCGGCCAGGTGCTGCACGCTCAGGCCCTCGTTCGGCGTGATGAGAATCACATTGTCCAGCGCATCCCGGTTGTAGTGCAGGAACTGCCGGTAGTTGAGGTGAAGCAGCAGGGTCTTGCCGCTTCCGGTCGCCATCCAGAACGCCAGCTTGTTCAGGTCCGCCGCGCTGTACGGCTGGTACGGCCCCTCCAGGCCGCGGCCGATGTTCTTCTCTCTGACGATCTCGTTCAGCCCCGCAAGCATCTCGGCTCGCCGGTTGAGGCGGAAGTCCAGGAACACCTCGGCATGAAGAGCCGCCAGGTACTGGAAGTAGCGAAGCGTGATGGGCTCCGTCCGACCCGCGTTCATCGCCGCCAGCGCTGAACGGATGTTGCCGTCGTAGCGCAGCAGGTCCTCGCGGCCGACTCCTCTCATGTGCTCGCTTCGCGACAGCAGGCGAGTGCAGGCATGGCTTCGGCCGTCGGCGTCGAAGCCCTCGTCCGCCTGCTCCATCTCGCGCAGCGCCTCGCGGGCGCAAACGAAGCCGAGCCGCGCGTGCAGCCACGCGAGCAGCGTCATCCGCTGCTCAAGGCCAGCGACGCTCCCCGCCGTCCTCGCTCCAGACGCTCGCCTCGCCATTCGGCGCAGCCTCCTCGACCTACCGATCCGTCACGCCCGCGAACATCCGTTCCTTGAACAGCGGTTCGATGGGCCTCGCACGCGGAATCGACGACATGCCGTTGACGTAGACCGTGTCGGCGCCCTCGGTCAGCCCCTCCGCCGCGATGAAGTCCCGGTCCGCGGCGAGCTCCTCCTCCGCCCAACCCTCCGTATCCCGCCAGATGACCGCCACCTCGCGGCCCGGCGCGTCGCGAGTCTCGCCGCGGAACACAAGATAACGATGCTCGCCTCCTCGTGCATGAACCCGCCGCGTCCGCACCCGGAGTCCAAGTAGATGGTTGAAGGTCTCGGCAACGTCCGCCGGCTGGCTGCCCGCCGTACCGTTCCTGTGCACGCGCAACCTGTACGTGAAGGGACTCGCCAACTTCGCCGGGTTCAGCAGCGTTTCGCTGTCCTTCGTCTCCCACTTCAACATGTAGTTGAGGAAGTAGCCGTCCAGCTTCTCCTCGAGATGCAACTGCGCCGCCCGGCCGTCGAATGCGATGCCGTCCAGCGCGTCCTCGTAGGACTCCAGGCGCATGTACTTGATCAACCGGGGCGAGCGCTCCGCCTCCTCGGCTGTCGCTTCGCGAGCGGGTTTGCCACGCTTCCATTCCGGGCTGAACGCCACCTTCTTGATGCGAGGCAGAAGCACCGTGTCGAAGTGGTCGCCCACTTCGACGAGGATGAACCTGCGCCCGCCACCGTCCTCCCGGTTCAGGTTGATCACCGCGTGCCCGGTGGTGCCCGATCCGCCGAAGTGATCCAGAACGACCGTTCCCGGCTCTCTGGCCGTCGCCCCAACGACTTCTTCGTAGAGCGACACCCCGCCCGGGGATTGTCCCGTTTTCTGTTGAACTTCGGATGGCGGCTCGTGTGTGTTGAAGAATGTTAAGCGGCCTTGGTTTGGTGGTCAACGTGACGTGCTCGTCGTTCGAGAGCACGGATGAGTTCTGGCATGTCTCGGTAGCCTCTGACGCGGTGGAAGCGTGATTGCGCATCGACGAGGGCTGCGGCGACCCAGCGCTGGATCATGGCGCCGCCCCGCCAGCGCTTGACGTTGCGGGTGTAGCGCCCGACGGAGCTGTTGAGGCTCTCGATCGGATTGGTGCTGCGCATGGTCTTCTGGAGAGCTCCGGCGAGGCCGAGTTCGAGCACGGTGACGGTCTCCTCCATGCCTTCCCGTAGGGAGGCCGCTGCGCCGGGGTGCTCCCGCTCGAGATGACTGGCGAGCTGCCGCAGACGCCTCAAGGCCGTCTTGGCGGATTTGCTGTCCCAGGCCTTGCGGAGCGCCCGGCGAATCGAGGCTCGCTTCTCTTCGGGCAGGTGTTCCTCGACGTTCCGGGCCTTGTGGACCTGGCAGCGCTGCACCGTCGCGGCGTCGCCGAAGACCTCCCTGATCGCGCGGCGCAGGGCCTTGCTGCCGTCGATGACGAACAGCAACGGCTTCGCCGTCGAAAGGCCCCGCTCCACCAGGTCGGCGAGAAGAGCGCGGACCACCGCCGTGTTCTCCGTCGAACCCTCGCGAAGGCCAAGAACCCGCTTGTGACCGGACGACGAAACGCCCAAGGCGATCAGAATGCAGTGGCCACCGATGTACTTCGCGTCCACGCACAACACGCGGATGTCCTCGTCTTCCAGCGACGACGACAGGAACTTCTCCATCTGCCGCATCGACAGCGCCTTGAAGCGACGAGACACCGAACTCCTGGAAGCCGAACGACGGTCCGAACCCGCTGCCGCCGTGTCCAGCGACCGCCGGTAGTTCCGCGTCGACACGCCCGAAGCGATCGCTTCCATCGTGTGACGGTCCATCGCGTCGCGAGACGACGCCCACTCGAACGACTCGAGACGCACCTCGCCCTCCGGACCCCGTATCCGCAGACGCTGAATCTCCATCCGGGCGCCGCCCGGGGATGTCCCGCCGGCTGTTGAACTTTGGGAGTAGGGTGGCGGCTCACCCGGCCCGGTGAGCGGGCCGGTTCCAGCGAAAGAAAGGAGACGCCACCCATGGCGAATCATGGCAGTCGGGAAGGGAATCGGCAAGAGAGAAGGAGCAGCTCGTCGTCGGGGTCGGGGCTTGGTCTGTTGGAGGCATCGTCCTCGTTGTTCGACGGTCTGTCGAGCTTTCAGGATCTGTGCGTTGAGACAGGCCGTTCTGCCTTGGCGCAGTTGATGGAGAAGGAGCGGGAGTTGCGGTGCGGGGCGAAGGGTCGTCACCAGGATGCTCGTTCGGTGTGGCGCGCGGGCAGCGCTCCGAGTCAGGTGACGCTGGGCGGCGCCCGGATGGAGATTCAGCGTCTGCGGATACGGGGTCCGGAGGGCGAGGTGCGTCTCGAGTCGTTCGAGTGGGCGTCGTCTCGCGACGCGATGGACCGTCGGAGGTGGTCCCGGTTCGTTGGACAGTTTCGGAGCGAAGCCAAGGTGTGGTTCATGGGTATGTGAGTCAGGCATCCGCAGTCGTAGTCGGAGCTGCGGAAGCCTGTGGAAAACCTGTGGAAGCCTGTGGAATACGGCCGTTGTCGCCTGCATGGAGCTGGTCTGTGGGAACGTGATGCTCGGCGCCGCGGTAGACCTCGGCGGGGGTGAGGCCGTCCAGTGCCGAATGAGGACGGAGACCATTGTAGTAGGCGATCCACCCGCCAATGACCCGGCGCGCCTCGATCCCATCCGAGAGCTCGTGCAGGTAGACCGCCTCGTACTTGAGCGACCGCCACAACCGCTCGATGAACACGTTGTCCAGGCAGCGGCCCCGACCGTCCATCGAGATCCGGATGCCGGCTTCCTGGAGACGGCCCGTGAACGTCGCGCCGGTGAACTGGACGCCCTGGTCCGTGTTGAAGATCTCGGGCTGGCCGAAACGGCTCAGCGCGTCTTCGAGGGCCTCGACGCAGAAAGACGCGTCCAGAGTGTTCGACAGCCGCCATGACAGGACACGGCGAGTCGCCCAGTCCATGGTCGCCACAAGGTACAGGAAGCCCGAACGAACCGGGATGTACGTGATGTCCGCGCACCAGACGTGATTCGGACGACTGATCGGCAACTCCCTGAGCAGATACGGGTAGACCTTGTGCGCCGGATGCCGAACGCTGGTCCGCGGCGCCTGGTGGATCGCCGCAATCCCCATCAGCCGCATCAGTCGACGCACCCGGTGACGACCGACGCGGATTCCCTCCCGGCGCAGGTGGCGAACCAGCTGCCGGGAACCGTAGAACGGGTACCGCAGGAACAGCTCGTCGATCCGGCGCATCAGCGCCAGCGTCTCCTCGCTCTCGCCCTTCGGACGGTAGTACAGCGATGAGCGCGAGAGGTCGAGCAGACGGCACTGACGGGAGACGCTCAGCGCTGCGTCCTCCCGCTTCATCATCCTCCTGCGCTCGGGACGGCTCAATGCCCGAGCCCTCTCGACAAGAAATCCCGCTCGACCGTCAACTCCCCGATCTTCGCGTGCAGGTCCCTGATCTCCTCCTCGTGCTCCCGGCGACGAGAAGGACCGCCTGAGAAGGTCTCTCTCAGCCCCTCGACCGCCTTCCGCTTCCAACTGCTCACCTGGTTCGGGTGCACACCGTGACGCGACGCGATCGCCGCGATCGGCTTCTCCTCACGCAGAGCCTCCAGCGCCACCTTCGACTTGAATGCGGCCGTGAACTTCCGACGCTTGCCCGTCATTCCCGGTCCCTCCTGAAGGTCAAGGACTACACCTTAGCCACCTGTCCAGTTTTCCGGGACCACCTCAGTCACACGATGGAAGCGATCGCTTCGGGCGTGTCGACGCGGAACTACCGGCGGTCGCTGGACACGGCGGCAGCGGGTTCGGACCGTCGTTCGGCTTCCAGGAGTTCGGTGTCTCGTCGCTTCAAGGCGCTGTCGATGCGGCAGATGGAGAAGTTCCTGTCGTCGTCGCTGGAAGACGAGGACATCCGCGTGTTGTGCGTGGACGCGAAGTACATCGGTGGCCACTGCATTCTGATCGCCTTGGGCGTTTCGTCGTCCGGTCACAAGCGGGTTCTTGGCCTTCGCGAGGGTTCGACGGAGAACACGGCGGTGGTCCGCGCTCTTCTCGCCGACCTGGTGGAGCGGGGCCTTTCGACGGCGAAGCCGTTGCTGTTCGTCATCGACGGCAGCAAGGCCCTGCGCCGCGCGATCAGGGAGGTCTTCGGCGACGCCGCGACGGTGCAGCGCTGCCAGGTCCACAAGGCCCGGAACGTCGAGGAACACCTGCCCGAAGAGAAGCGAGCCTCGATTCGCCGGGCGCTCCGCAAGGCCTGGGACAGCAAATCCGCCAAGACGGCCTTGAGGCGTCTGCGGCAGCTCGCCAGTCATCTCGAACGGGAGCACCCCGGCGCAGCGGCCTCCCTACGGGAAGGCATGGAGGAGACCGTCACCGTGCTCGAACTCGGCCTCGCCGGAGCTCTCCAGAAGACCATGCGCAGCACCAATCCGATCGAGAGCCTCAACAGCTCCGTCGGGCGCTACACCCGCAACGTCAAGCGCTGGCGGGGCGGCGCCATGATCCAGCGCTGGGTCGCCGCAGCCCTCGTCGATGCGCAATCACGCTTCCACCGCGTCAGAGGCTACCGAGACATGCCAGAACTCATCCGTGCTCTCGAACGACGAGCACGTCACGTTGACCACCAAACCAAGGCCGCTTAACATTCTTCAACACACACGAGCCGCCATCCGAAGTTCAACAGAAAACGGGACAATCCCCGCCGCCCAGCGTCACCTGACTCGGAGCGCTGCCCGCGCGCCACACCGAACGAGCATCCTGGTGACGACCCTTCGCCCCGCACCGCAACTCCCGCTCCTTCTCCATCAACTGCGCCAAGGCAGAACGGCCTGTCTCAACGCACAGATCCTGAAAGCTCGACAGACCGTCGAACAACGAGGACGATGCCTCCAACAGACCAAGCCCCGACCCCGACGACGAGCTGCTCCTTCTCTCTTGCCGATTCCCTTCCCGACTGCCATGATTCGCCATGGGTGGCGTCTCCTTTCTTTCGCTGGAACCGGCCCGCTCACCGGGCCGGGTGAGCCGCCACCCTACTCCCAAAGTTCAACAGCCGGCGGGACATCCCCCACCCCGTGGCAATAGGGAAAGGGACCGACGCCAAGGGCATCGAGGGCGCTCTTCCCCCGTCTCGCATCCTGAATGATCGAAGCCAACTGTCTGCCGCTACCGCCCGCCAGAAGACGCTTCTGTCTGGGCTGCGTAGTTTCGTCTCGTCCAAACAGGATCTCTCCTCTCTCGTTCATGGCTGCGAGCGTCTCGGGCGTGCGGGAGAATCCGTTCGGCGGCACGGCGCAGGGCCGTCCCGTCGCCGGGTGCACGAGGGGCTCGAAGAACTTTGCATCAGTTCTGGGCTCGGGCGCCCTCAAGCCATTGCTGTCCCGTTGACCGAGTTGAGAAACGGGCCTGAATCCGTCTCTTGCTGTATCATTGGTTGTCGTCGGAAACCCCAATGACTACAAGGAGGATTCAGGCCCATGGCGTATCGTAGCACGGTGTTCGGACAGCTGCTCAGGATGGTGTCGAGACATGAGTTCGAGAGAGACGCACGGACACTTGACACGGGGAGAAAGCTCCGATCCATGAGCCGGTGGAGTCAGTTCGCGGCGATGGCGATGGTTCAGTTGTCGGGGCGGTGCAGTTTGCGGGACGTGGTGTCGAATCTGGATGCCCAGAGACGCAAGCTCTACCATCTCGGAATCGGACGAGTCGCTCGAAGCTCGCTTGCCCGCGTCAACCAGAACCGGTCTCCCAAGCTCTTCGAGTTGCAGTTCGAGCGCCTTCTGGGTCGCTGCCGCGGCATGGCGCCCGGCCACAGGTTTCGCTTCAGGAACCGGCTCGTGTCTCTGGACGCGACGCACATCGACCTGTGCCTCGGGCTGTTCTCGTGGGCCAAGTTCAGCAAGAGCAAGGGGGCGATCAAGGTCCACGTCGGTCTCGACCATGCCGGCCATCTGCCGTCGTTCGTGAGGGTGACGGACGGGAAGGGGAAGGGGAAGACGTCGGACATTGCGATCGCCCGGACTCTGCGGCTGCAGCCGGGGAGCATCGTCGCCGCAGACCGGTTGTACCAGAACTTCAGCTGGCTGAAATCCCTTGATGCACAAGGGGTTTTTCTGGTCACCCGGCTCAAGCGGAGGGTGAAGTACGCGGTCCGTGAGCGTCGTGCGTACGCTTCCGGTCGCGGCGTGACTTCGGACCAGACGATTGAACTGACGACCAGGAAGGGCCAGAAGGACTGTCCGATTCCCCTGCGGCGGGTCGGCTACCGGGACGCCGAGACCGGCAAACACTACGTGTTCCTCACCAACAACTTTCAGCTCGCGCCAAGGACCATCGCGGACATCTACAAGGCGCGTTGGGAGGTCGAGCTCTTCTTCAAGTGGATCAAGCAGAACCTGCGCATCAAGAGCTTTCTCGGCACGTCCCGCAACGCCGTGCTGACGCAGATCTGGATCGCCATGTGCGTTCACCTGATGCTTGCCTACCTGAAGTTCGCCAATCGTCTCAAGTGGAGCCTCAGCGAGATCCTGCGCCTGCTTCACCTCAATCTGTTTGAACGACGGACACTCAATGACCTGTTACAGCCCCAACGAGAACCGCCGGGACCAGAAAACGCTCAACTTCAACTCGCCATACCACGAAGTTAGTGGGACAGCAATGCCCTCAAGCTGACGCTGGAATACACGCATCCCGCGTCGTCGATGTAGCGATACGCCTTCTCGCCGCCGCTCAGCAGCTCGTTCCCGCGCACCCACCGGCCGAACTCCGTCCTTGTCGATTCCGACACGCCGCCGTACTCGCGGACGAGCTCGCTGGCCTTGTCCAGGATCGATCTTGTGCCCTCATCACGAAGGAAGATTGCGTCGTCCTCCTTTGAAACGAACACCATGTACTCGTGCTGAATGGCGATACCGCCGCCTCCCGTCATGGGATTCCTCTTGTCCCACACCACGGTTCCGAGATTCGGGGCGCCGAGCTGCCGCAGCAGCAGATGAAGCGCTTCGTACTCGTTCTCGTCGACGTGGCACACAAGGTGTCCCGTCTTTCCCAACAGATCCATCGCTTCGCCCAATCGATCGCGCATCATGGCCAGCCAACTCGAGTGACGGTAGCCGTTCTTGTAAAGAAAACCCCTCGTCTGAGTATTGTACGGAGGATCAAGATGAACGCATTCCACTCGCGTCGAGTAGCTCTCTCGCAGAAGGCGGAGCGCTTGCCAGTTCTCGCCGTGCACCAGCACGCCGTCCGTCATTTCATCCAGATCGTCGAGGGCGCCGATAAGGCGGTCGATGAAGTCGGAAGAAAAGTGGACCGTGTCCAGCACAAGCGTTGGTTTGCCGTGCAGAAAAACAAGCCTCTGTGCCGCCGTCTCGCAGGAGTCGAACAGCGTCTCCGGCTCGTCGCCGATCAGGCCCAAGGCGCGCCATTCCGCCCACTGCGCGTCGTTGCCGCAAATCTCATCGTGCAAGTCCGGCGGCACGCACCGCATGGCGACGCACCAGTTCGTCTCGGTAACGAACTTCCGTTTCTCCCAGAGCATCTTCTGGAAGTTCTCGATCTGGGCCAGAAAGTCGATGATCCGGACGCCCACGGCGCGAATGAGCTGCAACACCTGGAACCAGCCCTCGCCGACGAACTCGCCCGCGGCGGCGAGGTCGTCCAGGTTGAGGACCTCGTTCTTCAGGTAGAAGTCCAGTTCCCGCGTCAGGAAACTCCGAAGGTCCTTGTGGATGAAGAAGTCCGAATCGTTGCGGCGGGTGTATCGCCGCAGATGGTGTTCCAGATGCGTGACGGTCTCGTCCCTTTCGTTGCGGGCACGCTCGCGGCTGAGCGCGGCGAGTGCGTCGGGGTTCAGGTCATCGGGCAGGGTCTCCACGGCGGCTGCAAGGATCTTCTCCTGCTGGTTCTTGCCCCCGTAGCGACGTTTCTCCTGGGCGTTCAGGGGCCGGTACGCGAACGGAACGGTCAGGGTCCGGGCGCTTTCGACCCACGCGGCCGTGCCCAGACTCGGCAGGAAGAAGCGACGTTCACCCTTTACGTTGTCCTGCTCCACGTCCGCTTCCTGGACCCTGAAACGAACGGAGACGCCGTTCGGGGCCTTCCAGTCGTAGTTGTGGAAGTGCTCGCCGGTCTTGACGTAGTACTGATCGGCGTTCGCCCAGTGCAGGTGCACCTCTTCGCCGTTGTACGGAATGGCGTAGCGCTGTTTGCGGGAGTAGCGGCGCCTGGAGACGAAGTCGCCGTCCTCGAAGTAGCGGCTGAAGAAGGCCGTCAGGTGGTTGTAGACATCGGCTTCGACCCCCTCGCGACTGCGACTCGCCCCCGCCCGCGCCCGGGCGTCCAGATACGCCTGGGCAACCGGCGTGCCGGCGAGCGCGGGATGTGCGATGCCGCCGTTCGCGTCGATGGCCTCCTTGCCGAGAACCTCCAGAACCTCGTGACGCGCTTCGTCGAGCCGGGCCCTGGCCTGAGCCTGACGCGCGAGCAGGCCGGAGCTCAGTTCGTCGTCGATCGTCTTCGGCAGGTCCTCGACGATGAACCGCTCCACGGCGTCGCGCTTGTGGTTCATGATCCGGTAGATGCCGAAGTCCAAGTCGGCGCAATCGAACTGGAAGAGTTCGCGGAGAAGCTCCTGGAACTTCGCCAAGGGGCTCTTCTGGCTACCGCTTGCGGCGCTACTGGAGGTCGGCATGCTCGTCTTCGGTTCCCGTCGCGTCCCGTCGCGAGCGGCGACGATCGGAGCGCCGAGACTATCGCTCGCCGCCTGCCCGGACTCAGACCTTCGTCACCCCCGGCACCGCCGCCGCGTACCGGCCCTTCTCGTCCGGCACGGTCGGCGGGTCGGCGTCCCAGGCATGGACGGCGGGCGTCAGCGACACCTCGGACGCGAGAGCGTCTTTCCAGGCGATCTTCTTGCCGGAGTACGTCGCCATGCGCCCCATCACCGCGGTCATCGTGGCGACCGCGCCGTTCTCCGCCTCGTTGAAGGGCTTGTCCTCGCGGATCGCCTCGAACAGGCGGTCGTGCTCGACCTGGTAGGGGTTCTCCTCGTCCTCCGGCTCGCGGTGAGTCCAGCCGCCCGACGCCTCGATCAGGCCGGAGGCCAGACTCGCCCGGCCCTTGCTGCCGTGCGCGAACTCGGCGACCTGGTCCCAGCAGTTCCGGATGTGCCGGCACTGGCTCATCATGACGGCGCCGTCGTCGTACGTGTACTCGACGAAGTGATGGTCGAAGATCTCGCCGTGGTCGGGACCGTTCCGCCACTGCCGGCCGCCCTGTCCCTGGGCCTCCACCGGATGTCCGCCCTTGATCCAGTTGCCGACGTCGATGTTGTGGATGTGCTGCTCGACGATGTGGTCGCCGCAGAGCCAGTTGAAGTAGTACCAGTTGCGCATCTGGTACTCCATCTCGGTCTGACCCGGCTCGCGCGCTCGCACCCAGACGCCGGAACCGTTCCAGTACACGCGAAGCGCGACGACATCGCCGATCGCGCCGTCGTGGATGCGGTCGATCGTCGCGTTGTACATCGCGCTGTGGTGGCGCTGCAGCCCGACGCCGACCTTGAGGCCCTTCTCCCTGGCGGCCTTCGCCGCCTCGAGCACCCGCCGCGCGCCCGGCGCGTCGACGGCGACCGGTTTCTCCATGAACACGTGCTTGCCCTGCTCCACCGCGTACTCGAAGTGCTCCGGCCGGAAGCCCGGCGGCGTCGCGAGGACGACGACGTCGACGCCCGCGTCAATCACCTCGCGGTAGGCGTCGAAACCGACGTAGCGATTCTCCGCCGGCGCCTGCAGCCGCCTGCCGCCCTCGAAGGCCCCGTTCTCGCCCATCTCGACGAGCCGCGCATGGCAGTTGTCGAGCCGGTCCTCGAAGGCATCGGCCATCGCCACCAGCTCGACCGGTCCGGAGGTGGAGAGGGCCTGCGCCGCGGCGCCGGTCCCCCGTCCGCCGCAGCCGATCAGGCCGATCCGGAGCGTCGCGTCACCGCGGGCCCGGCCCACGTCCGATGCCGTGTTGGCCGTCGCGGCCGTCCCGCCGCCGACTCCGCCCGCAAGCAGGGCCGCCGAAGCCCCGGTGATGAAACTGCGTCTCGACGTCCCGTTCATGGCATCTCCGCGCGTCGGGCGAGGCGCCGTCCTTGCCGCACGCACCGGCCCAACCGTGTCGTTCGAACCGTGATCCTTGCACCAGGCTCCTGACGGGCAGTCTACGGCATGAGCGCGCCGGCGAGGCTCGACCGCGCGGCAACGTCGCGCGACCGAACCCTGCTTGCGGCTGGAATTCCGGCAGCATGTGCGGGCCGTCATGCCGCCGGTCGAACCTGAACCGGCAAGGCCAGCGGCTCGAAGAGAGGTCCATCGGCGTCGAGCGGCCGCACCGCTCCGGTTTCGCTACCATCCGCCGCCATGAACGAACTCGAGACGATCCGCTTCGAACTGGCCGACAACGTCGCCAAGGTCACCCTCGACCGGCCCGACGCGGCGAACGCGATGAACGCCCGGATGACGAAGGATCTGCTCGAGGTCGGCATCGAGTGCGACGAGAATCCCGAGGTGCGGGCCGTTCTCCTGCGCAGCGAAGGGAGGATGTTCTGCGCCGGCGGCGACCTCGCCTCGTTCGCCGAGGCCGGCGATGCGTTGCCGCGCCACCTCAAGGAGATGACGGTCTACCTTCATGCCGCGATCACGCGCCTGGTGCGCGGACGCGCGCCGGTCGTCGCGGCGGTCCAGGGGCCCGCGGCCGGCGGCGGGTTCTCGCTCGCCTGCGCCGCCGATCTCGTCATCGCCTCCGAGGAGGCGGCGTTCTCCATGGCCTATACGCGCGCCGGCCTGACGCCCGACGGCAGTTCGACCTGGTTCCTGCCCCGCGTCATTGGCCGCCGCCGCGCGCTGGAGCTGATCCTCACGAACCGCACGCTGTCCGCCGCCGAGGCCCGGGACTGGGGCCTGATCAACGAGGTCGTGTCGACCGAGGAACTCGACGCCCGCGCCGAAGATCTCGCGCGCAAGCTCGCCGCCGGGCCGACCTGGGCGTTCGGCAGGGTCAAGGAACTCGTCATGCGCTCCTGGGCCGAAGATCTCGAGTCCCAGATGGAGTTCGAGTCCCAGGCGATCGCCGACGCCGCCCGTACCGAGGACGCCGCCGAAGGCATCGCCGCCTTTTTTCAGAAGCGCCGGGCGAACTTCCGCGGCCGCTGACGCGAACTTCGCTCTCTTCGGGGTGTTGCGGGAGCGGTGAACGACTCCGGGCATTCTCGTTCCTCGACGTCGAGGCCTCTCCGCGAGTCCGGTTGCGTCGAATTCTCCGGATGAGGCGCGCTGGAACTCTCTCCTTCCTGCCGGCCTTGATCTGGGTCGCCTCCCAGGAACCGGGCGCGGGCCGCTACTCCGACATGCCGCCGGGACGGCCTCCCGCCGTCCACGTGCCGGCGGCCCTCGCCGCGACCGAAGCCGAGATGCTCCCATACCGGGAGCGGATCGTCGGCGTCGGCGCCGAGGGCGGCGAACTCCGCCTCGACATGGCGCCGGTTCCCGGGGGCCAGTTCCTGATGGGCAGCCCGGAGACCGAGCCCGGACGGAGCGAACTGGAGTCTCCGCGGCGGCGCGTCCGCATCAGCCCGTTCTGGATGGCGACCCACGAGACGACCTGGGACCTGTACCGCGTGTTCGAGTTCGCCGACGACCGCGGCAGCGGCGGCGCGGCGTCCCCGTGGGCGGACGCGGTCAGCCGACCGACGCCGCCTTACCGGCCGATGGACTTCGGGATGGGGGTCGAGGGTCATCCGGCGATCTCGATGACCCAATTCGCGGCCCGCCAGTTCACCAAGTGGCTGTCGATGAAGACCGGACGCTTCTACCGGCTGCCGACCGAGGCCGAGTGGGAGTACGCCTGCCGGGCCGCGAGCGAAACCGCGTGGTCGTTCGGCGACGACGCGGCCGCGATCGACCGGTTTGCCTGGCACGCCGGCAACAGCGACCGCCGCTACCACGAGGTCGCCCGGCTCGAGCCGAACGCCTGGGGCCTCTTCGACCTGCACGGCAACGTCGCCGAGTGGACCCTCGACGCGTACGTCGACTACGCGGAGCTCGGCGGCGCCGACCCACTCGTCGACCCGGTCGCGTGGCCTGGAAGCGAGTATCCGCGCAGCGTCCGCGGCGGCTCCTGGCGGGACGAACCGGCCGCCCTTCGCTGCGCCGCCCGACGCGGGTCGAAGGCCGCCTGGAAGCGAATGGACCCCCAGATCCCGCAGAGCGTCTGGCGCCACACGAACGCGCGGTTCCTGGGCTTTCGCGTCGTCCGGCCGCTGGTCGAGCCGCCGGTCGAGGAACAGGAACGGCACTGGGCGGCCGACGTGGACTCCGTGCGCCGTATCGTGGAGCGTCAGCGTCGCGGCGAACGGGACTGAGGGGACGCCGGCCCGAAGCCGGCGACGAGACGGAAAGCCGCCCAGGGCGCCCGTTCGGAAGACTCGCGCAGCCATCCCGCGGAAGCACGGCCCCTCGACTCGAAATCGGCGGCCGGTCCGCGAAGCTCCCCGGACTTGCGCGGCCGGGCTCGCTACCGCGGCGGCGCCTCGACCGCCAGCGTCAGCGTCGGGTGCGTCTCCGGCGCCGTGATCGCGTTCAGGACCTCGAAGGCCAGATCGAAGCTGGATCGAGCCTCGCCGCTGATCTCCAGGTCCAGGTCGCTGTGGGGTTCGACCCGCAGGGTCGACGGGGGACCGTTGAACCGGTGTCCACTGGTGACCCGCAGGTCGAAGGCCGCGTCCGACAGGTTGGAGAGCCTGATATCGATCAGCTCGTCGTCCTGGCTGCGCTCGACCTTCGTCAGCCGAAGCGAGGCCCCGAGCAGCGGCATCAGCGCATCCTCCCGGCCGATCAGCCAATTGCCCATCCAGGCCACCGTACGGTTCCCGTGCAGGGCCTCCTTGATCGACTCCGCGCTCCGCTCCTCGGCGAACACCAGAGTCACCGTGCGATGGCCGCCGTCGTTGGGCCGGTAATCCCAGTCGATCAGGTAGTGGACGTCGGAGACGCCCAGGATCGCCAGGTCGTTGTCGAGCGCGATCCGCAGCGACTCGGCGGAGTATCTGTCCGTGTTCGCCACCTCGATGCCGTGGAGCAGCCCCTCGGCGATGAGATCCCGGTGCATGTCGGTCAGCCTGGCCACGCCGTCGGGCCGTTGCCGCGGCCAGTTCGGATGGTTCCAGAACACGAAGGCGTCCTGTCCGTTGGCCGTTTCGATCGCCTGCCGCGCCTCGCGCTCGCTCGCCGCCTGCTCCTCGGCCGTGGCGGGCCGGAGCCGAGTCATGTAGTCCACGTCGGCCGTCTCCACGAGAAGAGCGTTCGCGTCCGAGATGAACACGGCGTTGACGTGGCCCGGCGGCATGCTGCGCGTGATCTCCGCGCCGTTGACCACGATCACGTCCGACTCCGACTCCGCCGCGTACTCGCTGGCGACGATCCAGGATCGGTTCCGGTCGGGGTGCGGGATGTCCTCCCGGCGCGGCTGATACTCCAGGTGCTCGGTGACCGCCATCAGCGTCAGCCCGTCCCGCTCGGACTCCTGCACGCGGATGATGGGCCACACCATGCCGTCGGAGAAGACGGAGTGGGTGTGCAGATCGACGGCGAACGTGCGGTAGCCGTCGACGTCGGGGAACTCGATCGCCCGCTCCTGGGCGATGACGGGCACGGCCGCGGCGAACGCCGCAAGGGACAGAAACTGCATCCGGACGGCCATTCGACTCCTCATGGCGGGCTCCTCTCGGGTGGCGGAGGTTCGGAACAACGAAGCAGAGAAACGAAGCAGAGAATAGCCTGCGCCGACGACCCTTCGACGAGGCGGGTTTGTCAACCCCTGGCCGACCAGCTAGCCGACCAGCAGTTCCACCGACTCGGCGAACGTCGCCAGCGCGCTCTCCGCTGCCGCCCGGTCGGCGGCCGGCGCCTTGGGACCGTCCGCCTCGTAGTGCAGCGACAGCACGTCCAGGCGACCCTGGCGGCGGTGCGCCTTCAGGTCGAAACGCGCCACCAGCCGGTCGCCGGCCAGCACCGGCATGCAGTAGTAGCCGTAGCGCCGCTGCGGGGCCGGCTTGAAGATCTCCAGAATCTGGTCGAAGCCGAACAGATGCGCGACCCGCGGCCGCCGCCAGAGCACCGGATCGAACGGCGACAGCAGCACGCCGCGGTCCGGCGCCGGGCGCACCCGCCGCAGCCGCGCCGCGAGGTCCAGATCGACGGGGCGCACCCATCCCGGCCGCTTCCTGCCGTCGGCCGCGATCGCGTCGCACGGGATCGCCTCCCCCGCCGCGGCCAGGTCCTCCAGCGCGGTCCTGATCCGGGGCCGCAGGTTCCTGAGCCGCCAGGTGTCGGCCAGGGCGCCGATCGTCGCCCAGCCGTGACCTTCGAGAGCCCGCAGAATCAACGCCCGGATCCCCTCGTCCGCGCTCCATTCCTCCCTCCGCCACCGCTCGGGGATCACCCGTTCGGGCAGGTCGAAGGTCCGCTGGAAACTCCGGCGAGACCGGATGGCAAGCTCACCGGTGGACCACAGCGACGAGGCAACCCACCGTTCCCGCTTCGAGCGCCACGTCTCGCCCAGCATCGGCCCCGTCAGGTCCAGCGAACGCATCGGTCCCTCGGCCTCTACCCGCCGCAGGATCGCCCGCGCCACGTCCGGATGCTCGCGTATCCCTCTGCTGTGCCAGGTTCTGCCGCGGCGATACTCCTTGCGGCGGAAGCCGAACGCAGGGTAGAGATCGATCGGGATCCAGCTCGCCTCGTGACCCCAGTACTCGAAGAGCGGCTCGCCCGGCTGGAGCAGCTCCTCCGGCAGATTCCGGTCGATTCCGGGCCAGCGCGACAGCGGCACGAGGGCGTGGCTACGGGCGCCGGCTACCGAGATCGTGTCGAGCTGGAGGTAGCCGAAGCGCCCGACCAGCGCGTGGAGCGCCCGGCGCGCCCGCACGCCGCGGCCCGAAGCCGCGCGCGGCAGGCCGGTCCATTCGGGCTTCAACAGCCCCGCCCGGGCCAGCGCCAACCGCCGCGCGTCGCGGACCGTGATCTCGGCGGCGGAAGCGGACACGCGGAGACTCGGACCGAATCAGCGGCCGACGGCCGAACCGACCGTCAGCGCCTCCTTCAGACGGCGGCGGGCGACTTCGCCATCGCCCAACGAACCGGCTCTCGCGGCCAGTGCGGCCACGCCCCGGCGGTACGCGTCGTCCCGAGCCAGATCGTCGCGGTTGACCAGCATCGAATTGTCCTGCAGACCGCGCAGCCAGGCGTGATAGGCAAGTCCGGCCTTGTAGTGCCGGGTCGGCGGCTGGAAGACGAAGCGGGCGAGTGCTTCGGCCGGTCGCATCGACTCGCGGTAGCCCTCGAGGTCGCCGGCGCCGAGGGCGCGAAGCGCCTTCGCCGCGGGCTCGGCGACCGCGTCCAGAGCGCCGAGCAGGGCATGACTGAAGTCGCCCAGAGCGACCGTGCGGCCGTTCAGTTCGAACGTGCCGCCGAGCCTCGAACCCCTGGCCGCGGGGCTCCCCTCCAGCAGGCGAGCGAAATGATGGTCGTCGCCCGTCAGCACGATCTGGCCGCGCATGCCGATGCGTCGCCGGAGCCGCACCTCGAACTCCTCGTCCAGGAGCGAAAGCTTGACTCCGCGCACCTTGTCGGCATGCCGGGCGAGGATGCGCTCCAGGCTATTGCCCGGAAAGTAGCCGCGCATTGCCGGGTGGAACATCTCGCCCAGCCAGTGCAGGAACAGCGGCCCATTCAGTTGATCGATGATCGCGGCGTAGACGTCGACGTACTCCCGCTCGGAGGCGGCGGTGGCCGTCAGCCGCGGCATCGGCAACAGCACGGGCACGCCGCCCTGTCGACCGATGAACTCCGCCTGCTCCGCCACCGCGTCGATCAGCTCCGTGTTGCTTTCGACCGCGTCGAACTGGTCGCTGCCGGCCCCGGCGAGGAAGCCGTTGCGGAGTCCGAGGGACGCGCAGAGTTCGATCAACCGCCGAGCGCTGGGCCAGCCGATCTCGAACCGCTGCGCCGTGTCCATCGCCTCCGCGACGCCGAAGCCGAGCGAGTCGACGTGGCGACGCAGACCGGCCGTCGCCTTCCAGTCGATCCAGTGTTCGATCTCGCGCGGCGAACCGGGGTTCTCGATCGAGTGGCCAGCCCGCGAGTAACCGTCTCGAACCACGACGTGAAGCGCGGCGAAACAAAGTCTGGGCAGCGGCGCCAGGTCGCCGGGCGGTTCAGCAAGGGTTGCGCTCACAACGCGGCCGCCTTTCTGATCTCCTTGATCCGGGCGAACTCGGGAGTCCGGCGGTAGCGTTCGTCCAACGGGTAACAGCCGCTGACCATGTTGTTGCGCGGACCCGTAGTGCAGTCGCTGAAGGTGCGGCAGATCCGTCGACGATCGAGCGGCCGTCCCGCCAGGACGTCGGCGGGGAGCCGCGGGCAGGCCAGGACCATGCGCCCGAGACCGACGAAATCGACGTGACCGGCCCCGACCTCCGCCTCGGCCATCCAGGGCAGCCATTCCTGCAGGTAGCTGTAGCCCGTCCCCACCAGGGCCAGGTCCGGAAACGCCGCTCGCACCGTTCTGACGGCCGCCAGTTGCCGCAACACCGAGCGCAGCGGATCCTCCGGCGGCAGATAGCCGTCCGACGCCGGATAGGTGAACGGCCGCGACAGATGCGGGCAGCTGTAGGGCGAACCCATCGTCACGTTGACCGCTTCGACGCCCGCCTCGATCAGCAGGCCGATGCAGCGAATCGCCTCGGCGCAAGTGGGTTCGGGGATGGAAACGTCCGCGGGGTTGAGCCCGAAGCCGAGATCCGCCGGTTGCGGGCTATTGACTTCCGGCACGCCGACGCCGTCTCCAGCGGCGGCGAAGGGCGCCACGTCGCCGACGGACAGGCGGACGCCGACGCCGAGTCCGGGGCAGGCCGCCCGCACCGCGGCGACGATCCGCAGCGGCAGTCTCACCCGGTTCTCGAACGATCCGCCGTACCGTCCCGGCCGGGTGTGCGCGCCGAGCAGTTCGTGGAGCAGGTAGCCGTGGCAGCACTTGACGTCGACGAAGTCGTAGCCCGCCCTCTCGGCGCAACGCGCGGCCCGTACATAGGCGTCGGCCACGTCTTCCAACTGCGCATCGCTCACGAGAGGCCGGTTTGCCGCTTCGCCCAGCCGCGCGTCGAGCACCGGATGGACCTGCGCCCGCAGCGGCCGGGGCGGCGCCGGCGGCGGGTCGGGCCGCGAAAGCCGACCCGAGTGGGTCAGCTGCAGGCCGATGATCGGCCGGTCGCCGCCCGTTCCGCCTTCGGCGTGTCCCGTCAGGATCTGTCGGCGAAGCTCGCCCAGCCAAGCCACGCAGTTCTCCGGACGTTCCCGGTCGACACAAAGCTGGTTCGGATTCGCGCGCGCCTCGGGGACCACGGCCACCGCCTCCCCGCCCCAGACCAGCTTCGCCCCGCTCAGCCCGAACCGCCGCCAGCGCCGCCGCGTGAGGTCGCTCGGACGGCCGTCGCGGCCGCCGTCCCAGCCCTCCATCGGGTGGATCGCGAACCGGTTCCCGGCCTCCCGGCCAAACACGACGAGCGGCTTGGACAGCGGACCGTCCGGCCCCAGCAGCTCCCCGCCGCAGTCGAACGCCGGGTCCAGCCCACGCAGGCGCTCCCGGAAAGCGCCGACGCCGCGATGGTGACCCGGGGGCGTGTAGCGACGGCTCAAGGAAGAGGCCCGCCGTCTCTCACGTTACCTTTTCTGGGAGAAACGATGCGCGGAGACCCAGAGTTACTCGCGGTCCTTGGCCTTCCGGCACCAGTAGGCGTCTGACGCCTTGGCTCTTCCATCTTCGGACCCGCGGAAGGTTTGCTCTCGCTTCGTCGGTCTCGCCATCCCTCAACGAGGACTACCGGGCACTCTACCGGGATCCCGGCGCCGGAACCAAGCGGGCTAGAATGCCTCCCGAGTCCCATCCACTCCAACGGACTCGGGAGGCTCCATGTCCGCCGCACCGACGCACAAGCACCCCCTCGCGGACGCCTACTGCGCGACGATGGAAGAGGTCGTCGATGAGCTCCGCCGCCGCAGAGCAACGCGGAAGTCGGGCGAACCAGTCGTCACGCGCTACGAGAAGGCGCGGTACGGCCGGGGGTTTCGGGTCTACAGCGTTCCGGCCGAGCTGGTCGTGGAGCAGATGATGAACCCGCTGCCCAGGCCGCGGAAGCGCCGCCCGCTTGTCGGGGAGTAGACACGGTGAGCAGCGAGGAAGAAGCAGCGCCCCGAACGCGGACTCGCGAGTTGGCCAGACGAGAAGAGCGCGGCGCGCAGATCGAGCTGTGGCCAGAGATGCTCCAACTCGAACGGGAGCGAATCGAGAGCCGCGACCGCCGAACCGAAGTCCTCGCGCAGATGGTGGCGGCCGACGACGCTGCGGACCAACGCCTCTTCCAGTTCCAACTTGAGAAGATGCGACGGGATGACGAGGACCGGACCGAGCGGCGATCTTTCGGCATGCGGTTGATCTGGGCGCTGGTCGGAGTGACAGGCGTGGTTCTGGTCGCCTCGCTCCTTCTTGTGGCGTTCGGCGACGAAGGCCAGCGCACGGCGGCGACGTACCTGTTGGCAGTTCTCGTGACCATGGGCGGCGGCTACGGTCTGATCGCGGCGGTCATGCGCGGCGTCGGGCGGTTCCTCCGTCCGTGACCCCGCTGGCGGATCCATCAGGCCACGCCGCGGGAGCCGACACGGGAGATCGATAGCCGCGGCCTGAACGCGGCCGCGGCGTCGACGCGATCCAGAGCCGCTCCTTGACGGGCGCGGCCAGAGCTGCGCGGTAGCGGGCGAGAGCGCGGACGATCAGGCCAGCCTCGCGGTAGCGCTGGCCGCCTGTCTGGCCGACCGTGGCGTGTAGCTGGCCAGCCTCATCGATCAGGCGTCGGGACGGACGATCGGCGAGCTGAGCAGAGCGGAAGGATCGGCCGCGCTCCACAGGGAGGCGGGGCGGCCGACCCGGGGCTTCGGCTCGGTCGACTCCCGCTGCGCGAAAGCGGCGTCCGCGGAGGCGCCGGGGACCGCCAGCCTGGACGGCGCTCGGGCCGGTGCGCGCGCCACGGCCGCGGCGCGCCGGGCGTAGGCGGCACGGCCGACCGGGCGGAAGGAGCCGTTCTGCCGGAACTTGCGCTGGAAGTTGCCGGCGTCGAGGGTCGTGTTCCAGATGATCTCGTAGACCCGGCGGAGTTCGGTGATCGTGAACTCGGGCTCGCAGAACCGGACGGCGACCGCCGTGTACTCCAGCTTGGCGCGCAGGCGAGCCAGAGCGTCCGCGACGATTGCCTGGTGGTCGAAGGCAAGCTCGAGGCCGCCGGACTCGATCATCGACGCCGGCACGAACCCGGCCCAGGACGCGTCGCCGCCCCGCATGAGCCGCGGCGGTCGCGAGCAGGCCGCCCAGTAGGCGACGGTGACCACCCGCATGCGCGGGTCGCGGTCCCTCGCGCCGTAACTGCCGAGCTGCTCGATATGGACCTCGCCGCGGCGAACGTCCGTCTCTTCCTCCAGTTCCCGCTCGGCGGCGCGATCCAGGCTCCGATCCTTCGGCTGCACGAAGCCGCCCGGCAGTGCCCAGCAACCGAGGAACGGTTGGTCGCCCCGCTCGATCAACAGGACGTGGAGAGCGTCGCAGTGAATCGCGAAGAGAACCACGTCCACCGTGACGGCGATGGGCGGGTAGCTCCGCGGGTCGTAGCCGGTTGCGACGACCGAGTTCATTCCCTTCTCACAATAACAACCGCCCGGGACGCCGGCGCGGCGCTCCTCCACCAGTTCTTGCCGCACAGACAATAATATTGTTATTGTCTGATGGACAACAACCTACGGAGGGCCCGGCATCATGCAACAGATTCCCATCACCGTCCCCAAGCTGGACAACGCCGCCATCGGTCTGCCGATCACGCGGCTTGGCGTGTCCTTCTTCCCGGTCTACCTTCCGGACAACGACGACTTGCCCGAGATCGCCACCGGCGACGAAACGAACTGCGAGATCGACGAGCTCGACAACGCGACGGTGCCGACGCTCGCCGTCCACAACCGCGGCGACAAGCACGCGCTCCTGGTCGAAGGCGAGCACTTCCTGGGCGGCAAGCAGAACCGGATGGTCAACGCCACCGTGCTGGTTCCAGCCGCCGCCAGACTCGACATCCCGGTTTCCTGCCTGGAACGGGGTCGCTGGGGGCGGTCGCGCGCCTGTTAGCGGTCGAGAACGCTCACGCCGGCTCGAGTCCGCTCGGTGAACCAGCGTCGTGTCCACGACTCCATGCGCGCGGTCGGTTCGCGCAGAGGCAACCAGGGCGCCGTATGGAACGAGGTGGACAGCCTTCTCCACGAACGGAAGACGCCGTCCCCGACCGCCGCGGCGGCGGACGTCGACGCCATCTACGAGCGGGACCGGGCGCGCGCCAGCGCCGTCGAGGAACTCGCGCGGCTCGGTCCGTTGCCCGGCCAGTGCGGGATGGCCGTCTCCCACGGACGCTGGGTGACCGCGATCGAGATCTTCGGCGCCCCGCATCTCCTCGGGGCGCACTGGGCCGGGCTCGTCCGCTCGCACCTGCTCGAACCCGCGCGGCCGGAGAGCTACCCGTCGCCCACCGCCGTGCTCTCGGTGATTCGACGGTTCGCAACGATGAAGGTCAGCAGCGCCGAGGGCATCGGCCTGGGCGTCGAGCGCCGCGGCGAGGACAGGCGCTTCACCGGCCAGGCCCTGACGCTCGACGAATCCTTCGTCCACGGCACGGCGTTCGCCCGGCGCCGGGACGCTCGCCAGCCGGGTTGACGGGGGCCTGCGGTCGGCGGCGCGGCGGCTCATCCTCGGAGACGCACGGCACGGGCTCGCCCGCGGGTTGACGGCGGAGCGGCACGGCCCGCGGCGCGAGGATTCCCGGCCGGCGGGGCGGCTACAATCACGGACTGTCTCAATGCGAGATGCAGGCGGCGCGTCAAGGCGCCGCCTGCCTGGCGCTCCCGCGTCCAGCCAGCGGACACGGGAACGCAACTCCGACTCCGGAAGGAACCTCATGTCCACGATCACCCGCCGCGTCTTCCTCGGCTCGACCGCCGCTGCCGCCGCCGCCACGACTCTCGGATGCCGCGCTTCAACGGGCGACGCCACGGGACCGAACGAGGTTCTGCGCGTCGCCGTCGTCGGCCTGCGCAGCCGCGGCGCGGACCACGTGAACAGCTTCGCGAAGTTGCCGGGCGTGGACGTCGCGGCGCTCTGCGACGTGGACCGCAATGTCCTCGAAGCGGCCAGAGTCAAGGCAGTCGAGGCCGGCGCCGCCGATCCGCTGACGTTCGTCGACTACCGGGAACTCCTGCAGCGCGACGACATCGACGCGGTGTCCATTGCGACTCCGAACCACTGGCATGCGCTGCAGGCCGTATGGGCGTGCCAGGCCGGCAAGGACGTGTACCTGGAGAAGCCTGTCTCTCACAACGTGTGGGAGGGCCGCCAGATCGTTCACGCGGCGAGGAAGTACGACCGGATCGTCCAGACCGGCACGCAGATTCGCTCTTCTCCCGCGATCCGGGAGGCGCTCGCCTGGGTGAACGAAGGGCACATCGGCGAAATCCGGATCGCCCGCGGCCTCTGCTACAAGCCGCGCCAGAGCATCGGCCGGGTCGACGGCGCGCAGCCGGTCGACCCGGCGGTCGACTACGATCTCTGGTGCGGCCCGGCGCCGAAGAAGCCCCTGATGCGCGAGCGCCTGCACTACGACTGGCACTGGGTCTTCGACACCGGCAACGGCGACCTGGGCAACCAGGGCATCCACCAGATGGACATCGCGCGCTGGGCGCTGGGCGAGTCCGCGCTGCCGCCGCGGACGATCAGCGTCGGCGGCCGGTTCGGCTACGTCGACGACGGCGCCACCCCGAACACCCAGTTCGTGTACCACGACTACGAGCGGGCGCCCCTCCTGTTCGAGGTCCGCGGCCTCCCGCGCGACGCCGAGGCCCAGGCCGGCAAGTGGCGCGACGGCATGGACGAGTATCTGGGCGCCAGGATCGGCGTCATCGTCCAGTGCGAGGGCGGTTACCTGCGGATCCCGAGCTACACCGAAGCCGCCGCGTTCGACGCGAAGGGCAGGAAGCTCGAGACATGGAAAGGCGGCGCAAACCACTACGCAAACTTCGCCGACGCCGTGCGCAGCCGCCGAGGCGAGGAGCTGACCGCCTCGATCGAGGACGGCCACCTCTCGAGCGCCCTCTGCCATCTCGGCAACGTCTCATGGCTGCGCGGCGAGGCCGGAGGGCCCGCCCGCGTGTCGCAAATCGCCTCCAGTCTCCGTCACGCCGGCGACACGGCCGACCGGTTCCTGGATCACCTGATGCGAAACGGCGTCGACCCCGAGATCGAACAGCCGATCGTCGGCCCGTGGCTCGAGATCGACCCGGATTCCGAGACGATCGAAGGAGACGAGGAAGCGAACCGGTTGCTGACCCGCGAGTACCGCGAACCGTTCACGATGCCGGAGGTCGTCTGATGGACGGCGTCCCAGGCCGCGCGAACCGTGGACCCGGCACGCGGGTTGCACCGAGTTCCCGCCGCGGTCGCGGATCCGCTGGCCGCGGCGGCGCCTTCTCCTTCGCGTCGTCCGCACCCTCAGGACGCGGTGTCCGCCGCGCGGCCGGGCTGATCGTCCGAGGCCAGCGCCTGATCGCGGCGCCGGGGGTTGGTCGTGTCCGCCGCGCCGGCGCCGCCACGCTGCTCGTCCTGGCCGGCGCCGGCTACGGCGTCTCGGCACAGTCACGCGTTCCGGAAGGCTACGAACTCGTCTACTCCCAGGACTTCACCGACGCCTCGGCGCTCGACGACTTCGCGTTCAGCGACCGCCGGGCATGGGGGTACGGCGCGGGAGACTGGCGCGGCTACCTCGACCTCAAGGGCGGCGGCAAGTACAAGCCGAAGCACCGGTCGCCGCTCAACATCGCCCTGATCGACGATCTCCTGCTCGCGGACTTCGTCCTCGAAGTCGAGGCCTGGCAGACGGGCCGCGAGTACGGCCACCGGGATCTCAGCATATTCTTCGGCTTCGAAGGACCGAACCGGTACTACTACGCCCACCTGGCCGCCGAGCCCGACGACCGCGCTCACAACATCTTCCTTGTGGACGACGCGGACCGCGCGCCGATCGGCGCGATTCCGGCGGAGGGCGTCGACTGGGACCGCGGCTGGAAGCGGGTCAGGGTCGAACGCGAGGACGGCTCGCTGCGGGTCTACTTCGACGGCGAGAAGCAGCCGACGGTGTCGGCCGACCGCGATCCGCTGGGCTGGGGCCGCGTCGGGTTCGGCTCGTTCGACGACACCGGCCGCTTCAGCAAGGTCCGCATCTGGGCGCCGGACTCCCGCAAGGCCCGGGACCCCGCGTTCCCGTAGCCGACGACCGGCTCAGCCGAGCTTCGCCAGCGGCACGAGCCGCGATTCGCGGATTCTCCGGACTCGGGCGCCCTTCCGGCGCCAACAAGCACGTGGGCATCAAGACTCGGCATCCCACCTGACACCGGTGCTCATGATGTCGCCCTCCGGCTGCAATCTCCCGCGAAGACAGCCGATCAAGTGTTCGGAGGTGGCGCCCTCAACCGGCGCCAGCTACACCACGGGACGTCCATGTCCAGCCGCGTCGCTCACGCCAGGAGCCTGCCGCTCGGACGGCCGCGGCCCGGCGAACAGACGAACGGTGAACCGCTCGCCTTCCTCGACGAGGTCGGGCTCGGTCCCGTTGTGCTCCTTCATGCCGCGCACGATCTTCCTGGGCACTCCCATCCCCATGTGTTCGACGTAGCCGTAATCGCGCATGACGTCCTTCAGGAGCTGGTTCCGCGCGGCTCTCGTGCCGGCGCGCATCCGGTCGGGAGTGATGCCGTTCGGGAGCCTGCCGGGCGAGACGACCTCCAGCCGGTCCTCGTAGACGGTAAGCTCGATGTCGGTGTACGCCAGCAGGTAGTCCCGGTGAATCAGGGCATTCACTACCGCTTCGCGAACCGCGGCGTCCGGAAACGCGCGCCGCTCGACGCGCCGCGCGCCATCCTCCAGCTCGGCCGTCACCGGCGTGTTCCGGCGCACGAACTCCAGCGCCCGCTCGACCAGTCCCGTCTCGACGACCAGGCCTTGCCGGTCCCTCAAGGGGGTCATCGGACCGCGCAGCGTCGTCCTCTCCCTGGCGGCATAGTCCTTCTCCAACCCCGGAAAGGCCGCCGCGTCGATGCCCGCCTGAGGCAGGAACCGATTCGGCGCCGAACCGAACAGCAGCAGCCCCGACAGGCTCACGCCCTCCTCGACCATGATCTCGGTGTTGACCAGCAGGGTCCGCCAACCAGCCTCGTCATCGTCCTCGGGAACCTCCTGCTCGCGCACCCTTCCGAAATAGTCCCGCAACCGCCGGACATCCAGATCCACCATCTTCGAGCCGGAAACGGGGCGCAGGTCGGCCCGGAACGCCCCCCGCTGCTGGAACAGCCGACTCAACTCCTCGGGCGTCGGCTCCCGAGTCTGCGAACCGACGCGAATGGTGTAGACGTGTCGGTTGTTGTGCCACAAGCCGTGCACGTTCACGCCGCGCGGCACGCGGACGACGGCCACGTCTCTACCGGCCCGCACGTCCTTGACCGTCTCGAAGTACGGAATGACGGCCGGCCTGATCTTGTCCCGACAGGCAGTCATCACCCACTCCTCCAGCCGCTCCCGCGTCAGCCCGACGACGCTCCCGTCATCGTCCACGCCAAGCAGCACCATGCCGCCCTCGAGATTCGAGAAGGCGACCAGCTCGCGCGCCAGCTCGCGGTTCGCCACGGCATCGCGCTTGAACTCGACCCCGGAGTTCTCGCCGTTCCCGATGATCGCCAGCAGCTGCGTTCGTGTCGTCATTCTCGACGCCTGTAAGCGAGGCGCACCACCGCAACTACTTCTCGCGTCGACTGCGCTCGCTCCAACCGAGCATAGTAGCCGCTCGTGGGGACGCCGAGCACCCGCGCCATGATCGCGGTGCGGAACGAGCAGCCCATGGCGAAAGTCACGCTGCATTCGAGCGGCCATGCATCCCGCCCGGCATCGTTGCTCCTCGATCGAAGTTGGCCCGAACTGCTTCCTCGTCGCGCCTCGCCGGACGGCCGCCTGACCGCTCGCGGCGCGACGCGCACTTCCACCACGGGCTACCAGGACCGGTGCGTACTCTCGCGCCGGAAGATCCACTCCGGTCCGTCTGTCGAGCGAACCAGGCGGGGCTCTTGTCAGGATCTCCACTTCCCGCGAGAAGGCCCGCACGTCGAACTCAAGAACGGCGGCCCGCGACCTGCCGCTCGGGATCGAGGTCACCGAGATTCGCGAGTCTCGGAGGAAGCAGTCATTCGATCACCGCCTGGGCTTCGCCCGCCGGGCTGCCGAGGCCGAGTTTCTCCAGCATCTCCTCGGCGTGAGCCTGGAGCTTTTGGAGCGGGGTCAGTTTCATGTCGAGCGCCTTCAGCTGTCCGATGACCACCGGACAGCCGGCGGCAGCCAGGCGGTTCGCGTACTTGACGATTTCGGCCGGATCACGAGCCCGCTCGTCGTCCAGGCCGAGTCCCGCGGCCGCCGCTGCCGCCAACAGCGTGCAGAGATCGGGCGACAGTTCGACCGACCTGGTGTCCTTGTACCGGTGGCCGCGGACAGCCTTCTGGTCGTCGACAGGCGCCAGGTCAAGGGCGATTGCCGTCATCACGCAATAGGCCCAAAGGTCGACTTGACGGCCGAACGGCGCCCGCTCCGGGCTTAGCCTGGTCGGGTGCAGATGCCGCACGTACCGCGCCACGTCGTCCCGCAGCTCACGGGGAAACCGCAATGCGTGAGCTTTCGCCGTCAACAGGTGGTGGAAGAACGTCATGCGTCGGTTCCTCCGTGCGTCTCGTCCGTTCTCATCGCCAAGCCGGATTCTGCCTGTCCGACCCGCTGGCAGATCCGGCAGTACTCGCGCGGCCCGCAGCGGCACAACAAGGTGACGTGGCGGTCGGCGCCGGTGCGGCGGACCACGTCGCCCCCGCCCGCGCCGTCCCACTGAGGGGTCAGGGTGTACACCGCGCCGGCGAAACGATCGACGATTGCCCGCTCCGCTTCCCCTTCGAGGTCCGAGCCGGTCAACAGCAGAACCGGCTGCTCAGCGGTGGCGGACATCACTTCGAGCGTGTTCCGCCGCACGACGCCCGACATCGAGTTCAACAACGAATCGGCCACGAGGGGCGCGTGAGTGCGCGATTCGGCACAGAGCGCAAGAACGAAGCAGAGCGCCAGCACTCTTCTTGAGGCGCCGGCGATCTCGGTGGGGGGCATCGCCTTCCCCTGATGGTTCAGGGCGAAGATCTCGAAGCGGTCACCCTGCCCCTCGACGGGGCGGACGCCGACACGACTGATCATCCGAACCGATTCTTGCGCGTCCTCCCGCAGCAACGGCGCCTCGGCCTCGACGTTGGCCGCCATGCGGGCGAAGAGGCGGTCCATTCCTGCCGAGAGCTCGCTCACCTGGCTTCTTTGAACCTCCCGGCAAGCCCGCTTGAGCACTTCGGCGCCGCGCGCGGCAACCGCCTGCGCCCTGAGGCTCTCGCGGCCGACGGCGGCCGCTCGCTGCTTTCTCGACAGCTTCTTGTTCACCGTCTCGAGCTGCTTTCGGACATCCTCCAGCTCCTTCTCGTGCTTACCAGACGAGCGCTCAAGCTGCTCGATGCTCTTATGCGTCGCTGCCTCACTATCGCGCAGCGTTCTGATCTCGTTCTCGTCAATCGCGTCGAGCCTGGGCTCCACGTCGCGGAGTTCCTGGGCGGCGGCGTCGCTCTCACGGGTCGCCGTCGCCAGCTGATTCTCCCGGGCCCTCTGCTGGCGGAGCCAACCGCGAGCCGAATCCGCCGCCAGGCAGGCACTCGCCGACTCGTAGAGTTCGCCTTGGAATCCCGCCGCTCCCGCGATCTCGGCGCCGCGGTCGAGTTGTTTCTGGACCAGCCGACGAGCCTCGCTGCCGCTTGCGAGTTTCTCGCCACACACGCAGACTGCCTCGTCAAGCAACCGCCGCACGAAGGGCAAGTGCCGAAGGGGGATCGCCCCGGCCTCGTAACGCGATCTCAGCCCGTCAACAACCTTCCGCAACGCTGGCGTGCCGAGAGACGCCAGAAGTCCGCCGTCCTCGAAGCCGCTGGCCAGGCCCGCCAGTGCTTCGTTGCGGCGCCGCAAGGCTCGTTTCCCCTGCTCCTCCGCCAGCGTCTTCCTTTGCACCAGCGAGTCGTATGCGCCAGCACCCATCATCTTGGCGTGAAGTTCGTCCTTGCGGTCGGCCAACTGCGCCCGAAGGGACCGCAGGTCCTCCTGCTCTTTCTCGATCCTCTGATCCAGCCGCTGCCGGTCGGCCTCCAGACGGTCCTTCTCGCCCTGAAGATCCGCAATCGCGGCGCCGCCTATTGCCTTGGACGCTTCCTTTTCCAAGGGCTCTTCAGGGTTGATGGTGGATTTCGGGGTAGTCTGGTGCCATGCGTGACACAGACTTGTACGGTCAGATTCTCGGAATCAGCTCTCCTTGGGAGGTGACGGACGTTCAGCTTCGGCTCGACGCAGGCGAGGTGGAGGTGCTCGCGGTTCTTGGCGGCGGGGAGTCGCTGTGCTGTCCTGAGTGCGGGCATGCGGCGAGCCGTCATGACA
>CBDBDB010000019.1:0-213066 GCA_965203495.1 Candidatus Multivorans sp.
TCGGCCCGGTGCGGGCGGCAAGGCGCCTCTAGCAGCGCGACGGTGAAGACCGGCTACAGCGTCAGCAAGGAAGTCGCCAATCCTTCCTGGTGCGCCAGCGGGATCCCGGTCGCCTGCGCGGTCTCTGGCCGGTGTTCGCGATCCTGCTGCCGTTCGCGGGGGCCGTGTTCGCTTACACCTGGGTACACGAACAGGGACTCGAAGCCGGCTACCGCATCGAGCAGCTCGAACGGGGTCTGGAGGAACTGCGGCAGCAGGAGCTTCGCCTCGAACTGGAGGCCACGCGGCTCAGCCGGCCGGAGCGGCTCTCCGCGCTGGCTCTGGAAGAGCTGGGGATGGCGCCGCCGACGCTGGACCAGATGGTCTCCTGAGTCCCGAGAGCGCGTCCATCGTCCAGGCCGGCGCGGCCGCCGGAGCGTCGCGGTGACCGCGCCTGGTCCCCGGGCGCGGCGCGCGACGCGGCGATACGCCCGAAGGTTGCCGTGCTGATCGCGTGCGTCGGTCTGTGGACGGCCGCGATCGCCCTGCGGCTGTTCGACCTCCAGATTCGCGGGGCGGAAGAGTATCGCGAGCGGGCCGCGCGTCAGCAGCGGAGCGAAGTCGTCCTGAACCCCAAGCGGGGCACGATCTACGATGCCCGCGGCCGGCCGCTCGCCGTTTCGGTGGAGACGCGCACGCTCTATGCCGAGACCGCCAAGGTGGCCGACCCGGCGGTTGTTGCCGAGCGGATCGCTCCTCTGGTCGGCCGGTCCAGGGAGCGGGTCGAGGCGCTGCTCAGGAAGCCGGGCCACGTGCCGCTGGCGCGGAAGCTCGACCGCGACGCGGCGGACCGGATCGATCTGTCGGCGTTCCCCGGCCTCTACTTTCTCGGCGAGAGCAAGCGGAAGTACCCGATGGGTTCCCTGATGGCGCATGTGCTCGGCTTCGTCGGCACGGACCGAAGCCTCGCCGGCCTGGAGTACCGCTACGACAAGGAAATCGCGGGCGAGTCGGTCAGGCGGCATGTCCTCCGCGATGGCCAGCAGCGACTCGTGGTCGTTGCCGGTTCCCTGGGCGCGCCGAAACCGGGAGCGGACCTCCATCTGACGATCGACGCGACGATCCAGCACCTCGCGGAGCGCGCCCTGCGCGAGACGATCGAGTCGTACGACGCCAGCGCCGGGAGCGTCGTCATCCTGGCGCCCGAGGACTCGGCGGTGCTGGCGATGGCCTCCTGGCCGACCTTCGACCCGAACCGCTTCGGCGACTTCGGTCCGAACGAACGGCGGAACCGCGGGTTGCAGGATGCGTACGAACCGGGCTCGACGTTCAAGACGATCGCGGCGGCCGGCGCGTTCGAGCGGAGCGTGGTCCATCCCGACCAGATCATGGACTGCGGCAACGGCCGGATTCGCGTCGGCAAGGCGCGGATCAAGGACCACAAGCCGTTCTCCGAACTCACCTTCCGCGCGGCGATCGCCAGGTCGAGCAACGTCTGCGCGATCAAGGCGGGTCTCCTGGCCGGATCGGAGACGATGCAGGAGCTCGTGACGGCGTTCGGCTTCGGAGAAGCGACGGGCATCGACCTCGACGGTGAACACCCGGGCATCGTTCCCGCCCGGCTCTGGGACCGGGAGACGACGGCGTACGCCTCGTTCGGCCACGGTCTGGCGGTGACGCCGCTCCAGCTCGCGAACGCCTACGCGGCGGTCGCCAACGGCGGCGTCTGGAACCGTCCCTACATCGTCAGCGCGCTGGAGCGGGAAGGGGAGATCGTCGACATGCGGCCCGGGAACCGAGGCCATCGCGTGATCTCCAGGGCGTCGGCGTACCGGGTGATCCGCCTGCTCGAGGAGGTCGTCGTCAGCGGCACGGGCCGCAAGGCCGCGATCGCCGGCTACCGGGTGGCCGGCAAGACGGGCACGGCCGAGAAGTCGGACGCGACCGGCTACTCGGTGACCGGCCGCGTCGCCGGCTTCGTGGGCATCGCGCCGGCGCGGGCGCCGCGCCTGGTCTGCCTGGTGATGATCGACGAGCCGACCGTCTCCACCTCGGGCGGCGAGGTGGCGGCGCCGGCCTTTCAGCGCATCGTCAGCGAAGCCCTGTTCTATCTCGGCGCGACGCCGTCGCGCCAGCCGATGGGCTGGAGCCGGCCCGTCTGGCTGCGGCCGGTGCCCGCGCCGCTCGACGGATCGTCGCGGGTCCGGGTCGCGGCCGCGGCCGGGCAGGCCGCGGCCGACCGGGACATCGCGCCGACGGAAGACGAGTCGTGGACGGCGGCGGGGTCCAGCTGATGAGACTCGGCGACGCGGTCGCCGACCTGCCTCTGCGCTCGGAGCTGAGCCCTCTCGCGGCCGCTACCGAAGTCACGGGGATTCAGCACGACTCCCGGCGCATCCGCGGCGGGGACCTCTTCGTCGCCTGGCGCGGCGAGGTCCACGATGGCCGCGCCTTCGCGACCGATGCCGTCGCCCGCGGCGCGGCCGCGGTCCTTTCCTTCGGTCCCCCGTCCGCCGCGCCCTCCGTTCCCTGGCTGGAGGTGGACGATCCGCGGCGCCGGATGGGGCCGGTGGCCGCCAGGCTGTACGACCACCCCGAGCGGGAACTCCTGACCGCGGGCATCACCGGCACGAACGGAAAGAGCACGACCGCCCGGTTGATCGGCGCCTGCCTGACCCGCGCCGGTCGCTCGGCGGCGGTGATCGGGACCTTGGGCGGGAGCGTCCATGCGCCGGGCGCCGGGTGCTCCGACGCGAGGCCGCTGGGTTCCGCGGCCCCCGACCGGACGACGCCGGAGAGCAGCGACCTGTTCCGGATGCTCAGACGGGCGGTGGACCTGGGAGCGCGGTCGGCGGCGGTCGAGGTCTCGTCCCACGCGCTCGACCAGGGGCGGCTGAACGGGCTGACGTTCGACGCCGCCGTGTTCACGAACCTCAGCCGCGACCATCTCGACTATCACCGCTCGATGGAGGCCTACTACCGGGCCAAGCGCCGGCTCTTCTCCCTGCTTCGCCCGGGCGGTTGCGCGGTGATCAACGTCGACGACGAGCATGGCCGGCGGCTGGCGGCGGACCTCGGGAATGCGGTTCGGGTGTGGCGGTGCAGCAGCGCCGGCCGGAGCGACGGCGACGTGCGCGTCGTCCGCTCGAGCCTCGATCTCGCGGGCATCCGGGCCGAGATCGAGACTCCCGGCGGCAGGCTCTCGCTGGTCAGCCCGCTGCTCGGCCGCTTCAACCTCGAGAACCTCGCCGCGGCGGTGGCGACCGCCAGCGCCCTAGGGGCGCCGCCCGCCGCGATCCGCGACGCGGTTGCCGCGGAAACGGCGCCGGACGGCCGGATGGCGCCGGTAAACCGCGGGCAGGAGTTTCCGGTGCTCATCGACTACGCCCACACCGACGGCGGTCTGCGCGCCGCGATCGGGGCGATTCGCGAGCTGAGCGACCGGCGCATCCTGGTGGTGTTCGGCTGCGGCGGCGACCGGGACCGCGGCAAGCGGGAGCTGATGGGGCGCGCGGTGGGCGAACTCGCGGATCTCGCCATCGTCACCGACGACAACCCGCGGAGCGAAGACCCGGCCCTGATTCACCGGGCGATCGTGGCCGGCCTCGACGCGGCCGGGGGCTGCGGCGTCGAGGTCGTTCCGGACCGCCGGTCGGCCATTCGTCGAGCCGTCGCGCTGGCCGCCGCCGAACCCGGGTGGGCAGTGCTTGTCGCGGGCAAGGGTCATGAGGCGACGCAGACGATCGGGGAGCGCAGGTTGCCCTTTCGCGACCGCGAGGAGGCCGAGCGGGCCCTGGGCGCCCTGAGCGGCGCCGGACGGTGCGGAGGGCGGAAGGCGCCTTCAAGGTGAGACGGCGCCTTGCGGATGCGGCCCGGGCCATGAACGGCACGCTGATCGGACACGTCGACGGCGGCGCCTCCTGGCGCGGCGCGGCGATCGATTCGCGGCGGGTGGAGGGCGGCGAAATCTTCTTCGCGCTTCCAGGGGAGCGGACCGACGGTCACCGCTTCGTGGCGGCCGCCCTGGCCGCGGGCGCTGCTGCGGCGGTCGTCGCGACGCCGGTCAAGGACCCCGGCGGCCTCCAGATCCTCGTCGACGACGTGACGTCGGCGCTTCACGACCTGACCCGCGATCACCGGCGACTGCTCGATGTCCGGGTGGCCGCCGTGACCGGTTCGGCCGGCAAGACGACGACGAAGGATCTGCTCGCCTTGCTGCTCGGCGAGCGCTGGCGGGTGCGCAAGAGCCCGGGCAACCTGAACAACCTGCTCGGCTTTCCGCTCACCCTGCTGGCCACGGGCCGGGACTGCGAGTGGCTGGTGGCCGAGATGGGGATGTCGACGCCGGGCGAGCTGGCGGCGGTGAGCCGTCTCGGGCGGCCGGACGCGGCCGTCTTCACGAACGTTCGGCCGGCGCATCTGGCCGGCTTCGAGGAGCCGGACGGCGCCCCGGCGGACGTCGAGGCGATCGCTTGCGCCAAGGCGGAGCTCCTGGAAGGTCTCGCCGACGACGGCCTGATTGTCGCCAACGCCGGCGACCCGCGGGTCGTCGGTCTGGTCGAGCGCCGTCTGGCCGGGTCGCGACCAGCGGCGGACCCGGCCGCGGCGAAGAGCGCGGAGAACGTGGTCTGGTTCGAGGTGGAACCGGCGTCGGGCGGGACGCCGCGCGCCGAGGTCGCGGCGCACGGCGTCGAACCCTTGGCCGGAGAGCCGGGAACGCGATTCAGGCTGGAGTATCGCGGCGATTCGGCGCGCGTCGAGTTGCCGCTTCACGGCCGGGTGAACGTCGAGAACTTCCTGGCCGCGGCGGCCTGCGCCCTGCGCCTGGGCGTGCCGATCGAGACGGTCGCGGCGGCGGCCCGCCGGTCCCGCCCCGGCGCCGGCCGCGGCGAGGTCGTCTCGCTGCCGTCAGGCGCCACCCTGGTGGACGACTCCTACAACTCGAACCCCGAGGCGGCGCGTCTGGCGCTCGAGGCGACGCGCCGCCTCGAGGGCCGCCGCCATGTCGCGATCCTGGGCGACATGCTGGAGCTGGGCCGCGCCGAGCGCCGCTATCACCGGCAGTTGGGCGGCGACGCGACGGATCTCGGTTTCGGCCTGGTCGTCGGCGTCGGCGAGCTGGCGTCCGAGACGGTCGCCGCCGCCGCCGCCGCGGGCGTCGAAACCGCCTGGTTCGCGGATGCGCTGGCCGCGGCTGCGGGAGTTCCGGGGCTGATCGGCCAAGGCGACGTCGTCCTGGTCAAGGGCTCGCGCGGCGCCGAGCTGGAGCGCCTGGTCGACCGGTTGATCCCGGCCAGGGCGCCGGCTCAGGAGAGGCCGAACTGATGCTCCTGGACCTGCTGCTGCCGCTCGGCGACCGGATCGCGCCCTTCAACGTCATCCAGTACATCACGTTCCGTTGCGCCGGCGCGGCCCTGACCGGAGTCGTGCTCAGCCTGCTGCTCGGCCCCAGCTTCATTCGTGCGGCGCGACGGCTCTCGATCGGCCAGACGATCCGGGAGGAAGGGCCGGAGCGGCACCAGAGCAAGGCCGGCACGCCCACGATGGGCGGTCTGCTGATCCTGACCGCCGTCATCATGCCGACTCTGCTGTGGGCGGACCTCTCGAACGTCTACGTCTGGCTCGCCATCGGCGCCACGGTCGGGCTGGGCGCCGTCGGCTTCGCCGACGACCTGCTGAAGGTGAGGCAGCGCCACAACCGGGGCCTGAGCGTGAAGGTCAAGTTCGCCCTGCAACTCCTCGTGGGCGCGGCCCTCGGCGCCGGCCTGGTCGGCTTCACGCCCCTGGACGCCAACCTCAGCTTCCCTTTCTTCAAGACCCTGGCGCTCGAACTCGGGGTCTTCTACATCCCCTTCGTGGCGGTCCTGATCGCGGGATCCTCGAACGCGGTCAACCTGACGGACGGTCTCGACGGCCTGGCCATCGGCGCCACCCTGGTGGCCGCCGCCACGTACGCGATCTTCGCCTACATCGCCGGCAACTCGATCGCCGCGCGCTACCTGCAGGTGTCCTACGTGCCGACGGTCGGCGAGGTCGCGATCATCTGCTCCGCTCTGGTCGGCGCCAGTCTGGGTTTCCTCTGGTTCAACGCCCACCCCGCCCAGGTGTTCATGGGCGACGTTGGGTCGCTGGCGATCGGCGGCACGATCGGCGCGGTGGCGGTGCTCTCGAAGCAGGAGCTGCTCCTGGTTCTGGTCGGCGGGCTGTTCGTCCTGGAGGCGCTGTCGGTGATCGTCCAGGTGGCGTCCTTCAGGATGACCGGCCGGCGGGTTCTGCGGATGGCGCCGCTGCATCACCACTTCGAGCTCCGCGGTTGGAGCGAGAACCAGGTCATCGTCCGGTTCTGGATCCTCGCCGTCCTGTTCGCCTTCCTGGGTCTCTCGACTCTCAAACTGAGGTAGCCGGTGACCCGCCGCATCGCGACGACGGTCGAGCCGCCGGTTTCCGCCTGGCGGAGTGCGCTGGTCTACGGCCTGGGCGCCTCGGGGGCGGCTGCGTCCCGAGCGCTCGCCGACCGGGACGTCCGGGTGCTGGCGGTGGACGGCCGTCCGGCCTCGGACCTGGGAGCGGCCGCCCGCGAACTGCTGCGAACGGGTCGAGTCGAGCGGCTCCTGGCCGAGGAAGGGGCCGGGCTGCCGTCTGGCCTCGACGCGGTCGTGCTGAGTCCGGGCGTGCCCCCGGACCGTCCGCTCCTGCGGACCGCCCGGTCGGCGGACGTTCCGGTCCTGGCCGAGGTCGAACTGGCCTGGCGGCTGCTGGAGGCGAAGGCGCCTCCGGTCGTCGTCGGCGTGACCGGCAGCAACGGCAAGAGCACGACGACCGCGCTTACCGGGGCGCTTCTCGAGGCGGCGGGCTATCCGGTCGAGGTCTGCGGCAACATCGGGACGCCGCTCTGCGCCCGGGTGGACGGTCCGCCGGACCGCGTGTTCGTGGTGGAACTCTCGAGCTTCCAGCTCGAGGCGGTGGACCGGTTCCGTCCGCGCGCGGCGGCCCTGCTCAACATCAGCCCCGACCACCTCGACCGCTACCCGAGCGTCTCCGAGTACGCCGGCGCGAAGGCGCGCATCTTCGCCGGGCAGACGGCGGGCGATGTCGCGGTCGTGAACGCCGACGACGGCGAGGCCCGCCAGTGGAGCGCCGGCCGCCGCGGCGCGCCGGGCTCGGCGCGACGCCGCTTCTTCTCCCGTTTGCGACAGGTCGAGGACGGCTGCTATCTCGACCGCGACCGGGTGATCGAGGTCGGGCCGGAGCTTCGGAGGGAACTGTTTCGTCTTGGCGATCTGAGCCTCGATGGGTTGCACAACGTGGAAAACGCGATGGCGGCGGCGCTTCTGGCGACGGCGGTCGGCGCCGACCCGCGCCGGTTTGCGCCGGCCTTGCGCGGCTTTGGCGGCCTGCCGCATCGCATGCAGTTCGTCGGCAGCGTCGACGGCGTCCGCTACTGCAACGACTCGAAGGCGACGAACCCGGCGGCCGCCGTGAAGGCGCTGGCCGGCTTCGGCGACGGCGGCGTTCACCTGATTCTCGGCGGTCGGGCGAAGGACCGGGGCGCGGCCTTCGCCGCGCTGGCGTCGGCGGCCGGGGCCAAGGCGGCGGCCGTGTACCTGATCGGCGAGGCGGCGCCGGTCATCGCCTCCGCGCTCGGCGACGCGACCGAGCGCCGTTTCTGCGGGACGCTGGAACGGGCGGTGGAAGCGGCGTCGGCGGCGGCGAGGGAAGGCCAGACGGTCCTGCTCTCGCCGGCCTGCGCCAGCTTCGACCAGTTCGAGGATTTCGCGGATCGCGGCCGTCGGTTCGAGCAACAGGTGCGAGAGCTGGCCGCGGCCAGCCGGGAGCGGGGCGTTGGCTAGGAAGCTCGCGATCGACAAGGTCCTCTTCACGGTCGTCGTGCTGCTCGTCGTGGCGGGCCTGGTCATGGTCTATTCGGCCAACCCGCCCGACCCCGACGGCGGCTTCAAGCGTCAGTTCGTCACCCAGTTGCTGGCGGCCGTCGTTGGCCTGGCGGCGATGCTGACGTTGATGAGCGTGGACTACCGGAGTTGGGCCAGACCGTGGCTGGCCTACGCAGGTCTCGGCGCCGCGCTCGTCCTTCTGGTCGCCGTGCTGGCGGCGGCGCCGATCAACGGCAGCAGCCGCTGGCTGTCCGTGGGACCGCTGACCTTCCAGCCCTCCGAGCTGGCCAAGATCGCGGTCGTCGTCTTCATCGCCTACCAGATCCACCGTTGCCCGGAAGGGGTCAGCCAGCCCCGGGTGCTCGTTCCGTGCGGTCTCGCGGTGGGGCTGGTAACCCTGCTTGTCCTGCAGGCGCCGGACTTCGGCAGCGCCGCGCTCATTCTCGGGATCGCCGGAGTCATGCTGTTTCTTGCGGGTCTCTCCTGGCGCTGGATCGTCCCCGCGATGCTGGTCCTGCCGGTCCTGTTCGCTCTCTTCGTCTGGTCCGAGCCCTATCGCAGGGAGCGTCTCCTCGGCTTTCTCTCGCCCGAGAACGATCCTTCCGGGAACGGCTTTCAGGTGCTGCAATCCCTGATTGCGATCGGATCGGGCGGCGTGACCGGCCAGGGGCTGGGCGAGAGCGCCCAGAAGCTCTACTTTCTGCCGCTCGCGAGTTCCGACTTCATCTTCTCGATCGTCAGCGAGGAACTGGGACTGCTCGGCGCCGCCTCGGTGCTGGCGGCCTTCGCCGTGCTCGCCTGGCGCGGCTATGTCGCCGGACACGGCGCGCCGGACGCGTTCGGCCGTTTCCTGGCCTGGGGGTTGACCTCGTCGGTCCTGATTCAGGCTCTGGTCAACGTGAGCGTGACCGTCGGCCTGGTTCCGGTGACCGGCACGCCGCTGCCGTTCCTGTCGCACGGAGGGTCGTCGCTGGTCATGACCCTCGTCGCCTGCGGTCTGCTGTTGAGCGTCTCGGAGCATGGATGAGCGCCGACGCTCGCCGCGGCACGGTCGTCTTCTCGGGCGGCGGGACGGGGGGACACGTGTTTCCCGGCCTGGCGGTGGCCGAGGAGCTGCGGACGCTCGGCTGGAAGACCGCCTGGATCGGTCGCCGGGGCAGCCTCGAAGAACGGTTGGTCGGGTCGGCGGGAGTCGACTTCAACGCCTTGCCGGCGCGGCCGTTCGTCGACCGCGGCGGCGCGCGGCGCGCGGCGGCCCTGGCGGTCCTCCTCCTCTCGACGCTCCGCGCCGCGGCGCGGCTGCGCCGCCTCCGCGCGGCGCTCGTGTTCGCGACCGGCGGCTACGTCTGCGCTCCGGCGGCCCTGGCGTCCCGGCTCCACGGCTGCGGGCTGTATCTGCTCGAGCCGAACGCCGAGAGCGGCTGGGCGAACCGGAGACTCTCGCGTTTCGCGACCGAGGCGGGCGTCGCGTTCGAGTCCGCGGTCGGGGGCTTGGCGTGCGAGGCGCGGCTGGTCGGCGTGCCGGTGCGCCGTGCCTTCCGGACGATCGAGGACCTGCGCCTGGCCGCCGAACGCGTTCGGGTTCTGGTGCTTGGCGGCAGTCAGGGATCCGATGCGCTCAACCGTCATCTTCCGGGTCTGTTCGCCGGCGCCGCCGGGCCGAACCGGGTCGAGGTCACGCACCAGTGCGGCCCGGCCTGGGTCGACGAGACCCGCGACCGCTACCGGAGAGCGGCGACGCCGGCGCTCTCCGCGACGGTGACCGGCTTCATCCAGGACACCGCCGAAGCGATGAGGACGCACGACCTGATCGTGACGCGCGCCGGCGCGGTGACCGTGGCCGAGATCGCCGCCGCCGGCCGGCCGGCGGTCTACGTTCCGTTGCCGCTGGCCGCCGGGCACCAGCGCGGGAACGCCCGCGCGATGGTCGAGGCGGGCGCCGCGATCCTCGTCGAGCAGGAGGAGCTGACGGGCGAGGCGGCGGCCGAACGCTGCGCGCGGCTGATCGCGGATCGCGAACGTCTTCTGGCCATGGCGCGGGCGGCTCGAGGCTTGAGCCGGAACGACGCGGCGGGCGAGATCGCCGCCCGGGTGTGCGAGATCGCGGAGCGGGGCGCCTCCAGGCACCGGCGAGGGACCGGTTGATGCCGCGGTTTCTGCGCGGCGCGGGGCTCGAGCGCGTCCACTTCGTCGGCATCGGCGGCGCCGGCATGAGCGGGATCGCCGAGATCCTGCTGAACTGCGGACTGAAGGTCAGCGGTTCCGACCTGGAGGAGAGCGAAACGACCGGGCGGCTCGCGGCGCTCGGCGCCCGAGTCGCCATCGGTCACGGCGCCGGGAACGTTGAACGGGCCGACCTGGTGGTCGTCTCGTCCGCGATACCGGACGACAACGAGGAAGTCGCGGCGGCCCGTCGGCGCGGCGTGCCGGTCGTGCGCCGCGCCCGGATGCTGGCCGAGCTGATGCGGTTCAAGTACGGCGTCGCCGTGGCCGGCGCCCACGGCAAGACGACGACGACGTCGCTCATCGGCGCCGTGCTGACGGACGCCGGCCTGGATCCCACGGTGATCGTCGGCGGACGCCTGCGCGTTTCCGGGACCGGGGCCCGTTACGGGAACGGCGACTGTCTGGTCGCCGAGGCGGACGAGTTCGACCGGAGTTTCCTCGACCTGGCGCCGGTGATCGCGGTGATCACGAACATCGACGTCGATCATCTCGACACCTACCGCGACCTGGCCGACATCCGGGATGCCTTCGCGCGGTTCGCCGGCCGCGTGCCCTTCTTCGGCCAGGTGATCGCCTGCGTCGACGACGCGAACGTCCGTGATCTGCTGCCCCGCCTGGCCGACCGCCGCGTCGTCACCTACGGCTTCGACCGGGGGGTCGACTTCCGGGCGCTCGGGGCGTCGGCGACCCGGGCGGGGGTCCGGTTCGAGGTCGTCGACGCCGACCGCGGCACGCTCGGCGCGCTGGAACTGCCGATGCCCGGCCGTCACAACGTTCTGAACGCCCTCGCGACCGTCGCCGCGGCGCGGGCCGTCGGGATCGACTTCGAGGCGGCGGCCCGAGCGCTTTCCCGTTTCCGGGGCGTCCACCGGCGGTTCGAGCGGGTGGGGCGGTGGCGGGGCGCGACGGTGATCGACGACTACGCGCATCACCCGACGGAAGTCGAGGCGACGCTGAAGGCGGCTCGCGAGACGCTCGGTCCCGGCGGCGCCGGCGCTCGCGCGGCGCGGATCCACGCCGTCTTCCAGCCCCACCTGTTCAGTCGCACGCGAGACCTTGCGGACGACTTCGGCCGCGCCTTGCTGCTCGCCGACAACGTGCTGGTCGCCGACATCTATCCGGCCAGGGAGCGGCCCATCCCGGGAGTCGACGCGGGCCTGGTCGTGGCCGCCGCCGTGAGCGCCGGTCATCCCGGCGTCAGCGGCTGCGGACCGTGGCGGGCGGCGGCCGACCGGCTCCGTTCGGAGGTCGGGGAGGGAGACCTGATCCTGACGCTGGGAGCGGGCGACATCTTCCGGTTGGCCCATCGACTCGTCGCCGGCGAAGGAGACCTTTCGTGAGCCGCCGGCCGACTCGCCGGCGGTCCGGCGCTCGCCGTCCCGTGCGCCGCGGAAAGCCGCGGCCCGTCGTCTGGCTGGCGCTGGGCGCCGCGAAGGTTCTCCTCGGGATCGCGCCGGTCGTAGGGGTTGGCGCGTGGTTGGCGACGGCGCCCGTGTTCGACCTCGAGCTTGTCGTCCGGATGGAGGGGGCCGACCGGGTGTCCGAACACTGGGTTCGGCGCCGGCTCGCTCCGCTGGAGGGACGCAACCTGCCGCTGCTCTCTCTGGAGCCGGCCGAGCGGCGCCTTGACCACGAGTGGATCCGCGAGGCGGAACTGGTCAAGCGCCTGCCGAACGAACTCGTCGTGCGGGTGGTGGAACATCGACCGGCGGCCTTGTTCGCGGCCGGCGACCGTGCGTGGGTGATCGACCGCGATGGCCGGGCGATCGTGGCGTGCGAGCGGGCGCCCGACGTGTGCGGCGGCGATCTGGTCAGCGTTTCGATCGAAGGCGCGTTGGCGGCGGAGCGTCTGGGGGACGGCCCGGCGCGGAATCCGGCCGCCGGCATCGACGAGTCCATAGACGTCCAGGGCGAGGTTCTCGCGCGCACGCTGAAGCGGGCGGTCGACGTGGCCGCCGAAGTCAGGGCGTTCGAGTGGGGACGGCGGGTCCGGGCGGTGGAGGTCGTCAGCGACGACGACTACCTGCTCGCGTGCAGCGGCCGTCCGGCGACGGTTCTCGTTCGCGGAAGCGACCTGGCGGCCAAGGCCTCGGTGTTCGAACTGCTGCGCGAGGCGATCACGGAACACAACGATCCCGAGGTCGTGGACCTGCGGTTCAGGGACCGAATCGTGCTGTCGATGGAGGCGCCGGGCGCCCCGGTCGGCCAGGACAAGGTTCAAGCCCCATCATAGGCGGAAGGACGAAGAGGATGCCAAAGACGGAACCGCGCGTGGTCGCCATCGATGTGGGCTCGGCGAAGGTCGCCGTGCTGATCGCCGCTCGCGCGGAGGTCGACGGCGAACCCGTCCTCGAGATCGTCGGCGTCGGGCGGGCGCCCAACCGCGGCACGTTGAGGGGCCACATCGTGCACGTCGACGCGACGGTGAGCGCGCTCAAGCGGGCGACCGAGGAGGCGGAGACCATGGCGGAAGTCGAGATCTCGCGCGCCTTCGTCGGCATCGGCGGATCCGATCTGCGGTCGGCGAACAGCCGCGGCACCGCCTACGTCGACTGCGGCGACCGGGGAATCGACCGGGCCGACATCGACCTCGTTCTGAACGCCGCTCGGGGTGTGCCGCTTCCGCCCGACCGGGAGATCCTCCACGCGATTCCTCAGGAGTTTTCGGTCGACGACCACGGCGGCATCGCGGACCCCCACGGGATGCTGGGGAGTCGACTGGAAGCCAGGGTTCACCTGGTCATGGGCCACGCGCCGCGAACCAGCACGCTCGTGCGCTGCCTGAACCGCGCCGGCGTGGAGGCCCGCGAGGTCGTCTTCGAACCGCTCGCCGCGGCGGAGGCGGTCCTTCTTCCCGACGAACGCGAGCTGGGCGTCCTGTTGCTGGACATCGGGTCGGGAACCTGCGGCTTCGCCTTCTTCCAGCACGGCGAAGTGCAGCACAGCGGGGTGCTTCCGTTCGGCGCGAGTCACTTCACGGCCGATCTCGCCTCGGTGCTTCGGACATCGTTTGCCGGCGCCGAGACACTCAAGCTCCGGGACGGCTGTTGCCTGGTCGGTCTGGTCGACAGCGAGGACGGACTGGTCGTGCCGAGCGTCGCGGGCGGCGGCGGCAGGACGATCGCGCGCGGGAATCTCGCCGAGATTCTGCAGGCCCGCGCCGAGGAGATGTTCCAACTGATTCAGGCGGAGCTCGAGAAGGCCGGCTGGGCCGATCAGCTTCGCGGCGGACTCGTTCTGAGCGGGGGCGGTTCGAAGCTGACGGGCCTGCCCGAGCTGGCCCAGCAGTTCTTCTCCTGCGACGTTCGTTACGGAGTGCCGCTCGGTCTCGTGAGCGAGATCGAGGGCCTCGCCGACCCGACCTGGGCCACGGCCGCGGGTCTTCTTCGCTACGCGGTCGCCTCCCAGGAGGCTCGCCGGCCCATTGCGCGCCGCCGCTCTCTGGGCGGCGCGCGCTCGGTGATGGGCAGTTTGCGCCAGATGTTCAGCGATCTTGTCTGATCGCGAGTTTGGATGAACCAGGGTTCGAAACGGAGGGAACCATGATTCTGATGGAAGAGCAGCAGACCGAGGTCAGGCCGAACCTCGGCGGGGACGTCTCGTCCGAGGACGGCTTCGGACCGGCGAAGATCGTCGTGGTCGGCGTGGGCGGCGGCGGCGGAAACGCCGTCAACCGGATGATCGCCGGCAACCTGGGCGGCATCGAGTTCATTGCCGCGAACACCGATCTGCAGGCTCTGCGGCGATGCGAAGCGCCGACGAAGCTGCAGCTCGGCTGCAGGATCACCCGCGGCCTGGGCGCCGGCGCCGATCCGGAGGTCGGCCGCAACTCCGCGCTCGAGGACACGGACAGGATTCTCGACCTGCTGAACGGCGCGGACATGGTGTTTCTGGCGGCCGGGCTTGGCGGCGGCACGGGCACCGGCGCCGCGCCCATCATCGGCTCGCTCTCGGCGGAAGTTGGCGCGTTGACGGTCGCCGTGGTCACGAAGCCCTTTGCGTTCGAGGGCCGGCGCCGGATGCTGCTGGCGGAGCGCGGGCTCGAGGAGTTGCACAAGGCGGTCGACACGGTGATCGCCATACCGAACGAGCGGCTGCTCAGCTTCGTGGACCGAGGGACGTCTCTCGCCGACGCCTTCGTGACCGCGGACGACGTCCTGCGCCAGTCGGTTCAGGGGATCAGCGACCTGATCACGATGCCGGGCGAGGTGAACGCCGATTTCGCCGACGTGCGGGCGATCATGTGCGGCCAGGGTGTCGCGGTGATGGGAACGGGCGTGGCGTCGGGCGACAGCCGGGCTCTCGAGGCGGCGCAGCGGGCGGTGTCGTCGCCCCTGCTGGAAGAAGCCTCGATCGAGGGCGCCAAGGGGTGTCTCATCAACATCACCGGCGGCAGGTCGTTGACCCTCCACGAGGTGGCGGAAGCGGCCAGCACGATCTCCGACGCGGTCGACCCGGACGCGACGATCATCTCGGGTCTCGTGGTCGACGAAGCGATGGAGGAAGAGGTGAAGGTGACCGTGATCGCAACGGGCTTCTCCGAGGGCCGCCAGCCGCGCGGCGGCGTGGCGGTCCAGGCCGCTGCAACCGGAACGGCCGGCCCGGCCGACCCGAAGCCGGTCGACGCCGCTCCCGGGGACCCGGACGCCGGCAAGAAGGAAGGCGGCAAGACCGAGTTCCGCGATCGCATGCTGGCCGAGCACCACAAGATCGATCCGGGCGGCTACGGGCCCAACTGGAGAAACGTCGACGACTACGACATTCCAACGGTGCTGCGCAAGCAGATGGACTGATCGCCGGCCCGAGGCTGCGGCCCGACAGCGCCCCGACGAGAACGTCGACGACCAGGAAACCCACCGTCCTGCATAAGCAGTGGACCGGGTCGTGAGTGCATGGCGGTGAGAGGGCAACTGGCTCCCGCGGTCCGGTTGACCGGATACGTATACTCCGTCGTCCAGCGCCTCCGTTTCGACCTCAGGCGCGGCAGCCCCTTTGACTCCCGAACCGCTACGCTCCCCGATCAGACCGGCAATGTCAGAGCACCCGCAGTTCGAACCCCGCACGGTGAGCGTGGTCGTGACGGCAGAGTTTCACAATCCGTCGATTCTGAACCCGGACTTCCTCGCGACCAGGGAGATCGTCCCCGCCGACTGGACCGTCGCGGAGACGCTGACGACCCCGACGTTCGCGACGGTCAAGTACCGCAACGGCGTCATCCTTGCCGTCGACCCCTCGAGGTTGACGGTGGAGGAGGACGCGGGCCCTCGCCTTGAAGTGGCCTACCGGAGCCACGACATCGCGTGCCGGTACCTGGAGGCGCTCCCCCACGTTCCCTACCACAGCCTCGGGCTGAACTGTCTGATGTCGGTCCGGCATGCCGACCCTGCAAGGTGGCTCGTCGAACGATTCGTGCCGGCCCGGCTGCGGAGCGCCGCCCTGAGCGGTATCAGGCCCACTTTCGTGCTGTTGGCGGAAGGCGCCGTGTGTCATATCGCCTTTCAGGACACGGAAGAGGACGGCGAATCGAGAATCGCGGCGGACTGCAACGTGCATCACGCAGGGCCCCTGGATGCCGAGTCCATCCGCCAAGCGATGACCCGATGGCCTGAACGAGCCGAGTTCATCCAATCATCGTTGACTGCGTTCTGTGAGCGCCAGCACTCGTGAGTCTGGCGAACGCCACTGGAACTCAGCCTCGCGACACTGCGAGGTACGACGCTCTGCTGGGGACTCTGGCCCGAACGAAGATGACACGGTCAGTGCGCGCGAGCGACAGCTCGGTCGACAACCAGCGAACCACGGCAACAGACCGGGCGTTCTTTCCCGGTTTCCGCCGCGCATACGCGACGAGACCGGGGGCAGACGGCCCCGGAGTCGGTCTCGTTCGGGCTGTTCTGCCGGATGCCGACGATTCGGCCCAGACCAGGCCCACGAGCGCGCCGAGTCGCAGGGCCGATCCTGTACGACAGATCATTTGGGGCATTGCAGCCGGCGGACCGCACGTGGAGATCATCGCTGCCTTGTCCCTTCTTGGACTTCGCAAGCTCGCCGGCCGGCTCCGCTATCTTCATGGCCTCCGGGAGGAGGCTCCGGACGAGCCGCTGATGGAATTGGACTCTTTGCGGCGCTTGGCGCTCTTCCTTGTCGGCAACCCGGGCTTGGCCGACCCGGAAGTCGGCTTGAGCCCCGAGGGTCTGCTTCAGGCGGAATGGCGCTTGGCAAGCGGAGGCATCCTCGCCATGAAATTCCTGCCAAGCGAACTCATCCGGTTCGCTGCGGTAGCTGGTTGCGCCGTCAACGGCCCGCGGTTGCGAGTCGATGGTACGCTGCCCCAGGATCAAGTGCTTGCCGCGATCCAGAGTTTCCTCCATCGAGGTGCTTCCTGACGAAGGGTGAGCCCGTCCCGGATGAGGACCACGTCTTGCGGTACTGCAAGCCGTCCACCGTTGGGGAGGCCGGTCTGCCCTTGGCGGCCGCCTTCGCTTTGAGACCGGGCGAAGACCACCTCTCCGTCAACCGGCTGGAGTACTTCGGCGCGAGGGATCCGGATTCAGCCGTCGATCAGGTTCGCTCGGCGTTCCAGGCCAAGGGCTTCCGGCTTCGTCCGAACGGACGCTTCGTCACGCTGAACTCGGGCGCGGCGAAGGCGGCCATCGAAGCGGCCCTGAACGAGTCGGTCGCCGGTACGGCTCGCGTCGAACATCTGCCAGTGAAGGGCGACGAGTCCCATGGCGGCCTCTTCGGCTACGCCGTGGACGACTTCGCCGTACAGGTCGAGCTCAGTCTCCTCGTAGACGAGGAGAGCGTTTCCCTCGCCGTGCTCGAAGCCGGGTCCTACTGAAGAGCCGACTCCCGGACGGCGAGCTCAGGCGCTCGAGTCGTAGATGCTCTGCTGCGGACCGTTCATCAACCTGGGCGCCTTGCGGGCTTCGTCTGGAACCGCAGGCAGTTCTGTCGCCACGAAGCAGTCGCCGGCCAGGACTTCGTCCAGCAGCCGGGCTTGCTCCCGGTGGAGCTTCAGCGTCGCTTCAAGCACGTAGAGGAGTTCGAGGAGATCGGTCGTGAACTGGGCCGTCCACCGCTCCGGGCGGATGTCGTCGAGCGGCGAGGACTTCTTTCCGGCGCCCTTCTTCATGCGGTACGCCAGCCAGGAATGCAGCACCTTCAGGCCCGACACTTCGAAGTGCCACGTCTCTGGAGCGACAGGGGCGAAAGCGCCATTGCCGACGTGGAGAGTCCGCGTCGCTTCGTTGTAACTGAAGGACTCCGGGTAACCGTCGGCGCTCCCGGGAACGGGTTTCAGGCAACGAGCGGAACCATGGGACATGGAAACCACGGTCCGATCCGCCCCACGTAGGCAGCGCTCGCCGTACGTGTGCAGATGCAAGAGCAGGCGGCCAAGAACTTCCACCCTGGAGAACAGATCGGGGTTCTTGGTGATCGGAACACGGACTTCGCAAGTGTCGAGCTGGTCGAAGTGGCGGCTGACGAAGTCGGGGTGCGCCAGGACGCCGTAGAGGTAGGCGGCGAAGTCCTCGGTTGAAACCGCTTCCCCATAGAGCTCCCGCAACAGGTCCACTAGGCCAGGAAGCAAGTTCGGATCGACGCCGTCCTGCGAACGGTAGAGAGGTAGTACGTCCTTGCCGCCGAAGGACCCCCGGAAGAAGTGACGGTCGGGCACGTGGGTGGAGGCCATGAGCGCCGGACCATGGCCAAGCGGGTGCTTGAGGAGGCTGACGAAGAAGATCTGCTGCGGCCCGCAAGCCCGCCAAAGCTCCGGTCGCGGGTAGGAGACCAACCGGCTATCGGCAATCAGGTAGTGGCGATCAAGGTACCGATAGCCGTACTGAACGAGGCCGGGCAATGGTGCCTCAACCGACAGTTGAGCAATCGGTGTCCGGTCCGTGTCACCAGTCAACCACTCGTTCGAGTAGACGCCGGTCACCTTCCTGTCGCGTGCTTCCTTGTATGCCTTGGCCCGATCCGGTGCCGTGAGAAGCCCGTGCCATCGCCGGCGCAACGTGTCCGCATCGGGCGCGACTGGCCATGTACGCTGAATCTCGACGCCCGAGTGCTGCCATGGCATCAGATCCGTTAGCAGCCCGTGGCAAAAGTGGATTCGGCCCGGAGTGCCACTGCTGCTTCGAGGCTGAGTCTGGGCAGCGCTACGCGACGCAAAGTTGGAAGCCGAGGCGATGTGCGCGCCAAGAGGCGCAGATCGACTGCATCAGCCCGTCGAATCGGGCTGTGAACGCTGCAAGCAAGCCAGTCTGGGCGCCCAGAGTTGCCGTGACACGGCCCTGCAGCGATCGTGGCGTGCCGACTCCCGCGAGGCTCCTCATCAGGAGACCGAGATTGAAGCCGCAGGAATGAATGTAAAGGCGCTTGAGCGCGTTGTCGCGGCCGCGCAGATGCAAGCGCCGCATGCCGCCGGTCTCGAACTGGTGAGCGAAGGGACGTTCGACGCGCTCGCCGCGCCGGCGCTGCAGCCGCTTGCCCCGATTGCCGCGGACCCGCCGACGGTTCGCGTACACGATGGCTTGCAAGTCCTTCTTGCCTGTCCAACGACGACGACCACGGTCCGGCTCCGCGATGTAGCTGCGAAGCTCCAACTCGTCGATGGAGGCGAGAACGTCGTTGCTGTGGTAGCCCTTGTCCGCAATCACTTCCTCGATCACCGACGAATCGCCGACTGCCGACTCCACCTGCTCGAACGTCTCCTCCAACGTCTCGTGGACCGACTCCGTGTCTCCCTTGGCGCCGCCATGCAGCGTCACACCCAGAATGGCCCCGCTCTCCAGGTCCACCGCCTGCTCCGCCTTGTACGCGAGGTGCGTGCGGCCATCCTTCATCTTCGTGACCTCGGCATCCGGATCGTGAGGATTCTCCCACTCCTCGTTCGACAGCTTCTTCTTCCGCTTGCGGTCGAAACGAGCCAACTCCGCACGAGTCAGCGTCGCCAAGCCCGAAGCCTCTGCCAAGCCACGCACGAACTCCTCGTAGCCAGAACCCGTATCCCGACGAACGATGCTGCGCAGCGCAGCGTTCGCCTCCAGCGTCGTCGCGTCCACGCCCACTGTCTTCCCCGATACCAGACCCGACTCCGCCAAGCGCTCAAGAACCCAGCTGAACACCTTGCCGTGAGTCTCCAGATCGATCAGACGACGAGTGCGAGAAATCGTCGAATGATCCGGCGAACCCTCCGTCACACTCAAGCCCAGGAACCCACGAATGCTCAACGAGTCCTGAGCACGCCAGGCGATCTCCCGCTCCGAATCCAGACCCTCGAAGAAGCCCACCATCAACAACCGGAAGTACGTACCTGGAGGAAGACTCGGACGACCCATCCGCTCCGCGTAGAACCCCGCACACTCCGACTCGACGAACTCGTCGAAACCGCTCGACTCCAGCACACGGTCCAAACGCTCGTAGAACGGATGGCCGGAACTCCGCGGCAGAGCCGATCCAGACACCCAGAGAAGCTCCTGATTCTCACGACGCCTTTTGCCCATAGCCATGAACCCATCCTATCGCATAGCCGAAACGGCGGACAGCCCGACTTTTGCCACGGGCTGTTAGCCGAGGCCACCCGAAGTAGCGGCCCTCGCCTGCAGGCAGGAACGGTGCTTGCCAGTCGCCGGGGCAGTTTCGCCACTCGACATCCTCAAATGCGTGCAAGCCGTCAAGCGCTTTCAACTTTTCCGCCCGCGCACCGCAGAATCTTGCGTAGCGGACCCGGGCCGGTTCGTCGTTCGCTCCACCGAACCGCTCCGACCTGAACAGAACGGCGACCGCGACCGGCGTCTGGATGGCGAAGACGTTGTCCTCCTTTCGGGCGCCGCGGCCCTCACCGCCGATGTCGAGAATCCAGATTTCGTCGCATAGACGCCGCATGCTCTCGCGTACGCCGACGAACGCGTCGCCGAACAAGTAGCTCGACGCGGTGATGAAGCTGACGACTCCGGGACCGGTCGCGGCCTTCTGCTCGAAGACCTTCCACAGCGCCCAGCGCGAGCTATGGTCGAATTTCGTGTATGGGGGTTGAGTGAGGCGGCGTGCCCTGCTGAGATCGGTTTTCTTGAATCGACGACAGCAAAGGAGGCACGCCGTGACGGACAGTACAGTGATTTCTCTGGAGGAGCGAGGGTCGTTCAAGGACGCGTTGACGGACGTTCTTCGGGCTGGGGCCAAGAAGCTGATTGCAGTTGCCGTGGAGGCGGAGTTGGCGGAGTTGCTCTCGTCGACCGCTGGGAGGCGGCTGGTGGACGGTCGTTCGGCGGTGGTTCGGAACGGGTACCAGCCGGCGCGTGAGGTCGTGACCGGGATCGGTCCGGTGTCTGTGCGGATTCCCCGGATTCGCAGCCGGGACGGTTCTCCGGTGACGTTCCGTTCGGCACTGGTGCCTCCGTACGTTCGGCGTAGTCGTTCGCTGGACGCGGCGATTCCCTGGCTGTACCTGAAGGGCGTGGCCGCGGGGGAGATGAGAGAGGCTCTTTCGGCGCTGGTCGGCGAGGATGCCGGGGGCTTGTCGGCGAACGTGGTGAGCGGCCTGAAGCGGGAATGGGAGAAGGAACACCGGGCGTGGTCGCAGCGCGACCTGAGCGGCGAGCGCTATGTGTACTTGTGGGCTGACGGCATCTACAGCGGTCTGCGGGGTACTTCGGGGCGGCTGTGCATGCTGGTGATCATCGGCGCCAACGAACGCGGGGAAAAGCGCCTGCTCGCGGTGGAGGACGGCGTCCGGGAGTCCGCCCAGAGTTGGCGCGAAGTGCTGCTGGACCTGAAGCGCCGGGGCCTGATCGACCCTCCGAAGCTGGCCGTCGGCGACGGTGCAACGGGCTTCTGGCAGGCGCTCGAGGAGGTCTACGGGAGCACGAGGGCGCAGAGGTGCTGGGTCCACAAGACCCGGAACGTCCTGAACTGCTTGCCGAAGTCGTCTCAGCCCAGGGCGAAGCAGGCCCTGCACGAGATCCGGATGGCCGCGACCCGAGAGAAGGCGGAGACGGCCTTCGACTGGTTCCTCGAAACCTACGAGGCCAAGTACCCGAAGGCGACCTGAGGTGGTCCCGGAAAACTGGACAGGTGGCTAAGGTGTAGTCCTTGACCTTCAGGAGGGACCAGGAATGACGGGCAAGCGTCGGAAGTTCACGGCCGCATTCAAGTCGAAGGTGGCGCTGGAGGCTCTGCGTGAGGAGAAGCCGATCGCGGCGATCGCGTCGCGTCACGGTGTGCACCCGAACCAGGTGAGCAGTTGGAAGCGGAAGGCGGTCGAGGGGCTGAGAGAGACCTTCTCAGGCGGTCCTTCTCGTCGCCGGGAGCACGAGGAGGAGATCAGGGACCTGCACGCGAAGATCGGGGAGTTGACGGTCGAGCGGGATTTCTTGTCGAGAGGGCTCGGGCATTGAGCCGTCCCGAGCGCAGGAGGATGATGAAGCGGGAGGACGCAGCGCTGAGCGTCTCCCGTCAGTGCCGTCTGCTCGACCTCTCGCGCTCATCGCTGTACTACCGTCCGAAGGGCGAGAGCGAGGAGACGCTGGCGCTGATGCGCCGGATCGACGAGCTGTTCCTGCGGTACCCGTTCTACGGTTCCCGGCAGCTGGTTCGCCACCTGCGCCGGGAGGGAATCCGCGTCGGTCGTCACCGGGTGCGTCGACTGATGCGGCTGATGGGGATTGCGGCGATCCACCAGGCGCCGCGGACCAGCGTTCGGCATCCGGCGCACAAGGTCTACCCGTATCTGCTCAGGGAGTTGCCGATCAGTCGTCCGAATCACGTCTGGTGCGCGGACATCACGTACATCCCGGTTCGTTCGGGCTTCCTGTACCTTGTGGCGACCATGGACTGGGCGACTCGCCGTGTCCTGTCATGGCGGCTGTCGAACACTCTGGACGCGTCTTTCTGCGTCGAGGCCCTCGAAGACGCGCTGAGCCGTTTCGGCCAGCCCGAGATCTTCAACACGGACCAGGGCGTCCAGTTCACCGGCGCGACGTTCACGGGCCGTCTCCAGGAAGCCGGCATCCGGATCTCGATGGACGGTCGGGGCCGCTGCCTGGACAACGTGTTCATCGAGCGGTTGTGGCGGTCGCTCAAGTACGAGGCGGTCTACCTGCACGAGCTCTCGGATGGGATCGAGGCGCGCCGGGTCATTGGCGGGTGGATCGCCTACTACAATGGTCTCCGTCCTCATTCGGCACTGGACGGCCTCACCCCCGCCGAGGTCTACCGCGGCGCCGAGCATCACGTTCCCACAGACCAGCTCCATGCAGGCGACAACGGCCGTATTCCACAGGCTTCCACAGGTTTTCCACAGGCTTCCGCAGCTCCGACTACGACTGCGGATGCCTGACTCACATACCCATGAACCACACCTTGGCTTCGCTCCGAAACTGTCCAACGAACCGGGACCACCTCCCGGCTCAGGATGAGCTCCTCCCGGGCCTCCATGATCGCCTCCTCGTCGATCGTACGCGAGCGGTCCCGGTTCGCCTTGTTCCTGGAGCACGCCTGATAACCCAGCGCGTTGACCAGCCACGGCTGGCCCCGGGACTGGTCGTAGACCGCGGAGACCGCGCCTTCGGTGAACGCCTGACCCGTCTCCTCCGTGTGCTGGCCCAGCAGGACGCGCACCTCGCGCTCATGGAAGTCCCCCAGCCGCAGCGACTCGGCCTTGATGTTGAAGGCGCTGCCGCCGGCGATGATCTCGCCCGACGACTCCGAACGGATCCGGTAGTCCCGCACGTCGCGGACGCCGCACAGAACGACGCTCTGAGGAAACGCCGCCGGCCGGCTGACGTAGCCGGCGCGAAGCTGGCGCAACACCGAGATCAGCGTGTCGCCCACCAGCGCGTCGATCTCGTCGAGAAGAAGCACGAGCGGCAGAGGATCGCTCTCGCACCAGCGAGTCAGGACCTCCATCAGCGCCGCGTGCGGACCCGCGGTAGCGAGGAGACCCGGCCACAACTCGCCCAGCGCGTCATCGCCCAGCGTCAGACGCGCCTCGCGGGCGAGGGCCGTCAGGGTCGCCCGCATTCCCTGCTCCACGTCGCCCCGCGCCGTCTGCCCGGACTCGACGTTCGCGTACAGACAGCGGTACGCGCCGCCCCCGTTCAGCAGGTCCCGCAGCGCCAGCAGCGACGACGTCTTGCCCGTCTGGCGCGGCGCGTGCAGAACGAAGTAACGCTTCGCGCCGATCAGACGCAGAACCTCGTCGAGGTCGAACCGCTCCAGCGGCGGCAGACAGTAGTGGTCCGCCGGAACTACCGGTCCGGACGTGTTGAAGAAACGCTCGACCATCGACCTCGACTCGCCGCCTCGACGGCTCCCGGTCGATCGTAGCGCGATGCGCCGGTGAACCGCCGCCGTCGGGCTGCGCTGTCGCGCGGGGATCGCGCGGCGCGATCTGCTTCCCCAAACGGACGGCGATCCGGTCTCTTGAGCTCCGTCGAAAGACCCTGCAGCAGTTTCGTATAGCCCTGCTTGTTCTCTATCGTGAAGGGGGGTTCAGCGCCATGAACCTTCCGGTAGAGATGGCGCGCGACATGCTCGTCGTTCTCTCCCTCAACGAGGAGGATTCGCTCCTCAGCCATGCTTCTTTCGCCTACCGGACTTCGATTCTCTGCTCTGCCGCAACCCTCAGCTCGTCCTCGGAGTAGACGACGGAGCGACATTTCCCCTCGCGTCGCTCCAGCCGCAGCAGAAGGCCATCGGTGTGCTCGCACTCCCTTGCCGCTCGTGCGAAGCCCGCGATGCAGTCCCAACTGTGGGTGGTCGCGAGCACCTGAATGTCCCCTTCCCGCGCCGCGCCCATGACCATGCGCCAGAACTTCTCGTGGACGGTGTAATGAAGTCCGTTCTCGACCTCATCGATCAGGAGGAAACCCTTTCGACTGTGGGTGAGCGCCAGGGCGGCGCCGAAGAGCCGGACAGCACCGTCGCCGAGACTCTTGAGAGGTACGGGGCGTACGTGGCCCTCAAGTTTGACGATGACTCCCCGTCCTGACTGCGACCCAAGCGCTGTTCCCTCGCCGCCCACCACGCTGACCCGCTCCACTCCGTCTCCGAGCACGAGTTTGAGCACTCCAATCAGGAAGTCCTCCGCTTCGGTCAGCGCGATTCCGCTCCAGCCGAGGACCAAGCGATCGTTGTCGGGCGGCCCCGGGCCGAGGGCTTCGCATCCGATGGGGGCCGGCCAATCGGAGTCGTCCGAAAGCCCATGCCTCATCAGGAAGGAATTAAAGCGTGCCGGGGACAGTCCATCGTCGCCAAGCAACGCCGGTACGAACTTGCTCCGGCCTCCGTGCGTGACTCTCAGGGCTTCGACCCGCATATCACGGGGAGGGTCCGGAACGAGTTGCGCTTCCTCGGAGGACCAGTCCCCCGGCGGCGAAGCCGCCAGAATCAAGTCATCGGCCTTTGGCGCCGGACCAATAGTGATGACGCTCGGTCCATTCTCACACCGACCGTGGAACAGGGCCGCAATGTCCGGGACCATCTCGGTGATCCGATCTCGACGCCTATGGGCGAGGAGTTCCTCGCGCTCCTTGAGGAGCGTCCGGATCTCACTCCTTCGGCCTCGGGCCGCAAAGAGCCGGACGGCATCCAGCACCGTCGTCTTGCCGGCGCCGTTTCGCCCAGCGAGCAGGGTGACGCGCCCCAGACGAGGAATCGTCAGTTCGGCGAAACCGCGGAACCCGGTGATCTTCAATCCCGGGAGGTGCAGAGATGAGATGGACTCGGCGGCCATCTTCGTTTCCGTGTCCATCGGCGTCGGTCGAGAACTCCGCCGTCTCGTGCGACTGGAACCGAACCGCCGCGAGCTTAGCCCGAAGTTCCAGAGTCCAAGTCGAGAGATCCCATTGTTTTCCGGTGGTTTGTTCGATTTCGGCGGTGTCTTCTACTGGGTACGTTCGTTCAGGGTCGGACTCCGAGCAGGCTGAAGACTCGTTGTTGCAGGGGCGTGGGCGTAGCGAGGATGTCTGCGGTGGCGTTCCGGTCTCTTCGGGTTCTGACGCGGTTTCTGGTGAGCGTGGCGAGGTCGTCGAGCAGTGTCCGGAAGCTCTGCACGGGGAGTCCGTCGGGGGTTCTCTGGCTGCTGGCCTTGTTGCGTGCGGCGCGTGAGCGTTGGGCCGGCTTCACCGGCGAGTCGCTCTCGTGATGTCGTTGCTGGTCGTCGAAGAGGAGGGGGGCGAGCCTCCGTCGCATGTGCCATTCGACGTAGTAGGCGAGCATGCACAGGAAGACGTGCGCTCGGACGCGCTCGGCGAGTCGGTGGTGGACGGGTCTGACCTTGAGGTCGACGCTCTTGAAGCAGCGGAAGGCGCGTTCGACGTGGCTGAGGCTCTTGTATGAGCGGACCGCTTCCTGGGATGTCAGGTCGTCTCGGTCGGCGTTGGTGCGGATGACGTAGAAGCCGTCCAGGGCGGCTTCGTCGTCGATGCGCTGCTGGTTTCGGGAGTAGCGGAAGCCGTGTTCTTCGACCTCGAGGTCGAAGTGCTTGCCGACCTTGCCGGCGCGCAGCGCCCGGTCGACGCGCACGGCGATCTTGTGCTTGCCCTTCAGGGGGCGGTTCTTGCGCGTCGTGGCGGCGACGACGGCGTCGAGACGGCGTTCGGTGGCGTCGAGCAGTTCGAGACGCTTGCGCCTCCTCTCGGCCGCCAGCATCGGGTTGTGGCAGACGATCAGCCGCTCGCCGGGATACAGGTCGGGAGCGCTGATCTCGGCCATGTCCTTCCGGTCGAAGAGGGACAGTTGCAGGTGGCCCTGCTGCACCAGTTGGCGGACCTGGGGCGCACGCAGGGAGGTGATCCACGACAGCCCCGAGGGTTCGAGGTCCTCGCGGATGCGGGCGCTGGTGAGCAGCCCTCGGCCGCCGACCAGAATCACCCGTTCAAGCGAGAAGCGCTCCTTGAGCTTGTGCACCTGGGCGCTCAGGGTCGAGGGATCGGCCGTGTTGCCCGGAAAGACCTCGACCGCTATCGGGCAGCCGTCGCGGCTGCAGAGCAGACCGAAGACGAGTTGGGGCTTGTCCCGCTTGCCGTCCTTGGAGTGCCCGTGTTGGGCCAACGGACACGTCGAGCCTTCGAAGTAGACCGAGGTCACGTCGCACAGGACCAGCGAGCCCTCCTGGAGGTGCTTCTCGGCGAGACGGCGCTCGATGCGCGGCTGCCGCCTGAGCAGCCAGTCCATCGCGGCGTAGAGCTCGTTGGCGTCCGCATCCTCGATGTCCAGTTCCTCGCCGAGGGTATGCCTGGTGGTCTCGCCCGCGAGTCCGCGAGCGGTGGCGAGCTTGGAGCGGGGTTCCAGGATGCGCGCCACGATCATGGCGACAGCCAGCGCCCGGTCGCGGGAGGGTTGGCGGTCGAGAAGTCGTTCCAGTCCGAGTCCGCGCAAGGCGCCGAGTGCGGCGGCGACATGTCCGTGGGGCCTGGAGCGGAGGATCTCGAAGGCGGCGTCGAGGCTTTCGAGGGCGACGCCTCCCTTGAGGAGGATGCGCAGTCCCTCGACGAGGTGTTCGGGCCACTTGGAGAGGTTGGCGAGTGTGCGTTTGCGGACCTTGCCGTTCTGGCGGTAGGACTCTCGGAGCAGGACGGCAGGCGGCGAGTTGCGGTTGGGCACGCGATCGATGTACATGGCTTCTGATTGTAGGCCATGCCTCAATCATTATAAAACTCTCAACGTGTCATTACATGGGTACAGCATACACCAGAAAACAGCCCCCCAGTCCCACCAAACTCAAGCACGACAACGATCCCCGAGCCTCCCGACCCCCGGAAACCGCTGGAACTTCGGGCTAGCAGGGTCCGCCGCCTTGGGGCTGCGCTGTCGCACAGGGAACAGGCCCCGGATGCGGGCGGCATGCCCTCGTCCCGAAGTTTGTTCCATGCAAGTCCGTGGTGGAAGTGCGCGTGGCGAATGCAGCGCGACTTTCGCCACGGGCTGCGCTGTCGCGCGGGGAGCACATTCCGGAAAGCCCGACGAGGGTGTCGGCGGACCCAGTGTCGTGTTGTCCGTTCCATGCGAACCCACGGCGGTACGGATTGGGTGCGCCCACGTCCCCGTCGGCATCCGGCGCGAAGCGCCGGTCTCTGGAACGCCTCGTTGCGAGGCCTGTCCCGCGCCGCCCGTGGCGCGCGTCACGCTTCCGTCCCGCCCTGGCCCAGGCGCGCAAGGCAGTCGTCGAGGCCGGGCCGCCACGGTTCGACTCGCCGGTTGGCGAGGGACTCGAAGCGCCCCGTGTCCAGCACCGAGTAGGCCGGCCGGACCGCGGGACGGGGCAGGTCGGCCGTCGCGACCGGCGCCACTTCGGCGTTCACGCCGAGGGCTTCGACGATGGCGACCGCAAAGCCGTGCCAGGAAGTGGCGGGCGCGTTGCAGTAGTGGACGATGCCCTCGGCGCCGACCGCGTGAAGATCGGCGAGAGCGCGGGCGAGGTAGGGCGCGTAGGTCGGGCGGCCGACCTGGTCGGAGACGACGCGCAGCGGCGCCCCGCGGCCGAGACGGGCGGCGATCGCGGAGACGAAGTTCCCGCCCTCGGGCCCGAACACCCAACTCGTGCGGACGACCAGCCCGCCCGCATCGACGACGGCCTGCTCGGCGGCGAGTTTCGAGCGTCCGTAGGCGGTGGCGGGCGCCGCCGGGTCCTCCTCGCGGTACGGCCGGCGGCCGCCGCCGTCGAACACGTAGTCGGTCGAGACGTGAATCAGGCGGCAGGCTCGCGGCAGGGCGGCCGCCAGTCGCACGGGCGCCCTGCCGTTGATCTCCAGGGCGGCCTCCGGTTGGCTCTCGCAGCCGTCGACGTCGGTGAAGGCGGCGCAGTTGTAGACGGCGTCGGCGCCGAACCGGACGGCGAGCGCCGCGGTCGCCTCGGTGTCGGCGAGGTCCGCGCGCCTCCGGTCGGCGGCGAGCGCGTCGACGCCGCGTCGACGAAGCTCGTCGGCGACCTCTCGGCCGACCTGACCGGCCGCGCCGAGCACCACGGCTCTGGCCCCGGCGCCGGGCGCGTCGGCCGTCACAGCGCTTCGCTCTGGCCGCCGGTGATGTCGAAGAAGGCGCCGACGCTCTTCAGCGTCACCAGCAGCCGGTACTGGGTGTCGCGGCGCAGCGCGGTGCGGAAGTCGGCGATCTCGAACTGGAGGCCGTAGCAGCAGGCCCGGAAGTCGACGATGTGGCGCTGGACCTGAAGGATCTTCTGCTCGATGTCGTAGCTCAGCATGCTGTTCATCCGCAGCTTGCCCGGAATCAGGTCGAGACGGGTCGAGATCTGGGCGTGGTGGCGGCGCGTCCGGTCGAGTTCCGGGTTGCGCCGGACCGCCCAGCGCAGGCCGACCGAACCGGTGGCGCCGACGCCCCGCGTCGCCGAGATGCTGGTGGAGGAGACCTGAGAGAAGAGCGTGTCGTAGAGCGCGTCGAACCGAAGGCCCGTCCGCCGCGACGGATTGAACCGGACGAGGGTCCCGATCGGTCCGTTCGAACTGGCGAGCGAGCCGTCGGCCGAGCGCAACAGGGATCTCTCGCTGTCGAGCGAGACGTCCCGGAAGAACTGGACCGACAGGATCTCGAAGGCGCCGCCTTCCTCGGGGTTCGCGGGCTTGGCCAGCAGCCGGTTGTAGAGACTCGCGCGGGCGATGTTGCGGCCGCGCAGGTTGTCGATCTCGTCGAACAACGGGATCCGGAAGTGGTCGTCGAAGCCGTCGACCCAGGCGTAGGCCACGCGCGGCTCGATGACGTGCTTCAGTCGCGAGTAGCGCCCGCCTTCGGCGAGGTCGAAGACGCGGGAGAATCCGGGGCCGACGATCTCAGCGCGGGCGGTCGGAACGAGCCGCATCAGATCCTGGCCTCGAAAGTCCGTTGTCGTCGTTGTCGCCTGCCGCTCCCGAGCGCTGATCAGGCTGTCTCCGTACCAGGTCAAGTGACCTCCGGCGGTCAGCGACAGCGAGAACCAGCTCGCCAGCGGAATCGGGACGCTGATCTCCGGCTCGAGATGGACGCGGCCGTAGCGGCCTACGCGTCGCGCCGACCGCTTCGTGTCGAGGTAGTGGAGAGAACTCCTTGCCTGAACGTAGAAAGGCGACCTTCCCAGTCGCGTGGAGCGCAGCTTGTACTCGACCTCGGGAAGCTGGCGCAGCTGGACCTCGCGGTTGGCCGAGATGAAGGTCTTGCGTTGATCGAACTGGATGTTGAGCGACTGGGCGCCCCGGTTTCGCGAGACGAAGGCCGTCGAGTAGAGCTGACGCAGGCTGTTGCGGTCGACCCGCCGTTCGAAGTCGCGGAAGAACTCGAAGTCGGACACGTCCTCGAAGCGGATGACGCCGCGGAATCCCCCGGGAAGATCCTGCGACTGGTGATTCCAGCGCATGCGCCAGCGGCGTTCGCCGCGCTCCGTGTCGTCGATCAGGTAGCCGTCGAACTCGCCCGCCGTTCCCTCGCTGGGTCGGTAGCGGAACTCGGCGCCAAGGCCCCAGAAGGGCTCCGTCGAGAAGGTCTGAGGACCGCCGCTCGAGGCGCCGGCGTAGAGGTCCGCGTTGAAGGTGGCGTCGTAGCTCCTGTTGATCGCCCAGAAGTAGGCGAGACCGAGCGACGGACCGCGACGGGTGGAGAAGCCGGGCTTCGGCGTCAGGAAACCGCTCGCCCTGGAGCTCTGGACCGGCCACAGCATCCAGGGCAGGTAGACGAGCGGCAGCTTCCTGGCGCGGAACGAGACGCCGCGGGTCTTCGCGTAGCCGTTGGCGTTCACGTCGACCCGTTTCGCGCGGAAGCTCCAGTCCGGCGTCCGGCCGCCGTCCTCGACTTCGCAGGCGGTGAACTGGGCGTCAAGGATCGTGAAGCGGTCTTCGCTCAGCTTGTGGACCGTCGCGCCGGTGAAGAAGTAGTCGGCGCCGATGGCGCCCTCCGCGTCGAAGATCGAGGCCGTTTCGGCCGCCACGTCGAACTCGAGTCGCGAACCCCGCAGCACCTCGGCGCCTCGCGTCAGAACGACCGATCCCTCGGCTTCGAAGCGTTCGTTTACCGGGTCGTACACGGCCTGGTCGCCGGAGACCCGGATGTCGCGCAACCGGACCGAGAACCCGTTCGACAGCGTGTACTTCTCGTCGAACACGCCTTCCATCGCGCCGGCCCAGCCTTCCACCCGTCCGCCGCCGGATTCGTCCTCGATCGCGACGCTGAAAGAGGCGGCGCCGGGCGGCGGCGGCGGGTCGGTGTCGGCGGGGCGCTCGTCGGGTTGCTCCTCGCCCCGCGGCTCGCGGCCGTCTTCGCCGCCGGTCGCATAAACGTCCTCGGGCAGCGGCTCGGCCGACGCGGACGGCGGCGACTCCTGGGCCGCGGCCGCGACGGCGAACAGGATCCCCAGCGTCAGTCCGACGATCAGGCGTTCAGCGGTAGACATCGCGTCGATGGCCGACGTGCAGGATCACGACGACAACGGTCTCGTCCGAGACGCTGTGCGGCAACCGATGACGGCCTGTCCGGATTCGGACGTCGTCGTCGTAGCCGTTGAGCTTTCTGCAGCCGCGGGGTCTGGGTTCCTTCGCCAGAGAGCATTGCGGCTGTCAGGCGTCGCCGCGTGCCGCGGTCCAGCCTGGCGAGGCGCCGCTCCGCCGATCGGCTGATCCGGACTTCATGGGTCGCCATCGAGCCCGAGTTCCTCGAGAACGTCGGCCAGGGGGCGGGTGGGCTCGTGACGGGTCCGTTTCAGGTCGTCGGTGTCTTCCAGATCCTCCAGGCGATCGGTCAGGGCTTCCCGGATGAAGTGGTTCATCACGACGCCGTTGGAGCGACAGCAGCTGTCGACTGCCCGCTTGAGCACGGGATCGATGCGGGCGCTGATCTGGACGGTCTCCACGACGGTCATGCTAGCAATTGCCAGGCCGGTTGGACGCGCCATTCTCCGGGTCGGTCCCGATCGGTCCCGGTCGGTTGACAGTCCCGTTGGCCCGTTTCAGAGTGACCCTGCTGTGCGTCTTCTCGGCATCGATCTCGGCGAGAAACGGGTCGGCGTGGCGACGGGGGACTCACGGGTGGGGATAGCGGTTCCGCACTCGACGATCCGGCGCACCGGGGACCGGCAGGTGATCGCGGAACTCAAGGCGATGGCGGTCGATTTCGAGGCCGAGGTCCTGGTGGTCGGGGAGCCGCGGCGGCTGGACGGGTCAGTGGGGCCGGCGGCCGAGCGCGCTCGCGCCTTCGCTCGGAAGCTGGGCAAGGCCTGCGATCTGCCGGTGCGGACGGTGAACGAGTCGTTGACCTCCGTGGAGGCGGAGCGTCGGCTGCGGGCTGCGGGCGTCGACCTGCGCCGGCGCCCCGAGCGAGTCGACGCGGTGGCGGCGCAGATCCTCCTCGAGGAGGAGCTGAGCCGGGAGACGGAATGAAGCGGAGGACGCCGCCGCGACGTCGCCGCCGCCGACGTCTGCTGCCGTGGCTCGCGGTCGGCGCCGGCGCCACGCTGGCCGCCCTCGCCGCGGCGGCGGCCGGTCTGATCGCCTGGGCGGAACGGGAACTCGACCGGCCGCGGGGAACGGAAACCGTCGAACTCACGATCGAGCGCGGCGCGCCGATGACCGCCATCCTCGACCAGTTGGCCGCCGCGAACGTCATCGGCGATCCCCTGCTTGCCCGGCTCCACCTGCGCGGCCGGCGTTCCGGCGAGACGCTGCGGGCTGGCGAGTACCGATTCGAGCAACCGATGAGCCCCGCGGCGGCGCTCGACCGGGTGATCCGCGGCGAGGTCGTGACCTGGCCGGTGACCGTGATCGAGGGCCTGACCCTGCGGGAAACCGCGGAACACCTGGCGGCGGAGGGGTTCGGCGACCTGGACGCGTTCCTGCAAGCGATGTCCGCTCCGGCGCCGATCGCCGATCTCGATCCGGCCGCCGAGTCTCTGGAGGGCTACCTTTTCCCCGACACGTACGCGTTCCCGCGAGGCGCCGGCGAAGACGAGATCGTGGCAGCCATGGTCCGCAACTTCCGCCGTCGCGTCGAGGATCATCTGGACGCCGCGGCCAGCCGCGGCCTGGACCTCCGCGGTCTCGTGACGCTGGCCAGCATCGTCGAGAAGGAAGCGGGCGCGATCAAGGAGCGGCCTCTGGTCGCGGCCGTCTTCCACAACCGGCTGGAACGCGGCATCGGCCTCTACGCCGATCCGACGATCATCTACGCGCTGAAGCTGGCCGGCGCCTGGGACGGCAACCTGCGCCGCCGCGACCTCAAGCTCGACTCGCCGTACAACACCTACGTCCACCCCGGCCTGCCCCCGGGCCCGATCTGCTCGCCCGGCGAACACAGCCTCCGCGCCGCGGCGTCGCCCGCCGACGCGCCGTGGCTCTACTTCGTCAGCCGCAACGACGGCACCCACGTCTTCGCGGAAACCCTCGCCGAGCACAACCGCAACGTCGCCCGCTGGCAGGTCCGCTACTGGCGCGAGCGCCAGGCCGGGCGACGCTGACTCTGTCCCTGCGCACCTGCCGGAGGTTCGAGAGTCACGCCTCGCTTCACTTTCCTCCATTCTGGCCGGCATCCGATGAAGGTCCGCCTCGCCTTCCGCGCCAGCGCCTTAAAGTCACCTGACTGTGATTCGACCACGCGTCCGGAGTCGGCAAGAGTCCTGCTCGCCGCCGGCGCAGACCCGAACGTGCGCAGTGACCATTCCTGGGGCTCGGCCTTGGACTCTACGCCTATTCTTGACGCCGTCGGATCGCGTCGTGCTGATTCGGTGGAGGTCGTGAAGGCGCTGATTGCCGCCGGCGCGGATCTGAACGCACGGGACGAGATCGGCAGAACGACTCTCTTCGTCGCTGCTGGGGGCCACCCAGAGTCGGTGCGCGCACTCATCGCTGCGGGGGCGGACCCGAAAGCTAGGGACGAGAAGGGCGACACGCTTCTTCATCATGCTGCCGGGGGCGGCAACAAGAAGGTGATGCAACTGCTGATCGACGCTTTTGGTGCTGCTGTCGATGCCCGGAACCTTCGGGGCGTCACGCCTCTCCATCGGGCTGCTGGGCTCACAAGCCGCTCCTTTCTGGATGGTCCAGCGGATGGCCACCCGGCCGGGATCTTGCTCGCTGCTGGCGCAGACTCGAACGTTAGAGACGCATCCGGTTACACGCCTCTGCATGCGGCTGTCGGAAGCCACAATCGAGAGGTAGTGGAGACACTGTTGGTTGCCGGCATGGACCCCAATGCACGGAACAAGTTCGGCGGCACGCCTCTTCATGCGGCCGCGCGTGTAAGAGAGAATCGGGAGGAGATCGAGGCTCTGGTAGCTGGCGGCGCCGACCCGAACGCTCGCAACGAAGTCGGGGAAGTACCGTTGATTGCCGCTGTTCGCGGGGACAATCCGCTCACGGCCTCCGCCTTGGTGGCCGCTGGCGCCGACCCGAATGTGAGAGACGCATTGGGTGACGCGCCACTTCACCTTGCTGCCCGGATCGACAGCGACCCGAGGCTGATCCGTGTTCTGGTCGGTGGAGGCGCCGACCCGGAGGCGCGCGCCTCCGGCGGCAACACGCCTCTGCACCTTGCTGCCGGGGCTGGCAGCGCGACGTCGGTCAAGGCCCTGATTCTTGGAGGCGCCGATCCCAATTCCCGTAGCGACAACGAGGAAACGCCTCTGCACTTGTGGGCGCGATCGGACTTCGGCGCGGAGAAGATGGATTCCGTCGGCGTGTTGCTCGATGCGGGCGCGGACGCTAGGGCGAAGAATGCCCAGGGCGAAACCCCTTGGGACGTCTCGCAGCAAAGCACGATCCTGGACGCCGTCAAGGGGTCGGACGCTTACTGGCGCCTGAACGACGCTCGGTTCAGCCCGCCGGCAGCCGTCCCGCCGGACAATGACTGAAGCGCATGCGGAGTGAGACGGACACTCAGCGTTCAGCCATCGAGAAGTTCCGCGATTCGCCGCGGCAGCTCGGCGACTTCGGGGCGAAACGGAAAGACCGTCCGGCGCTGAGCCACGGACTTCTCGATCATGGCGCTTCTTCCGCCACACGGCCGCCGGGCGTCGCGGTTCCACCGTGGCCCGCGCCGTCGGTTCGAGCCACGCAAGTCCGGCCGGCGAGTGGGTCGTCGCCAGGATCTGCGTCGAACCGGCTGCGGCGTTGGCGCGCGGGAGTTCCAGCACCAGGCGCGTTCGGCTGGCGTGCATGACCATCTCGCCTGTCCAGCGGAAGCCCCGCCGTCAGTTCAGGAAGAGGCGGTCGACCGCAGTGAAGATCGCAAGCAGCCCGCCCATGATCAGCATCATGCGCCACATCAAATCCGCGCGGAGCTTCTCCAACTCGGCGCGGAGCTCGGCGATGTCGGCCTTGTTCTCGGCACGCAGTGCGGCGATCTCCGAGTGCAGCTCGCCGATGTCCGCCTTCATCTCGGCACGCAGCTCGGCGATGTCCGCCTTCATCTCGGCACGCAGCTCGGCGATGTCCTCCTTGGAGGCCACTCCCTGGAAGACCGCAACGCGGATGGTCTCGGCAACAGCCTCGGCCTGGGGAGTCCCCATGCCGGCCTTCTCCAGGTTGCGGACAGCGACGAGGGTGTCGAACGTGACGACGCTCATCAGTTGCTTCATCGTACCTGAAAGGCCAGCGGATCAGCCCGACCGTAGCCGTCCTTGGCCGTCCTTACGGACAAGGACGGAAAACGGCGGTCGTTCCTTGTTCCGGCGAGACGAGCGCCAGGCGCTTTCACGCCCTTGGCGCTTTCACAGCCGACCACGACGACTGCTTCGCTCGCCTCGTCTCACATCTGTCTGAGCCACTACAACGGCCGCGCAAGTCCAGTGCAACCCGGCGGAGCGCTTCGGCGATTCGCGTCAACCCGGCACGAACCGTGCATCCACCGGGCTAAGCTCATGCCCGATGGATCTGCATCTGCCGACTCTCAACGCGATCCTGAACGCCGCGGCGGCGACGCTGCTGGCGATCGGCTACGTGCTGATCCGCCGCGGCGCCAGGGAGCGGCACAAGCAGGTCATGCTGGCGGCGCTTGGATGCTCGGCGGCGTTCCTGATCTCCTACCTCTGGTACCACTACCAGGTCGGTTCGGTGCGTTTCGAGGGCCAGGGGACCGTGCGGGCGGTCTATCTCGGCATCCTGCTGACTCACACGGTGCTGGCGGCCGCGGTGCCGCCGCTGGCGATCGTCACCGTCGTTCTGGGTCTTCGGGACCGGACCGAGCGGCACCGGAAGATCGCCCGCGTGACGCTGCCGATCTGGCTCTACGTGTCGGTGACCGGGGTCGTCGTCTACTGGATGCTGTACCGCATGTCGTGGTGAGGCTGGGGGTCCTGGTGAGTCGGTCCGGGAGGCGAGCGCGTTCGCGGAAGATCCGGCCGGCGGCCCGCTGCCTGCTGGTCGCGGCGGCGTGCCTCCTCTCGACGGCGACCGCCGCCCAGGAGGCTGGGGTTGAGTGGCGCCTCTCCGAGTGGAGCGCCGAGGAACGGGAGTTCTTCCTCGACGGACCGCAGTTCCTGCTGCCGCCGGCGGAATTGGAGCGGGTGCGGGAACTCGATCCGGCGTCTCGCCGCGCCGCCATCGCCGCCTTCCTGGGCCGCGGCAGCGTGGCCGAGGCGGTCGAGCGTCGACGCCGGCGGGTGCGTCTGGCCGGCCTGCCGTTCGTCGATGTCCGCGCCCGGTTGCTGTTCCTCCACGGCGAGCCGGACGCGACCGACCCGATCGACTGCGATCACACGTTCCGGCCGCTTGAGCTCTGGCGCTACGGACCCGAGGACGGCGAGCACTCGAACCTCGTCCTTTACCAACCGAAGCCGACCGAGGTCTTTCGGCTGTGGCTGCCGGAGGATTCGAAGCGTGTCCTCTACATGCCCGAGATGGAGTACTTTCTCGAGCAGTACGAGGAACTCCGGGGCCTGCTGCGGGGACGCCGCTTCGACCTGCAGGCCTGCCGCGAGGCTCGCCGGATCGACGAGGTCACCGGCATTCGCGGCCTGTTCGGCTTCCGTCGCGAGCGTCCCACCAACGAGAGCTTCCTGTCCTGGGTGGCGCCGCCGACCGATGTCGAAGCCTGGGCGGAAGCCGCCGCCGCCGACGTCGTGTCCGGGCCGGCGCCCCTCGAACTGGAAGATCCGATCCTGACCTTCCCGGAACGGCGCGGGCAGCGGATCCTGGCGCGGGTCCTTCTCTCGCTGCCCCCGGGCGCTCCGGTCGAACCCTTCGTCGACGATTCCGGCATGCAGCAGACGCGGATCAACGTGGAGGGCATCGTCGAGGCGCCGGGGCGGGTCTTCGACACCTTCAAGATGCGGTTCGTCTCCGGCCCGCCGGAACCGGACCGCGCCATGGCCCTGCCGATCGAGCGTCTCTTGCGGCCTGGTTCCGTCTTCCTGTTTCGTCTCTTCGTCCGCGACGAGGTCGGCGGCGCCGCCGCGTTCGTCTCGGTGCCGTTGGAGGCGCCGTCGAGGCCTCAGACGGTTCCCGCGGACCCGGAAGATCGGTTGCGGCTGGTCATGGCGGCGGAGGACATGCCGGAAACCGTGCTCGACCCGCGGAACGCGATCCTGCTCGTGCCGCCCGAGAGCGAAGTCGTCATCGGTCTCTGGCGGGCCGAGGCGTTGATCACCGGCGACGACATCGTCGCCGTCCGGTTCCTCGTCGACGACACGGTGCAGGCGACCCGGCGCCGGCCGCCGTTCTCCGCGGAGGTCCGGCTGGCGAAGTACCCGGAGGAGCAGGCGGTCCGGGTCGAGGGTCTGAACGCGGAGCGCGAGGTCGTGGCCGTCGACGAGGTCGTGCTGAACCAGCGACGGGGCGAACTGCGGGTCACGATCGACGAACCGCGTCGGGGCGGCCGCGTCTCGGGCATGGTGGAGGCCGCGGCGACGGTCGTCGTGCCCGAGGAGCGCCTTGTCCAGACCGTCGAGTTCAGCGTCGACGGGGAGGTCCAGGCGGTGCTGCGCCGGCCCCCGTGGCGCGCCGTGGTCGAGGCGCCGGCCGGCGTCGGGGAGGAGGACGTGGTCTACCTGACGGTCGCGGCCACGCTCGATGACGGAAGCCGGGCCGAGGACGTCCGCTTCCTGCACGCGCCGGCCTTCGCCGAGACGGTCGAGGTCGATCTCGTGGAGCTCTACACGACGGTCCTGGACGGCCAGAATCGGCCGGTGACGAGCCTGGCGGAGAGCGACTTCGCCGTTTTCGAGGACGGACGTCGGCAGGAACTGGCGAAGTTCGAACTGGTCGAGGACCTGCCGCTGACCCTGGGGGTGATGATCGACACCTCGGGCTCCATGGCGACCTCGCTGGGCGAGGTGCGCCGGACCGCCTCGCAGTTGCTGAGGAACATGATGAGGCCCCGGGACCGGTCCTTCGCCGTGGCCTTCGCGACGCGGCCCGAGTTGCTGATCGGGCGGACCTCGGACGTCAGCGCGGTGGCCCTGGTGATCGAGGACCTGCGGGCGGCGGGCGCCACGGCTCTGCACGACGCGCTGATCACCAGCCTCTACTACTTTCAGGGCGTCCGGGGCCGGCGCGCGCTGGTGCTGCTTTCCGACGGCGACGACACGTCCAGCAGCGTCGATTTCCGCGACGCCGAGGAGTACGCGCGACGCTCGGGCGTCGCGATCTACACCGTCGGGCTTGGAGTCGGTCGGACCCAGATGATCCTGCGCAACAAGCTGCGGGATCTGGCCAGGGTCACTGGAGGCCGGTCGTTCTTCATTTCCAGGGCCGAGGATCTGGCGCCCGTCTACGGCGACATCGAGCGCGAACTGCGCTCTCAGTACCTGCTGGCCTACACCTCCGACCGCGGCGGCGAAAGCGAGGGGTTCCGCGAGGTCGAGGTCCGGATGAAGGGGCGCTACAAGGCGCGCACGATCGGCGGCTACTTCCCGTGACTCCGTGCTACGGCCGCCCGCGGGGAGTGCGCCTGGCGCTGACGCTCGCTCTCTGCGCGCCGATTCCGGTCCAGGCAGCCCCGGCCCAGGAAACCGCCGCCCGGGACGAAGATCTCGTCCGGACGGTCTCGTTCGAGCGGCTGAACCGGGTCCACGAGCAGTTGATCGACGACCTGTCCATCATCCGGATCGGGCCGGCCGAGGTGGCCCTTCGTTCTCCCGTTCACTCCCTGACCGTCCGCCGCCACGAGGCCACGCTGACCGGCGGCGCAGACGGCGTCTTCGAGACCGAGCTCGAGCTGGAGATCGCCGGTTCGGGCCAGATCGTCGCGGACGTCGTCATCGGCAGTCTGGAGAGCCAGTTGACCCAGGATCTCGTCGTTCCCGCCCAGACTCTCCGTCTAAACCGAAGTTCCAGCGGTTTCCGGGGGTCGGAGAGGCTCGGAGATCGTTGTCGTGCTTGAGTTTGGTGGGATTGGGGCGGCTGTTTTCTGGTGTATGTTGTACCCATGTAATGACACGTTGATAGTTTGACAATGATTGAGTCATGGCCTACAATCAGAAGCCATGTACATCGATCGCGTGCCCAACCGCAACTCGCCGCCTGCCGTCCTGCTCCGAGAGTCCTACCGCCAGAACGGCAAGGTCCGCAAACGCACACTCGCCAACCTCTCCAAGTGGCCCGAACACCTCGTCGAGGGACTGCGCATCCTCCTCAAGGGAGGCGTCGCCCTCGAAAGCCTCGACGCCGCCTTCGAGATCCTCCGCTCCAGGCCCCACGGACATGTCGCCGCCGCACTCGGCGCCTTGCGCGGACTCGGACTGGAACGACTTCTCGACCGCCAACCCTCCCGCGACCGGGCGCTGGCTGTCGCCATGATCGTGGCGCGCATCCTGGAACCCCGCTCCAAGCTCGCCACCGCCCGCGGACTCGCGGGCGAGACCACCAGGCATACCCTCGGCGAGGAACTGGACATCGAGGATGCGGACGCCAACGAGCTCTACGCCGCGATGGACTGGCTGCTCAGGCGGCAGCCGCGCATCGAGCGCCGTCTCGCCGAGAAGCACCTCCAGGAGGGCTCGCTGGTCCTGTGCGACGTGACCTCGGTCTACTTCGACGGCTCGACGTGTCCGTTGGCCCAACACGGGCACTCCAAGGACGGCAAGCGGGACAAGCCCCAACTCGTCTTCGGTCTGCTCTGCAGCCGCGACGGCTGCCCGATAGCGGTCGAGGTCTTTCCGGGCAACACGGCCGATCCCTCGACCCTGAGCGCCCAGGTGCACAAGCTCAAGGAGCGCTTCTCGCTTGAACGGGTGATTCTGGTCGGCGACCGGGGGCTGCTCACCAGCGCCCGCATCCGCGAGGACCTCGAACCCTCGGGGCTGTCGTGGATCACCTCCCTGCGTGCGCCCCAGGTCCGCCAACTGGTGCAGCAGGGCCACCTGCAACTGTCCCTCTTCGACCGGAAGGACATGGCCGAGATCAGCGCTCCCGACCTGTATCCCGGCGAGCGGCTGATCGTCTGCCACAACCCGATGCTGGCGGCCGAGAGGAGGCGCAAGCGTCTCGAACTGCTCGACGCGACCGAACGCCGTCTCGACGCCGTCGTCGCCGCCACGACGCGCAAGAACCGCCCTCTGAAGGGCAAGCACAAGATCGCCGTGCGCGTCGACCGGGCGCTGCGCGCCGGCAAGGTCGGCAAGCACTTCGACCTCGAGGTCGAAGAACACGGCTTCCGCTACTCCCGAAACCAGCAGCGCATCGACGACGAAGCCGCCCTGGACGGCTTCTACGTCATCCGCACCAACGCCGACCGAGACGACCTGACATCCGAGGAAGCGGTCCGCTCATACAAGAGCCTCAGCCACGTCGAACGCGCCTTCCGCTGCTTCAAGAGCGTCGACCTCAAGGTCAGACCCGTCCACCACCGACTCGCCGAGCGCGTCCGAGCGCACGTCTTCCTGTGCATGCTCGCCTACTACGTCGAATGGCACATGCGACGGAGGCTCGCCCCCCTCCTCTTCGACGACCAGCAACGACATCACGAGAGCGACTCGCCGGTGAAGCCGGCCCAACGCTCACGCGCCGCACGCAACAAGGCCAGCAGCCAGAGAACACCCGACGGACTCCCCGTGCAGAGCTTCCAGACACTGCTCGGCGACCTCGCCACGCTCACCAGAAACCGCGTCAGAACCCGAAGAGACCGGAACGCCACCGCAGACATCCTCGCCACGCCCACGCCCCTGCAACAACGAGCCTTCAGCCTGCTCGGAGTCCGACCCTGAACGAACGTACCCAGTAGAAGACACCGCCGAAATCGAACAAACCACCGGAAAACAATGGGATTTCTCGACTTGGACTCTGGAACTTCGGTCTAAAGGGCGCGGTCGCCATCCGGCGCGACGAGCGGGGCTACTGGATCCGCACGGAACGCATGCCGGCGACGACCCGGGTGCGGATCGAAAGCGAGCTCGGGACCCAGCTCTTCACGGTATGCCGGCAGATGGCCCTGGTTCTGGTCAGTCTGGACTGCGAAGCGATCGAGCGCGCCGTCACGCTGATCAGCGTTCCGCTGCCGGAGGCGGGCGGCGAGTACCTGATCGCCCTGGAGGACACGACGCCGGACGAGCGCGGGGAACTCGACCGGTTTCTGCGGGCGAGCCGAGAGCCCTGACGGCCGGCGCCCGTCGGCTGTCGGACGCCCCCCGCGGCCGCCCGGCCCTTCGCGCCGGATGCCGACGGGGACGTCGGCGCACGCAGCTTGTCCCGTCGCGGGCGTGCATGGAACAAGACGGCGCCGCACGCAGTTTGTCCCGTCGCGGCCCCCCGCGGCGGCGGCGATCCGGTAGGATGCGGGCCGCTCGGCCGCAGCGGCCGGCCAGGAGTTGAGTGCCCATGGCTACCCGTCGGATGATCTCGCGCCTCTTCTACTTCACGATCGAGGACGAGGGCATCCTCGCCGAGTCGTTCGGGGGGCTGGACTCGGACACCTTCGCGATCGCCTACAAGGTCGATGGCACGGACGACGTGTTCGTCATGACCAGCGAAACGCGGGACGCGCTCGATCGTTCGGACGTGCCGTACAACCTGCTCGCCGAGGAGGACGGTTCGAAGATCGCCCTCTTTCACTCCCCGCTCTCGCGCGAGGAGCTCTCGGACTTCGAGGAGCCGCTGAAGGCGCTCGCGCTGGCCTACCGGGCGATCGCCATGGCCTGCGTCGGCGTGAACGGCGAGTCGGATCTCGGCTTCGACCTGAGCGAGGGGATGCGCAACTACACCTACTTCACCGCGCCGGCCGGCCACACCTTCATCTGGCGGCTGTTCACCCGCCGCGACGAGGCGCGCCAGTTCCTGGACAAGCTGACGATCGGCGACAAGAACGCCCTCGAGTGGGCCGAGGCGATTCCGATGGAATCCGTGGCCGAACTCGAGAGCTTTCATTGAACCGCCGCGGGCCGCTGGATTCCGAACTGCCGGCAGGCACCTGCACCGTCTCCGAGTTCGCCTGGGAGATGAAGGGGTTGCTTGCCGACGCGTACCCGTCGGCGGCATGGGTCGCGGGGGAGGTCCAGCGGCTGCGGTCGGCGGCCAGGGGGCAGCTCTACTTCGAGCTGATCGAGAAGGGCCGCGGCGACCGGATCCAGGCGAAACTCGACTGCGTGCTCTGGGCGGACGAGCGCGCCGTCACGGAGGCCGCACTGCGCGAGGCCGGAGTCGAGCTGGCCGAGGGCGTCGAGCTGCGCTGTTGCGGCCGGCCCGACTTCTGGCCCGGCGGCGGCCGGCTTCAGTTCATGGTCGGCGAGGTCGATCCGCTGTTCTCGCTCGGCGCGTTCGAGAAGCGCCGCCGCGCGACCCTCAAGGCGCTCGAGGCCCAGGGCCTGCTCGAGCGGAACGGGCAGCTGCCGCTGCCGGCGGCGCCGCTCGAGATCGGGCTCGTCACGTCCGAAGGGAGCGCCGCCTGGCACGACTTTCTCGACACCCTGGTCAACTCCGGCTTGGGCTTTCGCGTGCACTTCGTCCATTCGGCGGTGCAGGGAACGGCGGCCGAGGAGGAGATCGACCGCGCGTTCGATCGACTCGCCGCCTTTGCGTGCGGCGGCCGGCGGCTCGATGCGATCGCGTTGATTCGAGGCGGCGGGTCGCGTTCCGATCTGGCCGCGTTCGACAGCCGTCGGGTGGCGCGCGCGGTGGCCCGGTCGCCGGCGCCCGTGATCGCCGGCATCGGCCACCAGATCGACAGGTCGATCGCGGACGTCGTGGCCCACACCTCCTGCAAGACGCCGACGGAAGCGGCCGAGTTCCTGGTCGACCGAGCGGAGGCAGCCGAGCGCGGGTTGGAGGACGCGCGGCGACGTCTCCTGCTGCGGTCGGCCGACGTGCTGGGCTCGGCCCGTCAGCGCGTCGGCGCCGTCGCGCCCCGATTGGCGCTCCCCGCTCGCGCGCTCGTCCGGCGTGGGGCCGTCGACGTCGCGCGCGGGACGCAGCGCATCCTGGCCCGCAACCCCGCTCGCGCGCTCCTGCGGCGCCGGCAGAGCGACTGGGCGGCGCTGAAGCGGAATCTGGGCCAGGCGGCCGGCGCGGCGCTCCTTGACGTGCGCCGGTCCGTTTCGGAAATGGAACGGGCGTTGAGCAGGCAGTCCGTCGTTCCCGTGGTCAGCGCCAGAGGACGCCTGCGGGCCGTGGCGGGCCGATTGCCGGTCCCTTCCCGGCGCCTCGTCGCGGCGCGGGCCGAGGAGAGCCGCGCGCTCGCGGACCAGGCGTCCAAGGCGGCTGGCCGTCTGCTCCGCGCGACGGCCAAGCGGCGGAGCCGGCTTCAGGCGGCGCTGCTCCGCGATCCGTTCCGGCCGTTTCGCCGGGCCAGGGAACGGGTCGAGGCCCACCGAAGGCTCTGCGACCAGGTGTCGCCCGAGCGCGTGCTGGCAAGGGGCTTCACGCTGACCCGCACGGCCGAAGGCGGGTTGGTGACCCGGACCGGAGACGTCGAAGCCGGGACGGAACTTCGCACCACCGTCACGGACGGCGTGATCGACAGTCGCGTCCACCGGGTCGGCGCAGCTTCGCGCTCCGCCGATGCCGGCAAGCGCGAGTGAAGGCCCTGACGGAAGACAGCCAACGGCAAGGCAGGCCGGGAGGAACGGAGCATGGGGGAACCGGACGGAAGCGAATCGACCGAACTGAGCTTCGGCGCGGCGATGGAGGAACTCGAAGCGGTGCTGCACCGCATCGAGGGCGACGAAATCGACATCGACCAGCTGGGCGCCGAACTGGGGCGGGCAGCGACGCTGCTTGAGGTGTGCCGGACGAAGATCCGTCGCGCGGAAGTGGAGGTTCAGCAGATCGTGGCGAAGATCGAGGAGGACGAACCGGTCGCCGGCGACACGGCCTCCGCCGACGCCGGGGCCGAATCCGGTCGGGCCGCCCGGACGAGAGGAGGCCGGGCGAATCGGCGCGATGTCGAGCCGGACCCGGGGCCGGACGGCGGTCTGCATCGCTCGTACGACGGGCGGGATGACGGGCGGGATCACGGAGACGACGAGCTGGACCTCGACGCGGCCCGGGAGCAGGGGAACCTGCTTGGGCAGGACGACGACATCCCGTTCTGATGTTCGAACGCCAGAAGACGGGGTCCGTCGTCTGCCCCGGCTGCGGCCGGCTGGTCGGCGTGCGGGACGAGCGTTGCTGGAACTGCGGCCGGCCCCGGCCCGGCCTGTTCGGCTTCTCGCGCGCTCTCCGTAATCTCGGAATCGAGGCGGTGTTCTCCACCGTCGTGATCGGCATCTGCGTCGCCGTCTACGTGCTGCAGCTCCTGTTGGCCCCCGGCGGCGCGAACACGGACTTCGGCTTCGGTTTCCTGGCGCCGGACCTCGAGATGAGCATCCGGTTCGGCGCCAGCGGCGCGCTGCTTGTCTTCGACTTCGGCCGCTGGTGGACCGTTCTCAGCGCCGGCTGGCTCCACGGCGGCCTGCTCCACATCGCCTTCAACATGTACTGGGTCCACCAGCTCGGGCCGGTCATGGCCCGGCTCTTCGGCGTTCCCCGCGCCGCGATCGTCTACCTTCTCTCCTCGGCGATCGGCTTCCTGGTGACCAGCGCCGTGCCGCTGGTTGCGCCGTGGATGCCGTTCGCCAACCGCGGCAGTGTGACCTTGGGCGCTTCGGCGGCCGTGTTCGGCTGGCTGGGAGCGCTGATCTGCTACTCGCGTCAGACCGGCGGGCGCACGTTCATGCGGCAGGTGCTGGGGATGGCGATTCCCCTGGTTCTGTTCGGCCTGCTGATCCCGGGAATCGACAACTGGGCTCATCTCGGCGGGCTGGCCGGCGGATACCTGCTGGCGAGCCGCTACGGTCCGAAAACGGAAGAGCGCCCCGGGCAGGTTCTCGCCGCCCTCGCGCTGCTCGTCGTCTCTCTGCTGGCCGTGCCGCTCTCGTTTCTCTCCTGGTCGTTCTGATCGACTTGTCGCAGACGAATAAGTTTTCGTCAAAGTGGTGTAGTATTCGCGGCCTTGTGATTCGGGCTGCGATCGCCGGGGCGTCCGGCTACAGTGGAGCGGAGCTCGTCCGGTGGCTGCACGGCCACCCGGAAGTGGAGCTTGGCGCGCTGGCGGCGGGCCGTCAGGCGGGGCGCTCCGCCAGTGACGTGTTCCCGCACCTGGGCGGCGCCGTCGCCGCCGATCTGGTGGAAACGAACTGGGATGGCCTGGGAAGCGCCGCCGACGTCGTGTTCCTGGCCCTGCCGCACGGCGAGGCGCTGGGCGCCGCGGGCCGACTGCTCGAGGCCGGGGCCAGGGTCATCGACGTCGGCGCGGACTTCCGGCTCCGGAGTCCGTCCGCCTACCGGCGCTGGTACGGCGGCGAGCACACGGCGACGGCCCTGCTGCGGGAAGCGGTCTACGGCCTGACGGAGTGGCGCCGCTCCGCGGTGGCCGGAGCGCGCCTGGTCGCCAATCCCGGCTGCTACCCGACCGCCTCCGCTCTTGCGCTCAAGCCGCTGTTCGAGCGGTTCGGCGACCGGGTGGGCGGCACGGTGGTGATCGACGCGAAGTCCGGCGTCTCGGGCGCCGGGAGGAACGCGCGGGACGGCTACCAGTACGCGGAGTTGAACGAGAACCTGAAGCCTTACGGTTCGGGCGTTCATCGCCACCAGCCCGAGATCGAGCAGGAACTCGCCGCCCGCGGCGAGACGCCCCGCGTGTTCTTCTCGCCCCATCTCGCGCCGATGACCCGCGGCATTCTCGCCGCCTGCTACGTGCCGATGAAGGCGGCGCCGAGCCGGGACGAGATCGAAGCGGCGTATCTCGATCGCTATGCCAGCGAGCCCTTCGTGCGGGTGCTGACCGGTTCGGCGTTGCCCCAGACGAAGGCCACCCTCGGTTCCAACTACTGCGATCTCGCTGTCCGCGTCGATGTCGAACGCGGCCTCGCGGTCGTGTTCGCGGCGCTCGACAACCTGGTCAAGGGCGCCGCCGGTCAGGCGGTGCAGAACATGAACGTGATGTTCGGCATGGAAGAAACGACGGGCCTCTCGGCCGTGCCGGTGTTCCCGTGAGCTGCGGCGTCACCGCGCCGCGGGGGTTCGTTGCCGCCGGCGTGCACTGCGGCCTGAAGAAACGGCGGCTGGATCTTTCCATCGTCGCTTCCACCACCGACGAACCGTCGACCCTGGCGGCCGTGTTCACGCGCAACCAGGTCCAGGCCGCGCCCCTGCTCTACTGCCGCGAGGTGGCGGCGGGCGGCCGGGCGCGCGCGATCGTGGCGAACAGCGGCAACGCGAATGCCTGTACGGGCGAGCAGGGCCTGGCCGACGCCCGGGCGATGGCGGAGCGGGCCGGCGCGGCGCTCGACATGGACCCGGGTCACGTGCTGGTGGCTTCGACCGGCGTGATCGGGGTCCCCATGCCGATGCCGACCGTGCTCGCCGGCATCGACCAGGCGGCGGCCGAACTCGGGCCGGGGGGCGGCGTGTCGGCGGCGGAGGGAATCCTGACGACGGACACGCGGCCGAAGATCAAGGTCGAGAAGGCGCGCCTCGCGGGAGGCGAGGTGACGATTGGCGGCATCGCGAAGGGCGCCGGGATGATGGCGCCGGACATGGCGACGACCCTGGCCTTCGTCACGACGGACGTGAAGGCGTCGCCCGAGGCGCTCGACCTCGCCCTGCGAACGGCGGTGGAGCCGACGTTCAACAGCGTCACGGTCGACGGCGACACGAGCACGAACGACTGCATCCTGTTGCTGGCCAACGGCGCCGCGGGGGTCGAGGCCGAGTCCGCGGAGGACCTGGAGCGCTTCACGGTCGGCCTGCAGCGCGTCCTCGGTCGGCTCGCGGTCGCCCTGATCGCCGACGCCGAGGGAGCGCACCGCGTGATCGAGGTCCGGGTGAAGGGCGCGCGCACCGACGCGGCCGCCCGGCAGGTCGCGAACACGATCGCCACCTCGCCCCTGGTCAAGACGGCCTACCGTTCCGGCCAGCCGAACTGGGGCCGCTTCATGGGGGCGATCGGGCGCGCGGGAGTCGAGATCGTCGAGCGGCGGGTCGGCATCGCGGCGCTGGCCGAGGGCGAGCGGGTCGAGGTCGTGAGGGGCGGTCTGGGCGTGAGCGACAGCCTCGAGGGCCTGGCCCGGACGATGCTCGCGGACCACACCGTCCTCGAGGTCGACCTCGGTCTCGGCGCGGGTCGCTGGACGGTCTGGACCTGCGACCTGTCCGAGGGCTACATCGAGATCAACGCCAGCTACATCAGTTGAGGACGAACGGGGCGATGAAGACGGAGCGGGATCTCGGTCAGGAGATGGCGGCGGCGCTGCGCTACGTCTCGGCGTGGCGCGGCAAGCGCGTCGTCGTCAAGTACGGCGGCCGCGCGATGGCGGGCGAGGAGTTCGGCACCCTGATCGAGGATCTGGTGCTGCTGCGGAGCGCCGGTCTGCGTCCGATGCTGGTCCACGGCGGCGGGGCCGAGATCTCGACGACGCTCCGGACATTCGGCATCGAACCGCGCTTCGTCGACGGCCTGCGGGTCACCGACAAGGACACGATGCGGGTGGTCGAGATGGTCCTCGCCGGTTCGGTCAACAAGCGCCTGGTGGGGATGATCCAGCGCGCCGGCGGCCGCGCCGTCGGCCTCACCGGCAAGGACGGCGACCTGCTGCGCGTGCGCCCTCACGCGCGGGCGGACGAGCTCGGATTGGTCGGCGAGATCGAGAAGGTCGACACGTCGCTCCTCGATCAGCTCGCGAACTCGGGCTACGTGCCGGTGATCGGCTCGCTCGGCGTGGGGCCGGGCGGCGCCACCTACAACGTGAACGCCGACACCGCGGCCGCGGCGCTCGCCGCCGAGGTGGCGGCGGAGAAGCTGCTGCTCCTGACCGACGTGCGCGGGATCCACGACAATGGCGCGTTCCGGTCGCGGCTGACCCCCGTCGAGGCGCGGGAGCTGATCGACTCGGGCGTGGTGTCCGCCGGCATGGCGCCGAAGGTGCGAGCCTGTCTGAGCGCCCTGGAGGCCGGAGTCGGGAGCGCCCACATCGTCGCCGCCGGCGAACCGCATGGGCTCCTGGTGGAGCTCTTCACCGAGGGCGGCGTCGGAACGATGATCAGGAATCCATGACCCAGCGGAGCGCAACTCGGGGAGCGGATCGGCAATGAGCGAGGACAGCCTGTTCACGAACTACAAGCGGGCGCCGGTGGCGTTCCGCCACGGCGACGGCGTACGCCTGTGGGACGCCAGCGGCCGCGAGTACCTCGACTTCCTGGCGGGGATCGCGGTTTCGTCTCTGGGCCACAACCACCCGGTTCTGACCGAGGCCATCGCGCGTCAGGCCGGGCGCTTGCTGCACGTCTCCAACCTGTTCCGTATCCGGGAACAGGAGCGGGCGGGCGAGTTGCTGGTGCGGGCCGCGAACGGGCTGCTCCACCGCGCCTTCTTCTGCAACAGCGGCGCGGAGGCGGTCGAAGCCGCGATCAAGCTGGCGCGGCGCTACGCCTGCGACCGCGACGGCTCAGGCGCCCGGCATCGGATCGTCACCGCGGAGGGCGGTTTCCACGGCCGAACCCTGGGGGCACTGGCGGCGACCGCCACGCCCGCCTACCAGGTGGGCTTCGGCCCCCTCCCGGGAGGTTTCGCGGCCGTGCCCTTCGGCGATCTGAAGGCGGCGGCCGACGCCATCGACGGCAGCGTCTGCGCGGTCCTGATCGAGGCCATCCAGGGCGAGGCCGGCGTGATCGAGCCGCCGGAGGGCTATCTCGCGAGCTTGCAGGCGCTCTGTCGGGAGCGCGGGGCCCTGTTCATTCTCGACGAGGTGCAGACCGGGATCGGCCGTCTGGGTCGGGCGTTCGGCTTCCAGCGCTACGGCCTCGAACCGGATGTCGTGACCCTCGCCAAGGGACTCGGCGGCGGCGTTCCGGTGGGCGCCGTGCTGGCGCGCGGCGAGGTCGCTTCGGCTTTCGTGCCGGGGACGCACGGCACGACCTTCGGCGGCAATCCGCTCGCCTGCGCCGCGGTGCGGGCCGTGCTCGAGACGGTGTTCGAGAAGGACTTCCTCGAACGGGTGGTCCGCGCCGGCGAGTACCTGCGGGCGCTGCTCGGTCAGCTCGGCGCCGGCGGTCTGGTCACCGAGGTGCGGGGCCAGGGGCTGATGGCTGCGGTCGAGTGCACGCCGGACGCGGCGGATGTCGCGGCTCGTTGCCTGGAGAACGGCCTCATCGTCAACGCGCCCCGGCCCCACGTCATCCGGATGCTGCCGCCGCTCGTGGTGCGCGATCCGGAGATCGAGCGGGCGGTCGGGATTCTGGCGCACGCCCTGGAGGAAGCCGCGGCTTGAGCGGGAAGGCCGGTTCTCCCGCCTCGCCTCGCCTCTGGGGCGGCGCGTTCGACGCGGAGGTCGATCCGGTCATCGACGCGTACACGCGGTCGCTTCCCTTCGACCGCCGTCTGGCCGCCGCGGACCTGATCGGCTCGCTGGCGCACGCCCGGATGCTGTTCGAGTCCGGGGTCGTCGACCGGGATGCGGCCGCCGCCATGCTCTCCGGCCTGAGCTCGATCCTCCGGCGCGTCGAGGCGGCCGAACTGGAGGTCGGGGGCGTGGACGAGGATGTTCACACCTGGATCGAGCGGCGGCTCACCGAAGAGGTCGGCGACGCGGGTCGGCGGTTGCACACCGCCCGCAGCCGCAACGACCAGACGGCCGTCGCCCTCCGGCTGTGGCAGCGGGCGGAGGCGGAGCGAGCGGTCGGCGCCGCCCTGGGATTGGTCGAGGTCCTCCTCGCCCGCGGGCGACAGCACGTGGAGACGGCTCTTCCGGGCTACACCCACATGCAGCGCGCCCAGCCGACGACGCTGGCGCAGCACCTGCTCGCTCATGCCTGGGCCATCCTGGCCGACGCGGGCAGGCTCCGGCGGGCTCACGGGTCGGCGGGTCTGAGTCCGCTCGGCGCCGGCGCGATGGCGGGATCTCCCCATCCGATCGACCCCGTTCGCAGCGCCGAACTGCTCGGCATGGACGCCGCCTATCCGAACAGCATGTGGGCCGTGGCCGACCGCGACTGCGTCGCCGAGGCGCTCTTCGCCTGCGCACTCGCCATGGTCCATCTGTCCCGCTGGGCCGAGGAGGTCGTGCTGTGGACGTCGAGCGAGTTCTCCTTCGCCCGGCTCCAGGACCGGGCCGCCAAGGGTTCGAGCATCATGCCGCAGAAGAAGAATCCGGAAGCCGCGGAGATCCTGCGCGGCAAGTCGGGTCGCGCGGTGGGCGACCTGGTGTCGCTGCTGGTGACGGTCAAGGGATTGCCGCTGACGTACAACAGCGATCTGCAGGAAGACAAGGAGGCCCTGTTCGACGCGTTCGACACGGTGACCTCCTCGTTCGCGGCAGCGCGGGTCCTGGCCGGGAGTCTCGAGTTCGACCGCAAGGCGATGGCGGCGGCGCTGGAGGGCGCCTGCCTCACGGCCACCGATCTGGCCGATTCCCTGGCCGCCGCCGGCGTGCCCTTCCGCGACGCCCATCAGCGCACCGGCGCCGTCGTCCGCGCCGCCGGCGAGCGCGGCGTGGAGCTGTGGCGGCTTGCGGCCTCTGATCTGGAGGAACTCGTGCCGGAGATCGAGGACCGGGAAGGGCTTCTGGCCGCGCTGCGGCCGGAGGCCTCGCTCGCCGCCCACCGGAGCTACGGCGGTCCCGCGCCCGAGCGGGTGCGCGAGCAGATCGTCGAGATGGAGGGGCGGCTCGCGGCGGATCGAAGATGGCTCGAGGCGCGACGGCCGCCGCCGATCTACCGGGCCCATGTCGTCGGCGCGCTCCTCGCGGAGACGATTCCGGGCGCCGGCTCGTGACCGCGGCCATCCGTCACGGCGCCATTCTGGACATCATCGGTCGGCGGCCGGTATCGAGCCAGAAGGACCTCGTGCGCGCCCTCGGACGGCGCGGCCTGCGGGTGTCCCAGGCCACGGTGTCGCGCGATGTGCGCCGTCTCGGCCTGTTGAAGCTGCCCCTGGCGGGCGGCGGCTTCCGCTACGCGCCGGCGGACCAGGCCGCGGGTCCGGTCCGCCCGGACATCAAGCGCGCGCTGCGGACGTTCGTCACCGGCGTGGTCAAGGGCGAGGCGCTTCTCGTGCTGAGGACCCGCAGCGGCAACGCGAACGCGCTGGCCGTGGTGATCGACCAGGCCGACTGGCCCGAGGTCGCCGGCACCCTGGCCGGCGATGACACCGTCCTCCTGGTCCTCAGGAGCGCGGCCGCCCGCGACCGCGTCCGCGCATCCCTCGCGGCGCTGCTCGAAGACGGTTGACTCGAAGACGATTGACTGGGCGCGGGGTCGAGAAGAGGCTCACGACGGCGACGCCGCGGCGCCCCTCGTCCTGACCGCCGGCTCGACTGCCGCCTCAGCGCCTGTCGGACAGGTCACGCCGACGCCTCCCAGGCCGCAGTAGCCGGCGGGGTTTCTGGCCAGGTACTGCTGGTGGCGGTCCTCGGCGAAGTAGAAGTCGGGCGCGTCGAGGATCTCGGTCGTGATCGGGCCGTAGCCGGCGGCGGACAACCGCTGCTGGTAGGCCGCGAGAGAGTCCCTGGCGGCACGGTGCTGCGCCTTCGAGAAGGCGTAGATGCCGGAGCGGTACTGGGCGCCGACATCGTTCCCCTGCCGCATGCCCTGGGTGGGGTCGTGGCTCTCCCAGAAGACGCGGAGCAGTTCGTGGTACGAGGTGCCTTCGGGGTCGAACACGACCCGGACCACTTCGTTGTGTCCGGTCAGCCCGCTGCAGACCTCCTCGTAGGTCGGGTTCGGGGTGACGCCGGCGGCGTAGCCGACCGCGGTGCTGATCACTCCCGGAGCCTCCCAGAATCTGCGTTCGGCGCCCCAGAAGCAACCCAGGCCGAACATCGCCAACTCGCTGCCTTCGGGGTAGGGCGGCGCGAGCGGCGCGTCGAGGACGCGGTGCCGGGCCGCCACGGGCATCGGCTCGGCGCGGCCCGGAGGCGCCTTGCCCGGCCCCGGCATGCGGGCCTTGCTGAAGAACCAGGTCATCGGCGAGATTGTATCGGACGACCTTCACGGCGCGGCCTACGGGGACGCTTCGAGAACGAGTTGAAGTCGTCGAGGGCGATAGCGTCGGTCGCCGAACCGGACGGTCGTCTGACGGCGTCCGCAAACCTGGAGAAATCGAATGAGATCCGAGACGCTTCGCCTGTTCCCCCTGCTCCTCGTGTTTGCCGCCCTCGCCTGCGCGGCGCCGGGCGAGGAGGGCGCCGCGGACGGAACCGCCTCTGGCGCCGTCGTTGCGCGCACGGAAGATCGTCCCGCCTGCCTCGACGCTACGCCGCTCCGCCAGGCTCTCTTCGGCGATCTGCACGTCCACACCAGCTTCTCGTTCGACGCGGCGGCCAACAGCACCGGCGCGACGCCGGCGGACGCCTACCGCTTCGCCAGGGGCGAGACGATCCCGTTCTGGCCCATCGGCGAGGACGGCTCGCCAGAAGGCAGCATCGCGATCGACCGGCCGCTGGACTTCGTGGCGGTGACCGACCACGGCGAGTTCCTGGGCGAACGCCGCCTGTGCCGGGATCCGGAGTCGCCGCGTTACGGCTCGGACTTCTGCACGACGTTCCGCTCGGACCAGCGCGTGGGAATGCAGATGCTCGGCGCCGTCATCACGACCGAGACGCCGAGCAGGACCGACGAGCTCTGCGGCGAGGACGGGTCGCTGTGCCGGGAGTGGGCGATGAACCCCTGGCGGGAGATCATCGAGGCGGCGGAGGATGCCTACGACCGGACGGAGGCGTGCAGCTTCACCACGTTCGTGGGCTACGAGTACACCGGCACGCCGGGGATCTCGAACTACCACCGGAACGTCATCTTCCGGGGCGCGGAGGCGCCGGAGCTGCCGGTCTCCTACATCGACGCGCCGACGGACAGCCTGCTCTGGCAGGGGCTCGACGCGGTCTGCGGCGAGGGCACGGCGCGCCCCGGCTGCGACTATCTGACGATCCCGCACAACAGCAATCTCGCGAACGGCCGGATGGCGCCGTATCGGGGGCTGGACGGCTCGCTGGAGGCGCGCCGCGCGTACGCGGAGAAACGGCTTGAGCGGGAACCGATCATCGAGATCTTCCAGCACAAGGGCGGGTCCGAGTGCATCAACGGGCTGTCGACGGTTTTCGGCGAGCCGGACGAGCTGTGCAATGTGGAGGCGGTGCGGGCCCTGGGCCGCGAAGAGACGGTTCAGTCCCTCCTCCAGGGCGAGCTCACCGAGATCACCGAGGAGTGCGCGGAGGGTGAGAGCGGCAACCAGGGCATGCTCGGGGCCGGCTGCGTCGATCGGACGGACTTCGTGCGCTCGGCGCTGGTCGTCGGTCTCGGGGAGGAGATGGAGACCGGGCTGAATCCCGTCAAGCTCGGCATCGTCGCGTCGACGGATACGCACACGGCGACGCCGGGGGCGGTGGCGGAAGAGGACTGGGGCGGCGCCGTTTCCGTCGAGGCAACGCCCGCGGAGCGTCTTCAGCCGGGTCTCCTGACCAGCGGCATCGACGGGAATCCCGGCGGCCTGGCCGGCGTCTGGGCGGTCGAGAACTCCCGCGACGCGATCTTCGAGGCGATGAAGCGCCGCGAGGTGTTCGGCACGTCCGGTCCGCGGATCCGGCCCAGGTTCTTCGGCGGCTGGAACTACTCCGAGAACCTCTGCGACCGGGCCGAGCTGCTGGAAGAGGCCTACGCCGGCGGCGTGCCGATGGGCGGCGACCTGCCGGAGGCCGGCGCCGGCGCCGCGCCGACCTTTCTCGCCTTCGCCGCCCGCGATCCGGCGGACGGCGCCGGGCGGCTGCAGCAGCTCCAATTGGTCAAGGGCTGGATCGATGCCGACGGGGCGGGCCGCACCCGGGTCATCCCGATCGCCGGCTCGCCCGACAACGGAGCGAGCGTCGATCCGGCGACCGGCGAGCGAAGCGGTCCGGGCCACGACAGTCTCTGCGCGGTTCACCGCGACGAGCACTTCGATCCGGGCGAGCACGCCTACTACTATCTCCGGGTGGTCGAGAACCCCAGTCTGCGCTGGAGCCGGCATGACTGCCGGCGCCTGGCGCCGGAAGAGCGCCCCGCGGTGTGCTCGGACGGGTCCTATCCCGAAACGATCCAGGAGATGGCCTGGACGTCGCCGATCTGGTACCGGCCGGCGGACAGCGAATGATGCGCGCGGTCGCGCTTCGACGGGATCCGCGTCCGCGGTAGGAGATCGGTGAAGTATGCGGGCTAGCGAAACCGCAAGCCGTCAAGCAGGGTCTCGGCGGTCTGACGGATCAGTCCGCCGACGTCGACCTTCGGGTCGATCTGGCCCTCGATCAACAGGGACGCCAGGCCGTGCACCGCGCTCCACGCCACGTAGGCGCGACCTTTCGGGTCTCCTGGTCCGATCTCGCCGCTCTGTTGGTGGGACTCGATGACGCCCACCAGGTGCTCCAGCAGGGCGCCGGCTGCTTCGCGAAGTTCCGGTTCGTCCTGGCGGGCGATCGCCTCCTTGCCCCACATCAGGCGGTAGTGGGCCGGATGCTCCAGGGCGAAGCGGACGTACTCGTCGCCCATGCGGAGGAGCCGGCCCACGCGGGATGGCGAGTCGGAGGCGGCGATGGACTCCAGGCGCTCGCGGAGACCTTCGAACCCTTGAACCGCCACCGCGACGAGCAGCGCGGCCTTGTCCGGGAAGTGCCGGTACGGCGCGGCCCGCGAAACGCCGAGGCGGCGGCCGATCTCCCGCATCGTCACGCTTGAGGCGCCGCCTTCCGAGATCATGGCGGCGGCTTCCTCGACGAGGGCCGTCCGGAGGTCGCCGTGATGGTAGGCGTGGGATCGCTTGGCCATGGGCGATTATGCGCGAGGGTTCCGGGATGTTGACATTGTCAACAACAAGGTGTAGGTTGACGTGGTCAACATCCGTACGGAAGGGAGAGATCGTGAAGAAGAAACCGAAGAGCCGAGACCGCCAGCACGGTCGATCGAGTCGGATCGCGTGGCTGACGTTGAGGATCTGCCTTTCGGGATGCGTCATGCCCGGCTTCGGGCATGCGGGTTCCGAGGCGGTGCCGGCGTTCGTCCCGGAGCGATACGAAGTCGTGCTCGGCGCCGCCGACCGCCTGACCGTGTTGACGGGGTTCCTCTCGAACGGCCCGGTCGCGGATCTGGCTGTTCTGGGTGTCGATGACGGCGGCGACCGCCGGCTGCGCATCTTCAGCTTCGCTGGCGGAGACTGGTCGCCAGCGGTGGAGGCGTCGCTGCGCCGCGACGTGTCGTTCGTGGACATCGCGAACGTCGGCGGTCGAGACCGTCTGGTGGCGTACGGCGGCGGCTGGCTGACCTGGTTCGATCCGTCTTCCGGGGAAGAACGGGAACTCGTCGCCGTGACGTCCGATTTCAGGGAGTCGCCGAGACGGGAGGTTCTCCACGTCGACATCAGCCGCGATCTGAACGGGGACGGTCGCGACGACCTGGCGATGCCGGACGGGCATGGATTCCAGGTTCTCGTTCAGGCGAGCGACGGCTCGTTCTCGCAACCGCTGAGGATCGGCCCGTCCGCGGGCCTGGAACAGGTCCATGGGGATGGGTACCGGCACGCCCCCTGGGAGGAAGGCGGCCGCATCCACGAGATGGACTACGACCTGGATGGCCGCGGCGATCTGGTGTTCTGGAACGGCGACCGCTTCGTCGTCCATCTCCAGGACGACAACGGGCTGTTCCTTTCGGAGGCCGAGAGGGTCTCGACGGGGATTTCCTTCGATTCGGACCAGATCGTTTCGCTCGCCGCGCCGGAGGGCATCCGCCGCCGGCGCATGGATCACATGCCGGAAGGGGAGAGCAACGGCAGAGTGCTGCATTCCCTGACCGACATGAATGGCGACGGCGTGGCCGATCTTGTCGTCTTCTCGCTCAAGGGATCGAGCCTGTGGAAGATGCGCTCCTCGTACGAGGTGCACTTCGGCGTTCGCGGATCCGGCGGCGCCACGGAGTTCTCGAGGACCGCCGGCGCCGTCCTGGAGTCCCGGGGCATCGTTGCCGGCGTCGAACGGCACGACTTCGACCGCGACGGCCAGATGGACGTTCTGCTGACGTCCTTCGAACCAACGGTCTGGAGCGCCGTGCGCGTCCTCGTCATGTCGATCTTCACCGGCGCCGGATCGTTCGATCTCGAGTTCTTCCGCATGGAGGACGGACGCTACGCGCGACGTCCGTCGGCCGTGCGAGAGATCAGGCCGAGGTCTCCCGGGAAGACCGGCGAGAAGACGTTCTGGCCGGCGGTCCGGCTGGGGGACGTGAATGGCGACGGACGTTCCGACGTCGTGGTCGCGAGGAATCGGAAGACGCTGCAGGTCCATCTCGGCGTTCCGGGTCCGGAGTTGCTCGAAAGGAAACCCGTGCGGATCGCGATTCCCGTGCCCGAGGACGAGGAGTGCACCTGGCTCGCCGACCTCGACCGGGACGGCCGGCAGGACGTGCTGATGCACCACGCGTCGACGACGGCGCCTCATCGGTTGACGGTGCTGATGTCGAGGCAGGACGGCAAGTGAGCCGCCGCTTCGCGGCGCGCTCTCCCGGCATTCGACGAGAACGCCGGGGTCGGCCGGCCTTCTACAGTTGGAGCAGGCGTGTGACCTTGACGATCAGGGCCCGGCTGTCGAGTCCCGGAAAGCCGTCCGTCAGCGTGTCGCGCTGTTCGTTGTAGACGACGAAGAGCTCGCTCCCGGGCCGGTACTCCCAACGAAGACGGACGTTCGCGGCCAGGTCCCGGCTCTCGGAGTCGTACTGGAACAGCGCGGTCACGAACATGCGCGGGTTCATCGTGTAGACCGCGCGGAGATCGACGAGTTCCACGTCGAAGTCGCCTTCCGGCAACTCCACGCGGTTGAACGAGATGCTGGGTTCGAGCAGGAACCGTGAACTCAGGTTCACGCGCCCCCAACCCCAGCCGAGGGACGTCTTGCGGCCGTTGTAGAAGTCGCCGTGCTCGAGCTGGAGTTCGCCCGAGATCCGTCGCTGCTGGCCCAGCTGATACTCGGCCTGCACGTACGCGAATCGGTAGCCGCCGACGCCGAGCGTGATGTCGGAAGCGATGGGGAACGGCTGCGGAAGAAGCTCGTAGGTCCGTACGTACGTCAATCCGAACTCGTCCCCGCCGTGGAACTCGATCTCGAACTCGGCCTCGGCCTCCCGCGTCTCGACCAGGCCGGCGCCGTTCTCGATGTGGGCCATCGATCCGGACCACGAGTACTTGCGCACCAGCTTGCTGTCGGCCGGTCGCGGGCTGAACCGGACCCGACCGAAGGAACGGCGCATGTCGCGGCGGCGGACGAATCCGATGCCGGGGTTGAAGTTGTCGCCGACCCGCAAGCGTTCCAGTCGGACTCCGTAGCGGTCGCCGTTGTAGTCCATCCGGAGGCGATGGCTGGCGTCGTCGTTGGCGAGCCCGGGTGTGCTCGTTTCGGCCCAGTAGGCGTTGAACGTGAGGTGGTCGAAGAAGGCGAACGTGCCGTCGACGCCGTAGGCGACGTTCCGTCCGGCGCCGGTCCGGTCGACCGAGCGACGCGTGTAGATGACGCCGACGCTGCTCCGGCGCAGGATGTCCCGCTTGAGTCGCATCACGCCGAAGTTCGTGGCGACCGCGCCGGAGGACGGTTCGTCGTCCGCCTGGATGTTCAGCAGCCCGAGCGTGTAGCGGCCCGCCCGTCCGGTCAGCCGGCCGCCGGCCTCCAGGGGCGCGGCGCGTCCCTCGTGCAGGCCGATGCGCCGGCTGTAGAAAAGGGACGGCGTGTCGAAGGATCCGCCTCCGCCGCCGGCCCCGCCGAACGCGAAGATGCCCTGGTTCTCGAGGAAGAAGTCGCGCTTCTCGGGAAAGAAGAGACTGAAGCGTGTCAGGTCGACCTGCTGCCGGTCGGCTTCGACCTGGGCGAAGTCCGTGTTGTAGGTGAAGTCGGCCGTGAAGTTCTGGCTGAACCCGTACTTGATGTCGACGCCCATGTCGGCGCTGACCTCGTTCGAGATCTCCGGGTTCGCCAAGCGGTCGCTCGCCATGTCGGCGACCAGCCAGGGCTTGAGCTCCAGGTTCCTCGATGCCGGCGGGGCTTCCAGCCCGACCAGGGGGCCGGCCAGCGACATCCGGATGATGCCCATCGAACCCAGCGCCGCCGGAAGGCGGTTCAAGACGGAACTCTCGTTCTTCCACTGCGTGTAGCGCTGCAGGTTGACGCCCCAGATCTGCGTGCGGCCGGGGCGGTACCGCAGCGATCTGAACGGGATCTCGGCTTCCGCCGTCCAACCGCTCTCGAACCTCCCCGTTCTGAGATCCCAGACCGGATTCCAGTCCACGTTCATCTGCCGTTCGTCGGTGATCTGGGCGTCGAAGCGGCCGCCCGAAGCGTAGATGGTGAAGACGACGGCGTTGCGACCGTCGTGGAACGTGTCGAGAGCGATATCGACGTAGTCGTCCTCGCTGTACGAGTCGCGTCTCATGTCGTTGGCCGCGATCCGGTCCGGGTCCTGCCAGCAGCGGAGCGACACGAAGACCGCGGTGTCGTCGAAGCCGATCCAGACCTCGGTCCTGTCGGTGGCCGGCTCTCCCGGCCGCGGCTCGACTTGAAGGAAGTCCGAAATCGGGGGCACGGCCCGGTAGAGGATCTCGTCGAGCCGGCCGTCGATTCGCGGCGGCGTGGCGAGGCGCACGGCTCGGACCGTGGCCTTGCCCGAGTCGTCTCGGTTCACCACGGCCGGCGGCACGGGAGGCGCCGGACCGTCGAAAGAGAGGGGAAGGTCCGGCGGCGCCGTCAGCGGCGCCGGCGACCCCGGCGGAAGGACGGCTTCCTGGCGCGCCTCGAGGGCCCGAGCCGGAAGCAGACCGGCGGCGAGCAGGAAGATCGCCGGCACGCCGCGCGACAGGAACCGCGTGCCTGAGCCGGTCCGCTTCTCGCCGGCGTTCTCGTCCTGTTGCGGGGCGACTGGCCAGAGACCGTCCCTCGAACCGGATTCGCTGCACTCGCTTGGGCGGCCCACGACGCGAGTATGGCGCCGTCAGGCGCGCGGCCGGGACGGCGCCGATGAGCCACGGGAGGGGCCGCACACTGGGTGGCCGGCGTCCCCGCCGGCATCGGACGCGCGCCGCGAAGCGGCGAGCCGGTGTTCCCGGGCCCCTTCAGCTTCTTCAGCCCGGAGATGAACGCCGGCTCGATGTCCGCGTTCTTCGCGAACGTCGGCAGGCCGTGCTCGGCCGCTCCTGGCGTCAAACGCCTGTACTCTTCACGCGACACGGCGTCCTTGTCCGGCGCCGGGACCGCGGCGGCCTGCATGACCGCGGGTTCGACCGCGGCGCGGCAGGCTGCCGCGCCGCTGGCTCAACGCTCCGAGGCGTCGAAGATGAACGTCACCGAACGCGAGACGATCCTGATCGACAACGGCGACTCGCCGATCGGGCGCCGGAAGTGGCTGTTCGGCCAGCTCGACATGGCGGTCGTCGAGAGGCGGCGAGCCGCTTGAGCGGCGGTCTGACCCTGGCGGTCCTCGCCGCCGGCCGCTCGGCGCGGTTCGGCCGCCCGAAGACCCTGGAACCGGTCGGTCCGAGCGGCGAGGCGCTGTTCGAATACGCGATCTGCGACGCAGTCCGCGCCGGCTGCGACAAGGTAGTGCTCGTGACGTCGGCGGACTGGAACGATCAGCTGATGAGCCGGGCGGCCAGCCGGGCCGGCGGGGCGGTTGTCGTCGACTCCGTGATCCAGTCCCTTGACGACGTGCCGGGCGGTGCGTCGCCGCCGGTGGGGAGGGCGAAGCCGTGGGGCACGGGCCATGCAGTCCGCGCGCTGCGGAAGAAGATCGAGGATCCCTTTCTGGTCGTCAACGCAGACGACTTCTACGGCCCGCGGGCCATCGAGTCGTTCGCCCGGCGGGCGGCCGACGGGCTGGCCAGGGGAGACGAAGCGCATTTCCTCGGGGCGTACGAACTTCATCGAACCGGCGTCTCCCGCGCGAGCGGCGTCAACCGGGGCATCCTCACGGCCGGCCGGGATTCGACCCTCGAGGGGATCGACGAGGTCTACGACGTGCGGGAGACCGACTCGGGCCTCGTCGGCCGCGACGGCGCGGGGGCGTTCCGCAAGCTCTTGCCCGAAACGCCGTGCTCGATGAATCTCTGGGCCTTCCGGCCATCGATCTTCGGTCTCCTCGAAGCCCGCTTCAAGGCCTTTCACGCCGGTCTCGGTCGGTCTCCAGCGGACCCGTTGGCCAGCGAGTTCCTGCTCAGCGAGATGGTCGGCGCCCTTGCAAGGGAGGGCGCCGCGCTTGTTCGTCTTCTCGGGCTGACTCAAGGCACTGCCGGGCTCACGTATCCCGGCGACCTGCCGCCTGTCGCCACGACGTTGCGGCAGTGCGTCGACGCGGGCGACTACCCGGCCGACCTCGGCCGCTGGTTCGCGGTCCGCGCCTCTCGGAGACCCGCTTGAGCAGCGCCCGACGATCCGGAGTCCGGCGTCGCGAGCGGCTCCCGGGACCTTCTCTTCCGACCCGCGGTCCGGCGCCGGTCCGACCATGCGCCTGAACGGCCTGGACTGGACCGTCCTCGCCGCCTACGGCGCGCTTGCGCTGGGCGTCGGGCTCGTCTTCGCCCGACGCGCCGGCAAGGGCGCCGGGCAGTTCTTCCTCGCCGGGCGGAACCTGCCGTGGTGGTTGCTCGGCACGTCGATGGTCGCCACGACGTTCTCGACCGACACGCCGAACCTGGTGACGGATCTGGTGCGGAACGGCGGCGTCTCCGGCAACTGGATGTGGTGGGCGTTCCTGATCACCGGCATGTGCACGACGTTCTTCTACGCGAAGCTGTGGCGGCGCTCCGGCGTCTTCACCGACATCGGCTTCTACGAACTCCGGTACTCGGGCCGGGCGGCCGTCTTCCTGCGCGGCTTCCGCGCGGTGTACCTGGGCGTGTTCTTCAACGTGATGATCATGGCCGCGGTGCTGCTGGCCGGAATCAAGATCGGCGGCGTTCTGCTGGGCGCCGACAAGTACACGACGGTCCTGGTCGCCGCGCCGGTGACCGCCGTCTATTCGGCGACCTCCGGGCTCTGGGGCGTCGTCGTCACCGATCTCGCGCTGTTCGTCATCGCGATGGCGGGCTCGGTGGCCGCCGCCTGGTACGCGCTCGCGCATCCGGCCGTCGGCGGCCTTTCGGGACTCGTGTCGAACCCCGACATCGCCGCGCGCCTCGCCCTGCTGCCCGACTTCGCCGACTGGGAGACGGCGACCGCCGTATTCCTGATCCCGATTGCCGTGCAGTGGTGGTCCACCTGGTACCCGGGCGCGGAACCGGGCGGCGGCGGCTACGCCGCTCAGCGGATGCTCGCGGCCAGGAGCGAGCGGGACTCGATGGGCGCGACGCTGTGGTTCAACATCGCCCACTACGCGCTGCGGCCGTGGCCGTGGATTCTGGTCGCGCTGGCGTCCCTGGTCGTCTACCCGACCCTGGACTCGATCGCCGAGGCCTTTCCGCATCTCGACCCGTCGATCGTCCGGCACGACCTCGCCTATCCGGCGATGCTCGTCTTCCTGCCCCACGGCGTGCTCGGCCTGGTCGTGGCGTCGCTGGCGGCGGCGCTGATGTCGACGATCTCGACCCATCTGAACTGGGGCGCCTCCTACATCGTCGACGACGTGTACAGGCGCTTCGTCCGGCCGGGCCGCGGCGAATCGCACTACGTCTTCGTCGCGCGGCTGTCGACGATCGCCCTGGTTGCGCTGGCGTCGCTGGTCGCGCTGTGGCTCGAGAACGCGATGCAGGCGTTCCGGATCCTGCTTCAGGTGGGCGCCGGCACGGGCCTGATCTTCCTGTTGCGCTGGTTCTGGTGGCGGATCAACGCGTGGTCGGAGATCTCGGCGATGGCGGTTTCGTTCGCGGTCGCCGTGTGGTTCCAGTTCGTCCACGAGGCAGTCGGCCTGACTCCGCCGTCGGCGGCCGCTCAGCTCCTGCTGGGCGTTGCGGTGGCCACCGCGGTCTGGTTCTGCGTCACGATGGCTACCCGGCCGACGGAGACCGCGGTCCTGCAGTCGTTCTACGATCGGGTCCGGCCATTCGCGCGTGGCTGGCGACAGGTCGTCGAGACGCGGCCGGACGAGCCCGGCGGCGCCGCGGCGGCGCTGCTCGCCTGGATGCTCGGCTGTGCCGCGGTCTACGCCGCCTTGTTCGGGACCGGCATGGCGCTCTACGGGCGGTTCGGCGCCGCTGCCGCTCTCGGCGCCGCCGCGCTGCTCGCGGCGTACGGCTTGTTCCGCGTCCTGCCGCGGGTAGGCGGCTGACCTTGTCCCGAGGGGCGGCGCTCAGGCGCCTTCGAGCACGATCGAACCGACGACGTACCGGCCAGACGACGCAGCCCGTTGCCCCTTTCCGCCTCCTCCGAGATGCCGAGGGCCTCGTTCATCAGGCCAATTACGGTCCGGTTGAGAGAAAGGCCGCGCCGGCTCTTCTCCTCTTCGAGGGCCGCCGCCAGGTCCGGCGACACGCCGCGGATGGTTATCGTCTTCATGGAGCTTCCCCGTGGCGCAGTCAGTCAGGTGCAGTCCATGCAGTCGTTCTGTTGACTGCTACGTCGCCGGCCCGGTCCGTTGCCGTCAGGAAGAGAGGCGCCGAGCAGGCCGGGATAATCTCTCTCGGGTGAAGGGAGAGATGTCGCCCGAGGTCGTGCCGGCTGACCACGCGAACAGGATCGACGAAGTCCTGTCGTTCTGGTTCGAACGGAACGGCCCGGAGCAGTGGTGGACCCGGGACGCGGAGTTCGACCAGGCGATCCGCTCACGGTTCGGGGAGCTGCACGCCAGGGCGGTCCAGGGGGAGCTTCGCGGATGGCGTGACAGGCCGGAGGGGCGCCTCGCGGAGATCATCGTGCTCGATCAGTTCTCGCGCAACCTCTACCGCGACGATCCTCGCGCCTTCGCGGCCGACGGGATGGCCTTGGCGCTGGCACGGGAGGCGGTGCGGATCCGTGTAGATCAAGCCGTTCCGTCGGTGCGGCGGCAATTCTTCCTCATGCCCTACCAGCACAGCGAGTCACGGCGGATCCATCAGGCGGCGGTCCCGTTGTTCGAGAGCCTCGACGACCCGAAGAGCCTGGACTTCGAGCTGCGGCACAAGGCGATCATCGATCGCTTCGGTCGCTACCCGCACCGCAACCGCGTCCTCGGCCGCCCCTCGACCGCGGAGGAGATCGCCTTTCTGCGGGAGCCAGGCTCCTCGTTCTGACGGGCGGGCCCAAGGTCTTTCCCTGGCGGCCGTCACCTCGGCCGCAACGGTTTGACTTCATCGGAAGTCAAGAGCATCATTTGGAGTCGGAGCGCGAGACGATGGTTCAAGTGACGGCAAGACTCCCCGACGATCTCGTCGAGAAAGCTGATCGCGCCGCGAGCCAGTTGAATCGCTAGTGCTAGTCCGAAGTTCCAGCGGTTTCCGGGGGTCGGGAGGCTCGGAGATCGTTGTCGGGCTTGAGTTTGGTGGGGTTGGGGCGGCTGTTTTCTGGCGTATGTTGTACCCATGTAATGACACGTTGATAGTTTGACAATGATTGAGTCATGGCCTACAATCAGAAGCCATGTACATCGATCGCGTGCCCAACCGCAACTCGCCGCCTGCCGTCCTGCTCCGAGAGTCCTACCGCCAGAACGGCAAGGTCCGCAAACGCACACTCGCCAACCTCTCCAAGTGGCCCGAACACCTCGTCGAGGGACTGCGCATCCTCCTCAAGGGAGGCGTCGCCCTCGAAAGCCTCGACGCCGCCTTCGAGATCCTCCGCTCCAGGCCCCACGGACATGTCGCCGCCGCACTCGGCGCCTTGCGCGGACTCGGACTGGAACGACTTCTCGACCGCCAACCCTCCCGCGACCGGGCGCTGGCTGTCGCCATGATCGTGGCGCGCATCCTGGAACCCCGCTCCAAGCTCGCCACCGCTCGCGGACTCGCGGGCGAGACCACCAGGCATACCCTCGGCGAGGAACTGGACATCGAGGATGCGGACGCCAACGAGCTCTACGCCGCGATGGACTGGCTGCTCAGGCGGCAGCCGCGCATCGAGCGCCGTCTCGCCGAGAAGCACCTCCAGGAGGGCTCGCTGGTCCTGTGCGACGTGACCTCGGTCTACTTCGAAGGCTCGACGTGTCCGTTGGCCCAACACGGGCACTCCAAGGACGGCAAGCGGGACAAGCCCCAACTCGTCTTCGGTCTGCTCTGCAGCCGCGACGGCTGCCCGATAGCGGTCGAGGTCTTTCCGGGCAACACGGCCGATCCCTCGACCCTGAGCGCCCAGGTGCACAAGCTCAAGGAGCGCTTCTCGCTTGAACGGGTGATTCTGGTGGGCGACCGGGGGCTGCTCACCAGCGCCCGCATCCGCGAGGACCTCGAACCCTCGGGGCTGTCGTGGATCACCTCCCTGCGTGCGCCCCAGGTCCGCCAACTGGTGCAGCAGGGCCACCTGCAACTGTCCCTCTTCGACCGGAAGGACATGGCCGAGATCAGCGCTCCCGACCTGTATCCCGGCGAGCGGCTGATCGTCTGCCACAACCCGATGCTGGCGGCCGAGAGGAGGCGCAAGCGTCTCGAACTGCTCGACGCCACCGAACGCCGTCTCGACGCCGTCGTCGCCGCCACGACGCGCAAGAACCGCCCCCTGAAGGGCAAGCACAAGATCGCCGTGCGCGTCGACCGGGCGCTGCGCGCCGGCAAGGTCGGCAAGCACTTCGACCTCGAGGTCGAAGAACACGGCTTCCGCTACTCCCGAAACCAGCAGCGCATCGACGACGAAGCCGCCCTGGACGGCTTCTACGTCATCCGCACCAACGCCGACCGAGACGACCTGACATCCCAGGAAGCGGTCCGCTCATACAAGAGCCTCAGCCACGTCGAACGCGCCTTCCGCTGCTTCAAGAGCGTCGACCTCAAGGTCAGACCCGTCCACCACCGACTCGCCGAGCGCGTCCGAGCGCACGTCTTCCTGTGCATGCTCGCCTACTACGTCGAATGGCACATGCGACGGAGGCTCGCCCCCCTCCTCTTCGACGACCAGCAACGACATCACGAGAGTGACTCGCCGGTGAAGCCGGCCCAACGCTCACGCGCCGCACGCAACAAGGCCAGCAGCCAGAGAACCCCCGACGGACTCCCCGTGCAGAGCTTCCGGACACTGCTCGACGACCTCGCCACGCTCACCAGAAACCGCGTCAGAACCCGAAGAGACCGGAACGCCACCGCAGACATCCTCGCCACGCCCACGCCCCTGCAACAACGAGCCTTCAGCCTGCTCGGAGTCCGACCCTGAACGAACGTACCCAGTAGAAGACACCGCCGAAATCGAACAAACCACCGGAAAACAATGGGATTTCTCGACTTGGACTCTGGAACTTCGGGCTAGTGGTCCCGCTCGTAGTGCTGCCGTAGCAGGTCCTTGCCGTAGTCGTTGCCGTTCGGCGTCCGCACGACGGCGTGGATGTGCTGGCGGATGGGAGCGCGGCCTTCGACGAAGCGCCGCATGCCGACGGGTCGCTGGTGATCGAACTCGATCAGGATGACGGGGCTGTGAATGCGGTAGTAGAAGACGGCGTCCTCGTCGGTCGCGCCGATCCAGGCGAAGTGGGTCTCGTCGAGGTGCGCTTCGACCTCCGCCATCCGTACCCTGGCGTGGCCCTCGCGCAGGTTGTGGACGTAGAGGCCGATCAGGTCGAGCAGCTGGCTTCTGGTCTCGGCTGACAGCTCGGCGGCGGGAATGCCGGCGTAGTCGAGAACGATGTTGTCGCTGAACGCCTCGGCGAGGTTGTCGTTGCCGTCCTTCGATGTCTCGATGATCGCCCTGGCCCGCTGTTCCGCCGAGAGGGAGCGAATCAGCGCGAGGCCGCGGTCCTGCTCCCGCTGCATGATTGCCGTGCCCTCGTACTTGCCGGATTCGGCGATGACCGGTTCCGAGCCGACGAAGAGCGGGGTCATCACGATCTGGTCGCCGAGCACGAAGTAGTTGACGATCAGGTGGTGGCCGTCGACCTGCCAGCCCCAAGGCTGTTCAGGGGAGGGCTCGCCCATCACGGTGATCCAGTACAGCCACTCGTTGTACTCGTCGAAGGCGCCGCCGTTCAGTTCGCCGAGGGTGCGGTTGAGGTTCATGATGTCGCGGCTGAGCTTGAGTCCGTCCGCGCTGAGCGAGGCGCGCATCAGGCCGAAGGCGGCTTCGCGCTGCGCTTCTTCCATCTCGTCGAAGCCGACGCCCTGGCGGACGTAGAAGTGCTGGTTCATCCACTTGCGCCACTCGTCGTCGTCGACCGGGAACATCGTCCTGGCGCGCTGCTCGTCCGTCAGAACGGCCAGGAACTCCTCCGCGGCCCGGCGAACCGGCTCGGTGGACACGCCGGTCGACTCGATCTTGTACAGCCCGCGCTGGATGCCGGAGCTGTCGTGGATGCCGACATAGGGATCGTCGGCGAGACGGGCGTCGTTCTGTCGGCTGCGTTCCCGCATCCGGTCGCCACGGTCGCCTGGGCGTTGGGCCAGGGCGACGGAGGCCATCAACAGCGCGAGGGTAGTTGCGAGGAGTTGTCGAGTCATGACGCTCGTCATGGTAGCGCCCGACGGAACCTTCGCGGCGCACATGACGCCGGCGGGGCGCCGTGCGGCCGGCAGTGGTCGGGGGTCGACTCGCGGCGCTCAGCCGAACAGGGGGCCGACCAGCCAGCCGAACCGGACGCCCCGGATCAGGCGCCGGGGGAACGGCCCTTCCGGCGCCTTCAGCGGCATTCCGCCGACATCACCTCCGACTCGATGATCACGCCGCAGATGCGGCTCGTGTACTCGAACGGGTCGCCGTCGAACAGGGCGAGGTCGGCGTCCTTGCCCACCTCGATCGAGCCGACGCGGTCGTCGATGCCGAGGATGCGGGCCGGGCTGAGGGTCACGGCCTCCAGTGCCCGTTCCATGCCGAGGCCGTTGGCGGCGGCGATGGCCGCTTCCCAGAGCAGGACGCGCGTCTTCGGCACGTAGCCCTCGAAACCGGTCTGAATGGCGAACGGGATGCCGGCGTCGGCGAGCTGCGCCGCGGTTTCCCAGGAGCCGTTCCGGACCCGGCCCATCGGCGGGTGGAGCAGGACCGGCACGCCGGCCTCGCGAATCTCGTCGAGCAGGAGGTAGGACTCGGCGGCGCTGTCGAGCACGAGGTCGAACCCGAACTCGCGCCGCAGCCGCAGGGCCGAGGCCATCTCGGCCACCGTGTTCGCGGTCACCAGCAGGGAAAGTTCGCCGTCGAGCACCTGGCCGAGGGCTTCCTTCGCCAGATCGCGAGGCGGCGGCTTGCGCGCGGCCTTCGCGTCGCCGTCCTCCTCGCCGTTGCCGTCGCTGTCGCCGTTCTCTTCGCCGCCGCCCTCCTCTGCCTTGCGTATCTGGTCGAGGTAGGCCTGGGCGTCGTGAAGAGCGTTTCGCAGCATCGCGATCCCCTTGGCCGAGGTTCCCGGCGACTCGAAGTTCGAGGACACCGCGGCGCCGAGCGTCGCCGCCAGCATGCGGACCGGCGCGATCGTTGCCTGTTCGACGTTGCGGCCCCTGGTCTTCGCGATCATCGTCTGGCCGCTGACTAGGGCCCCCGGTCCGTGGCCCGTGTGAATCGTCGTGACGCCGTACGAGCGCACCCACTCGACCAGGGTCTCGTTCGCGTCGTACGCGTCGATCGCCCGCAGGTCGGGCTGCAGCGGCGATGACCGTTCGAGCTGGTCCTGGTCGCGGACCGGGCCGACGTTGCTGTTCAGGGCGCCGGAGAGGCCCACGACCGAGCGGGCGTCGACGAGTCCGGGCGTCACCACGGCGGCCTCGAGGACGTTCACGCCGTCCGGAACCCTGGCCTCGGCCGCGGGGCCGACCCACTCGATCCGGCCGTCGGCGCCGGCGATGACCACCGCGTTCTCGATCGGCGCGCCGGACACCGTGTGAAGGGCGTCGGCCCGCACCGCCACCTGGGCCGCGGCCGGGATCGCGGCGAGGACGGCCAGAGCCGCGCAGGCGGCGGCGTTCAGGCGCTTCATCGTCTCTCTCCTTCGAGCGACTGCCGGATGATGTGGTCTTCGTGGGCGGTCGCGCGGTAGACCTTGTAGCCCCCCACGGCGTACTTGCGGTGGTCCGGATCGGTTCGGTCGTAGATCATCCTGCCCTCGACCCAGGTCTGCTCGACCTTGGTGTAGGCGCTCAGTGGATCGCCGGAGAGGATGACGAAGTCGGCGTCCTTGCCGGCCTCGAGCGAGCCGATCCGGTCCTCGAGTCCGAGCGCCCGCGCCGGCGCGAGAGTCAACCCCTCGATGGCCTTGTCGCGCGACATGCCGTAGCGGACCGCGATCGCCGCGGCCCGGAAGAGGAGGCGCGAATCGGTTACCCAGTCGTCCGTGTTGAAGCTGACGTCGACGCCGGCGCGCTCCAGGATCGCGCCCATCTCCATGTTCCAGTCGATCGTCTCCTCCTTGCCGCCCGGCGCGTCGATCCAGGTGATCGACACGGGGACCTCGGCGGCGGCGAGTTCCTCGGCGACCTTCCAGGATTCCGTGCCGTGCTGGATGACGACCCGGAAACCGAACTCCTCCTTGAGCCGCAGGACGGTGGCGATGTCGTTGTGGCGGTGAGTGTGATGCTGCACGATTCTCCTGCCGTCGAGCACTTCGACCAGGGCCTCCATCCGCAGGTCGCGCTTTGCCGGATCGCCGTTGACCTCGGCGTCCTCTTCGGCCTCCGCGGCGGCCCTCTTCTCGCGATACTCCACGGCTTCGTGGTACAGGCCGCGGACCAGGGCCGCCGACTTGGCGCGGGTGCCGGGGAAAGGCGGCGATCCGATCGAGTTCGTGCCGTTCGCCATCTTCATGCCGCCGCAGATGCCGGTCAGGGGATCGTCGCAGTAGAGCCAGTCCTCGATCGTGCGGGCGCCGTCGCGCAGCTTGACGTAGGCGGTCTGGCCGGACATCAGGTGGCCGGATCCCGACATGATGTTGACCGTCGTGATGCCGCCGGATCGGGCGCGCCAGATGCTGTCGGCGGCGACGTCGATCGAGTCGAGGTTGCGCACGTCGGGGTGCAGCGGCGCCGAGCGGTCGCCGCCGGAGACCGAACCGACGTGAGAGTGGGTGTCGACGAGCCCGGGCATCAGCACCTTGCCGTCGAGGTCGTGCTCGACGGCGCCGCGGGGCGTGCGCGTGTCGGGTCCGCCGACCGCCGCGATCCTGCCGTCCTGGACGACCAGAACGCCGTCGTCGATCGGCGGACCGGAGATCGGCAGCAGCCGGGCGCCGCGGAAGACCTGGGGGTCGTCTCGCGCGGCGGCCGGGAGGGCGGCAAGGAGCGCCGGCAGCCCGACGGCAGCGAGGAGCGAGGCCAAACGTCTTGTCATGCGAGGCTCCTGGCTAGCGTCGGAAAGACGGGTCGAGGTGGATGCGGTACAGCGCTTCGCGCGGGCGGTCGCCGTTGCGGAGGCCGCCCCAGAGGACGTGGACGGCGATCTGGTCGCCGTCCGGACTCCAGGCGAGGTCGCCGACGTAGGTGTGGCCGAGGCTGTGCTCGGACGTCGGGTCGTTGAAGAACGTGAGCCGGTGTTTGTTCGAACCGTCCGCGTCCATCAGCCAGAGCTCGCGACGGGCGGAGGAAGGCGCCACCTGATCGGGCTCGGCGCCGCTGATCCCGGCGCTCGAGGTGAAGGCGAGGCGCCGGCCGGTGGGCGACAGGCGGACGTACTCGTCGGGGCCTCCCCGGGAGTGGGTGAGACGCTCGAGCTCGCCGCCGTCGAAGCGCAGCCGGTAGAGATCGAGCGTGTCGGGCGACTGCCCGGGTTCGAGGTTCGCCGCGATCAGCGCGCCGCGGTCATCGGAAGTGAAGCCCTGGGGGACGATCAGCGCGTCGGCCGGCGCCGGGTAGGTCCTGATCCCGCGCAGCCTGGGGATGCCCGCGCGGTTGACGTGCAACTCGGCGCTGCGCAGGCGCCACGCGCCGTAGCGTCCCTTGCGCGCCTTGATCCGCTCGCTCCACAGCAGCCGGTTGCTGTCGAAGGCGAAGTGGGGATCGAGCACCGCCGAGCCGCTGGCCGCGAACCGGGTGAGCTGGGTGAAGTGCCTGCCCCGGCGGTCGATGTCGTAGAGCTCGCTGTGAACGCCGCGGTCGGGAGTGAGAAGCCGCAGTGGTTCGTCGACGAACTTCAGCCGTTTCGGGTGGCGCTGGACCTGCACGACGAGCCGCTCGCCCGAGGGGTGCCACACCGGGTTCAGCGCGTTGTCCTTGCGCAGCGCGTACATCTCGCAGGTCAGGCAGCGCTCGTCCAGGCGGTCCGTGGGCGTGATGTAGACGTCGTAGCGGCCGTCCTCTCCGGCCTTGTCGTAGGCCAGCCAATCGCCCTGGACGGACCAGTCCAGGCGGCCGCCGCCCGGAATCCAGCGCTCGATGCTCACCACCGGGTTCGACTCGGGATCGGCGGCCGGCACTGGCGCCGCCGTGCCGGCCAGCAGGATGCAGATCAGGCGGAAGCCGACCATCGTCGGAAGGCTAGCAGCCCGCGGGCTGCCGGCAGCGTTCGCGGTCGTCGGATTGCGGACGCTGCTAGCGTGCTTCCTGCCCATGCGCCGGTTTGCGGCACCTGTCCTGATCGCTCTCTGGATCGTCGGTTCGGCGCCCTTCCTGGGCCGCCTGACCGACTGGGTTCGGGACGAGATCGATCGCTCGCTTCTGGTGACCGTGCCGACGATCCTGCTCTGGGGCGCGGCGGCGGCGTTCGTGGTCCGGGTGGTCCGCTCGGCGGGACGCCTGCGACGGAAGAACTGGACCGCGATGGCGCTCGGCCTGCTGTGGGCGGCAGTCCAGGCCACGGCCCTGGCTCGCGGCCGTCCCGAAGAGTCCGCCCTGGAGCGGATGCACCTGGTGCTCTACGGCGTCGTCGCGCTGCTCCTGTACCGGGCCTTCCTCCGGGGCGGCCGGCCGGCGCTCGCGGCGGCGTTTGCGGCTGCCGTTCTGACTGCGCTCGTCGGGCTCGCCGACGAGTTCCTCCAGTGGCTGGTCTGGGTGCGCGTCGGCGACTTCCACGACTGTCTGCTGAACGCCTCGGCCGCCGGCTGCGGCGTCGTCTTCGGGGCGGGACTGTTCGGATTCGACGCCGAGGCGCCGAGCCCGGCCGAACGCCGCGCAATTGCCGTCCTGTGGGTCGTCCTCGCCGTCGCGTCGGTCGGCCTCGTCGACCTCACGAACCTCGGCCACCGGGTCGTCGACCCCGGCTTCGGGAGCTTCCGCAGCTACTACGACGCCGCCCGACTCGAGAGCCTGAACGAGAACCGCCGCGACCGCTGGCCCGCGAGACAGCCGCCGGCGCCGCCCTTCCAGCCCTGGCAGGTCGAGGATCACTTCCTGTCCGAGGCCGCCTGGCACGTCCAGGCTCGCAACGAAGCCTTCGACGCCGAGGACTGGCCGACCGCCGCCGCCGAAGAGGCGATCCTCAACCGCTACTACCCGGCCGTGCTCGAGGAAGTGCGGAATCCGGACGGCGACCTCCGCCACGCCCTTCCCTCGGACAGGATCCGGCGCCTGCGGCAGGAGGGCGCCCTCCCCGACCCGACCTACGAAAGCTCGGCGGGCGGCAGCCGCATCTGGGTCTGGCCTGGTTTCCTGGCGCCTGCTCTCCTCTTCCTCTCCCTCCTCGCGGCGGTTCCGTTGTTCATGGCTCGGCCGTCGCGCCGCACGGTCCCGACGTCCCGGTAGCGCGGGCCGGAATGGCCACCCGCGACGGCGGCGGGTCGAAAGACTCGCGCACGCGGAGCGTCTTCGTCCGATAACGGCCCTTACCGTGCATTGTTCTCCAGGCAGTCCGGTAGCCGCTTCATCGCGTGCGATGGCCGGGCAGACTCCGGCGAGGGCGCCGAGTGCGTCGGCGTCGATCCAGCGGAGCGGCAGCGGCCAGCGGCTCGCTTCGATGGGAGATCGTCTTCCGGCGTCGGGACGCCTTCCGGGACCGGAACACGGCCTTGCGACGCTGGGACCGCGCCGCGACGGATCTGGCGGCAGGCTCGCGGCTCAGCTTGCGGGAAGGCCGAATGCTAGCGTTCGTCGCCTTGGAAACCTTGTCCGACCTGCTTCGGATCGTCGCGGAGCGCTACGGCCATCGCGAGGATCTGCTGTCCATCCGGCGCCGTGGCCGGACGGAGTCGTTGTCCGCCCGAGAGTTCGTCGACGCCGTCTGTCGGACCGCCAGGGCGCTCGAGTCCCACGGCGTGGTCAAGGGCGACCGCGTGGCGTTGTTCGCGGCCAACCGGCCGGAGTGGCACGTCGTCGACTTCGCCTGTCATCTGCTGGGCGCCGTGTCCGTGCCGATCTATCCGACCCTCAACGCGCCGCAGGTCGCGTACATCCTGCTCGACAGCGGCGCCGGCTGGATCTTCCACGACGACAAGGCCAAACGGGACCTGCTCTCAAGCATCGTTCCCCGCGACGGCGAGGGCGACGGAAACGGCGACGAGCAGCGGGGCCTGCGGATCGTGGCGCTGGATGCCGATGCCGCCGTCGAGGACGGCGCCGATCTCGACGCCCTGATCGCCGGCGCGCCGCCAGCCGCGGACGCCGACCCCGCGTCCTTCGGCGGGCGGGTCGGTCCGGACGACACGGCGAGCATCATCTACACCTCCGGCACCACCGGCGACCCCAAGGGCGTCGTCCTGTCGCACCGGAACTTCGTCTCGAACATCCTCGCGTGCCAGGAGCTCTACCCCCTGGGCGAGGACGATCAGGCCCTCTCCTTCCTGCCGCTCTCCCACGTCTTCGAGCGCACCGTCGACTACCTCTTCTTCTACCGCGGAGTGTCGATCCACTACTCCCCGGCGATCGAGCGGGTAGCCGGCCTGATGCCGGACGTGCGGCCCACCGTGCTGTGCTCGGTGCCCAGGCTCTACGAAAGCGCCTACCTGCGCATCCGGAACCTGTTCGCCAGCCAGCCGCCGGTCCGCCGCCGGCTGATCGGTTGGGCCCTGAAGGTGGGCAGACGGCGGGCGGAGCGCGGAGGGGCGGCACTCCAGGGCCTGATCGCCGACCGTCTGGTATTCCGCAAGGTCAAGCAGCGCTTCGGGGGCCGCCTGCGCTTCGCCATCTCCGGCGGCGCCGCGATCGCCGACGAGGTCGCCGAGTTCTTCGACGCGGTCGGCATCCGCCTCTATCAGGGCTACGGATTGACCGAGACCGCGCCGGTTCTGGCCGTGGAGCGCCCGGGCGCTTCCCGCCGCGGCTCGGTCGGCAGGGCCGTTCCCGGGGTCGAACTGCGCATCGCGGACGACGGCGAGATCCTCGCCCGCACGGAAGGGCTGATGCAGGGCTACTGGAAGCAGCCCGAGGCCACCGCCGAGGCGGTCGACCCGGACGGCTGGTTCCGTACCGGCGATGTCGGCCGCCTCGACGACGACGGCTACCTCTACATCACCGACCGCAAGAAGGACCTGCTGGTGACGAGCGGCGGCAAGAACGTCGCGCCCCAGCCGATCGAACGGATGCTGCTTGCGCACCCCGCGATCGCTCAGGCGGTCGTGGTCGGCGACGGCTACCCCTACCTCAACGCCCTGATCGTGCCCAACTACGCGGACGCGCCGGCCCCGTTCGCCGGCATGGACCCCTCGGAACTCCGGCGGGACCCGCGCCTCCGGGAGCTCGTCCAGGGCGTGCTCGATCGAGCCAACGAGCGGCTGCCGGCCCACGAGCGCATCCGCCGCTTCCGGTTGCTCGAGCGCGAACTGACACTCGACGAGGGCGAGATCACGCCGACGCTGAAGGTGCGCAGGAAGATCGTCAACGAGCGCTACCGGGACGTGATCGCCTCGATGTACCTCAGGAGCCAGCGCGTCAATTGACTCGGCCGGACACGTCCGCCGGGTCGGCCGCCTCCTCGATCGCGCCGTGGACCTCTTCGTAGCGCCGCAGATTCGTGCCCAGGGCCCGAATGATCCGCTTGAGGTGCCCGGGACTGGTCACGATCCGGGCGCTGACGATGCCCTGAGGCGGAACCAGGTTGATGAAGTCGAGGATGAACTCCTCGCGGGTGTGGGTGATGCGCAGCAGGTTGGAGTAGGCCCCCTTGAGTTCGGCGTCGCCGATCTTGACGTTGATCGACGAGGACGCATCCTGGTCTGCCGGTTCTTCCCTGGGTTGGTCGCTCATTCGATCCTCCGTTGGTCGCCGACCTGGCGGCCGGGCGAAAGCCAGTCGATGTCGCTCCGCGCGCCCAGGGTCTCCACCTGCCATTCGTGGTCGGGCAGGTAGAGACCGATGCTCCTGAGCGAGGTGCTCTCCGCCACCGTGAACCTGAGCGCTCGGCGACGGTAATCGTACGCCCTGCCGTCGCGGCTGTGAACCGCGACGTCCACGGTGTATTCCCCGGGCGCCAGACGCAGCTCCGGGCAGACGAGCCGGATCCGCACCGGTCCGGCAAGAGAGCGCGGTTCGTAGCCGGCCAGATCGGTGTTCGTGCCCCAGCAGTCCACGCCTCGCGGCGTCCTGACGCCGACGCCGAAGACGAAGTCGGAGAGCGCTTCCTTCGGCTCGACGTCGAGTTCGAAGGCCACGGCTTCCCCGCAGTTCATGTGGCAGCGCTCTTCCCGCTCCTCGCCGACCAGCAGGCGCGCCGCCACGATCTCGGCCTGGCCCGAGCCCCAGCGCTCAACCTCTTCGGCGGGATCCGCGGGCGCCGCCGGTTCGCGGCCGCCCTCGTCCGACAGGCGGCGCCGGTCGTGGGCCTCGCCCTCGCGCGCCGCCACCGACTCCAGATAGGCGTCGATCACCCGTCGCGTAGACCCCAGGCCCCGGATCCGCCCGCCGTCCAGCCACATCGCCCGGTCGCAGATCTGGTCGATCAGCGCCATCGTGTGGCTGACCACCACCAGGGTGCCGCCGCCGGCCAGATGCTCCTCGATGCGCGCCAGGCAGCGGTGAACGAACTCCTCGTCGCCAACGGCGAGGACCTCGTCGACCAGGAGGACTTCCGGGTCGGTGTGAATGGCGACCGAGAAGCCGAGCCGGACGTACATCCCGGACGAGTAGTTCTTGATCGGCTCTTCGATGAAATCGCCGAGGCCCGCGAACTCCACGATGTCGTCGTAGCGCTGCTCGATCCGCCGCCGGCTCAGTCCGAGCAGCGCCCCGTTGATGAAGACGTTCTCCCGGCCGGAGATCTCGGGATGGAAGCCGGCGCCGAGCTCGATCAGGGCCGCGACCCGGCCGTTCACCGAGAGTTCCCCGGAGGTCGGCGGCAGCAGGCCGGCCACGAGCTTGATCAACGTCGACTTGCCCGAACCGTTGCCGCCGACGATCCCCACCGCCTCTCCGGCCGCGACCTGGAAGCTGACGTCGGTCAGCGCCTCGACGACTTCGGCCGAGGCCAGCCCCCCGGTCAGGCTGCCTTCGAGCAACGCGCTCTTCAGCGTCCGCAGCCGGTAGCCGCCGGCGGCGCGCCGGTAGCGCTTGCACAGGCCGCTCGCCACGACCGCCGAGGGACTCAACTCAGACCGCCTCGGCCAAGGTGCCGGAGAGCCGCGAGAAGAGGCCGGCGCCCCCCGCCCAGGACACGGCGGCGATCGCGGCCATGACCGCCCACGCCTGGGGTTCGGGCAGACGGCCGAAGAACAGGAGGTCCTGGGTCGCGGTGGTGAACGAAGTCATCGGATTCAGTTGCACGACCCTCGCGAAACGCGGCGGCAGGTCGCTCAGCGTGTAGATGATCGGCGCCAGGAAGAACGCCAGAACGAGCAGGTTGGCGAGAAGATCCCGCACGTCCTTGAAGTGAACGCACAGAGCCGACAGCGCGAAGGCGAGACCGGCGACCATGACCGCCTCGAGCGCCAGAACGGCCGGCAGCAGGACGGCCGTCCAGCCGGAGATCGGATAGCCGAGCAGCCGGCCGGCGACCAGCGCGCCTCCGACGATCGGCAGCGCCAGGAGGAAGTGGATCAGGTTCGCCGCCACCGCCACCGCCGGCAGCACTTCGACCGGAAACACCGCTTTCCGGATCAGGCCCCCGTTGGCCGTGAGAGACGTGCAGCCTTCCAGCAACGAGGTGGAGACCCAGATCCAGGGAAACAGACCGGTCACGAGGAACACCCCGTACGGCTCGACCGCCACGAGGTCCGAACGCTTCAGGATGATGCCGAAGACGAACGAGTAGACGGCCAGCAGCAGGAGCGGATTGAGCAGGGACCACAGGAACCCCAGGACGCTTCCCCGATAGCGCGCGCGCAGCTCCCGCATGACCAGCGTCCAGAGCAGGCCGCGGTAGCGGACCAGCGATCGGGCCGTTTCGACCATTGCCGCCGGCATCTTACGTCCCGTCGGCCGGGCCGCCGGCCTCGCACTCGAAGTACAGGGGCGCCCCGCCAGGCGTCGCGGGAGCCCGCTCGAGCTCCCGGCCGTCCCGGTCCCGCACCGCGCGCACCTCTCGCCGCGGCCGGTAGGGACGACCGCAGTCACCCAAGGCCCACACGATCCGCATCTCGCGCCCCTCCCGAACCGCCCGGTAGCCGCGCAGCCCCGATGGCATCCGCAGGCGCAGGACCTCGGCGCCGGCCAGCTCGCGCTGAAGTTGACGCAGCGCGAAGTAGGCCGGGCGCTGCCTGAGGCCCGCGCCCCGGGGGTCGAGCAGGCCGTAACCCGCGGCCGCCAACTGCCACCAGTAGACGCGTTCCGCCAGACCGCTGCCCAGGGCCTCGAGCGCGTAACGGACCAGGTAGCTGGCCTGGGCGTCTTCGTCCACCGCGACATCGCGGCCGGCGGGGGCATGCGGACCCTCCGCAAGGGGCCAGTTGAATTCGGTGACCCAGCTTCGGCCCGACGCGCAGTCCGGGGCGCCGCGAGACAGAGAACGCAGAACCGCCAGCTTGCCGGCCAGGTCGAAGCCGAGCTGGCGGTTCTCCGGCGCACCCCGCCGATCGACGTAGAGCTGGTTCGCGAGGACGTCGAAACGGCGCTCCGGCCGTCCCGAGTGGATCAGTCCGGCAGTCGCGTGAGGCTCGAAGTCGATCACCGCGGGGGCGAGAACGCAGGCGTCGGGGCGCTGGGCCCGTACCGCAGCGGCGCCGGTCTCCAACAGACGCCAGTACTCCTCGGGCCGCCAGACGCCCCACTTGCTGCGATTGGGCGCCTGACCGATCAGGAACCGGCGGCCGCGGGGTGCGAGCGCGGCCGCCGCTTCCTCGACCCGCCGCCGCCACAGCCCGGCGTCCCGCACCAGGGAGCGGTCCTGGCTGAACTGGAACACCAGGTCGACCGGCCGATCGCCGCTGCCCAGGGTCCGCGCCAGTTCCAGCAGGCCGCGGTCGACGCCCCGCCAGAGGTGGAAGCGCAGAAGCACGGTGTCGACGCCGAGATCGTCGATTGCACCCGCCAGGGCAGCGGTCGGGGCCGAGCCGGGGCCGACCGCGACCCCCAGTCCGCCGAAGCGAACGGGCGCCGGCGTTCGGTCGAGGGCGCGCCGCGTTCGACGCGCCTCCCCGACCGACCGCAGCAGGGGCGCGGCGGATCGCAGCAGCGGCGCGGCATGGTGGCCGATGTCGCGCAGGCGCACGCCGAGGCGCTGGCCGCGCGAGGCCTGCTGATGCGGCTGATCGGTCAGCGGATCCCAGACCGTGCGCTCGGTGGCCGTCGCCCCCCGTTCCGCGTCGGGGACGTGAGGGTGGGCGCGGCGGCGCGGCAGCAGGAGGTCGGTCAGGCGCCGCAGACCCCTGCGCGCGCCCTGTTTCGATCCCAGCTTGAAGCGGAAACCGTGATGGCAGACCTCGAACCAGATCCGCTGAAGCGGCGGCAGGCCGCCCGGCCGGTAGCCGGCGAGGTACTCCTTCCGGTCCTCCGGCCGCAGCACGGGCATCCGGCTGAGGTCTCTCAGTCGCCGGCCGATGGACAGCCGTCGCCGGAAGCGAGCGCGGTTCAGGTCGACCAGGACCAGTTCCGCGTCCGTCCTGGGCGCCGAGAGAAGGACGTTGCCGGAGGTCAGATCCCTGAACCAGACGCCGTGGCGGTGGAGCTCCGCGACCAGCGCGCCGACCCGGCGCAACAGGGTCGGGCCGTGGATTTCGGGAAACCGCTCGGGTCCGGCGCCTGCGTTCAGGGCGCGCAGGACGTAGCGCAACTCCAGCGCGTCCGGCGCCAGTCGACAGACGTACCAGGCGGGACCTCCGATCGCGTTCGACTCCGCGTAGAGGAGAGGCTCCGGCGTCGAGATGCCGAGACGACGGAGCCGAAGCGCGGCCCGGAAGCTCAGGCACGCCCGGCTGCCGCGGCGCCGGCGGCGGAGCCGCGAGCGCAGATCGTCGTGCCGGAACTGCTTGACCACCACGGCCGTCTCGACCGCCCGCGCGGTCGGACGCCAGCCGGCTTCGTAGAGGTAGCTGCGGCCCCAGTGCAGACTGCGGCGGGCGCTGCCGGGGTCTAGCAGCCGGCGCAGGGTCTCCTCGAAGCCGGCCTCCGGGGCCCCTTCCACCGCCGACGCGGCAACCGCGCCCCTGAGATCGTCGAACTTGAACCGGCGTTCCGGTCCTCCGGCCTCGGCCGTCAAGACCCTTCGATCTCGACGACGACGAAGTCTTCGCGATGCAGGTCCGGATCCGCACGCAGCAGGATCGGCGCGTCGAACGCTCCCTGCATCCCGTCCAGTACGTCCGACTCGGAACCGTTCAGCCCGTCCAGCACCGCCGGGTGAACCCGAACCGCCACCTGACGGCTGCCGCGGCCGGCATGCGCCAGACAGGTTCGTCTCAACTCCAGGCAGACGGTCGCGACCGACTTGATCCGGCCCCTGCCCCCGCAGGTCGGGCAGGGGCCCATGAGCGCTCGCTCCAGGTTCTCCCGACGCCGCTGCCGGGTGAGTTGAACCAGGCCGAACTCCGAGATCTCGAGCACCCGCTTTCTGGCGCGGTCTCTCCGCAGCTCCGCCTCGAGGCGCGCGAACACCGTACGACGATCCTCTTCGCGTTCCATGTCGATCAGGTCGATGACGAGGATCCCGGACAGGTCCCGCAGCCGGATCTGACGAACCGCCTCCGCGACCGCCTCGAGATTGGTCCGCAGGATCATGTCGCGGAAACTCCCGACCCTACCGACGGCGGCGGCGCCGACGTCGCGGCCGGAATTCACGTCGATGGCCACCAGCGCCTCGGTCTGGTTGATGACCAGGTGGCCGCCGGACGGCAGCGGCGCCTTCGGTTCCAGCGCGGCGTCGACGCCGGCGTCGACGCCGTAGCGCTCGAACAGTCCGCGGCGGCGCCGTTCAAGCCTCGTCAGGAGTTCCGGCTGGACCCTTCCGAGGTACTCGCGAATGACCCGGTGAGCATCCGCGCCGTCGACCAGCAAGGCGCCGAAGTCCTCCCCGAAGTCGTCGCGGATCACCCGGACCGCGAGCTCTTCCTCCTGGTGGACCAGTGCCGGCGCCGCGGCCGCGGCCGCCCGTCCCTCGATCTCCCGCCAGGCTTCCGCGAGAAGCTCATGCTCCCTCGCGAGGTCCTCCGCCGGCGCCCCCGCCGCGGCCGTGCGCACGATGCATCCCGCCTCTTCGAGCGCATCGCCCCACAGTTCCAGCGCCAGCGCCTTGAGGCGCGTCCGTTCGGCCGGATCCTCGATTCGCCTGGAGATACCCAGCCGTCCGGCCAGGGGCGTCAGCACCAGATAGCGGCCGGGAAGCGTGATCTCGGCCGTGACCCGCGGTCCCTTGTCCGCCAGTCCTTCCCGGGCGATCTGAACGACGATCGCCTGGCCCCGGCGCGGGACGGCGCCGCCGCTCCGCCAGCCGTCGTGTCCGCCGGGCGTTCCCGACTCGTCGCCCGCCGGCTCCTCGAGGACCAGGTAGCCGTCCCGCTCCAGCCCCAGGTCGACGAAGGCGGCGTTCATGCCGGGAAGAACCCGCCGCACTCTCCCCTTGTAGATGTTGCCGGCGCCACCGCGGCCGCGGTGGCGCTCGACGAAGAACTCGACCAGGCGGCCGGCCTCCAGGACGGCGAGGCGGGTCTGGTGCGGATCGCCTTCGACCAGAAGCTCCCTGCGCATTTCCATGCCGGCGGCAGATCCCTGACGGGCTCAGATATTGACGAACCGCTGCGCGTCGACCCGGATCATCAACCCGGTGGCCGCACAACAGAAGAGCATGAAGGAGCCGCCGTAACTGAGGAAGGGCAGCGGGATGCCGGTGATCGGAAGCAGGCCGACCACCATCGCCGTATTGTAGAGAACATGGCCCGCCATGAAGGCGAGCAGGCCGACGACGAGCAGCATGCCGGCAGCGTCCCGGGCCGCCAGGGCCGCGCGCACGCCATTCCCCAGGTAGAGGACGAACAACGTCAGCACCAGGGTAACGCCGATGAAACCGTGCTCCTCGCCGAGCACGGCGAACACGAAGTCCGTGTGAGGCGTCGGCAGAAACCGCAGACTCGACTGCGTGCCCTCGCCGTAACCCTTGCCCAGCACCCGGCCCGACCCGATCGCGATCCGGCTCTGGCGCACCTGGTATCCCGACCCGAGCGGATCCGCCCGCGGGCTGAAGAAGCTCGACAGGCGCGCCTTCTGGTAGTCCTGCAGGGCGAAGAACCAGACGCCGCCCGCGACCGCGGCGGCAAGGCACAGCGCGATCAGAGCGGAACGGAGCCTGACGCCGGCGACGACAGCCATCGCCGCGAACATCGGCATGAACATCAGGGCGCCGCCCATGTCCGGCTGCAGGGCGATCAGCAGGACGGGCGCCGCAACGAACGCCGAAGCCGTCCACAGCCAGCCGCGAGGCGCCACCGGCGCCTGCGCCTCCGCCATGTGCCGGGCCAGCAGCAGGACGGTCGCGATCCTGCAGAGGTCCGACGGCTGACCGCCGAAACCGCCGATCCCGATCCAGCTCCGGGCCCCGCCCGCTTCGTGACCGAAGAAGGTCACCGCCGCGACCGCCGCGACCGCCGCCAGGTAGATCCAGAAGGCGTGGCGGAGCAGGAACGAATAGTCGATCGTCGCCGTCGCCGCCATGACCAGCAGGCCCAGAACGATCCACGCGGACTGACGCTCTTCGTAGTCGGTGCTCATCTCCGCCGAAGCGCTGGAAATAACCAGCAGGCCGATCGCCGACAACGCCAGCGCCGACCCGGCGAGCAGCCAGGAGACGGACCGGACCCGATGCACCAGAGGCCGTCGATCACGTCTGGTCGGCAGCACCGAAGTAGCCCTCGTGCATCTTTCTCGCCAACGGCGCCGCCGCTTCCGAGCCCCTGCCCCCGTTCTCGAGGAACACGACGACGACCAGCTCGGCCGCCTCCACCGGAGCGTAGGAGGTGAACCAGGCGTGGTCGGCCTGATCGGGCGGGAGGTCCTCGGAGCGGGTCCAGGTTGCCTGCGCGACGACCTGGGCCGTGCCCGTCTTGCCCGCGACGGCCACCGCCGGCGTCCGGGCGTTGCGTCCGGTCCCGTTCTCGACGACATTGGCAAGGGCTTCGGCGACAAAGGAAACGACTTCGGCGTCCAGGCCGAGCGGCGCGGGCGGCGACCCGCCGCCCGCGATCAGGTACGGCCGCACCCGGAATCCGCCGTTCGCCACCGCCGCGGTCATCACCGCCACCTGCAGCGGCGACGTGAGCAGCGGACCCTGGCCTATCGCCACGGAAACCGTCTCGCCCGGATACCACGGATAGCCTCGGCGATTCACGCTCCACTCCGGATCGGGCACCAGCCCCTCGCTCTCGCCGGGGGATTCCACTCCCGTCCGGGCGCCCAGCCCAAGCCGCCGGGCCCAGGCGGCAATCGTCTCGATGCCGATCCTGATGCCCTGACGGTAGAAGTAGATATCGCAGGAATGCTGCAGGGCGCCGCGCAGATCGACGAGGCCGTGCCCCCTGGACCGCCAGCAACGCCAGCGGCGGTTGTATATCCGTGTCGCGCCGCCGCAGTAGATCCGCTCCTCGGGGCGAAGCAGCCCTTCCGCCAGGCCCGCCACCGCCATCGCGATCTTGAACACCGAGCCCGGCGGGTAGGTGTTCTGGATCGCGCGGTTCTGCAGCGGCTTCCCCGGCGCGTCGACGATCCGTTTCCAGTCCCGCTGGCTGAGCCGGCCGGCGAAGCTGTTCGGGTCGAACGAAGGGGACGAGAACATCGCCCGAATCGCCCCGTCGCGCGGGTCCAGCGCCACGATCGCGCCGACCTTGTCCGCCAGCAGGCTCTCTGCCAACTGCTGCAGCGGCAAGTCGATCGTCAGCGTGACGGACTCGCCGGGCGCCGCGTCCGTTCGCCGCACGTCCTCGCCGACCAGCCGGCCGCGGCTGTCGACGACCACGGTCCTCTCCCCGTGGCGTCCGCGCAGCCGGCGATCCCGCAGCAGTTCGACGCCGCTGCGACCGACGAGATCTCCGGCCGCCAGGGAATCGTCGCGGTCGTGTTCGGCGGGAGTCGGCTCCCCGAGATAGCCCACGACATGGGCGGTCTGAAGGCCGTGCCGGTACAGGCGACGCCGCGAGGAGGAAATCTCGAACTCCGGATGCTCGGGCTCCCTGAAGACCTCGAACCGGGCGACCTGGCTCAACTCCAGGCCCTCGGAGAGCAGCACGGGGACCTCCCGGGCCACGCCTCGATACGGCGCCAGCGCGGCCCTGAGATCTCCTTCCTCCCGGCCGAGGATCTCGGCCGCGAAGGCCAGGCTGGCGTCGAGATCCGCGCTCTTGCTGCGGTCGATCATCAAGCGAAAGGTGGGGGTGTTCTCGACCAGGATCCGCCCGGAGCGGTCGTGGATCAGGCCCCTCGGCGCGTCCAGCCGCAGCACGCGCAACCTGTTGTTCTCGGCGAGCCGTTCGTAGTGCCGCGCTCGAAAGACCTGGTGATGCCAGTAGGCGACGACCACGGCCGCCAGGAACAGGCACAGCGCGCCGCACAGCCACTTGAGGCGGGCCGCCATGCCGAGCAGGATCCAGCCCGAGCCGTACTCCCCCGGGGGGGTCCGCGCACTCGTCATGCCGTCTTCGCGGTCACCGCGGACGCGCCCTCCCCTCCTTCACTCGCCGTTCATCCAGCCCGGCCTGCGCCCGGTTGAACAGCCAGAGACCCGGCACGCCGACGGCGGTCGTCGCGGCCACGCGCAGCGGCACGGCGGCGACGCTGGCCTCGCCGACTTCCAGGACCGCGCGCAGGCCGAGAACGATCGCCTGATGAACCAGCGCGCCCACCGCAACCAGGAGCAGCGCGACGATCGTCTGGCTGGCGTCCACGCGCTGCGACAGGCGCGCGACTCCGTAGCCCACGACGCAACAGGCGAGGCCATGGAGGCCGAACGGCGAGGCGTTCAGCACGTCCTGGACCAGGCCGGCGGCCAGGCCGCCCATGACGCCCAGGAGCGAGGCGCCGGACAGGCTGCTCAGGACGACGAGGAGCACGAACAGATCGACCGACCGGCCCGGAAGGACTTCGGCCAGCAGCAGATCGGCCAGCGCCACCAGCGCCAGACTGACCGCGAACCTGGCGGCCCGCGGCAGAAATCGCTCTGCATGCCATCGGACTGCCCGATGACGGGCGATCCGACCGGGACGCTGGCGGCGCGCGTCCGCCATCAGGACGGCAGCCGCGGTGCATCCCGCCCGGTATCGCTGCCCCTTGCTCGAGCAAGGCCCGATGCGCTCCCTCGTCTCGCCTCGCCGAACGGGCGTCCGACCGTTCCCGGCGCGACACGCACTTCCGCCACGGGCCGGCATGGAACGGACAACGCCGCACTGGGTGCGCCGACGCTCTCGTCGGCCTTCCGCGCGGGTTCCCGGCGGGACGGCGCAGCCACGCGGCTGCGAAAGCCGCTAGCGGCCCACCCCATCCGCGCCATCCATGACCGCCTGGGGCACCGGGTCGCGACGCCACACGAAGGCGTGGCTGAGCGAACCGAGATCCACGCGGGGCGCGACCCTGATTTCGTGGAACTGGTCGCCGACGGACTCGACGGAGGCGACCGTGCCGACCGGGATGCCGCGCGGAAAGACGCCGTCGATGCCGGCCGTGACCACCCTGTCTCCCGGCCGGACATCGACCTGCACCGGCACGTACTCGAGGGAAAGCACTCCCGCATCCTCCGTGCCCCGCACGATGCCCTGACGGCGCGTCCGCTCGATCATCGCGCCCACCGAGGAGTCAAGATCCGTAACCAGCAACACGCGGGCATAGCCGCCACCGGTGGCAACGACGCGACCCAGCAAGCCGTCGACCGTGGTCACTGGCCGCCGCGCCCACTCCGCTCTGGCGTTTCCGCGAGGCAGCCGCAGGATGGCGCTGCGCCGCCACGAGTGATGGTCGACGTAGACGACGTCCGCCAGCAACAGCTCGGTATCCGGCGGCCGCGCGTACCCGAGCGGCTCGGACAGCAGGTCCGCCTCCAGTTCCGCGCCAAGCGCCGCCGCGTGCGCCGCCTCGAGCTCCCGCAGCCGCCCTCGCAGTTCCGCGTTCTCGCGTTCCAGCCGACCCCTCGTCCGCCACCCTTCTCGCATCCCGTCGACGACGTCGGCGACGGCGGCGACCAGTCCCTTCGTCGGAGCCTCCACCCAGAACGCGACATCGCTGGCGCGCTCCGGCGACTGCGCGGTCAGCAACGCGAGAAGAAGGGTCGCCGCGGCGGCGAACAGGACGGCGACCCGACGCTCGCTCATCTCGGCGAACCGTCTCTCAGCGCACCGAGACCCGACGCAGGAGATCGAGATCCCGCAGCACGCGGCCGGTGCCCAGCGCGACCGATGCGAGCGGGTCTTCCGCGGCAAAGACCGGCAGTCCGGTCTCCTCGCGCAGCCGCTGATCCAGCGAATGAAGCAACGCGCCGCCGCCCGCCAGCACGATGCCCTTGTCGATCACGTCGGCGGAGAGCTCCGGCGGCATTCGTTCGAGTGCCTGAAGCACCGCGGCGACGATCTGCCCGACCGGTTCCGCCAGGGCTTCCCGAATCTCGGCGTCGGAGACTCGAAGGCTGCGGGGTACGCCGCGCACGAGATCGCGCCCCCTGATGTCCATGTACAACTGCTTCTGCAGCGGAAACGCGGATCCGATCTCGACCTTGATTTCCTCGGAGGTCCGCTCGCCGATCAACAGGTTGTGCTTGCGTTTCAGATACTGCGCGATCGCCTCGTCCATCGCGTTGCCGGCCACCCGCAGCGACTGGCTGTAGACGGTGCCGGCCAGGGAGATCACGGCAACGTCGCTGGTGCCGCCGCCAATGTCGACGATCATGTTGCCGGTCGGTTCAGTGATCGGCAGGCCGGCGCCGATGGCCGCCATCATCGCCTGCTCGACCAGGAAGACCTCGGATGCGCCGGCGCTCATGGCCGCCTCTCGCACCGCCCGTTTTTCGACCGGCGTGATCTCGGAGGGTACGCCGACCACGATCCGCGGGCGGGCCAGGCGGCGGCCGTGATGGGCCTTGCGGATGAAGTGCTTGAGCATGTGTTCGGTCATCTCGAAGTCGGCGATCACGCCGTCCTTCATCGGCCGCACGAGGTTCAGGATGCCCGGCGTGCGGCCGAGCATCTCCTTGGCCTCGACGCCGACCGCCTCGATGCGGTTGATCTGGCTGTTGACGACAACGACCGACGGCTCGCGCACGACGATGCCGTTCGCCTGAGTGAAGACGAGCGTGTTGGCCGTCCCCAGGTCGATGGCCAGATCGCTGGAGAACCACTGCAGGAAGCGCACTTCACGAACCCTCGTGCCGCGATCATAACCGCCGGAAGGTCGTTCGATCCTGTAACATGGAACTTCTTCCGCGTCCTGCCGGACGCCGGGGTCCGGATCATGCTGAACGTCATTCGCAGGAACATCAAGAACTTCTATCCGCTGGCCATCGCCCTCGCCGGAGTGTTCGTGCTCCTCGTCTTCACCGACTTCCGGTCGCTGGAGGGATCGCGGATCAATCCGGACGCCGCCATCCTGGGCGGCGAGAACATCACCTTCGCCGAGTTCGAGCGCAGTTACCGAAACGCCGAGAGCCGCTATCGGGAGATCTACGGCGACGCGTTCAACGCGGATCTCGCGGAGCAGCTCCAGTTGCCGGTTCAGGCCCTGGATACCCTGATCAGAGAACGCCTTCTCGTCAGGGAGGCGGAACGAATGGGGCTGACGGTCAGCGACGAAGAACTGCGGGAAGAGATTCTCGCCCTGCCCGGCCTGACCGACGGAGAGGGCGCCTTCATCGGAGCGCGGCAATACGAGAACCTCCTGCGCGCCAACCGACTGACGGTGGACGGATTCGAATCCGATCTGCGCGGTTCCGTGCTCGTGCGGAAGCTGCAGTCGGCGCTGACGGAGAGCGCCCACGTCTCCGACGCGGAAGTCGAGATGCACGCCCGCGACGCCGCCGAGCGCGCCGCCATCCGCTACTTCCAGGTCCCCGCAAGCCGCTTCGCCGCCGAGGCCGAGCCTTCGAACGAAGAGGCCGCGGCCTACTTCGAGGAGCACCGAGAGAAGTTCAGGCTCACCGAGCGCAGGCGAGTGGGCTATCTCCTGGTCAGCACGAACACGGTCCGGGCCGAACTCGAGGTGACCGACGACGAGGTCCGGACGCACTACGAGGACAACGCGGCCCAGTTCGAGATCCCCGAACAGGTTCGGGCCAGCCACATCCTCCTGCTCGAGAACGGCGAGCGAGACGCGGAACAGGCGCGCAGCCTGCTGAACCGATTGCGGGGCCGAATCGAGGCGGGCGAGGACTTCGCGGCGCTGGCCCGGGAGTACTCGGACGACGAAGCGACGAAGGAGTCCGGCGGCGACCTCGGCTACTTCGGCCGCGGCGCGATGACGCCGGCCTTCGAGGACGCCGCGTTCGGCGCCGCGAGCGGCGACCTGGTGGGGCCGGTCGAGAACCAGCTCGGTCCGCGCGCCGGACACCACCTGATCCTGGTGCACGAGCGCCGCGAAGGCGGACGCCAGACCCTCGAGGAGGTCAGCAACCTGATCCGCGTGCAACTCCTCGCTACCCGGGCCGAAGAGGAAACGAAGAGCCGAATCGACGCCCTGCACGAGTGGCTGGCCGACGAGTCGTTCGCGGGCGAGGACGAAGCTCGGGAACTGGCGGCCGCCGAAGCGATCGTCTATGCGAGCACCGAGCCCTTCGGCGAGGACGACGCCGTGGCCGGCATCGGCCGCAACGTCAACTTCAGCTCGACGGCCTTCGGTCTCGAGGCCGGCGTCTGGTCCGAACCCGTTCGCATCGCGGCTGGCTGGTCTCTCCTGTCCGTGCTCGAGGTCCTGCCGCCCCGCGATTCGGAGTTCGCGGAAGTCGAGGCGGACGTTCGCGACGTCGTCCGCCGGCGAAACGAGAGCGAACTCCTGGCGGCGGCGCTCGCCGAAACGCGGGAACGCGTCGAGGACGGCTTGAGCATGAACGAGGCGGCCGAAGAGTTCGACGCCGTGGTCGAGGAGAGCGGGAGCTTCGGCCGGCGTGAACCGATCGGCGCCCTGGGCGCAATGCCAGAGCTGTCTCGCACCGTCTTCGCCCTTTCCGCCGGCGAAACGGGCGGGCCGGTGGACACGCCGTTCGGCGCTCTTCTGTTCGAGGTGTCCGAGCGCGAGTCCTTCGATCCCGCGTCGTTCGATCCGGAAACGACACGGAACGAGCTGCTGAGCGAGCGGAACCTGACGATGCTTCAGTCCCTCCTGCAGCAACTCCGCGAGGAGGTCGGCGTCCGCTACACCCGGGACTTCATCGAGAACTTCGGTCTGGGGGAGACCGAAGCGGCCGGCGCCTGACCGCGGCGCTGCGCTCCCACGGCAGTTTGATCGGCCATCTGCGCGGCCGCCGCCTGTCCCTCGAGCCCGAACGCCTGGTGCTCGAGGCCAACGGCGTCGGCTACATCGTCCGGATCCCGCTTTCGACCTACTTCGAGCTGGAGAAGCTCGACCCGACAGCCGACATCCGCCTGTTCATCCACACCCATGTTCGCGCCGACGCTCTCGAGCTCTTCGGATTCTGGACCGAATCCGAACGGACCCTGTTCGAGCACTGTCTCGGCGTCAGCGGCGTCGGCCCCCGGCTCGCCCAGGTCATCCTGTCTGGCGGCGCAACCAGAGACCTGCTGAACGCCATCGGCGGCGGCAACGTGGCGGCGCTGACCCGAATCCCGGGCATCGGCCGCAAGACGGCCGAACGAATGGTCCTCGAACTCAAGGAAAAGGTCAGGACCCTGCTCGCCGAGGCGGGCGCCGAGCCGACGGCGGCCGAGCCCGAAGCCGGCCGCGAGGACGAGCAGGAACAGGCGGTCAGCGCGCTCGTCAACCTCGGCTACCGCACGGGAGAAGCGCGGCGGGCCGTGGCGCGGGTGCTCGCGGAAGAACCCGAAGTGGACTTCCAAGGCCTACTGCGACTGAGCCTGCGGCGGCTGTCGCGGATCTAGCAGCCCGTGGCGAAGGTCTTGCTGCATTCGAGCGCGACACGCTCTTCCACCACGGACTTGCATGGAACAGACTTCGGACCGAGGGCATGCCGCCCGCATCCGGGGCCTGTTCCCTGCGCGACGGCGCAGCCCCAAGGCGGCGGACCCTGTTAGCCCGCACAGTTCACCGAGGTCCGTAGCGAGGGCGCCTGGCCGCCGCCGTAGCGGGGCCCTCGGACCGAGAGGCGGCGCCGGCGCGGCGGACACGTCGGCGAGGCGACGCGAAGGAGAAGGTCCCGCTACGGACATCGGTCAAGTGTGCGTGCCGAATGCGAGCCAAGCCCGGTGGGCGCCCGAAGAACCGCCCCTTGCTCTTCTTCGCTTGGCGCCGTGAACCGAAGCCCCGGCGGTCCGCGGCGCCGGCTCACGGCGATAGCATGCGGCCGATGGTCGAGACCGCAATCGCAGCGACGGATTCGGATGTCCTGTCCGCCATTCAGGACGCCGAGGATCGCCGAATCGAGCCATCGCTCCGGCCGCGGCGGCTGCGCGACTTTCTGGGACAGCAAAGGACGAGACGCCAACTCGACGTCTACATGAAGGCGGCCCGGGGCCGCGGCGAAACGCTGGACCACGTCCTTCTCTTCGGCCCTCCGGGCCTGGGAAAGACGACCTTGGCGCACATCGTAGCCCACGAGATGGGCGCCGCCCTGCGCTCCACGTCGGGCCCGGTGCTCGAGCGCGCCGGCGACCTGGCGGCGATCCTGACCAACCTGGAAGCGGGCGACGTCCTGTTCATCGACGAGATCCACCGGCTGGGACCGACGGTCGAGGAGATCCTCTACCCGGCGCTGGAGGACTTCCAGCTTGACCTGATCATCGGCCAGGGACCGATGGCGAAGACGGTTCGCATCGACCTGCCCCGCTTCACCCTGATCGGCGCCACCACCCGGGCCGGTCTCGTCACGCCGCCGCTGCAGGCGCGGTTCGGTATCGTCAACCGGCTCGACTTCTACAGCGCCGAGGTGCTGAGCAAGGTCATCCAGCGATCGGCGGACGTGCTGGAAGCGCCGATCGACCGGCAAGGCGCCGACGAGATCGCCAGGCGGAGCCGAGGCACGCCCCGCATTGCCAACCGGCTGCTGCGTCGGGTGCGGGACTTCGCCCAGATCGAAGGGGACGGCCGGATCGACCGGCCGGCCGCCAGACGGGCTCTCGATCAACTCGAGGTGGACGAATACGGCCTCGACGAGATCGACCGCCGGATCATGAAGCTGCTGATCGAGCAGTACGACGGCGGTCCGGCAGGCGTCAAGACGCTGGCCGCATCGCTCGGCGAAGACGAGGGAACGATCGAGGACATCTACGAGCCCTACCTGATCCAGCAGGGCTTCCTGCAGCGCACCCGCCGCGGCCGGGTGGCGACCCGAAAGGCCTACGCGCATCTGGGCCTGGACGTCGCGAGGTCCGATGGCGGTCAGCGACGCCTTCCGACGGCCAGTCCTTGACCTTGACAGCCCGTGGTGGAAGTGCGTGTCGCAGCGAGAGCGGGCAGGCGCCCGCCCGGCAAGGCGCGACGAGGGAGCAGTTCGGGCCAACTTCGACCGAGGAGCAACGATGCCGGGCGGGATGGTTGGACGCTCGAATGCAGCGCGACGTTCACCGCGGGCCGCCAACCGAGGCGACGTTCCGGAGACGTTGTACGCTACGTCGCCGCTCACGCGAGCAGCGCGACGACGACGCGACGTCCACCGCATCCGACCATGAAGGTACTCAAGTTCGGCGGCTCCTCCGTGGCCGACGCCGACCGTCTGCGGACGGCGGCGCGGATCGTCGAACGGCGCCTCCGCGGGCAGGCGGGGAGCGGCGCCGTCGTGGTATCCGCTCTCGGCGGGATCACGGACCGCCTGCTGACGCTGGCGGCGGGCGCTCTCGACGGCGCCGGAGCCGAAGCGGCTCGCGAAGCCGCGAGACTTCGCGAGAGCCACCTGAACATCGCGGCCGAAGTCGCCGCCGCGGCCGATCTGCCGGCGCTCGAAGCGGCCCTGGAGGAAGCGTGCGAAGGCCTGGTCCGGGAGCTCCGCAACTGCGAACGGAGCGGCATCAGCGCCGAGCGGCCGCGGGAAGCCTGGATCGACCGGATCGTCTGCCACGGCGAGCTCCTGTCGACCCAGCTACTGGCCGCGGCGCTCCGCGCCAGGGGCCTGCCGGCCGAGGCCCGCGACGCCCGCCCACTGGTGCGGACCGACCGCTCCTTTCAGGCCGCGCGCGTTGCGCTCGAACCGACGATGGACGCCATCGCGGACCACTTCGCCGGCCTCGGCAAGGACGGACCTCTGCAGGTGGTCACCGGCTTCCTGGGCAGCACCCCGGAAGGCGAGACGACGACGCTGGGGCGCAGCGGCTCCGACCTGACGGCCTCCCTGGTCGGCGCGGCGCTCGACGCCGAGCGGATCGAGATCTGGACCGACGTTCCGGGCGTGATGACGGCCGACCCGAGACGGGTCGAAGACGCCCTGCCGATTCCCCGGTTGAGCTACGAAGAGATGCTCGAGCTCTCCCACTTCGGCGCCAGGGTGGTCTACCCGCCAACGGTCACCCCTGCACGCCGCAAGGGCATTCCCCTGCTCGTCCGCAGCACCCTGGACCCCGAGCACCCGGGCACGCTGGTCGACGGCGGCAAGGACCGGCGCCGGGCCCGCGGAACGGCGGTCACCGGCATCTCCTCGATCGACGACGTCCACCTCCTGCTGCTCGTCGGCGACAACCTGGTCGGCGCCCCGGGGGTCGCCGCACGACTCTTCGACGCCTTGGCGGCGAGCGGCGCCAGCGCCATTCTCATCTCGCAGGCGTCCAGCGAGCACTCGATCTGCCTGGCGGTCGATCCCGGAGTCTCCGAAGCGGCCCGCCAGGCGATCGACGCCGAGTTCCGGTCGGAGATCGAGTCCGGATCGGTCCGACCCCTGATCGTCGAGCGGGACCAGTCGATCGTCGCGGTGGTGGGCGACGGCATGCGGGAACGTCCCGGCATCGCCGCCCGAGTGTTCGGGATTCTCGGCCGGCGGGCGGTCAACGTGCGGGCCGTGGCCCAGGGCTCGTCCGAGCGGAACATCTCGATGGTCGTCGCCAAGGCCGACCAGGGACGCGCGGTGCGCTGGATCCACCGGGAGTTCTTTCATCGCGCCGCCTCCGGCCGGCTCGCGGTCTACGTGCTCGGCCTCGGCGGCGTCGGATCGGCGCTGCTCCGGCAGCTCGCCGCCGAGCGCGGCGCGCTCGAGCGACGGGGCATCGACCTGCAGTTGCGGGGTCTGGCGAACTCCCGTTTCATGGAACTCGCCGCGCGCGGGAGCGGCCGGCGCCTGGACCCCGGCGCCGTCGGAGACCCCGACGGCTGGCGAAGCGCTCTGGAGCAGGGCGGCGAACCGGCTGACCTCGACCGGCTGCTCGAGCACGTCGGCGAAACCGCCGCCGGCGGCGGCCGCACGATACTGGTCGACGTCACGGCGAGCGGCGCGATGAGCGCGGTCTACCGCCGCGCGCTCGCGGCCGGCGCCGCGGTGGTCAGCGCGAACAAGCTGCCGTTCGCCGGACCGATCGCGGACTTCCGCGCGTTCCGCGCCGACGGCGGGGCGAACGTCTTTCACGAGGCGACCGTGGGCGCCGGCCTGCCTGTCCTCCACACGGTCGACCTGCTGCTTGGCGCGGGCGATCCGATCGAGTCCATCTCGGGCGTCTTCTCCGGCACGCTGGCCTATCTCGCCGGCGAGTTGAGCGCGCGGCAGGCATGGAGCGAGGCCGTGCGCCGGGCCCACCGGCTGGGCTATACGGAACCGGACCCGCGTGACGATCTCGGCGGCCTGGACGTGGCCCGCAAGCTGCTCATCCTGGCCCGGCTGTGCGGCGCCGAGCTCGAGATGGAGGACGTCGACGTGGCGCCCATGCTCGACCGGCCCGACCTCGCCGACCTGCCGCTCGATGACTACTGGCGGCGCCTTGCCTCGGCGGACGAGGAGATGGCGGCCCGCTTCGCCGAGGCCGGATCCGCCGGACTCGAACTCGCCTATCTCGCAGAACTCGAGACGAGCGGCGAAGGGGCGAGCGCCCGGGTCGGACTCCGAGCCGTTCCGCCCGACCACCCGGCGGCCGGCATGCCGGCCTCGGACAACATGTTCGTGTTCCGCAGCCGGCGGTACCACGCCAGGCCGCTGGTCGTCCAGGGGCCTGGCGCCGGAACCGACCTCACCGCGGGCGGCGTGTTCGGCGACATCCTGCGCGCCTGGGCCGAGCGGGGCGCCGCGCCGTGACAACCCGGAACGAACCGCTCCGGGCTGCCGTCCTCGGCGCGACCGGCGCCGTGGGCCAGCGCTTCGTCACCCTGCTGGCGGGACACCCGTGGTTCGAGTTGACGGCCCTGGCCGCATCCGAGCGCTCGGCCGGGAAGGCCTATCGTGACGCCGTGACCTGGATTCAGACCCGGCCGATCGACGACGCGGCGGCGGCCATGCCCGTTCGGACGATCGACGAACTGATGGACGGCGCCAGACGTCCCGGAGGAGAACTGGACATCGTCTTCTCGGCCCTGGACGCCAGCGTGGCGAGAGACATCGAGCCCCGGTTCGCCCGCCGCTGCCTGGTCGTCACCAACGCGAGCGCTTACCGGATGGACGCGAACGTCCCCCTGATCGTGCCCGAAGTGAACCCGGACCACCTCTCGCTGCTGCCCCCGCCCGAGAACGGCAGGGCGCTCCCCGCCGGCATCGTCGCCAACCCGAACTGCTCGACGATCGGCCTGACGCTGGCGCTCAAGCCCCTGGCCGACGCCTTCGGTTTCGAGCGGATCTCCGTCGTGACGCTGCAGGCGGTGTCCGGCGCCGGCCTGCCCGGCATCTCGAGCTACCAGATCCTGGACAACGTGATCCCCTGGATCTCCAGCGAAGAGGAGAAGCTCGAGAGCGAGACCGGCAAGATCCTGGGCCGGATGCGCGGCGGAACGATCGAGCCGGCCCGCCTGGCGGTCTCCGCCCAGTGCAACCGCGTTCCCGTGGTCGATGGACACACGCTCTGCGTATCCGTCGATCTCAAGGGCAAGCCGGCGATGGCGGACGTCCGGAACGCGTGGCGCACGTTCCGCGCCGAACCGCAGGAAAGCGGGCTGCCGTCGGCGCCGACGCAACCGACCGTCTACCTCGGCGACGACGAACCGCCCCAGACGCGCATCCACCGCGACCTCGGCCAGGGCATGACGACCTCCATCGGCAGACTGCGCGAGTGTCCGATCCTCGGCTACCGATTCGTCGCCCTTTCGCACAACACCCTGCGAGGCGCCGCGGGCGGGGCGCTGCTCGCCGCGGAACTCGCCGTCGCCCGCCGCGGCCGACGGGCCGCCGCATGAGGAGCCCGGCGAGGGCGTTCGCCCCGGCCTCGGTCTCGAACATCGCCTGTGGATTCGACATTCTGGGCTTCGCCCTGCAATCGGAGAGCGACGGTCATCTCGGCCCGGGAGACGTCGTGACCGCTCGCGAGCGCGAGCCGACCGGCGACGGACACGACCCGGTCCGCATCGCGACGATCGCCGGCGACGAGGGACGGCTGCCGCTCCAGGCGGAGCGAAACACCGCCGCCGTGGCCGCCAGGGCGTTGCTTGACGACGAAGCGCCCGGCGCGGCGGTCGATCTCGAGATCGAGAAACGCATGCCGCTGGAGAGCGGCCTGGGATCGAGCGCCGCCAGCGCGGTGGCGGCGGTGGTCGCGGTGGACGCGTTGCTCGGCCTGAAGCTGCCCGCCGTGGCCCTGCTCCGCCACGCCGTCGCCGGCGAGGTCCTGGCGAGCGGCGGCGCGCACGCGGACAACCTGGCGCCGTCCCTGTTCGGCGGGCTCGTGCTGGTCCGTTCGCTGGATCCCGTGCCCGACGTGATCGAGCTGCCGGCGCCAAGGGGCATGACCTGCGCCCTCGTCCGGCCCCACGTCCAGGTGAACACGAAGGAGTCCCGGGCCCTCCTGGACCGCCGTCTGCCGCTCGACCGCGCCGTGACCCAGTGGGGCAACGTGGCGGCGCTGGTGGCGGCTCTCTACCGTTCCGACCTGGAACTGCTGTCCCGAGCCCTGGTCGACGTCGTCGCCGAGCCCGTCCGCGCGCCCGGCGTGCCCGGCTTCCACGCCGCCAAGGCGGCCGCGACCGATGCCGGCGCCCTGGGCTGCAGCCTGTCCGGCAGCGGCCCCGCGCTGTTCGCCCTGTGCGACGGCCCGGTCCGCGCCAGGCGGGTTGCGGCAGCCATGGCCGGCGCGTTCAAGTCCTCCGCGAACATCAGCTGCGACCAGCTCGTCGCGCCCCTGCCGGCGCCGGGCGCGCGCGTGCTCGGCGGCGAGGAGTAGGTGCGCTTCGTCAGCACGGCCGGCAGGACATCTCCGGTCACCCTCTCCCAGGCGCTGCTGGAGGGGCCGGCCCCGGACGGCGGTCTTTTCGTCCCCGAGCGCCTGGCGCCGTTGAGCGCCGGCGACCTCGCCCTCCTGCGGTCGAAGCCGCTGGCCGGCATCTCCGCCATCCTCGGTCACCGCCTGACCGGCGCCGAGGTCCCGGAAGACGAACTCGCGGAGTTGATCGAGGACGCCCTTGACTTTCCCATCCCCCTCGCCCCGGTCGAACCGGGCATCCATTGCCTGGAGCTGTTCCACGGGCCGACGCTCGCCTTCAAGGATGTCGCCTCGCGGGTCATGGCCCGTCTGATGGAGCGGTTCGCGACGATCGGCGGCCAACAGGAAACGACGGTGATCGTGGCGACCAGCGGCGATACCGGCAGCGCCGTGGCCCACGCCTTCAACGGCGTCGCCGGCTTCCGTGTCTGCGTGCTCTACCCCGACGGACTGGTCACCGAGGCGCAGCGCCGCCTGTTCACCACCCTGGGCGGCAACGTCACCGCGGTCGCGGTCAAGGGCGTCTTCGACGACTGTCAGCGCCTGGCCCGGAGCGCCTTCGCCGACAGCGAACTGCGCCGGCGGCGGCCTCTCGCCTCGGCCAATTCGATCAACATCGGCCGGCTGCTTCCCCAGGTCTTCTACTACTTCCACGCTTGGGCGCAGCTCCCGTCTCCGCCGCTCGACGAAGCCGGCGAACGGCTCGTGTTCTCCACTCCGAGCGGCAACTTCGGCAACCTGACCGCCGGCCTGATCGCGAAACGGATCGGCCTGCCAGTCTCCCGTTTCGTCGCGGCGACCAACGCGAACGACGTCGTGCCGGCCTACCTCCGGAGCGGCGACTACGCGCCGCGACGAGCGGTCGCCACGATCTCGAACGCGATGGACGTCGGCGATCCGAGCAACTTCGCCCGCATCCTCCATCTCTACTCCGGCGCCGGCGAGCCGCTCGAGCGCCTGCGCCGCGACCTGACCGGCCGCGCCTTCGACGACCAGGCGACGCGACGCGCAATGCGCGACGTCCACGACCGCACCGGCTATCTGCTCGACCCGCACAGCGCCGTCGGCTACCTGGGCCTCAAGGCGGAACTCGAGGCCCGGGGCGGCGGCGGCGTCTTCCTCGCCACCGCCCATCCCGCCAAGTTCGCCGAGACCGTCCACGCCGCGGTCGGCATCGCCCCGCCGGCGCCGCCGGACCTCCGACGCTCCGCGCTCCTGCCCGAACGCATCATCGAGATCCCGGCCGACTACGCGGCGCTGCGCGACGTGCTGCTCGGTCTGCCCTCTACCGACCGCTCATCGGGGTGAAGACCAGCCCCTCCCGTTCCGTGGCGCCGGCGCCAGGGCCCCAGTCGACCGGCGTCACGAGGCGCCCGGCGAGCCGTATCCGGTCAGGCAGGATGACTCCGGGAGCGACGATGGTCTCCAGAAGTCGCGCGCCGGAACCCACCCGGGCGCCGGAAAGGACGAGGCTTCGTTCGACGACGGCGTCCGCGCCGACGTGGCTGCCCGGCTCCAGCACGCTGTGTTCGACGACGGCGCCGGGGGCTAACGAGACTCCAGGGGCGACGAAGCGCCGGCGGCGCTTGCGGCCGCCGGCCGTGCGGCCCCAGTCGAGGGCGCCTTCCAGGTACCGGCGGGGGGTTCCCAGGTCGTGCCAACGCCGGCGGCATGGGAAACCGACGATCCGGGCGCCGGAGCGGAGGAGCGGCTGATAGAGGCCCTCGACGATGTCGTTCGACGGCGGGCGAGACGGAATCTTCTCGATGACCCGGCGGGAGAGGACGTGGAGACCCTGGAACGTCCGCTTCCGGCCGCGGACCGGGCCGACTTCGAGGTCGCGGAGCCCGACGACCAGGCCGCGGGAATCGACTTCCACGCCGCCGCCGACGCGATCGTCCCGGCCGACCTGAAGCGTGACGTCGGCGCCGCTGCGCCGATGGCGGTCGAGTGCGGCGCGGATGGGCCAGCGGCAGAGCGAGTCGCCGTTGACCAGCACGACGTCGTCCGCTTTGGACAGGAAATCCCGCAGATTGACGACCGCGCCCAGCGGGCCCAGCAGGTCCGGTTCGACCTGGAATCGGAGTTCCATCCCGCGGGCGCCGGCCTCGTTCTCCAGTCCGCGGCGCACGGCGTCCCCGAGATGGAACAGGTTCACGGCGGTCCCGCAGCCGGCGCGGTGAAGAGAGTCGATCGCCCGCATGGCGACGGCGCGGCCGGACACCGGCAGCAGGGGCTTGGGCAGAGCGGCGGTCAGCGGCCGCAGCCGTTCTCCCCGGCCGGCGCAGAGCACGAGGGCTCTGACCCGCCGGATCGCGCCCCTCACGGCGACGCTCCGCCATCCGGCGCGCGCGCCGGATCCTCCGCGAACACCATGTCCCGAGGCAAACCCTCGTGCCGCGCGCGGTGGTCGCGGTAGATCGCGAGATAGTCCCGCGGATCCGCCTGCTCCGGATCGATCCCGCAGCGGCGGCAGACGCGTTCGATCCCGCCGGCGGGGAGATCCGGGGCGACCTGCTCGACCTCCACGAAGTCGCCGACCGGCGTCCGGTCGAGAGCGACCTCGCAGCCGAGAAGCGACCAGATCTCGCGGACCTTCTCGTAGCGCGCGGTGACCTCGAAGCCCAACGACTCGAGAAACAGGCGCGCGGCGCCCGGGTCGTCGACGGCAAACTCGTGCTCCGCCCGTTCCTTCACGCCGCCACGGAACCCTGGAGCGGACTTCCAGGTGAGCCGGCAGCCGGCGCCGTCGGTCCGCAGACGAAGCAACTCGCGACGGGTGCGCAGCCGCTCGGAGGGTTCAGCGGCCCGGCGGTCGAAGACCCAGTTCGACTCCATGGCGGCGGTTCGTTCGAGCTTGCCGCCGGCGGCACGGACCTGCTCCCGGAGCCGATCCAGGTCGGCGGTCGCGACCTTGATCTCGCGTTCGCGCCGGAAGGCGGTCAAGCGGCGGCGCCGCGCTTGTCCGCGCCGCCAAGGCGCCGGCCGCCGTCAGTCATCGAAGCTCCTGCCCGTGGCCCGCCAGTCGGAGAGGAAATTCTCCAGGCCGATGTCGGTCAGCGGATGCCGGTAGAGCTGGCTCAGCGTCCTGAAGGGAAGGGTGGCTATGTCGGCCCCCATCTCCGCCGACAGCACGACGTGAACCGGATGCCGGACGGAAGCGACCAGAACCTCGGTCTCGAAGTCGTACCGGGAGTAGATCGTGATGACCTGCCGGATCAGGTCCATGCCGTCCTGGGCGATGTCGTCGATGCGGCCGACGAAGGGCGAGATGTAGGCGGCGCCCGCCTTTGCCGCCAGCAGCGCCTGGGACGGCGAGAAGCATAGCGTCACGTTGCATCGAATCCCTTCCTCGGCCAGGCGCCGCACCGCGGTCAGCCCGGGCGGCCCCAGCGGCACCTTGACGACCACGTTGTCCGCCAGGCCGGCGAGCCGTCGGCCCTGCTCGAGCATGCCGTCGAGGTCCGTCGCCAGGACCTCGCCGCTGACGGGAATCGGCGCCAGGTCCGCGATCTCCTTGACGGTCGGCAGGTACGGCTTGCCCTGTCTGGCGATCAGGCTCGGATTCGTGGTGACGCCGTCGACCATGCCCCATTCCAGACCGGTCACGATCTCCCCCACATCCGCGGTGTCGAGAAAGAACTTCATGGCGGCGCCCCTCGGCTCAGTTGACTGGCTCCGTGTCGGCCGCTTCGGCGCCGCCTTCTTCGTCCTCCTCGCCGCGGTCCGGGATGCGGGCCAAGGCGACGATGTGATCGTCTTCGTCGAGATCCATGACCTTGACCCCCTGGGTGACGCGGCCGATCAGCGACACGCTGCCGGCCGTGATGCGGATGATCTTCCCTTCGTGAGTAATCAGCATCAGTCCGGTGTCAGCGCTGACCTGCCTGACGCCGACCACGTCGCCGGTGCGATCGGAGACCTTCAGATTGATGATCCCGAAACCACCGCGTGACTGCAGGCGGTACTCCTCGATCGCGGTCCGTTTGCCGAAGCCGTTCCGGCTCACGGTCAGAAGCGTCGTCTCCGGACGCCGGTCTTCCGGGGACTCCTCCCGCGGCGCCAGACATTCCATCGACACGACCCGATCGCCCGGGCGCAGACGGATTCCGCGGACGCCGCGAGTCGGCCGGCTCAGGGAACGCAGGTCGCTCTCGGAGAACCGGATCGCGTAGCCCTTTCGCGTGGCCAACGCCAGTTCGCTGCCGGCGTCCGTCACCTTGACCGACAGGAGACGGTCGTCCTCGTCGATCCGCAGCGCGATGATGCCGCTGGGCCGAGGCCGCGAATACTCGGACAACGCCGTCTTCTTGACCACGCCCGCCTCGGTGGCGAACGTCAGGAACCGATCTTGAGGGAACTCCCGCACCGCGGCAGTGGCCGCAACACCGTCGCCGCCGTCGAGCCGCAGGAGGTTGACGATCGCCTTGCCGCGGGCGGCCGGGCCGAGTTCCGGGATCTGGTGCACCTTGAGCCAGTAGCAGCAGCCCCGGTCGGTGAACACCATGATGTAGCTGTGGGCGGACGCGACGTAGAGTTGCTCGACGAAGTCGCCGTCGCGGGTGGTCATGCCGGTCCGGCCCTTGCCGCCGCGGTGCTGGGCGCGGTAGAGACTGAGCGGCGACCGCTTGATGTAGCCGGACCGGGTGACCGTGATCACCATGTCCTCGTCGGCGATCATGTCCTCGATCGTGATGTCCGACGAGTGCGCCACGATCTCGGTGCGCCGCGGGTCGCTGAACCGCTTCTCGATCTCGTCGAGCTCGGTCCGGATCTCCTGAAGCAGCAGCGCGTCGGAACCGAGGACCGCGCGCAGACGCTCGATCTCGGCGATCAACTCGCGGTGCTCCAGCTCGATCTTCTCCCGTTCCAGGCCGGTCAAGCGCTGCAGTCGCATGTCCAGGATCGCCTGCGCCTGGGGCTCGCTCAGGGAGAATCCCTCGATCAGGCGCTCCTTGGCTTCCGGCGGGGTGCGGCTGGCGCGAATCGCGGCGATCACCGCGTCCAGGCGGTCGAGCGCGACCAGCAGTCCCTCGAGGATGTGGGCGCGCCTCTCGGCCCGCGCCAGGTCGTAGCGGCAGCGCCGGACCACCACCGCGCGGCGGTGGTCGAGGAAGTGGCGCAGCAGGCCGCGCAAGGTCAGCACCCGGGGCTGGTTGTCGACGATCGCCAGCATGTTCATGCCGTAGCTGACCTGGAGCTTGGTCATCTTGTAGAGGGCGTTGAGGATGATCTCGGCCACCTCGCCGCGCTTCAGGTCGATCACGATCCGGATGCCTTCGCGGTCGGACTCGTCGCGCAGGTCGCGGATGCCTTCGATCTTCTTCTCCCGCACCAGCTCGGCGATCCGTTCGATCAGGCGGGCCTTGTTCACCTGGAAGGGAAGCTCCGTCACGATGATCGACTGGCGATCCTGGCCGATGTCCTCGATCTCGGCGCGCGCCCGCACCTGTATGGCGCCGCGGCCGGTCGCGTATGCGTTGTGGATCCCCGCGCGGCCGTGGATGAAGCCGCCGGTCGGGAAGTCCGGCCCGGGCAGCAGTTCCATCAGTTCTTCCAGCGTCGCCTGCGGGCGGTCGATCAGCAGCTTGACCGCCGCGATCGCCTCGCCCAGGTTGTGCGGAGGGATGTTCGTCGCCATGCCGACGGCGATGCCGGCCGACCCGTTGACCAGCAGGTTCGGTATCCGGGCCGGAAGCGGCGACGGCTCCTGCTCGGAACCGTCGTAGTTCGGCGCCCACTCGACGGTGTCCTTCTCGATGTCCTCTCGCAGCAGTTCCTCGGCAATCCGGGTCAGGCGGACCTCCGTGTACCGCATCGCCGCCGGGTTGTCGCCGTCGATCGAGCCGAAGTTGCCCTGGCCGTCCACCAGCGGGTAGCGCATGGAGAAGTCCTGCGCCATGCGCACGACCGTGTCGTAGATCGGGCCGTCGCCGTGGGGGTGGTACTTGCCCATCACGTCGCCGACGATGCGCGCAGACTTCTTGTAGGCGCGGCCGGCCGTGTTGCCGGCCTCCCACATGCCGTAGAGAACACGCCGGTGAACCGGCTTGAGACCGTCCCGCACGTCGGGCAGGGCGCGGCCGATGATCACGCTCATCGCGTAATCGAGGTAGCTGCGACGCATCTCGCGCTCGAGCTGCACCGGGACGGTGTCGCGGCCGGGCGTCGGAGGCCCGGGCGGCTGAATCGGGTTCTTGCCCTTGCTCACGGCCGGTGGTTCAGATGTCCAGGTTGGTCGCGTTCAGGGCGTTCTTCTCGATGAACTCCCGCCGAGGCTCCACCTTGTCGCCCATCAGGGTCGTGAAGATGCCGTCCGTCTCTTCATCCCGATCGTCATCGATCTCGACCAGCAGCATCCGGCGCCGCTTCGGATCCATCGTGGTCTCCCAGAGCTGCGACGGGTTCATTTCGCCCAGGCCCTTGTAGCGCTGGATCGACAGGCCCTTCTTGGCGGCCTCGAACAGCGCGTCGAGCGCTTCGTCGAGGGACTCGGCCTCGACGTCGTCGGTCGGCGCGCTCCCGTTCAGCCGGCGCAGCCGGATCGAGGGCGATCGCCATGCCTCGAGCGCCTGCTCGTTGGCGGTCAGGGAGCGGAAGTCGGCGCCGGTCACCAGCGCTTCGTCGATCGTCACGTGGCGGTCCACGCCGTCCCGGCGAGAACGGAACCGGATCGCCTGCAGTCCGTCGCGGCCATCCTCCACCGACACGTCGTGAAATCCGGACGCCTCGAGAACCTGGGCGGTTCGTTCGACCCGGTTCTTGTCGGCCAGGCTGTCGCGATCCCTGATGCCGCCGGCGATCGCCGCCCGCAGGGCGTCGCGCGGAACGCCGCGCGCGCTCAGAGACTCGAGCGAGCGCCGGAAGGAAGCGAGACGGTCGAGCAGCACCCGCAGGCGGTCGCCCTCGAAGAGGGTCGGATCGTCGACATCGCCGTTCGGGAGCGCAACCTGCCAGTTCTTCCGGATCCGCTCCACCAGGTAATCGTGGTACTCCTCGTCATCCTTCAGGTACTTCGAACGACGCCCCTCCGTGACCTTGTAAAGCGGAGGCTGGGCGATGAAGAGATGACCGCGGTCGATGATCTCCTTCATCTGGCGGTAGAAGAACGTCAGGATCAGCGTGCGGATGTGACTCCCGTCCACGTCGGCGTCGCACATGATGATCAGCTTGTGATAGCGTAGCCGGTCGACGTCGAAGTCCTCGGCGCCGATGCCGGCGCCCAGAGCCTGGATCAGGGTCCTGATCTCCTCGGACGAGAGCATCCGGTCCAGGCGCGCCCGCTCGACGTTCAGGATCTTCCCCTTGAGCGGCAGCACGGCTTGGAACCGTCGATCGCGGCCCTGCTTGGCCGAGCCGCCGGCCGAGTCCCCCTCCACCAGGAACAGCTCCGCCAGAGCCGGATCCCGTTCGCTGCAGTCCGCCAGCTTGCCGGGCAGATTCGAGCTGTCGAGGGCGCCCTTCCGCCTGGTCAGTTCGCGGGCCTTGCGCGCCGCCTCGCGCGCCCGCGCCGCTTCGACGACCTTCTCGACGATCCGCCTGGCATCGCGCGGGTTCTCCTCCAGAAACGCGGAGAGCTGCTCGCCCACCGTCGACTCGACCCAGCCGCGCACTTCCGAGGAGACGAGTTTCTCCTTGGTCTGGCTGGAGAACTTCGGATCCCGCACCTTCACCGAGACGATCGCCACCAGGCCCTCGCGGATGTCCTCGCCCGAGAGCTTGTCCTTCAGGTTCTTGCCGAGGCCCGAGGAGGCGACGTACGCGTTGACGGTGCGAGTCAACGCCGACCGGAGGCCCGAGAGATGGGCGCCTCCGTCCCGGTTGTTGATCGTGTTCGTGAAGCAGTAGATCCGTTCCTGGTAGCTGTCGTTCCACTGCAGGGCAACCTCGACCGACTCGCTGGAGCCGGCTTCGCCCATCTCGCTGCGAAGGTAGACCGGATTCGGATGCAGCGCCGTCTTGTTCCGGCCCAGGTGGGCGACGAAGCTGCCGATCCCTCCCTCGTACTGGAACTTCGCGCCCTTGCCCGTCCGTTCGTCGAAGAGGCTGATCGCGACGCCGCGATTCAGGAAGGACAGCTCCCGCAGGCGCTGCGCAAGCACGTGGTAGTCGAAGGAGAGCCGGGTAAAGACCTCCGGGTCCGGCCTGAACCGGATTCCGGTGCCGGTGTTCTCGGGATGCTCGAGTGGACCGACCGCTTCGACCGGCGCTTCCGGCACGCCGCGGCTGTAGGTCTGGCGCCAGGAGCGGCCATCGCGGTCGATCTCCAGGTCGAGCTGGACGGAGAGGGCGTTGACCACGGAGAGACCGACGCCATGCAGCCCTCCCGACACCTTGTAGGCGTTCTGATCGAACTTTCCGCCCGAGTGCAACTCGGTCATGATGACCTCCGCCGCCGATCGCCCCTCGCCCTCGTGAAGGGCCACGGGAATGCCGCGACCGTCGTCCCGCACGGAGACGCTGCCGTCGCCGTGGACGACGACCTTGACCTGTTCGCAGAAGCCGGCCTGAGCCTCGTCGATCGCGTTGTCGACGAGCTCGAACACCATGTGGTGCAGACCGGATCCGTCATCGGTGTCGCCGATGTACATCCCGGGCCGCTTCCGGACCGCCTCGAGGCCCTTCAGGACCTTGATGTGCTCGGCGGAGTACCCAGCTTCAACACTCGCCTGAACACCCGGTGCCGCGACCGCCGTCATGCGCCGAAACTATCACATGAGGGAAGTTCCGGGCGCTGTCCGGCGAGTCCTCAGCCGTGCTTGCAACTGCCTGAAAACAAGGGCTTTAGTCGACCGTCCGAAGACCGTCAGATGCGCATCGGCATGATGACGCACAGGTAGCGGCAGTCCTGTCCTCCAACGGGCTGTCCCAGGCACTGACTGTCTTCGTCCTTGAGCGCGAATTCGACCTGCCCGGTGTCAACGGCGGACAGGAACTCCCGCACGTAGACGGGGTTCAGGCCAATGTCCAGTTTCTCTCCCTCGAAGTCGCAGGCCAGGCTCTCCTCGGCCTCGCCCAGATCCGGGTTGGACGAAGACACCCGGAGCGACTTCTCCTCGAAGCCGAGCCTGACCATGGGAGCGCGGTCACCCGTCAACAGGGAGACCCGGTGCACCACTTCGGAGAGCGCGTCGCGATCGAACGTCGCCTTCCGGTCGTTGTCCGTGGAGATCACCTTCTCGTAGTCCGGGAACGTACCCTCGAGGATGCGGCACGTGAGCTCACGCCGCCCGATCACGAAGCCGAGATGGTGCTCGGCGCGACGGAAACGGATCGTCTCGTCGCTGTCGAAACGCATCAGCTCGAGCAGCGCCTTGCGCGGCGCGAGAACGCCGTCCGCTGCCGCGACGCCCGGCATCTCGACCTCGATCAGAGCGAGCCGGTGGCCGTCGGTTGCAACCATCTCGACCTTGCCGTCCTTCAGCTTGAGCAAGGCTCCGTTCAACTGGAACCGCGACTCTTCCGCCGACACGGCGAAGATGACCTTGCCGATCATCCGCTTGAGGTCGGAGAACGGCGCCTCGAAGGACGAAGACGAAGAAACCTGGTCCACCTTGGCCAGCGTCGGAAAATCCTCGGCCGAGAGGCCGTTGATCCGGAACCTGGATGAACCGGCGTCGATGCGGAGCGAATTGGAGTCGCCGGTCGACAGCTCGACCGGGCCATCGGCCAGGGCCCGGACGATCTCGAGAAACTTGCGGGCCTGCACCGCGGTCGCGCCGGCCTCGCAGCTTCCCTCCTCCGCGCTGCACCAGGAGGTCAGGGAAACGTCCAGATCGGTGGCGGCCAGTTCGAGACGGTCGTCGCGGACCGTCAGCAGGAGGTGGGAAAGGACCGGAATCGTCGACCTGCTTTCGACGATTCCGCGCATCGCCGCGAGTTCGGTCAGCAGCTCTCGTCGTTCGACTCGGATCTTCATCTGGCTCCTCCTCAGCAACCAATATACACCAGAAAAGTAACCGCAGAAGGCGCCGGAACGCAGTGCGGAAGAACCCCTCAAACTCTTTGTAATCAGTAAGTTGTGGTGACCGAGAGGAGTCAGGAAGGAGTGGAGACGCCTGCGGAAAGATCGTGCATTCCGTGGATTCCGGTCGCCGTGCGGCACGGAGCGCCGGTTCGTTCCGCAGCCCGGCCGAAACCGGCGCCCGGACTGTCCGCAGCCGGTGCACAGGGTCCCCGTCCGTCGATCCGCCGGAATTCCGCAGGATGGCCTTCGTTCAGCCGAGCTGACGGGCGAAGCGTTCCAGCTGAGCCGCCAGGCGTTCGTTGTCGGCGCGGCGGCTCTCGATCCGCTCGACGGAGTACATGACGGTCGAGTGATGCTTGCCGTTGAACACTCTCCCGATCTCCGGATAGGACATTCCGGTCAGACGCTTGCAGAGGTACATCGCGATCTGGCGGGGATACGTGATCTGCCGGGAGTTGCTCCTGCTCTTGATCTCGCGGACCTTGAGGCCGTAGTGGTGAGCCACCGTCTTGATGATCTGCGCCGCGGACACGGGGCGGTCGTGTTCCGGCAGCACGTCGCGCAGCGCTTCCCTGGCGAATTCGAGATCGAGGGGCACGCCCGACAGCGAGGCGAAGGCGGTCACGCGGTTGAGCAGGCCTTCGAGCTCGCGTACGTTCGAATGCACCTGTCTGGCAATGAACATGGCTACGTCCGTATCCAGGTCAAGGTCCTGAAGTTGCCGGGCCTTGCGCTGGAGAATGGCGATCTTGGTCTCCAGATCGGGGGGCTGGATGTCGGCGAGAAGGCCTGACCCGAAGCGGCTTCGCAGACGCTCTTCGATGTCCGCCATGTCGCGCGGCTGGGCGTCCGAGGTCACGATGATCTGCTTCTGCCGGGTGTAGAGCACGTTGAAGGTGTGGAAGAACTCCTCCTGGGAACGCTCCTTCCTGGCGAGGAACTGGATGTCGTCCACCAGCAGGACGTCGATCGTCCGGTAGCGCTCGCGAAAGGCGTGCATTCGCTCGAACCGGATCGAGGTGATCAGGTCGTTCACGAAATCCTCGGCGGCGAGGTAGACGACCCGCGTATCGGGGACCGCGAGTCTGAGGCGATTGCCGATCGCGTGCAGGAGATGGGTCTTGCCCAGACCCACGCCGCCGTAGAGGAAGAGCGGGTTGTATGCGATGCCCGGCCTCTCGGCGACAGCCTGCGACGCCGCGCTGGCGAAGCGGTTCGAGGCGCCGACCACGAACGAGTCGAACCGGTACTGGGGGTTGAGCGAACTGCTTGGCGCTCCTTCCGGATCCGGGCGCTCGGCCGCCTTCGGGCCTTCGACGGACCTCGTGCGCGACGACCTTCTCGCCGCTTCGTCCCAGCTCCCCGTCTCGCCGCTCCTGAACAGGACCTGGTATGTCGGCCCCTTGAGATCGGCGATTGCCCAGTCGACGATCGGACGGAAGCCCTCCTCGAGCGCCTCGACGAAGCGCGAGTTCGGCGCTTCGAGGACGAGACGGTCGGCGTCCTCGGACGCCACCCGCAGGGGATGGAACCAGGTGCGAAACTCTTCGGACGGCAGATCCGCCCGCAACTGCCGGCGTAGAGTCGGCCAGACGGAACTAACGGGCATGTTCCCCTTTTCCGTCCGTACCGACCAAGGCGCCGTACCGACCGAGGTCCGTTGTCGAACCGACTCCTCCCGTGTCGCCTCTCCCCGCTTGTTTCGCTGCTGTTGTCAATCGACGCATGCCTCCCTCACGTTCCAGCGCGCACGACCTCCCATTCCCGGCGCCGGACAGGGAATTGCCGCAGTACAGAGCTGTATCCCACAGCTTTTCCGCACAGTGTGGAAAAGCCCTGGAAGACCGACGATGAGACTCGGAGAGATAGCTCCTGGGCGCTGCCTGCTGGTCCCACGCCGAGTGGCCTCCGTTGCGCGAGACGCGCAGGATAGCAGCAGGATCCGGCTTCAACAAGGGGTCTCTGAACACGATCTTCGTCGAGCTCTTGAACGGTGGCTCAGTTAGTCGAGCCGGAGGAGCTTCGAGGCGACCTGCTGGCCTGGTTCGATCGCTGCCGGCGCGACCTGCCATGGCGGCGGTCCGAGGATCCGTACGAGATTCTCGTTGCGGAAGTCATGCTTCAGCAGACCCGGAGCGAGGTCGTGGCTACGCGGTACCAGTCCTTTCTGGACAGGTTCCCCGATGTCGGCGCGCTGGCCGAGGGGCCGGTCGAGTCGGTCGAAGCGGCGTGGTCCGGCCTTGGCTACTACCGCCGGGCCCGCAACCTCCACCGAGCGGCCCGAATTCTGACGGAGCGGGGCATGCTGCCGGCAAGCGCCGCGGAATGGGCGGAGTTGCCGGGAATCGGCCAGTACACCTCGGCGTTGCTGGCGAGCCGCTGCCGCGGGGAGTTGTCGCCGGTGCTGGACGGCAACGTGGAACGCGTGCTGAGCCGGTTCCTGGCGTCCACGGCGCCCCCTCGCCGCGCCGCCGCCAGGCGCGAGCTGCTTGCGACCGCCGCCCGGCTGCTGGATCCTACCCGTCCCGGGGACTCCAACCAGGCGCTGATGGAACTCGGTTCGCTGGTCTGCCGTCGAGGAAGACCGGATTGCGGCGTCTGTCCGCTCGCTCCAGGTTGCCGGGCCTTCCGCTTGCCGGGTCTCGATCCGCGGGCCTTTCCCGCCGCCGGACCGCGGCGCCCGCGGGAGGCCCGCCACTGTTTCTCGGCGGTCGTCCGGCGAGGCGGCGACCTGTTGCTGCACTTGCGGCCCGAGAACGCGGAGTGGCTGGCCGGGCGCTGGCACCTGCCGACCGTGGAACTCCCGGAAGGCGAGGAGCCGACCGACGCGGCGGCAGCGTTGCGCAAGACGTTCGGCGGCTGCTGGGAGTGTGACGAACGGTCGGTCCTGGTGCGGCACGCAGTGACCTGGAGGGACCTGTTCGTGCGCGCCGCGGTCGCCCGCTGGCGCCCGGAACGGGGGACGGAGATTCCGGTTCGAGGTCGGCTGTCGTCGGCGCCATGCTCCCTTGCCTGGTTCCGTCGCGGTGAGATCGGCGAAGCGCCGACTTCGTCTCTGCTGCTCAAGACGCTCGATGCGGTCGGCGTCCACGCCGAACCGCCACTACACTCCGGGAGATGAAGCCGACCGTGCCGCTGCCCCGGATCCCGTTCGTCGACCTGGCCGCGCAGTCGAGGCGCCTCCGGCCGGAGATCGACCGCCGGATCGGCGAGGTTCTCGACCATGGCCGTTACGTCATGGGCCCCGAAGTCGACGAGGTCGAGGCGGAGCTGGGGCGATGGGGCGGCGGCGTCTCCGTGGCGGCCGTGTCGAGCGGCTCGGATGCCCTGCTGATCGCCCTTCTCGCGCTGGGCGCCGGCCGGAGAGAGACCCGCCGCGATGCCGTCTTCGTTCCGGCCTTCACCTTTTCCGCAACCGCGGAGGTCGTCCTGCTGGCGGGCGCTGCTCCCATCTTTGTCGACGTGCGGGAATCGGACTTTCTGATCGACCTCGAGTCGCTCGACCGTGAGTACGAGATCGCGTGCGCCGCTGGCGTCGTCACGCCAAGGGCGGTGATCCCGGTGGATCTGTTCGGCCTGCCGGTTGCCGAGGAACCGCTTGCGGAGTGGGCGGCCGCTCGAGATCTCGACGTGATCTCCGACGCGGCTCAGAGTTTCGGCGCGCGCCGCGACGGCAGACCGGTCGGCTCGTTGGCGCCGATCACGACGACCAGCTTCTATCCCGCCAAGCCCCTCGGTTGCTACGGCGACGGGGGCGCGGTGTTCTGCACGGAACCGGCGACCGCGGAGGTCGTCCGCTCGATCCGCGAGCACGGCCAGAGCGCCGACCGCTACGACATCGTTCGACTCGGCTTGAACGGCCGCCTGGACAGCCTGCAGGCCGCCGTGCTGCTGGTGAAACTGACCGTCTTCGAGCAGGAACTCGCTGCGCGGCGCGCCGTTGCGGCCGGCTACCGCGAGCGCCTGCGAGCGCTTGCGTCCTCGACGACGACGCCTTGGCGCGTGTCGACTCCTGAGTGCGGTCCGGGCGTCGAATCGAGCTGGGCCCAGTACACGCTTCGGGTCGACGACGCGGACGGTCGGCCATCGGCCGACACCCGGGACGCGCTGCGGACCCATCTCGACCGCGCCGGCATTCCTACCGCCGTCCACTACCCGCGCCCCATGCACCTGCAGCCGGCCTACGAGAGCCGCGGCCGCGGCGCCGGTTCGCTGCCGGTCAGCGAAAGCCTCGCCGACCGCGTTGTCAGCCTGCCGATGCACCCGTACCTCGACCAGGGAACGCTGGACCGCATCTGCGAGCGGATTGCAGGCGCCTGAGGCGGCGGTGGGTTCGTCCGCACGCGATGGCGGCCGGCTGCCGCCGGAGATCCTGGTCCCGCCTCCGGGCCCGCGGGCGCTGGCCATGGCCGACCGCCTCGAAGCCACCGAGGCGCCTGGCATCAACACCCTCGTGGCCGGATCGACCGCGATGCTCTGGGCCGAGGCGCGGGGCAGCAACGTGGTGGACGTCGACGGAAACCGCTATGTCGACCTCACGGCCGGTTTCGGGGTTGCCGCCATCGGTCACCGCCACCCGGCCGTGATCGCGGCCGTCAACGAGCAGGCGGAACGGCTCGTCCACGGACTGGGCGACGTCTTCGCCCACCCTGCCCGCGTCGAACTGGCCGAGCGCCTGTGCGAAATCGCGCCGCTCGCCGCGCCCCGGGTCTACTTCGCCGTGTCCGGCGCCGACGCCGTGGAGATCGCGCTCAAGACGGGCCGGCTGCATAGCGGCCGCGCCGGAGTGCTGACCTTCGATCCCGCCTACCACGGGACGACCCTCGGAGCGCTGGCGGCCGCTTCACGGCCGGCCTTCCGCGAACCGTTCACCCGGCCGCTCGAAGAGGTCGTTCGCCGCCTGCCGTACGGGGCGGCGCCGGAACGGATCGAGGAGATCTTCGAACGCGAGGCGGAGATCGGGACCTGCCTGGTCGAGCCGGTCGTTGGCCGCGAGGCGACTCGCTGGCCGCCGCCCGGCTGGCTGTCGGCCCTCGCCGAACTCTGCCGCCGGCACGCGGTCGTGCTGGCTGTCGACGAAGTCTTCACCGGCTTCGGCCGTTGCGGCGCCTGGTTCGCGTGCCGCGAAGCCGGCGTCGAGCCGGATCTCCTCTGCTGCGGCAAGGCACTCGGAGGCGGCCTGCCGATCGCCGCCGTCCTTGGCGGGAAGGAGATCATGGAGGCTTGGCGAAGCGACGGCGAAGCCCGTCACACCGCCACCTTCGTCGCCCATCCGCTGGCCTGCGCGGCGGCCCTGGCGACGATCGAAACGATCGACAACGAAGGCCTCGCGGACCGCGGCCGCAGGATGGGGATTCGCCTCGGCCAGGCCCTCGAACCTCTCCGAAACCACCCCGGCGTCGCCGACATCCGCGGCCAGGGTCTCCTGTGGGCCCTCGAGCTCGACTCCGCCGCGCGCGCCCGCGCCCTCGCCCTCGGCCTCCTCCACCGCGGCTTCATTGCCCTCGCCGGCGGCGCTTCCGGCGCCGTACTCCAGCTCTCGCCGCCTCTCGTCATCTCCGAACGGCAACTCGACCACGCCGCGGCGGCGCTGCGCGACCTGGTCGAAGAGCGGGCCGCCCCGGACGGTCCGCTTCGGGCCGCCGCCGCTACAGATCGCGACGGCCCGCCAGGGAGCGCGCGAGCGTGACCTGGTCGGCGTAGTCGATGTCGCCGCCGACGGGGAGACCGAACGCGAGGCGGGTGACGCGGACGCCTCGGCGGTTGAGGAGATTGGCGAGGTAGAGGGCCGTGGCTTCGCCTTCGACGTTCGGGTTCATGGCGAGGATGGCCTCCTGGACTCCTTCGAGGCGGTTCATGAGGGAGGCGACCGTGAGTTCGTCCGGCCCGACGCCGCGTTGTGGGGAGAGGGCGCCCAGGAGGGCGTGGTAGAGGCCGTGGAACTCGCCGGTGCGTTCGATCGGTTCGATGTTGAAGGGTTCCTCGACGACGCAGAGCTTGGTCCTGTCGCGTTGCGGATCGCTGCAGATGGAGCACGGATCCACGGCCGTGATCTGGTGACAGGTCGAGCAGTGGATCATGCGGTCCTTGACGTCGACCACCGCCCGCGCGAGGGCTTCGGCGCGCGATCGGTCGGCGCGGAGCAGATGGTGAGCCAGCCGCCGCGCCGTCTTCGGGCCGATGCCGGGAAGACGCGAAAGCTCCTCGACCAGGTTCGACAGCGGGTCGGCCGGCATCAGGCGAGGCCGGGAATGCCGCCGGCCATGTTGCCGATCCTCTGCCCCACGTACTCGTTCACCTTGCGCCCCGCTTCGTTCACCGCGGCCAGCACGAGGTCCTGGACCATGGCCGGATCCTCCGGGTCGAGGACCTCGGCGTCGATCTGAACCGCCAGGACCTCCTTCTCGCCGTTCATGCGCACTTCGACCATGCCGCCGCCGACAGTGGCAGTGAACTCGGCCGTCGCGAGGTCGCGCCGCATCTGCTCCTGCATCTCCTGGGCCTGCCGCATCAGCTTCTGGATGTTCATTCGTTGCTGTTCCCGTGCTCGGTGGGTGTGACGGGGAGGCCTGGTCGGACCTCCAGTATGCGGCCGCCGAAGACGTCGAGCACGGCGCGGACGCCGGGATCGGTCTCCGCGGCCTTGCGCGCCTCGTTTCCGGCGCCGCTCCGCGCGGGCTTGCGTTCGGGGGCCGGAGCGCTCGATTCGCGGCGAGGAGGCGTGTTCGGGGGAGCCGGCGCCTGGTCAGCCGGCGCCGCCGTTTCGTCCGGCGCCGCGGACGTCACCTTCCAGGCGGCGTCGGGTCCGAGCGTGGCGCGCACGGCTTCGTCAAGCTGAGCGGTGCGGGCTTCGTCGCGAAGTTTCCGCTCAAGTTCCGGGCCGGCCTCGATGACGAGCGTCTCGTCTCGCGCCTCGAGGCGGGCCTGGTGGAAGTCGAGCAGGCCCGCCAGCGCGGGACTCCGGCTTTCGAGTCGCTTGACGACCGAATCGACGATCCCCGTCGGAGGTGACGCGGCAGGCGCTTCCGCCGAGGCGCCGCGCGGCGTCGGCGCTTCGGGTCGGGCGCTCGGGGACATTGCGTCCGCGGGGAGACTGGCCGCCAGCCGTTCGATCCGCACAAGCCTCGGGAGTTCGGCGGCCCGCAGGAGAGCGACCTCCAGGGCGAGGCCGGGAGCGTCCGCGCGCCGGACGATCGTCTCGCTGCCAAGGAGGAGATGCAGGAGCCTGAGCAGGTTCTCGTAGCCCGCGGCTGACGCGTTCGTCTCGAGGTCCCCCGCCGCTTCGGTCGGCAGGTCGAGCAGATCCGGGTCGAGACCCTGAGCGACATGCAGGGCGTTGCGGAGATAGCCGAGGAAGTGCGTGAACACCTGCCTGGGGTCGCTGCCCCCGTCCTCGACCTCGCGGATCGTCTTCGACACGCACGCGCCGTCGCCGGCGAGGACCGCCTCGAGCAGAGTGGAGAGCAGCGCCGCGTCGATGCCGCCGAGCAGACGTCCGACATCCTCATAGGCGAGCTTGCCGGCGCCGAAGGTGGCCAGCTGATCGAGGAGGGCGACCGCGTCCCGGACGCTGCCCTCGGAGGCGCGGGCGATCAGGCGCAGGGCGGCGCCGCCGGCTTCGAAGTTCTCGGCGTCGCAGATGCGTCGCAGGTGGGCGACCATCGGTTCGGGCGGCACGCGTCGGAAATGGAACTCCTGGCAGCGGGAGAGGACGGTCGCGGGTACCTTCTCGATCTCGGTCGTCGCGAAGATGAACGTCAGGTGCGGCGGCGGTTCCTCGACGATCTTGAGCAGCGCGTCGAAGGCAGAGGCGGAGAGTCGGTGGATCTCGTCGAGAACGACGACCTTGTAGCGGTCGCGGGCGGGTCCGTATCTCAGGCTCTCGGTCAGGTCGCGGATCTGTTCCACCTTCGAGTGCGTGGCGGCGTCGATCTCGATCACGTCGAGATCGCCCGCTTCCCGAATTTCCGTGCAGACCAGGCAGGCGTCGCACGGTTCCGACGCCGGTCCCTTGGCGGCGCCGTCGGCGCCGAGGCAGTTCAGAGCCTTGGCGAGGACTCGCGCCGCCGTCGTCTTGCCAACGCCGCGGATGCCGGAGAAGAGGTAGGCCTGAGCGATGCGACCGTCTCTCAGGGCGTTGCGCAGGGCGGTGACGATCGCGTCCTGGCCTACCAGGTCGGCGAACGTCCGAGGCCTCCACTTGCGGGCCAGCGCCTGGTAGGTCATGACCTGGCGGCCCGTGGCGGGAGTCGCTCCGCATGCGAGCGGGCAAAGGCGTCTGGTCGAGAAGTCACTGAAGGGTTCCGGCTGAACTGCGCCCTCGAAACGAACACCCTATCGCTGCTCCCTTCCAGGCCTGACGAGGTTCGGGGCCGTTCGAAACACAGGGCCCGAACCCTTCGGTCATTTCTCGATCCCGAGCCTGTTCTCCGGCGCCGGGAACCGCAAGGATGGTAGCAGCGAATCGTCCCGGTCCGTTAGCGTGAACGGCTTGAACGATCGGACCGCCATGGAGATGGCCCTGGGTGAAGCCCGGCTGGCCGCGGCCGCCGGCGAGGTTCCGGTGGGCGCCGTAGTGGTCCGCGGCGACACGGTCGTCGGCCGCGGCCACAACAGAAGGGAGAGCTGGGGAGACCCGCTGGCGCACGCGGAGATGATCGCCCTGGCGGAGGCTTCGGCCGGTCAGGAAGGCTGGCGGCTGACCGGCTGCTCGGTGTACGTCACTCTCGAGCCTTGCGCGATGTGTGCGGGCGCGATGGTCAACGCCCGCGTGGACCGCCTCGTCTTCGGGGCCCGGGATCCGAAGGGCGGCTTCTGCGGCTCGCTCGGGAACGTCGTTCGCGAACCGGGACTGAATCACCGAATCACGGTATGCTCCGGCGTTCTGGCGGAGGAGAGCTCAGCCTTGTTGCGCTTGTTCTTCCGGCGTCTACGGTCGAGCAGGCATTCGTATTGAGGAGAGGTGACCGAGTGGTCGAAGGTGCATGCCTGGAAAGCATGTGTAGGGGCAACTCTACCGTGGGTTCGAATCCCACCCTCTCCGCCATGGCCAGGGCGGTGGAGGACGATGCGCTCCGGGTGGTCCGCAAACGGGGAGAGGTGCCAGAGTGGTCGAATGGGGCGGTCTCGAAAACCGTTGACCGTTCACGCGGTCCGTGGGTTCGAATCCCACCCTCTCCGCCATTCCGTGTGAGCCGCCGGGCGGTCTCCCGGTCATCCATGGGGAAGGAAGAAACGTGAAAAGGACATACCAGCCGAACAATCGGCGTCGCAAGAAGAAGCACGGTTTCCGTCTGCGGATGAGGACCCGGCACGGTCGCGCGATCCTGTCGCGCCGGCGCCGCAAGGGCCGCAGCCGGCTGACGGTCTGACGTTGAGTCGATCGGAGATCCCCGCCGGCTTCGAACAGGGGGCCGGGCGGATGCGGTCGAGCGACGACTACCGACGGGTCTACCGCCGGGGGCGTCGCCTGCACGGCCAGTTCGCCGTCTTCCACGTGCGCCGCAACGAAGTCGGCCGCGCGCGCCTGGGCCTCACCGCTGGTCGTCGAGTCGGCGGCGCCGTGGTCCGCAACCGGCTCCGCCGGCGCGTGCGTGAGCACTACCGCCAGGTCGCGGGGCGGGTTCGACTGCCGGCCGTGGACGTGATCGTGCACCTGAAGCCGACCGCGGCCGACGCGGACCGGCGTACGTTCTATCGTGAGTTGGACCGGTTGTTCGGAAGGGTGGCGAGGCAGGGCGCTCCCGGCGGCCGGTCCGGCAATCGGGGGGCGTCGAGGCGATGAGCCCGTTGGCGAAACTTGCCGTGGCGGTCCTCCGGGCGTACAAGCGATGGTGTTCTCCTCTGCTCCCGCGGGCTTGCCGGTTCAGCCCGACGTGTTCCGAGTACGGCCAGCTTGCTCTCGCAAGCCACGGCCTGATCACGGGAACGTGGTTGACGCTTGGCAGGCTCTTGCGTTGCCAGCCTCTGGGGCGTGGCGGAATCGACCTGCCGCCGCCGACCGCGCGGGACGTGGAATTCGGCGCCGCCAAGGTCCAGCAGACGGTGGCGGACGCCGCTCTGCATTCGAGCGGCCACGCGTCTCGCCCGGCATCGTTTCTCCTCGGTCGAATCTGGCCCGAACTGCTCCCTCGTCGCGCCTTGCCGGACGGGCGCCTGACCGCTCTCGGCGCCACACGCACTTCCGCCACGGGCGTGCATGGAATAGGCTTCGGAAAGAGGGCATGCGGCCCGCATCCGGGGTCGGTTCCCTGTGCGACGGCACGGCCCCGCGGCTGCGAACGCTGCTAGGAACCTGATGGACAACCGCAGACTCCTCCTGGCGGCGCTGTTGTCGCTCGGCGTTCTCCTGCTCTGGTCGACGTTCGTGGCGCCGCCTCCGCCGCTGGCGGAACGGACTCCGAGCCCGGATGGAGAGGGGGCGCCGGGAGACCGACCGGAGGAGGCGCCGCCAGATCCGGCGACGCGGGCCGAGAGCGCGCCCGCGCCGGCGTCGGTCTTCGAACGGGTGGAAGCGTCTCTGGAGGAGAGAGTGGTCATCGAGTCCGGGAACGCCCGACTCGAGTTCACGAACCGGGGCGCCCAGTTGCTGTCGTTCGAGCTGCTGCGCCCGGACGGCGGCGAACCCGTCGAACTGGTGCGTCGGCGCGAGCCGGGCCAGCCTTGGCCCTTCGGCCTGTCGGGGCCGCAGCGGGACTCGCCGCTCAACGACGCCCTCTTCGTCGTGGAGCGTTCCCGGGAGAACGGTGACGAGCAGGTCGTGTTTCGCTACCACGGGGACCGCGGCTCGGCGACCAAGACGTTCCGCATCCCGACGGTCAACGCCCAGGGCGGCGGCCTGACTTTCTTCTACGACGTCGAGTCGCCCGGTGACGCCTGGGGCCTGGTGTTCGGACCCGGCATTCGGAATCCGAGCGTGGACGAACTCGAGAGTCGGCTATCGAGCCAGCAAAGGCGGGCTGCAACGTGGTTCTCTGGCGGCGAGATGGACTCCCTCGAGCCGCGCCGCGCGGACGACCCACAACAACTCGGCGAAGGCGCGCGCTGGGTGGCGCTCGAAGACCGGTACTTCATTACCGCCGTCATTCCGTCGGGGGCGCGAGGCGCCGTTCAGGCGCTGCCCGTGGCCAACCTGGACGAGAGCGACGGCAGTCTGCGCGGCTTCACTCTGTTCGAGGCCGGCGACGTCGCGACGGAAGACCTGACCCGCGACCTGATGCTCGTGCTGGAAGCGTCGGGCGGCCAGCTCGCCGGACGGGCGTACTTCGGCGACAAGCAGTACGACGCGCTGGCCGCCATGCGCGTGCGGCTCGAGAAGACGGTTCGCTACGGCTTCTTCGGCGTCATCTCCCGTCCTCTCCAGTTTGGCTTACGCTGGATTTACGACAACGTCGTGGCGAACTACGGGTGGAGCATCGTCCTGATGACGGTGCTGATCCGGCTCGTTCTGTTCCCGTTGACCCACAAGAGTCAGGTCTCCATGCAGCGGATTCAGAAGCTGAACCCGCGAATGGAGGCGATCCGGGCGAAGTATCGGCCCAAGCTCAAGGACGGCAAGGGCCGGCCCCGCATGGACCAGCAGCGCAAGATGAACGAGGAAATACAGGCGCTGTTTCGGGAGGAAGGTGTGAACCCGGCCAGCGGCTGCCTGCCGATCCTGTTCCAGATGCCGGTCTTCTTCGGCTTCTTCCGTCTCCTGAGCGAGGCGGTCGAGCTCTGGGATGCGCCTTGGCTGGGCTGGATCGGGAACCTGGCCCTGCCGGATCCGATCTACGTGCTGCCCCTGGTCATGGGAGCGTCCCAGTTCCTCCAGCAACGGATGTTGCCGCCGCCGGCGAACAAGACCCAGAAGCTGATCATCAACACGATGCCGATCTGGTTCACGATCTTCTCGTTCAGTTTCCCCAGCGGTCTGGTTCTCTATTGGCTGACGAACAACCTGCTGGGCATCGTGCAGACCGGCGTCTACAACAAGCTGAAGAAGAAGAGGGGGCGCCTGGGCGGCGAACCGGCCGCGCAGGCGACCGAGACGAAGAAGAAGAAGTGAGGGCAGGGCAGCAGAGATGAATGCGATGAACAGCATGTTCTTCTCGGGAGAGACCGAGTCCCGGGCCATCCTGGCGGCCGCGAAGCACTTCGGCGTGTCGCCGGAGCAGCTCGTGTTCGACCGCGTGGAGAAACGGCACGGCTTCGTCAAGCACCGCCGCGTGGTCATTCGTGTCGACCCGACCAACGTCGGCCGGCGCGTCGAAGGCGCCGCCGCCGAGAGCGCCGGTCGCGCCGCCGCCGTGGCTGTACCGGTCGTCGACGAGACGGCGTCCGCCGTCGGGGCGCGGACGGACAGTGCGACGGTGACCGTTGAAGCGGAGACGACCGAACAGACCCCCGAGGAGGTTCTCTCGATCGCGCACGCGGCGCTGGACCAGCTCCTGGAACTGGCCGATCTCGAGGTCTCGGCGAAGATGGTTCTGACCGACGAGAGGTTGGAGGTCGAGATCGAAGGCGTGGACGAGGAACTGCTCGTCGAGGACGAAGGCCAGGTCCTGCTGGCGCTCCAGCACCTTCTGCCGCGGGTCATGTACGGGCGACTCGGACGGATCGTCCGGTGCCGTCTGGACAGCGGCGGCTATCAGCGCAAGAGGGAAGAGCGACTGCGAGGTCTCGCCCGTCGCGTGGCTGAAGAGGTCGTCCGCCACGGCGGCGCCCGCACGCTGCGGCCGATGAACCCGGCAGACCGCCGCATCATCCACGTGACCTTGGTCGACGACCCGGATGTCGAGACCGAGAGCCAGGGCAGCGGCTACTTCAAGCGCGTCGGCATCCGGTTGCGGTAGCGGCGCGGGTCGACGGCGCCGGGTTGGCGCCGGCGGCTTCAATGAAACAGACCACGCCGCACTGGGCGCGCGGACGCTGCTGGCGCGCTCGGTTTCGCGTGTTCGGCTCGCAGTGTTTCACGTGAAACATCGCCGCCAACGACCTCAGGGCTGCTTCACGTGAAACACAGCCGCCTGTTTCAGCGAGAGTTCGGCGCCGGGTTGCCGCCGGAAACCCTTGACCGTCTGGCACGCCATGCCGAGCTCCTGGAGCGTTGGAACCGAGTGGTGCGCCTGGTTGGCGAAGCGGCGCCTCGGGAGTGGATCCGTCGCCACTACGCGGAGTCGGTTGCGGCGAGGGTCTTCTGGCGAGCATCGACTGGAGAGGACAGCGAAGCCGGACCGCTGCTCGACATCGGCAGCGGCGCCGGGTTCCCCGGGCTGGTGCTTGCCGCGCTTCGTTCCGAACGGCCGGTGACTCTCGTCGAGGCCCGCGAACGGAAGGCTGCGTTTCTGGCGGAGGCGGCACGAGATCTCGGTCTGTCCAACGTTCGGATCGTCAACGAGCGGTTCGATGACGAACTCGCCGCACGGTTCGCGGGGACGGTAGAGTGCGTGACGATTCGTGGCCTTCGGCTCCCGGCGTCCACGATGGCCCGCTTCGTGGAAGCGCTGCCGGAGCAGGGCCGCCTCGTGGTGTGGGCTGGTCGGCGCCTCGCGACCGGTCTGTCGGACACCTGTGTTGTCGAACAAGAAATGAGTCTGCCTGACAGCTCGCACCGGCGAATTCTCTGCCTCCGACCGCGCCGCCGTGGCTGACGTCCTGGCGGTCGCCAATCAGAAGGGCGGCGTTGGCAAGACGACATCGGCGATCAACCTGGCGGCGGCGTTCGGTGCGATGGAGCGCAAGGTGTTGCTCGTGGACAGCGATCCGCAGGGCAATGCGAGCCGCGGCGTCGGCTGGTCCGGTCGACCGCCGACGCTGTTCGACGTGCTGTCCGGCGATGCCAGGGCCGGGGAGGTGATCGTCGCCAGCGGCTTCCCGTATCTCGACGTACTGCCGGCAAACCGGGACCTCGTGGGCGCCGAACTGGGCCTGCAGCGCGGTCGGCGCTGGATCCGCCGGCTTCTTTCGTCACTCGAGGAGCTGGACGGCCGGTACGAACGGATCTTCGTCGATTGCCCCCCCGCTCTGGGCCGGCTGACTCTGAACGCGTTGTTCGCGGCCGATGCGGTCATCGTGCCGCTCCAGTGCGAGTACTTCGCGCTCGAAGGGATCAGCGAATTGCTGGCGACCGTGCAGCGTGTGCGGGAGCTGGGGCGGCCCCAGTTGGAGATCGCGGGCGTCGTCCTCACGATGTACGACGACCGCACGAACCTGTCGCGGGACGTGGCCGAAGAGGTGCGCAAGCACTTCGGATCGATCGTTTGCGATACGATCGTCCCACGCAACGTTCGCCTGGCGGAAGCTCCAAGTTACGGTATGCCGGTCCTGCAGTACGACATCAAGAGCAAGGGTTCACAGGCGTACCTGGGTTTGGCGCACGAACTGGCGGGACGCCGTCCCCGATGAGCGGCCGCCGGCCGGGACTGGGCCGTGGGCTGGACGCCCTCTTCGCCGATAGCGGCGCCTTGTCGCCGACCGCGTCGCGCGCAGTCCGGGAACTGCCGGTCGCTCAACTCGAACCGAACAGCCGCCAGCCGCGCGACCGGTTCGATGGCGCCGAGCTGGCGGATCTCGCCGGCTCCATTGCGAAACGGGGAGTGCTTCAGCCCCTCGTCGTCACGGGAGATCCCGACCGTGACGGCGCCTATCGAATCGTCGCGGGGGAGCGCCGTTGGCGTGCGGCCCGCCAAGCCGGCCTGGAGACGGTACCCGTCGTCTTCCGCGAGGTAGCGAGCGACCGCGAGCTCCTTGAACTCGCGCTCGTGGAAAATCTGCAGCGCGCCGATCTGAACGCTCTGGAAGAGGCCGAAGCGTTCCGGGCATTGAGCGAGGAGTTTGGACTGTCGCAGCAGGAGATCGCGGACCGTTTGGGTCGCAGCCGGGCGGCCGTGGCGAATTCTCTTCGTCTGTTGCGCTTGCCCGACGTCGTTCGGGACCAGGTCCGGTCCGGCGCGCTGACCGCCGGCCAGGCGCGCCCGCTGCTGTCGCTGGGAGACGAGAAGAGCCAGATTGAACTGGCTGCGCGGGTCCAGCGCGAATCGCTCTCGGCCCGGGAGTTGGAGCGGATCGTTTCCGCCGGGTCGCGGAAGAAGACCGGCGCGACGGCCAAGGCCGCGGGAGACGACCCCGACACCGCGCACGCGGTCGAACGTCTGACGCGTAAACTGCAGACCCGAGTCGAGATCAGCCGCCGCGCGCGTGGGGGCGGCGTACTCAGGATCCACTTTCACTCCGAGCCGGAGCTGATTCGGTTGTACGAGCGTCTGTCGTCGGCGGAGTGACCAAACGTCGGAGCGTGTCGAGTTATGTCAAAGACCCTGAGAACCGGCTCTCCCGGAGAACTTGATGGCTTTCTGGACTCCGGCTGCGAAGTCCACGGAGAACTCCGATTCGAGAACACCTTCAGGGTGCATGGCCGGTTCAAGGGCAAGGTCGAGTCGGAAGGGAGGTTGATCGTCGGCGAGGGCGGTGTCGTGGAGGGCATCGTCACCGTGGGCGAACTCCACATTTCGGGCCGCCTCGAAGGGCAGGTCGAAACCACGCGACGGACCGAGATAGGCCCCAAGGGCCGGGTCGAAGGAGACATCAACGCTCCGGTCCTCGTCATCGAGAGCGGCGCCTTCTTCCAGGGCCAGTGCACGATGCAGTCGAAGGATGCGTCCCGGCCGGCCGCCAGTTTGGAACCAGAGACAGTCGAGTCGGCTCAGGACGCAAGCGGGTCGACGCCCGAGGAGGAAGTGCATGGAACTGGCCGCCCGGCGGAGCCGGCCTGACGGTTCGGTGCGCGTCTCTCCGTGATCCGGAGGATCCACGGACCTCGGCGAGACATGCGGGCTACCGTCGACCGAGGCCGCCGGGGCGCGTTTCATATGATGGAACAAACGCGATCGGGCGGCGAGCGAGAGTGGCGAGCTCGAACGATTCGGTGAGGACGCGGCCGTCGATGTCCCTCGCTACCGGCAGGTTCAGGGCGTACAGCAGCGTTGGCGCCACGTCCTGGATTCCCAGCCCGGTCAGCAGGAAGTTCTCCTTGATGCCTTGGCCGCGAAGCAGGAGGAGGCCGTCCGGGGTCTGGAAGCCGCTTCCCGCGATGGCCGGCGTCTTCCGGCGGCCGAGAAGACGGCGGATGGGGCTGGATCGTTCGAATCCGTAAGCGCTCACCACGGCCAGCATGCGCGGCTGCGGAAGCTCCTCCCAGGCTTCGGCGACCAGACCGTCGAGGAACGCGTAGTACGCCGACAGCCACCGTGCCCGGTCCAGGCGAGCCGGCGCCTGGTCGCCGTCGAACTGAACCGCCCCGTAGGAGTCGTAGTAGAGCCGGGAGACGTCCGCCAGACCGTTCATCAAGGCGAAGACAACCAGCCGCGAGTCCTCATCGTGGCGCGCTCCGAGCGTCGTCAACAGTTGGCTCTGGGTCTCGAGATCGCGGAGCGCGGCCGTGTACAGGGCCGACGGCGGCCCGTCTCCGAGACGGGCGAGGCGTTCGTCCACCATCGCCGATCCGAGAGCCGCGGCGCGGGCGCTCGAGACGTCGGTGAGGCCGACGCCAAAGTCGAGAACGAACGAATCGAGGCCGAATCCTCCGGCGATCTGCCACAGCGTCGGCGCCGAGGGCTGGATCGCCGGTCCACCATCGCTTGCGCCGCGGTCGCCCCAGATGCCGAAGCCGATGGCGGCCGGGGTCAGGTGGAAGCGCTCGCCTGCCAGAGACGGAACTCCGTGGGTCCGCTCCGCCACGACGCCGTGGCGGAAGGGGTACTTCCCGGTGGCGACGGTCGTCCACAGCGAGAGCCGGACCGGCGGTTCGATCGCCTCCGCCCGGCCGTAGCTTCCGGCGCGCATGGTCTCGGAGAAGAAGGGCAGCAGGCCCTGTTCCGAAAGCGGCAGAATGGCGTCGAGCGAGGCGCCGTCAAGGCCCACGATCAGCAGATTCGGCGGCGGCGCGGAATCGATGGCGGCGGCACGCGAAGGCGTCGGCGGCAGCGGGTCGAAGGCCTCGCGTCGCTCGAAGACGGAATAGACGGTCAGCACCGCGAGGCCGGCGACGCCGAAGCGGGAGCGGGCGCCGTAGGGGCGCTTCCGTCGGTAGGCGTGCAGGAACGCGGTGTAGGCCGTGATCAGGGACGCGAGGGCGAGCCAGAGTCCGGCCTTGGTCAGGCGGTCGTGGATGCCGGGCGGCAGAAAATGCTCGTAGCGGGCCGCGTGAGCGAGGTCGAGCGCCGAGGCTGCGGCGAACACCGCGGCCATCGACCACGGCAGGAGCCGGAAGGCGCGCTCGGGGCGGCGCCAGGACACGGCGAGCAGCAGGACGCAGCCAACGAGAGCCCCGAGGCCGCCGTAGTAGGCGCTGGTCAGGAGGACGGGCCAGGGATGGAACGGCAGATGGGGGTTGAGGAAGAAGAGGAGTCCGCTGAGATGGACCCCGGCGAGCAGGCCGGGCGCCGCGCAGGCGGCGCCGGCGAGGAGGCGTTCCCGATTCACTGAAGCGACTCTAGCCCGCATCAGGCTTCGGTCCTTCGGACGGTGCTACCCTCGCCGCGCCATGGCGGCAGTGGATTCGAGAGGAGAAGTGCTCGATGTCCAGGCGTTGCCTTTGCCGTACTTTCTGCTGCGGGCGCGCGTCGCGAACATGGCGCCGGCGGCGCCTGGCCAGTTCGTCATGGTCGCGGGCGCCAACCGTCCCGAGCCTTACCTCCGGCGGGCGTTCTCGGTCTACGATCAGGCGCCGGCGTCCGACGGCTCGCTCGTCATCTCGCTGCTCGGCAGGGTCGTCGGCCGCGGCACGGAGATCCTTGCTTCGTGTGTCCCCGGCGAGCGGATCCCGGTCCTCGGTCCCCTGGGCGCCGGATTCCACGATGTGGGAAGGAGGGCGTCCGGGTCCGGTCGGGCGGCGTTGGTGGCGGGCGGAATCGGATCCGCTGGCTTGGGCCTGCTGGCCCAGGCCCTGGAGCGGTCCGGTCGATCCTTCGATTTCTTCTACGGGGGACGCAGTGCGGAGGACCTGGTCGAGGCGGATGCGTTTCGGCGTGTCAGCGAGCGGACGGGCGGCCGGTTGGTGAGGACGACGGAGGACGGAAGCGCCGGCGAGCGCGGCTTGATCACGACGGCCCTGGAGGCGGGGCTGCGCGCCGGCGCGGGCTACACGACGGTCTTCACTTGCGGACCGCTGGGCCTGATGGCGGCCGTTGCGCGGATCGCGGCCGCCAGCGGCGTCGCCGGCGAAGCGGCGACCGAGACGCCCATGGGTTGCGGCTACGGCGCCTGCCTGGGCTGCGCCGTGACGCTCAGGAGCGGCGGCTACGCGCTCTGCTGTCGCGAGGGCCCCGTCTTTGGTCTGGCCGAAGTGGCGTGGTGAGCGGCGGCGCTCCCGGCTTCGCTTCGCCGGACCTGTCGACCCGGGTCGGTCCGCTGCGCCTCCGGAACCCGATCCTCACGGCGAGCGGCACGTTCGGCTACGGCCTGGAGTTCGCTGAACGCGCCGACATCCAGGTCCTGGGCGGCCTGGTGACCAAGGGCCTGTCGCTCGAACCCCTGGCGGGCAATCCGCCGGTCCGGATCGCCGAGACCCGCGGTGGGATGTTGAACTCGATCGGACTCCAGAACATCGGCATCGACCGGTTTCTGAACGACGTGCTGCCGAGCTTGAAGGGTCTGCCCCCGAAGGTGATCGTCAACCTGTTCGGGAACACCCAGGACGAGTACGCGCGGCTCGCCGAGCGCGTCGACCCGTACGAGGGCGTTGCCGCCGTCGAGCTGAACGTTTCCTGCCCGAACGTGAGCAAGGGCGGCATCGAGTTCGGCCACGACCCGGAGATTCTCTCGGGTCTGGTGCGACGCGTGCGGTCGGCGACCGGCAAGCCGATCGTCGTCAAGCTGTCGCCCAACGTGACCTCGCCGCAGGTCCTCGGCCGGGCGGCGAAGGAAGGCGGCGCGGATGGTCTGTCGGCGGTGAACACGTTCGTCGGCATGGCGATCGACACGGCGACCATGCGTCCGGTCCTGTCGACGATCCGCGGCGGTCTGTCTGGGCCGGCGATCAAGCCGCTGGCGCTGCGCATCGTGTTCGATGTCGCGCGCGAGGTCGACCTGCCGGTCATCGGGATCGGCGGCATCGAGACGGTCGACGACGTGCTGGAGTTTCTTCTGGCCGGCGCCTCGGCGGTGCAGGTTGGCACGGCCCTGTTCCGCGACCCCCGTACCGCGGAACGGCTGGTCCACGGACTGCGGGAGCGCTTGCGGGCGAGAGGCATCCCCTCGGTCGATTCCCTGATCGGCGCCGCGACGAGGCCGGAATGACCGAAACGAGGCTGGAGCGCGTCGCGGTCGCCCTCGACACCGACGACGGCGACACCTACAGTTGCTGGTGTCGCCGGTTCGGGCCTCGGGTCGGCGTGTTGAAACTGGGGCCTCGCGTTGTCCTGCGATGGGGCAGGAACGCGGTCCGGGAGGCCGCCGCCACGGGCGCCGACGTCTTCCTCGACATGAAGTTTCACGACATACCGAGCACTGTCGCTGGCGCGGTCGGCGCGGCGAAGGAACTCGGCGTGACGTACGTGACGGTGCATGCCGGCGGCGGGCGGCGGATGCTCGAGGCGGCGGCGAAAGAGGCCGGAGACGAGGTGCGGGTGCTGGGCATCACCGTCCTCACTCACCTGGGCGGCGACGATCTCCTCGACCTCGACCTTCCCGGCGCGGCGACGGACCGTGTCCTGTCCTGGGCGCGGTCGGCTGCCGCGGCGGGCTGCGCCGGCGTGGTCTGCTCGCCCCTCGAGTTGGCGGTTCTTCGCGCCCGGCTCGGTCCGGATCTGCTTCTGGCGAGTCCCGGCATCCGCTTCGATGCCGCGGCCGGCGCCGACGATCAGCGTCGGGTCGCGTCGCCGTCGGCGGCGCTGCGGGCGGGAGCGGACCTGCTGGTCGTCGGACGTCCGCTGACGCGGGCGGTCGACCCGGAGGCGGCTCTGGCGGCGCTGGCTGAAGCCTGCGGATAGCGTCCGAAATTCGTTGCGGCGCCGGGCGCCTGTTCCGCGAACCGTCCCGGCGGCAAGCCGCGGTCACGCCTCCCGCCGTTCAGCGCGGAACGTGCAGCGTACGTCGCCAGCGGACGGCCCAACGGCCCGCTTCCCGGTCCCGGGACCAGTAGACGAGCAGTGGTCTGCCCCGCACGAGGTCCGTTCTCACCGAGCCGAAGAAGCGTGAATCCCGGGAGATGTCCCGGTTGTCTCCGAGGCAGAACAGACTCCGCTCCGGCACCTGCTCGGGGCCGAACGAATCCCGTCGCCAGACCGTCTCGTGGAGGAAATCGGACCGGGGATAGACGAGCTCGTCCGAGTGGACCACGTACGCTGATTCGTCGACGGCGACGTCGTCCAGGAGGAGCGCCTTGGCATCGATTTCCACTTTGTCGCCGGCGGTCGCCACGCAGCGCTTCAGCAGTTCCCGGGACGGGTCCTCCATGCCCTGGAACGTGATCAGGTCGCCTCGCCGGACTTCACGTTGCGGCGCCAGAGGACCCCAGCGCCCGGCGCCGGCGCCGAAGATGAACTTGTTGATCAGCAAGTGGTCGCCGACCAGAAGCGCCGGCTCCATCGACTCGGAAGGGATCCGGTAGGCCTGCACCAGAAACACCCTGGTGAACAGGGCGAACACCGCGGCGACGAGCAGCACCGCCGCAACGTCGGTCGGTATCCGGCGGCCCCACGAGACGTTCGGCGTCACGAGCTGCGAACGCTGCGGGCCGGACCTCGGCGCGTCCTACTGGATGAGCTTGAAGGTCCGCTCCCAGCGAGTCTTGGTCAGGAATCCGAGAGCCGTGTTCATGAGCTGCTTCAGGCGGTGTCCGAAGCCGTGCCAGGCGCCGTCCGACGTCTCGCCGCCGTATGACCAGTAGACCATGACGGCGCGGCCCTTGATCAGCTTCAGCGGCACGTTCCCCCATGCCCGGGAATCGAGGGACTCGTCGCGGTTGTCGCCCATGCAGAAGAGGTGATCCTCGGGAACGGTGACCGGTCCCCAGTTGTCCCGACCCTTGCTGTATTGACCATAAGGACCCGTGGCGGGGTAGACCTTCTGGTCGCGGTGGATCACGTAGGCGTCGTCATCGACCGGCTTGCCGTTCACGAAGAGCTGCTTGTTGACCATGTTCAGCTTGTCGCCGGCCAGACCGATGCACCGTTTGACCAGGTCCAGCTTCGGCGTCTCGGGCGACCGGAAGATGACGATGTCGCCTCGCTCGACGTCGCGGCCCGGGAGCAGCTTCCGTTCGAGCATCGTGGGGCGGGGTCCGAAGATGTAGCGGTTCACGAACAGGTGATCGCCGATGAGCAGCGTGTTCTCCATCGAGCCGCTGGGGATGTAGAAGGTCTTCAGCACGAAGTTGTTCGTGAACCCGAGGAACACGGCGGCGACGATCAACGCCTCCACGTACTCGCGGATCACCGAAGCGTGGCGTGCCCTGGAGTGCTCCGGCGCCGTCTTCTGGTCGCGTGCCATGGGCGGGCTAATCTACAACGAGTCTCTGCTACGAGTCGGCCCGGGCCGCCGCCGTTCCGGGGCGGCGGCCGCGAGTCAGACGACCTGGAATCCGTCCAGTTTTCCTGACCCCGACCCAACCCGCCGCTTCGCTCAACGGGCTCAGGGAGATCCGGGCCGCTCGCGGTGTCGGGCGAGTCAAGTTGCATTGACGGCCCGGTTCGGTCCACGGTGTCTCCGGGCGTCGCCAACCTCCTTTGTTTGTTGCACTTGGATGCGTGGCCGACGGTTGGCCGGGAACTTGAAAGGGGTGAACGGCACCTATGGACTCGGAGCCAGGAGGTGCCCCACGGTCAGACCTCACTAGAAGACAAATGGCAAGGGATCAGGGGGGCGCCGCGGCGCCCCCCTCGATTCCCCCATGATTCCTCCTGGACCGGGTTCGCCGCAAGAGAACCAACAACACCAACAACACCCGAATTCCGGGGACGAACGGAGATGCACATGACAAGACGAAAGAGGACCGCGCGACTGGCAGTGACCCTGCTCTGCCTGCTGGCGGCGCTCCCCGCCGGAGCGGCGGACGGTGTGGTCAACATCAACACGGCCGATGCCGCGGCCCTTTCCCTGCTGCCGGGCGTCGGGCCCTCGACGGCGGGACGGATCGTGGAGTTCCGCGCCGAGAACGGAGAGTTCGAGTCGCTGACCGATCTGATGCTCGTGCGCGGCATCGGCGAGCGCTCGTTCGACCGCATGCGGCCCTACGTGACAATCGAAGGCGAGACCACGCTGACCGAGAAGGTGCGGATCCCCCGGGAAGAGAGTGAACCGGCCGGCGGCTCGGGATCGGATGGCCCCACCGACGGTCCCTGACCGGCGTCGGGCCCCCGGCGGCATGGAGGCGGACAACCGACCGTCCGTCTCCATGCCCCACGGCTTCACGCTGATCGAACTCCTGATCGCGACGGCCGTGCTCGCCTTGCTCGCGACCCTGGCGGCGCCGCCGTTGCGGCATCAGATCTCCCAGCATCGGGTGCGCCTGGCGGCGTCGGAAGTCGCGTCGGCCTTCTGGATCGCCCGCGCCGGCGCTGTTCGGCATGGAGTGGCGATCGCGGTTCGATTCGAGGTCGACCAGGCGACGCCGGACGGAGTTCCTTCCGCCTTTTCTCTCTACGCGGACGGTGACGGCGACGGTGTGCGCACGGCGGATCTGAGTGCTGGAACCGACCCGCGGATTCGCCGTCCGACGCGTTTGCTTCACGTCGGCAGTGGCGTTCGTTTCGGCATCCCGGAGGATCTCGAGCCCCGCGGCTTCACCGGTTCCGATCGGCTGGACCGGCTGGATGATCCGGTGCGGTTCGGCAGCAGCGACCTGGCGTCGTTCGGGCCGCTCGGCACGGCGAGTCCAGGCACCGTCTTCGTGACGGACGGCTACCACCTGTTCGCGGTTCGGGTCTACAACCGTACCGGCAAGATCCGGATTCTCCGCTACGCGCGGGAACGGGAGGAGTGGAAGGCCGTCTGAAGCGGCGCCTGGCCGAGTGGCCGCGGCCACGAAGACTCCCCGGCGCCCGAACTCCCCGCCCCCCGACCGGACCGAGCGAGCCTGTCGGGCCATGCGGGGCCGCGTTACGCTTCCGGCGTGACCGCCGAACGACCGAGCGTCTTCTCGCCCATCCGGTGGAGCAACGGCGAGCTGTTGTTGCTCGATCAGACCCTGCTGCCGGAGCGGGAAGCGTGGCGCCGCTGTCGGCGCCCGGGTGACGTAGCCGAAGCGATTCGGCGGCTTTCGGTTAGAGGTGCGCCGGCGATCGGCGTGGCCGCGGCCTACGGGCTCGTGCTCGGCGCCGAGGATTTCCCGGCCGCCTACGGGCTGCTGCTCGCAACGCGGCCGACCGCCGTCAACCTGCGTTGGGCTCTGGACCAGGGCCGCGCACTCCACGAACAATTCCACGAAGCCGGGGGGCGCAAGGACCTGCGAGAGAGTCTGCTCGATTGGGCTCGCCATCTGCACCAGCAGGACGTCGCGGCCAACCGCCGGATCGGGGAATTCGGCCGCGATCTGTTCGAAGAGGGCGATCGCGTCCTGACGCACTGCAACGCCGGCGCGCTGGCGACGGCCGGCTACGGTACGGCGATCGGCGTCCTCCAGGCGGCGTGGTCGGCGGGTCGTCTGGCCAGCGTCTGGGTCGACGAGACGCGGCCGTTGCTCCAGGGTTCACGGCTGACCGCCTGGGAGTTGGCGCGGCTCGAGATCCCGCATCGCCTGATCACGGACAGCAGCGCGGGAGCGATCATCGCGCGCGGCTGGGTGCAGAAGATCGTCGTCGGCGCCGACCGGATCGCGGCCAACGGCGACGTGGCGAACAAGGTGGGCACGTACCCGTTGGCGGTGCTTGCGGCGCGGCACGGCGTTCCCTTCTACGTTGCGGCGCCGCTGTCGACGATCGACCGCGACACGTCGTCGGGCGGCGACATTCCGATCGAGGAACGGGCCGCCGACGAGGTGGTTCACGCCTTCGGCAGGCGGATCGCGCCTCGGGAGACGGAGGCCCTGAACCTCGCGTTCGACGTGACGCCGGCCGAACTCGTCACGGCGGTCATCAGCGACGCCGGGGTTCTGCTCCCTCCGTACGGGAGGTCGATCGCCGCCGCCTTCGAGGACCGGTTCGGCGGCGGCCCTTGAGCGTCCACGAGGAGCTCGGCGCGGAGTTCGACCGTTTCGCCCGGGTCGAAGCGCCGGCTCTCGACTCGCCAACGTATGCGGCGCTTGCCGCGGGCGTGGCCGGCGACGACGAACTGCTGGCGCTGGCGGCGCTGCGGCAACCAGGTCAACCGGCGCCCAACATGCTCTTCGGAGCGGTGCAGTACCTGCTCCTGCAGGGAGTCGAGCACTCGCTGGCCGCGCACTACCCCATCCTGGCGGGCCCGGAACCGCCGTCGGGATCCGCCTTTCCTTCCTTTCGGGCGTTCTGTCTGGAACACCGGGCGTGGGTCTCGGACCTGATCGCCACTCGCCGCACCCAGACCCAGGTCGTGCGGCGTTGCACCTGTCTGCTGCCCGCTTTCGGCCTGGTTCACCGCGAGGCGGAGGCGCCGCTCGCCCTGATCGACATCGGCGCCAGCGCCGGTCTGAACCTGAATTTCGACCGCTACGCCTACCGGTACCTGCGAGCCGGAAGGGAGGTCCTGCGCTGGGGAAGGAGCGCGTCGCGGGTCGAACTCGAGACGGAGCTGCGGGGTTCCGGCACGGTGACGCCGCCGGCACGAGTCATCCCGGTAGCCAGCCGCGCGGGAATCGACGTGAACCCCATCGACCTCGCCGACCGGGACGAACTGCTCTGGCTGCGCGCGCTGATCTGGCCGGAGCACGTGGAGCGCCACGGACAATTGATGGACGCCGCGGCCGAGTTGGCGGACAGCCCGGCTCCCGTCCATCGAGGCGACGCCTCATGCGATCTGCCGCGCCTTCTCGATCGTGTCCCGGCGGAGGCGGCGCTGGTCGTCTACTCCACGATCGCGCTCTACCAGATGTCTCGTCAGGGTCGGCGGCGCATCACGGAAGAGTTGGAGGCCCGGAGCCGGGAGCGGCCCGTCTGGCGGGCAACCCTCGAAGGCGCCCATCCCCCGAGCCTGACTCTGACCAGATACCGGGCCGGTTCCGGCGAGACGGAGTTGCTTGCCCGGGCCTCGCCGCACGGCGAGTGGATCGAGTGGCGGCGCCGTGCGCCCCGGCGGCGGACGCCGGGAGAGAGATGGTGGAGGCGGTGGGAATCGAACCCACGTCCGCGAGACTCGACGCGAGGGATCTACGTGCGTAGCCTTCACTTGATGCGTCGCTGCCGGCTTGGGTAGAAGGCCAACACGGCCGGCGGCCTAGCCCCGATGAAATCCGGCCTGGGTTCGGAGCGGCGCCCAGACGTTCGATCCACTTTGGTGTCGCTCCTGACGGCGCCGCGAATCAAGGCTCCGGCAGGACCGTGGCGACCCTAGGCCGCCAGTGCCAATTCGTCGTTGGCGAGTATAAGGATCCGGTTAGCGAGTCGGACTCGGCACGCAACCCCCGAGCCGCATGATCTCCCGTCGAAGCCATGCGCCCCCAAGGACCGGCAAGTGTACACCATCGCTCCCCGCGCTGACTGTCCGGGCGCTGCCCGCGACGACGTGGACGCGGCGGGGGCGGAGGACGGATCAGGCCCTTCCGGTCGTCGCGTCAAGCCGGCGGCGGACGAAGTCGGCGAACATCGGCACGGTGAACTCGATTTCGCCGTGTCGCGGGGAATAGCAAAGTCCCTTGCGGATCAGCCTGTCGCGGAGCGGTCCGACGCCGGGCGTGTCCTTCCCCATCCGGGCCGCGACCTGGCCGGAAGCGTAGGGACCGTCCCCAAGCGACGCCATGGCGACCAGGTAGGTGCGCTCGGCATCCGTCGTCCGGTCGATCCGGACCCGGAAGAAGCCGGAATCCAGTTCATCGACGCCGACCGGGATGGCGGCGTCGACATCCGCGCCAGTGATCGTGTCCGGACCCTCGGCGAGTTCCCAGGCCCGCTTGCCGAACTCCTGAAGGAAGTACGGGTAACCCCTCGTCTCGCTCACGATGCGATCGAGCGCGTCCGGGCGCCAGACGACTCCTTCCTCCTCTGCCGGCGCCACCAGAGCCGCTCGGGCGTCTTCGGCGTTCAGACAGTTGATCAACCTGAAGTCGAACAGCCGCTCCGCATAGGACCTTGCCTCGCCCACCAGCGCTGGCACGGACGGCAGTCCGGCCGCGACGACCAGAATCGGAAGCAGCTCCTGACTGGTCCGGTGGAGGCCCACGGTCAGGGCCCCGAGGTCGTGCCGCTTCAGGTACTGGACCTCGTCCAGCGTGATCAGCACGCCCGCTTCCTGCCTTCGGGCGAGCCGGGCGGCCTCGGCGAACAGGTCGCCGAGGTCCTGGTCCAGCAGGCCGGAATCGGCCCCGCCGGGAACGGGATCGAGTCCGACCGTCAGATCGCCGCCGGGCAGGTTCCACCGCATCTGAAACGACTTGAGGACGCCGAGCGCTCGGCGCATCCGGTCGGTCAGGTCCTGTCTCGGCGAAAGACGCAGGATGAGTTTGCGCACGATCTCGCCCATGGCCTGGGGGAACCGAAGGCCATCGCTGGCCTCGAGCGCCTGGCAGACCCAGTTCCTGGACCGAGCCAGCTTCTGGAACTCCTGCAGGAGGACGGTCTTCCCCACGCCTCGCAGGCCGGTCAGGATCACGCTCCTGGCGAATCTGCCGAGGAGCAGGCGCTCGACGGCTACGCGGATCAACTCCAGTTCCGTGTCACGGCCGACAAGCGCCGGCGGAGGGCTCCCGGCGCCCGGCGCGTAGGGATTGCGGACAGGATCCATCGCCCGATTATAGGAATCTGCCCGACTTTATCGATTCTCGATAAAAGCGGCGCAGATCGCTACAAACCGTTGGCCGCCGGAGGCGCCCTGAGATCGGCTGCATCCGTGGCTGTCCCGGCTCCCCTTCTACTCTCCTCCGGCTTGCGGTCGGGTGGACTTTCCTCCGTGCACGGAGGGCTCGGCGCACCATTGCTTCCGCAGCAGGTCCAGGGGTTCCATGACGTCCTCGGGCAGGCCCAGGAGATCGACGAGAACCGCGCGGTCGAGCGCTCTCCGCGAGTCGTCGCGCCAGGCCTCGTTGGCCGGCAGGAACTCGCGTTCGCGAAATGCCGAGAAGGTCCGTGCCGCGGCCGCGTGCTGTTCATCCGCCAGGCGGCGCGGGTCCAGCACGGGGAGCCCGGGGAGCACCGACAGGGTCAGGCGGGCCCTGCCCTGTTGTTGCCGGGCGCCGAGCCACCAGAACGACATCAGGCCGAGGGAGGTGTTCGCCCACAACAGGACGGGGAGTTCCCAGCTTTCGTCGTTGAGCTTGAAGTTCGGCCACGCGGTACCGCCGAGTGTCTTCCCCGGGGTCAGGCAGGCCGCTAACGACTGGGAGTTGATTTGAAAATCGAGAGTGAAGTGGAGCTTCGTCGCGTGCCGGCGCCAGGCTTCAACTGCGCGGTCGCCACACTGCGGGCGGGGTTCGGCCCTCCTGTCCGGCGCGACGACCAGCTTCCGCTCGCGGGCCGCGCCGTGGCTCCAGAGGGTCGGCCAGGTGGGCACGGACCCTTCCAGGAGCGGCAGGATGTCGAAGGGGCCTCTTGGCGGATGGCCTTGAGGATCCCCGTTGATGTCGCGATGCAGCAACCCCCGGTCGCCGATCGCGGAGAGCAAGGCGATCGGGATGGCTGCTTCCCCGGTCCGCCGAGGGAGTATCAGCCGTCCTTCGCGCAGGGCCAGCATGGTCTCGGCCAGACCGGCTTCGAGAACTCCAGCGACGCCTCCGTTGCCGAGTTCGGTGCGAATCCAGGCGCCGGCCTCGTCCGCGTCGCTGAGGGGAATGCGCCCGGTCGACGCAGGCGCCGAATCGGAGCGGATGGAGTCGATCCTTCGGGCGACCGAGACGGCCTCGAGAACCGAGCGCGGACGCTGTCGGATGTTCGCGAACAGCGCGACCGCCTCGCCGCGCTCAGCCTTCGTGGCGATGACGAGCACCTCTCCCATGCCGGTGTCCGCGGAGAACGCTCGCTCCGTCTGCCCCGTGGCGGCAATCGAGACCACCGCGAGATTCCGGTAGCTCTTCGCGAACAGGTCGCGCGCGCCTTGCCAGGACTTGCCCTGGACGAAGGCAGCCGGAAGAACGAACGCGGCCACGCCGCCCTGCCGCAGCTTGGCGTGCGCGAGATCCACGAAGTTGGACGCCAGGCCGGCGTTGCCGTGGCCGGCCGGCTCGCTCAGCTCTCTCCGGTAGCGACCGAGTCGCCGGGACATGACCGACTGCTCGTCCTGGTTGGTGGCGAATCCCGCGAACGAAGGAACAGGCACGGTCGCGCTCTCGTGGTTCGTTGGCCGCGTGAAGGGAGGGTTCATGATGACGAGGTCGAACGCTCCGTCCGGCGCGTCGACGTCTCGGCGTTGGTCGAGGTCGGCGCCCACGCCGCGCACCTGAGCCGCGCCCGTTCCGAACAGCGGCAGCACCGGGTCGGAAGAGAGCAGGTCGAGGGATCCGATGGCGTGCGCTCGGCCGCTGCCTTCGGGTTGCGCGCCGTACGGCATCGTGTAGATCCGGGTGGCGTCGAAGGTCGCGTCCGGGTGGGCGCTGGACACGATCGAGGCTGTCAGGTGCGTCGCCGCGGGCATGATGTCGGCGCCCAGCAGGACGCTCTCCATCATCCCGGAGTGGAGTTCGCGGTCGTCGCCGCCGGCCCGCCGATGCCGCGCGGCGATACGGTGATAGGCGGCGGACAGGAGGGCGCCGGTCCCGCAAGCGAAATCCGCGATCCGCAGGCTGAACACATCGGCGGCGCTCGCCCAATCGACGTCGAGACGGCTGACCGCCAGCTCGGCCAGCAGGTGGGCGCTTTGGGGAAGCGTGTAGAAGGTGGCGAGGAACTTGCGGTCGCTGATCAACCGCTGGAACATGACCCCCGAGAGGTCGTTCAGCGTCGTCGCGCCGATGTCCGCCAACTCCAGCGCCGTCCCGATCAGGCGATCGAGGATGGCGGGCGCTTCACGGTCCGGAATCCCCTGGAGCAGGTCGCGCGCGATCCTGAAGATCGGCCAGTAGTTGATCGTGAGCACATGACCCCAGCTGTCGAGAACCCTGATCTTCGACGCCTTGCCCCGCGCGCCGCGCAGCGAGCTGGGGTTCTCGATCCCGCGATTGCCGGCGATCGCGGCCTGAAAGATGAAGGCGTTGAGCAGGATCGCCATCGCCATCCGCGTGGTCTGCTCTCCTTCTTCTTGGCGCAGGGCGTCGGCCACCCGCTCCAGATCTCCTTGGCTGGCCGCGGTCCGCAGACCGTGCGCCGCGTCCTTGACGGCTCGCTCGAGAATCTCGGCGCCCTGTTCGATGCGCCGCTCGGACAGCGAGACGTGCTCGATGCAGTCCGCCAGTTCGTCGACTCCGCCGGAAAGCCAGCCTTCGCGCGGCCAACGATGGACGGGATCCCAAGCCAGGCGGCCGCCGGAGAAAGTGCAGAACTCGAAGCCGCCCTCGCGGAGGATGCCTGTCTCGAGATCCCCGGGGCTCTCGCCGAGCCGCGCGGGAACGCGGACAGCCAACGCTGTCTCGATGGGCTCTCCCTCTGGTTCGAGAACTCGCCCCAGGCGGTCGCGGGCCTCGCGTTCCACGGTCCTCGCGGGTTCGTACTCCGTCTCGATCACGACCGGCATGCCGCCCGGATTCCGAACGACGATGTCCGGCCGCAGCCCCGCGCTGTCCCGGAGGACGCCGGTCTGTTCCGCGCCGACCGCGGAACGCCAGCGCGGATTCTTGCTCCGCAGAACGTTCGCCAGAGAGCTGTTGAAGACGGTTTCGACCGTGCGAGGCATGTCTGATCGTCGCTATCGACCGCCGCGCTACTCGAAGTCGCTCGGCCGGTAGGAGCGGACGGTGTGGGCCTCCACGTCGTCCCAGTGGATCCAGGCCGGCTTGAAGCGTCGTTCCGAGAGCAGCCTGGCCTGGTCGAAGAAGTGGGGCGAGTCGGGGCGGTGACTCTGGCCGTAGTGGAGGTAGCTCGCGCCGCGGGTCCTCTCGCCGAACTCGTAGACGGCCATGTAGGAGGCGCCGGTCGCGGCGTAGCGGAGCTTGCGCTCTTCGCCGCCGTCCAGGGTGGTCGGCGGCGAGTGATAGAGCGTGAAGGCCACGCCGAGCGGCCCGCGGACGCCGGCCAGCGGCAGGCTCGGCTCGGCGTCGGAGAAGGGCACGTTCCCGGCCGAAGGCTGGTTGGCGTGGCGCTGGATGCGGTGGATGTCGCCGTACGGCACGCGCCAGTCGCCGTAGAGCTCGGCGAGCTTCTCCGCCGCCCGCTCCAGGGCGACGAACCGGGCGGCCATGTCGTTCACGTACTCCGGCTTCAGGGTCTCGACGGGATAGCCGCGGCCGTAGAGCTCTTCGTACCAGCCAACCGCCAGCGTGGCCTGCGTGGAGACGAGCGAACTCCTGAAGTCCCAGTCCAGCAGGTGGTCGAGGTAGGGCCGGACGCGGTCGGCGAGTTCCGGGTTCGCGCGTTCGAGCGCCCGGAGCCTGCGCGCGTAGACAGGGATCTCGGTCATCGGCCAGTAGAGGGTCGTGTCCCAGGCAAGCGACTGGAAGTCCTCGAAGCTGAGATCGTTGGCCTTGCGCAGCAGGTAGCGGGCCATCTTTGCCCTGCGCTTGTCGTCGTGCTTGTCCTCGACCATGTAGGGCGGGAAGTCGAGCAGCGAGGGGTTGCCGTCGTCAATGGTGGCGAACGGCGTCGAGTTGCAGTTCTGGACGTAGCCCGACGGCGGGTTGAGGACCTGCGGCAGCTCCTCGATGGGGTGGAACGGTCCCCACTCGTTGTTCGGGTCGGCGCCGTCGACCGGCGCGGTCCAGTCGACCGCCGGGTCGCGGCGGGCGATCGTTCCGTTGTAGAGATAGAAGATGTTCCCATCGGCGTCGGCGTAGGTCGTGTTGAACGTCTGCAGCAACTGCATCGAGACGGCGGCGTACCACTCCTCGAAGGAGCGCGCCTTGGCCTGCGCCAGCGCCTGGACCAACCGGCTGCCTTCGTAGAGGCGCGGCACGCGGACGGCCAGATAGCGCTCGTCGTCCTCCCTGGCGATGATCGGGCCGTAGTGCGAGCGCCTGAGCGCGACCTCGCGCGGTTCGAGCTGGCCGTCGTCGCCAAGGACGCGGATCGTGGCGCGCCATTCCTCGGCCTGGCGGTATCCCGAGCCGTAGCGGTACTTGAGCGGATCGCTCGGGTGATCGAAGGTCAGGCGGTACGTGTCCGAGATGTCGGCGGCGTTGACCGTGTACGCCCAGCCGAGCCGCTCGTTGAAGCCGGCGGTCGGCAGCGGGCCGCCCGGATACATGGCGCCCGAGAAGTTGAGCCCCTCGCCGCTTGTGACGTGCATCTCCGTGAACATGCCGGAGCCGTACCAGGGCTGGTGGGGATTGATGAAGAGCATCGCCGCGCCGTCGCGCGTCTTCGACGGGGCGACGGCCCACTGGTTCGAGCCGAGCGACGCGGCGAGTTCTTCCGCCAGCGGCGCCAGGCGGCCGCGCGGCGCGTGGGCGGCGCCAAGCAGGCGGCCGAGGATCATGTAGCGCTCGAAGGCGAGCACGTGGAAGGGCTCCATCCGCGTCAGCAGGCGGGGCTTCTCCCCGGGGTGCTTCTCCAGGTAGTAGTTGTAGCCGGCGGCGAAGCCCTCGGCGATGCGCCGGATGTTCTCGGGCAGGTTCGGGAAGTCGCGGCGGGAGGTTTCCACCAGGTCGAAGAGGGCGACTTCGAGGTCGCCGCGGAATCCGGACTCGCCGACGACCTCGGCGTAACGGCCGAGCGCCTTGATGTACGTGTCCTCGAGCTGGAAGAAGTGGTCTTCGCACTGGGCCCAGGCCGAGCCGAAGGCGACCGCCGCGTCGGTGGACGCCCTGATGTGCGGCACGCCCCACTCGTCGCGGTGGATGACGACGTCGTCGGCCCAGGCAGGCGCGGTCTGCAGGCCGGTGGCGGGCGGCGCCGGCGGTCCTTGCCCGGTCTCCGGCTCGGCCGCGCAGCCGATGACCGCGAGCGCAAGGCTCGCCGCCGAGAGCCGGCTCGTCCAAGGGTGGCTCAAGCGCATCGGGCCGCCGAGTATCGCACGGCCTGCCTTCCGTTCAGCGAGTTGCGTGAAGCCGCCGAATGTCCCCGGGCCAGTCGAGCAGGCGGCGGTCGGCGGTCACCAGACGATGTCCCTCCAGCGCTGTCGCCACGATGATCCGGTCGGCCGGGTCGCCGTGGAGATCCGTGAGGAGGCCCGCCCGCAGCGCGATTCCGCCGCCCACGGGGATCTCGTTGAGGCCGTGATCCAGCAGGTATCGGCGTAACGCGTCCACGGCCCAGGTCAGACGGAGGCGGCGCTTCGCCGCGAGCATCGCGATCTCCCAGAACGAGATGGCGGACGCGGCGGCGCTGCCCGCCGCGACTGCCTTGTCCGCGGCGCGGCGCGCTTCGGCGCCGAAACGCTCGTCGCCAAACGCCATCCAGAGAAGAACGTGGGTGTCGAGGAGCAGCAACGGCGCCTCTTCTTCAGTCGGGGTCCTCGCCTCGAATGAGCGCGAGTTCCCGCTCCGCGTCCCATCCGCCCCACTCGTCTTCGATTGGAGACATGATGTCGCCCGTGATCTCCATCCGACCCCGGAGACAGCCGAACAGGCTCTTCGGCTTCTCCCGGTAGGGCACGAGCCGCGACACCGGATTGCCGTTCTTCGTGATGATCACTTCGTCTCCGGTCTCCGCGACTGCGTCCATCAGCTTCAGGCAGGTGGCCTTGAACCTGGAAGCCTTGATTGACCGTTCCATGGCGTCGCCGACGGTATCACGGATCAATCATGGTCATGACCATGGTCACCCGGGTGGAGCGAACGAGCCCTTCGGGGGTTCGCCTGGCCGCGGCCCGAGGCTGGCAAGGAAATCCGCGGCGTCGCGGTGCCTCAGCCTGGACCCGACGACGAGCCATGCCAGCAGGATGAGGATGAAACCGCTGCCGGCGAGGTTCGGAGACGTTCCGGGAAGCAGGGGCCAGGCGAGCATGGCCAGGACGCCCAGGGCGCCCAGCGCCAGGATGCCCACCGCGCCGGCGTTCGTGACGTACTCCGAGCGGTCGACGTGGTAGGTCACCCGGACGCCTTCGTCGCTGGGCCGGACGGAGACGGCGCCGTAGAGAACGCCGTGACGGACGCCGGCCGTCACCGGCAGGGTCAACTGGCCGCCGGCGCCCTGCCGGCGCCAGGTTCCGTTCCATGCTTCGGCGCCGTCGGAGAGCGCTTCGAGCGCCTCGTCAGGCGTCAGATCGAGCTCGACTTCAACCTGTCGGTCCACCGTGGCGCCGCTCTAGGCGGCCAGCTCGTCGAGCTGCTGGTCGAAGAAGGTCTCGACCGCGACCAGGAACTTCTCCACCGTGTCGAGTTGCTGGATTTGCCGGCGCAGGCGCTTGCCGTTGGGCAGTCCGTAGGTGTACCAGCCGGTGAACTTCCGCAGCTTGTGCAGGGCGAAGCGGTTGGCCTCCCGCTCCGCCACCATGTGGAAGTGGCCCAGGATCAGGCGCCGCCGGTCGGTCAGCGTGGGCGCCGGCTCGTCCCCGCCGAGCAGGCGGCGCCGGATCTGATGGAAGATCCACGGGTTGCGAGTCGCGCCGCGGCCCACCATGACGCCGTCGCATCCCGTTTGCCGAAGCAGTCGCTCGGCGTCCTCGGCGGTGGCGACGTCGCCGTTGCCGATCACCGGGATGGCGAGCGTTTCCTTGAGCCGGGCCAAGTGGGTCCAGTCCGCTTCCCCTCGGAACATCTGCTTCGCGGTCCGCGCGTGCATCGTGACGGCGTCGACGCCGAGGTCCTCGCACAGGCGCCCCAGGTCCAGGTAGTTGGCCTGGGCGTGGTCGAGGCCGAGCCGGAACTTGACGGTCAACGGAATCCGGATCCGGCCCCGCACCTCGCGGACGATGCGGCCGGCCAGGTCGAGGTCGCCCATCAGGGCGGCGCCGGCGCAGCCCTTCAGCACCTTGTTGGCCGGACAGCCCATGTTGATGTCGCAGACGTCGGGTCCGAGCTCTTCGACGACCTCGGCGGCCTCCGCCATCGTCTCCGCGTCCGAGCCGTAGATCTGGATCGCCAGGGGCCGTTCTTCCTCGGCGAAGTGCATGAGGTCCCGGGTGCTCTGGTTGCCGTCGACGATGGCCCGCGAGGAGATGAACTCCATCGACACGAGGCCGACGCCGCCGATTCGGCGCACGATCAACCGGAAGTCCCGGTCCGTCACGCCGGCCATCGGCGCCAGGAACAGGGGCGGTTCGATCGTCACGGCGCGCTCGCCCTGGCCGATGACCATCGGTTCGAGCGCCGGCGTCGTTCGCGGAGAAGCAGCCATCCTGCCGATTCTACGCGGCCGGTCCGGGCCGGTTCCGCCTTCGAGGCCCGCCGCCGAGTGACCCGGCGGGACCGCCGGTAGGATGTTGCGCCGTGGCGAACCGCCCCCCGACCGCCGCCTCGAGCGGTCCCGACCTCTGCTCCTGCGGGCTGCTCGGGGATCTGCCGCGACGTTTCCTGGACGGCAGGGACCTCGACCTGCTCGAGCCGCTGCGGTTCGTGCTGCCCGGCGAAGAGGGCCAGGCCGCGGCGCCGCCGGCGCCGCCCGCCGACCGCGTGACGGTCGCCCGGGCCCTTGCCGAGGCCAACGCCCGCTACGGCCACCCGGGCGCCGTCGCCCTGGCCGAAGCGCTGGCCGACCCGGCGACTCTGGTCGTCATCACGGGTCAGCAGTGCGGCCTGGGGGCGGGGCCGCTGTTCACTCTGACCAAGGCCGCGGCCTGCGTTCGGTGGGCCGAAGCGCTGACGCGTCGCGGCCAGCGCGCCGTGCCCCTGTTCTGGATGGCGTCCGAGGACCACGACTACGCCGAAGTGGCCCGCGCGTGGTTTCCGCCGGCCGGACCCGAGGCGCTCACGCTGGGCGAGGATCCGGCGCCTCTCGTGCCGGTCGGCGGCCGCCATCTCGGTCCCGAGGCCGCGGCGCTCCTGGCCACGGTGCGCGCCGCGGCGCCGAACGACGACTATCGTCGCCGGCTGGACGACTGCCGGAGCGATCTGGCGCCGGACCGCTGCTTCACGGAGTCCTTCGCGCGGCTCGTCGCGCGGTTTCTCGGCGATCGCTGCCCGCTGCTCGTCGATTCGCAGCTCCCGGCGCTGAAGGAGGCGTCGATTCCGGCGCTGCGCCGGCTGATCGAACGCCGGCGCGCCGTCGACGGGGCCCTCGCGTCGGCGTCGGCGGAGCTGACTCGGCGCGGAATCGGGCTGCCGGTCCGGTGGCGCGGGAACGAAGCGCCCCTGTTCCTGATCGGCGACGCCGGCGAGCGGAGACGCGTGGCGTGGACCGGAAACGGCGGTTACCGCCTGCGCGGCGGCGGCGCCGGCGAGGTCGACGCGCTGCTTGACCTCCTCGACCGCCGGCCGCGGTCCATGAGTCCCGGCGTGCTGGCGCGTCCCGTGGTCCAGGACGCGGTGTTCGGCACGGCGCTTCAGGTCCTCGGCCCGGGCGAACTCGCCTACATGACGCAGGCGCGCGCTCTCTACGACGCGCTCGACGTGCCGCCCCCGGCGATCGCCCTGCGCCCCCAGGTCGTTCTGCTCGGCGTCCGCGAGCGCCGCTGGCTGGACGGACTGGAGGCGGAGGGAATCGACCTGGCGGCCGTGCTCTCCCGGCCGGATGAGCTGGACGAGCTCCTGGCCTCCCGCCTCGACCTCGACTTCCTCGGGGTCGCCGGCGAAAAGCTGGGAGCCGCCATCGACGATCTGGCGGCGGCCCGGACGTCGATCGACGGGTCCCTCGAGACCGCGTGGCGGAAGACGGGAGCGAACCTGAAACGGACGTTCGCGCTCTTCGAGCGGCGCGTTGTCGCCGCGGCCGCCCGTCGCGACCAGGTACTGCGCGGCCGGATCATGAGGCTGCGCGCGCACTGCCTGCCGAACGGCAAGCCCCAGGAGCGGGAGGTCACGTCCCTTCACTGCCTCGCGTCGTACGGTCGCGCGCTGGTTCGGGCACTCGGGTCGATCGACAGGGATCCGCGGCGTCTGCAACTCCTGTCGCTGGACCGCGTCGCCCCGCCCGCGGACGAAACAGCGGATCGTCCGCCCGCGTAGAAGAGGATCCGATGCGGATTGGCATCTGCTGCTTGCCGAGCTACGGAGGTTCCGGCGTGGTTGCCTCGGAACTGGCCTTGGCGCTGGCCGAGGGAGGCGACGTCGTCCATGTCGTCAGTTCGGACAGGCCCCCGCGCCTGCGCGAGCGGGCGAACGTCCACTTTCACCGGGTGGACGGCTCGGAAATTCAGGAGTACGGCCTGTTCGATCGGCCGCTGCTGACCCTGGCCCTGGCCAACCGCCTGGCCGAGGTCGTCGCGTCCGCCGGCCTCGACGTCGTGCACGTCCATTACGCCGCGCCCCACGCCGTGGCCGCGCTGCTGGCCAGACGGCTGCTCACGGAAGGCGCGGGCGACCGGCCGCCATGCCCGATCGTCACGACGGTCCATGGCACGGACGTGACGCTGGTGGGCGCCCGTCCCAGCTACCGGGACGTCCTCGGCTGGGCGCTGCGGAACAGCGACCGCGTCACGGCGCCGTCCGAGGCCCTGGCGCGCGAGGCGACGGAGCGTTTTTCCCTGGACGACCCGGTGGACGTGATTCCCAACTTCGTGCCGCCGGCCGCCGCCGGGCGTCGGGCGGGGCCGGCGCCGGCCGCCGCCGAGTCCGGGTCGATCGTCCACGTTTCGAACTTCCGTCCGGTGAAGCGGGCGGCGGACGTCGTCGCGGCGTTCGCGCTGGTGCGGCGGGCGATGCCGGCGCGGCTGTGGATGGTGGGCGATGGTCCGGAGCGCCCCGCCGCCGAGCGCCGGTGCCGGGAACTGGGGATCGCGGACCACGTGACCTTCCTCGGCGCCCAGGCCCACGTGGAACCGATCCTGGAACAGGGCGAACTGTTCCTTTCGGCGTCGGAGAGCGAGAGCTTCGGCCTGGCCTCGCTCGAGGCCCTGGCTCTCGGCGTGCCGGTCGTGGCGACCCGCACCGGAGGCGTGCCCGAAGTGGTCTGCGAGAACCGCAACGGACTGCTCTGCCCGGTCGGCGACGTGGAGGCGCTGGCGGCGAGCTGCGTGGCCCTCCTGGGCGACTCCTCGCTAAGGCGGGCCTTCGCGGCGCACGGCCGGAATTGGGCGCGCTCGCGCTTCGACCGCGGTCGGATCGTCGCGCGGTACCGGGAGCTGTACCGCGCTACACTGACCATTGGCGGAGCGGCCGCATCCGAGGACGGTCGGCTCCTCGGGAAGGCAGAGGCATGACGGAACCGGACACGCAGCAAGCCTCATCCTCGGCGCCGCCCGCGCCGCCGGGTTCGGACGGCCCTTCGCCGAACCGGAACCTGATGGTGGTCCTTGCCTATCTGTGGGTCCTGGTCCTGGCGCCTCTGCTGATCGAGGAACGGGACGAAGAGGTCCGCTGGCACGCCAGGAACGGTGTGGTCCTGATGGTCGCGGAGTTCATGTTGTGGGTCTTCCTCCAGATCGTTCTCTTCGCGACCGGCGTCGGCTGCTTCCTGGCGCCGTTCTTCTTCCTGCTGTTCGTCGCCTCCGTCATGGTGCGGATCGCCTGCATCGTGCGAGGGATCAACGGTCGGCGGCTCTGGATACCGGTGCTGACGCCTCTGGCCGAGCGCTTCTGAACCGGCCCTCCGGAGCGCGCGGCAAGGAACCGGGCGCGCGGGTCCGTTGCCGTGGGCCTTCCGCTCGCGCCGGCGGCGCGCCGCCGGCGGCTTCGGGAAGGCGCCGCGGCGCCGCCACGATCCGGCTGTTCGTCGCGGTCGGCGTCGCGCTGGCCGCGCTCGACCTCGCGCGGCCACCGGAGAACCAGCTCTCGGCACGCGTCGCCGATGCGCTGATCGGCGCCTACCAGGCGACCGGTTCGCCCCTTCTCGGCCGCGCCGGCGTGCGCTGCCGCTTCCAGCCGACATGCAGCGAGTACGCTCGGGCGGCGATACGGAGCCGCGGTCTGGCGGCCGGAGGTCTGCACAGCCTGGCCCGGCTGATGCGCTGCGGACCGTGGACGCCGCCGGGCACGGCGGATCCTCCGCCGCGGAACGCCGGTGCGGCGGCCGTCCGTCCGGCTTCCGATTGACATGAGCGCCTGGCCCACCGAAGTCCGCCGGGACCACGAGGCGCGCCTGCTGCGCGTGCGCTGGCGGGACGGCCACCGGAGCGACTACGAGTACGACGTCCTGCGCGGCTACTGCCCCTGCGCCATGTGCCAGGGCCACAACGCCGGACCGCCGCGGTTTCGGCCGCCGCCGCGGCCGGTGACCGCGCAGAGCGTTTCCCAGGTAGGCAACTACGCGCTCGGCATCGCCTGGTCGGACGGGCACTGGACCGGCATCTACCGTTTCGACTTCCTGCGGGGCCTGTGCCCGTGCGGAGAATGCCGCGAGCGGCGATCAGCCGCCGGCGCTCGGACCCCGCCGGGCTGACTCCCGCTTGACCAGCCGGCGGGCCCGCTCCCAGTCGGCGGCCGTGTTCACGTTCAGCAGGACGTCCTCGGGGTCTCCGAAGCGGCCCGCGTCGACCGGCTCGATCCGCAGGGCGGCGCATCGCGTGAGAGGGTGGAGACGGTTGTCGCCCCGTTCGATCCGGGCCGCCAGTCGGTCAAGGGCCGGCGGCGCCCAGAGCGCGCAGGTCGGGTTCATGGAGCGCGGGTCGCGGACGTTCGTCGCGGCCGGCGCCAGGTCGGCGTCCGAGGCGGCGAGGTCGGCGAGCAGATCGACCGGGACCAGGGGCAGGTCGCAGGCCAGGACGAGCAGGCGGCGCCCCGGCCGGGATCGGGCGGCCCCCAGTACGCCGGCCGCGGGGCCCGAGCCGGGACCGTCCGGCGCCGTCGAGACGCGGCGGCCGCGTTCAGCCGACCCGACGTCGACCGCGAAGTCGCCGGCGGCGACGAGGATCTCCTCGATCCCGTGGACGGCGTAAAGCCGGGCGATGGACCAGTTGACGAGCGTCGGTCCCGGTTCGCCGGACCGCGAGCCGGGGAGGCGGAGCGCGGCCTTGGCGGTCCTCAGCCGGCGTCCCTTGCCGCCGGCCAGAACGACCCCGACAATCCGGCTGGCGTCCCGAGATCCCTCGCGGGCGGGGCGCTTCCGCCGCGGACTTGCTACGCTGCGTCCCGCGCCCGCGGCATCCGGCCCGGGCGGTTTCATCGCTGGAGACCCCTTCGGATGCACAGTTCACGTACCGGACCCTGGAGTCGTTTCTTGATCCACGCCGCTTCCACCGTCCTGCTGGCCTCCCCCGGCCTCGCCCAGGACACGCCATCGCCCCCGAGAGTAGCCCTCGAAACGAGCCACGGCACGATCGTGCTGGAACTGAACCCGGAGAAGGCGCCGATCACGGTCGAGAACTTCCTCGACTACGTGGATCGCGGATGGTACGACGGGACGATCTTCCATCGCGTGATGGACGGCTTCATGATCCAGGGCGGCGGCTTCGACGCGAGCATGGAGAAGAAGATCACGCGACCGCCGATCAGGAACGAGGCGGGCAACGGGCTCTTGAACGACCGCGGCACGGTCGCCATGGCCAGAACCGGCGAGCCCGACAGCGCCACGGCTCAGTTCTTCATCAACCTCGCTGACAACGACTTCCTGAATCGCGAAGAAGCTCAGGACGGAGTCGGCTACGCGGTGTTCGGCGAGGTCGTCGAGGGCATGGAGGCGGTCGATGCCATTGCCAAGGTCGAGGTTGACGAACCCGGTCGCTTGAGCAACGCCCAGCCGGTCGAGACCGTCGTCATCAAGAGCGTCAAGCGCCAGTAACCCGCGGGCGGTACGCACTGGGCGCCCCGGGCGTCCTCGCCGGCATCCGGCGCGAAGCGCCGGCCTCCGGTCCGCGCGTCACGCCAGCGGCTTCGGCGTGCCCGGCGCCGCGCTGTTCGCTCCATGCAAGCTCTCGGAGGGTGGTGCCGAAGGCCGGACTCGAACCGGCACGGGTTGCCCCACACGGCCCTCAACCGTGCGCGTCTACCAATTCCGCCACTTCGGCTCTGGCCACGTCTTCCGTCGGATCCAGCCCGCGAACTAGCCCTGGCTGTTGCTTCCTGTCCCGGTATCGGTTTCCGTCCCGCTCCCGCCTTCGGTCCCGGTATCGGCTTCCGTCCCTGTCCCGGTTTCGGCCTCGGTCGAGTCGCCTTCGCCTTCCGCGGCCGCCTCTTCGGCGTCCTGGACCGGCGCCGACGAATCCGGCGCCTGGTCCGAAGCCGCCTCCTCCGCCGGCTCGGCGGCCTGGCCTGCGTCGACTTCGTCCATGACGGACTCGACGCCGCTCATGACCGACGAGGTGTCCTGCTTCTGCATGAAGCCGATCGACAGCGTCGTCAGGATGAAGAGGACGAAGCACCCGACGGTCAGCTTGTGCAGGAGCGTCGCCGCGCCGCGAGCGCCGAAGGCGGCTTGAGACGCGCCGCCGCCGAACACCGAGAGGTCGGCCCCCTTGCCCTGCTGCAGCAGGACGACCAGGACCAGAAACAGGGAAACCGTCACGTGGACGGCATAGAGCACGAAGATCAAGGTCCATCTCCCCTCTGGAGTGTCCGCACCGCACGCACGGCGCCGTTCGTCAGGCCTGGGCGCCGGCGGAACCCGCGGAAAGACGAATGATACGCAGGAACGAGGCAGGATCAAGGCTTGCGCCGCCAATGAGAAAGCCGTCGATGTCGGACCGGCCGATCAGATCCCGGCAGTTGTCGGCGTTGACCGAGCCGCCGTAGAGGATCCGGGTCGAATCGCCGAGGCCGGCCTGGCGGCGATTCAGCCGCGCCCGCAGGCGGCCGTGGACAGCCGCGGCGATCTCGGGCGAGGCGCTGAGGCCGGCGCCGATCGCCCATACCGGTTCGTAAGCGACGACCGCGCCGACTCCGGCGTCGTGGGCCGCGGCGAACGCCTCGAGGACGGCGTCCAACTGGGCGTCCAAGACGGCCTCGGTCTGGCCCCGCTGCCGCTGATCCAGTGTTTCGCCCACGCAGACGACCGGGATCAGCCCGGCGCCCAGGGCCCGTCGGGTCTTGCGCGCGACGTCGTCGTTCGATTCGCCGTGGCGCTGGCGCCGTTCGGAGTGGCCGGCCAGGGTCCAGGAAGCGCCGGCGTCGAGGATCTGAGCGGCGGCGACGTCGCCGGTGTAGGCGCCGCCGTCCTCGGCGTGGACGTCCTGGGCGCCGACGGCTGCCCAGTCGGGCATCGCCGCCGCGGCGAGGCCCAAGTGGACGGAGGTCGGGAACAGGACGACATCGACCCGTGCGTCGGGCGCTCCGGCGTCGGCGAGCGCCTCGGCGTAGGCCGCGACGTCCTCGCGAAGCAGGTTCATCTTCCAGTTCCCGGCGACGATCGGCGTGCGCGTCATGCCCCCTCCCCGCCGCGCGCCCGGAGCGCCTCCACGGCCGGCAGTTCCTCGCCGGCCAGCAGCGCAAGGGAAGCGCCGCCGCCGGTCGAGACGTGATCGATTCTCCCGGCGAGATTCTCCCGCCGGACCGCCGCCGCCGTCTCTCCGCCGCCGACCGCGGTGAAGCCGTCGCAGGCGGCGGCGGCCCTGGCCACGGCAAGGCTGCCGGCATCGAAGGGCCGGGTCTCGAAGACGCCCATCGGACCGTTCCAGAACAGGGTCGCGGCGCCGTCGATGGCGCGTTCGAAGGCGGCGCGCGTCTCCGGCCCGATATCGACCGCCAGCCATCCCGCCGGCACGCCGTCCTTCACCGGCACGGCGCGGACCCGCCTTTCCGAGGGCGGCGCCTTGAGCGAGTCGGTGACAACGAGGTCGAGCGGCAGGAGCAGCTCGGCGCCGCCGGTCGCGGTTTCGGTCTCGATCTCGCGCGCCAGTTCGAAGCTGTCCGTCTCGACCAGCGAGGAACCGAGTTCCGCGCCGCGGGCGGCCAGGAACGTGTTCGACATGCCCCCGCCGACCAGGACCCGGTCGACCAGGGGCAGCAGGCCCCGCAGGGCGCCGATCTTGCCTCGGATCTTCGCGCCCCCGATGACGAGGACGAACGGCCGCGGCGGGTCGTCGAGCAGCCGGCCGAGCTGCCGCAGTTCGCGGTCGAACAGCAGTCCGCTGAAGGCCTGCTCCACCAGCCCGCAGACGGCGGCGGTGGACGCATGGGCTCGGTGGGCGGCGCCGAAGGCATCGTTGACGTAGACCTCGCCGAGGGCGGCCAGCTCGGCGGCGAAGGCCGGATCGTTCGCTTCCTCGCCGGCGTGGAAGCGAAGGTTCTCGCACAGCAGAACGTCTCCGTCTTCGAGCGCGGCGGCGGCGTTCCGGGCGGCCGATCCGGTGCAGTCCGCGGCGAAGGCGACGGGTCGGCCGAGGATGGAAGACAGCGCGTCGGCGACCGGACGCAGGCTGAGTCCGGGATCGGCCTTGCCCCGTGGCCGGCCGCGGTGGGACAGCAGGACGACGCGGGCGGCCGCGCCGCTGAGAGCTTCGATGGTGGGCGCCGCTTCCCGCAGGCGGGTCGCGTCGAGCACCCTCTCGCCGGCCATCGGCGCGTTGAAGTCGACCCGCACGATGACGCGCCGGCCTCGCGGGGCGAGGGCGCCGTCACGGAAGCTCTGTGGGAAGATCAAGGCGGTCGATCTCGGTGGGCCGCCGCGTCGGCCGGCGTCGGCTCTCAGGGCGGAGGATAACGTCGCCGGCATGCCCACGGCCAACCAGGCGGCCGCCCCGATCGAGGGCTTCGTTCTCGGCATCGAGACATCCTGCGACGACACGGCCTGCGCGGTGCTCGACGCGGACGGCCGCGTGCTCTCTTCCGTGGTCTCGAGCCAACTGGACGTGCACCGACCGTTCGGCGGCGTGGTGCCGGAGGCGGCGTCGCGGGAACACCTCCGCAACTGGCCGGCGGTGTCGGCGGCGGCGCTTCGGGAGGCGGGCGTGGACTGGTCCGGGATCGGCGCGGTCGCGGCGACCCGCGGCCCCGGCCTCGTGGGGTCGCTGCTCGTTGGACTCTCTCTCGGCAAGGCGATCAGCTACTCGCTCGGCGTGCCCTTCCTTGCCGTGCATCACCTGGAGGGCCACCTCTTCTCGCCCCTGCTCCGGACCGACGGCGCGAGTCGGTCCGTGCCCGAGTCGATGGTCGGCCTGGTCGTCTCCGGCGGCCACACCAGCCTGCTCGCGGTCGACGGTCCGTCCGGCGCCGTGACCAGTCTGGCCGAGACCCGGGACGACGCGATCGGCGAGGCGTTCGACAAGATCGGCCACCGGGTCGGCCTGCCGTTCCCGGCCGGCGCCGAGGTCGACCGGCTGGCGGAGCTGGGCGATCCGGCGGCCCGACCGTTCCGGGTGGCCAGGATCAAGTCCAGCGAACTCGCGTTCTCGTATTCGGGGTTGAAGAGCCAGGCGCTGCGCGCGCTCGGCGAGATCGAGGCGGGGAACGGTCGGGCCGCGGAAGCGCCGCCGGTCGCCGCCGCCGGCGAGTCACCCTGGCCGCGGGAGGTGCTCGATCTTCTGGCCGGTTTCCGCCGCGCCGCGGTCGCGCAGCTGGTCGACCGCCTGGACCGTCTCGGCGACATGCGGCCGGTGGAGCGGCTCTCCGTCTCGGGCGGCGTGGCGGCGAACCGCCTACTGCGTCGGGAGGTCGCGCTCTGGGGCGAACGTCGCGGCGCCGACGTGCTGCTCGTGCCGCTTCGCTACTGCGGAGACAACGCGGCGATGATCGCCCACGCCGGCCTGCTGCGCCTGCGCCGCGGCGACACGGACGACCCCCGCTCCGCCGACGCGGAGAGCCGGATTCCCTTCAGGTAATCAGCCCTTCCGTCGGCGACGACGCCGTCGCGTACAGCTTCTTCGGAATCCGACCGGCGTTGGCCGCCAGCCAGCCGGCCTCGACCGCCAGTTTCATCGCCCGGGCCATCCGCGCCGGATCCCGGGCGCCGGCGACGCCGGTGTTCATCAGCACGCCGTCCGCGCCCAGCTCCATCGCCAGGGCGGCGTCGCTCGCGGTGCCGACGCCGGCGTCCACGATGACGGGTACGCTTGCCTGCTCGACGATGATCCGCAGGTTCGCCGGATTGCGGATGCCCATCCCCGAGCCGATCGGCGCCGCGAGCGGCATCACCGCGGCCGCGCCCAGGTCCTCGAGCTTGCGGCAGACGATCGGATCGTCCGTCGTGTAGGGAAGCACGACGAAGTCGTCGGCGACCAGTTCCCGGGTAGCCGCAAGCAGCTCCTCGTTGTCGGGAAAGAGTGTCTTCTCGTCGCCGATCACTTCCAGCTTGACCCAGTTCCAGCCGCCCAGTTCGCGCGCCAGCCGGGCCGTCCTCACCGCCTCGTCCGCGGTGTAGCAGGCAGCCGTGTTGGGCAGCAGCAGGTAGCGGTCCTGGTCGATGCGGTCGATCAGCGATTCCTTGCCCGCGTCGTCCAGGCGGACGCGCCGGAGGGCTACCGTGACCATCTCGGCGCCGGAGGCTTCGAAGGCGTCGATCATCACCCGTTCGTCGCTGTACTTGCCGGTGCCGAGAATGAGGCGCGAGCGGAACTCGCGGCCGGCGATGACCAAGGGATCTGGAGTGGTCATGGCGTGGCTCTCAGGCGCTCCGGGCGGGCACGAAGTACTCGGTGCCGCGGATCTTCCGCGAGATGTGGTGGAGCAGTTCCTCGAAGTCGGTCGGCTTGTGCTCGAAGTCCAGGTTGCGGCTGTCCACGACGAGCAGAGGCGACCCATCGTAGTGGTAGTAGTGGTGGTTGTAGGCCTCGATCAGCTCGCCCAGATAGTCGGCGGAGATGTTCCGTTCGATGGCGCGGCGGCGCTTGTGAATCCGCGCCATGCAGGTGTCGATGTCGGCGGTCAGGAAGATCAGCAGATCCGGTTGGGTCAACTGCGGCGCGAGCAGGTCGTAGAGCTTCTCGAACAGCATCAGGTCGCCGTCCGTCAGGTTCTGGCAGGCGAACAGCCTGCTCTTCGCGAACGTGTAGTCGGCGAGGCGGATGGGATCGAACAGCTCTTCCTGGACCAGCTCGAGCTGCTGCTTGTAGCGCGTCAGCAGGAAGTAGAGCTCGGTCTGAAAGGCGGTTCCGGGCCGGTCGCGGTAGAACGCCTCGAGAAACGGATTGTCCACGTCCTCGAGGATCTTCACGCCCTCGAAGCGTTGCGCGAGCATCTCGACCAGGGTCGTCTTGCCTACGCCGATCGGACCGTCGACGGCCAGGTACCGATACGGGAGCGCATCCACGGCCACTGGCCGGACTATACAATCCCGCCATGGCGGCGAGCATGGCGACGGCGCCGGTTTCGGCCCGCGCCGGAGCCGCCCGAACAGGACATTCCATGGGGGGCAAGAGAGAGTGAATCCCTGGTGGCGGAGACCGGCGGCGGAGGAGAAACGGGAATCGACACGGCCGGAACCGGCCGGCGCCGAGAGCGAGGACCAGGCCGAAGTCGCGGCCGCGGTCGAAGCCGGGGCGGCCGCCGGCGACGGCGGGCCGGACGATGATCCGGCGCCGCCCGATGCCCAGCCGGCGGCGCGCCAGTCGAAGGGAGACGGATGGAAGACGGAAGCCGGGGACGCGGCATCGGCGGAACCCGCCGTGTCTGCAGCGCTGGAGGCGGCAACCGAGCCGGCGGAACCGGCCCGGGCGCCGGCCGCGGAGGCCGCGGCGCCCCCGCCCGCCAGGCGGCGTCGGCGGCGCGGCGGGCGGCGTTCACGGCGGGGTGGACGTGGCGGTACGGAAGGGCGGGAGCAAGGCGCGGGCGCCGAAGCCGCCGCGTCCCGGCACGGCGACGCCGCCTCGCCGCCGGCGAGGTCCGGTCAGGCCGGCCGCGCGGCCGCGCTTCTCGACCTCGGCGGGTTGGAACGCAGCCTGGAGGGCGTCGCGGAGCTCGATGCGGAGGGGCTGCTCGCCCGGCTCGAGGGCGAACTCGGCAAGCTCGTCCTGCGTCGCGTGTATGCCGACGCGAGCGACCGGCGTCTCGATCGCGATGCGCTCCACGGCAGCGGCGTCGAAGTCGTCGACGTGCCCTCGGGCATGGAGCTGCGCGGCTGCTCCGCGGCGGTTCGGATCGTCGTGGATGCTCTGGAGCTCTGCTACACGAAGCGCGGCGTCAACACGGTGGCGCTGGGAGCGACGTCGGCGCAGATGCTGCCCCTGGTCGCCAAGCTGCAACAGAACGGGGTCACCGTGATCGGTGTCGCCGGCGCCGGAGGCGACCCGCTGGTGCGAGCCCAGTGCGACCGATTCATCGATCTTTCCGGCTAGCGCAGGCAACGCACCCCGGAAAGCGGACGTCCCCGTCGGCATCCGGCGCGAAGCGCCGGGCTCCCGGCCGTGCGTCGCGCCAGCAGCGTCGGCGCACCCAGCGCGGCGCAACTTCGCCGCGGGTTGGCGGCGTTCGCCGCCGCGAGGCCGGGGGCTGCTGGCTGCCGGCCGGCGCCGCTCCCTTTCTCGTCGGCAAGCTGCTAGGGTTCCGCGTTCGCTTGGCGCGGCGGCCTGGAACGCACCCTTAGCTCAACTGGATAGAGCGTTGGACTACGGATCCAAAGGTTGGGGGTTCGACTCCTCCAGGGTGCGCCATTCCCTCCACGCCGCGGTCCACGAATGAGCCCATGACGGATTCCTCCTACACGCCGCCCAAGGTCTGGACATGGGACACCGAAAGCGGTGGCCGCTTCGCCAGGATCAACCGTCCGATCGCCGGCCCCACGCACGAAGCGGAGCTGCCGGTTGGCGAACATCCGCTTCAGCTCTACTCGCTCGCCACCCCGAACGGCGTGAAGGTCACCGTGATGCTCGAGGAGCTCCTCGAGCTTGGCCGTGACGCGGAGTACGACGCCTGGCTGATCGACATCGGCGAAGGCGACCAGTTCTCGAGCGGCTTCGTCGCGGCGAATCCGAACTCCAGGATCCCGGCGCTCGTCGATCACGGCACGGCGCCGCCGACGCGGGTCTTCGAATCCGGCGCCATTCTTCTCTACCTGGCCGAGAAGTTCGGCGACTTCCTGCCGCGGGAACATGGCGGCCGCACCGAGTGTCTTTCCTGGCTGTTCTGGCAGATCGGGAGCGCTCCCTACCTCGGCGGCGGCTTCGGCCACTTCTACGCCTACGCGCCGGAGAAGATCAAGTACGCGATCGACCGATTCACGATGGAAGTGAAACGGCAGCTCGACGTGCTCGACCGTCGCCTGGCGGACGCCCGATACATGGCCGGGGACGAATACTCCATCGCCGACATGGCGATCTGGCCCTGGTACGGAGCGCTGGCCGCCGGCCGCCTGTACGAGGCCGGCGAGTTCATCGACGGGCGGAGTTACGAGAACGTGAACCGTTGGGGCGGCGAGATCGCCAGGCGCCCGGCGGTGAAGCGCGGCCGGATGGTGAACCGCTCCTGGGGGCCGCCGGAGACCCAGTTGCGCGAGCGTCACGGCGCCGCCGATTTCCGGAACCGGCCCGAGCCGGAAGCGGACTGACCGCCGCGGTGCGCCAGCGCGGTCGCTCGATGTCCTCGCCGCCGCCAAGCCGCGCCTGACGCCGGGAGGCGGCGTGCGGACGGAGTTCTCGAAGGAGCAGGATCTTCTCCGCGACGTCGTGTCGCGGGCGCTGCGCGACAGGTCGCCGCCGACGGCGGTTCGCGAGCAGATGGCGACGGACCGGGGCTACGACCCGGACGTCTGGCGGGAACTCTGCGCCGCCGGGCTTTCTGGCGTTCACCTGCCGGAGGCCTGCGGCGGCGCCGGCGGCGGCGCGGTCGCGCTCGGCATCGTCGCCGAGGAGATGGGCCGAACGCTGTTCTGCGGTCCCTGGTTCGCTTCGGCGGCGATGGCCGGGACCGCGCTGGTCGAGGCGGCGGATGACGAGGACCGGCAGGCGCTGCTGCCGGGCATCGCCGACGGCTCGACGATCGCGACCCTGGTGCTCGACGACCTGAACCGTCCGTCCGGCGTCGGCGGGTCGATCCGCGCGGCGGGCGACGCGAAGCTGTCCGGGACCGCGGCGATGGCGGTCGACGCCCATGTCGCGGACCTGCTGGTGGTCGTGGCGAGCGGCGCCGGCGGGCTCGGGCTGTACCTGGTCGAGGGCGGCGCGTCGGGTCTGACCGTCGAGGCGCTCCAGACCGTCGATGCGACCCGCAAGCTCTCCCGGGTTGCCTTCTCCGAGGTTCCGGCCCGCCGCCTCGCCGATGTCGCGTGCGCCGTTCTGAACCGGATCTGGGACCGGCTCTGCTCCGCGCTGGCACACGAGATGATTGGCGTAGCGCAGCATCTCCTCGACACTACGGTGACCTACACGAAGGAACGCTTCCAGTTCGGGCGGCCGATCGGCTCCTTCCAGGCGCTCAAGCACCGCTGCGCCGACCTGCTGCTCGAGATCGAGATCGCGCGGGCGCTGACGCACCACTCGGCGCGCTGTCTGGACGGAGGCTCGGGCGAGCCCTGGGCCGCCAGCATGGCGAAGGCGGCGGCCGCCGACGCCTGCGTGAGCGCCGCGAGAACCGGCATTCAGCTGCGGGGCGGAATCGGTTTCACCTGGGAGGACGACACCCACCTCTGGTTCAAGCGCGCCAAGGGTTCCGAGGTCCTGTTCGGCACGCCGGCCATCCACCGCGAGCGGATGATGGCGAGGCTCGAGGGCGCGGCGTGACGCCGGAGCGGATCCGCCGCGAGGTCTCGGCCTGGCTGGACTCGAACTGGCGCGTCGACCGTCCCCTGATCGAATGGCGGGAGATCCTGATCGAAGGCGGCTGGGCGGCGCCGCACTGGCCCGAGGAGTGGTACGGGCGCGGGTTCACGCTCGAGCAGACCGCGGTCGTCGCCGAGGCCTTCAGGGAGAGGGACGCAATTCCGGCCGCTCAGGTCGGCCCGCGGGGACTGGCCTCCGAGACGATCCTCGCCTGCGGCTCGGATGACCAGAAGGGGCGCTTCCTGCGGCCCATCCTGACCGGCGAACACACCTGGTGCCAGCTCTTCAGCGAACCGGGCAGCGGCTCCGACCTGGCGGGTCTGACCACGCGCGCCGAGCTCCAGGACGGCAAGTGGATCATCAACGGTCAGAAGGTCTGGAACGCGAGCGCGCACCATGCCGACTTCGGGCTGCTCCTCGCGCGCACCGACTGGGACGCGGCCAAGCACCAGGGGATCAGCTACTTCCTGCTCGACATGCGCCAGCCGGGGGTCGAAGCGCGGCCGCTCAGGCAGATGAACGGACACCAGTCGTTCAACGAGGTGTTCATGACGAACGCCGTCGTGCCGCCCGAGGACCTGATCGGCGGCGAGGGCGCCGGCTGGCTCGTGGCGAAGACCACGCTCTCCTTCGAGCGCCGCGGTTTCAGCCGCCGGGTTCGGGGGTCTTCGCTCGACGGGCCGAAGCAGGGGCCGATCTACGCGGAATACCAGGACGAAGTCCGGCTCGCGACCGAGCCCTACGCCTGGTACCCGCAGCGCGAAGGCCGGGTGGATCTCGTCCTGCCGCGCGCCCGGGAGACCGGCGCGATCGACGATCCGGCGGTGCGGCAGGAGATCGCCAGGCTGCTCTGCCTGGACACCGGGGCGAGGCTCGCCTCCGACGGCGCCGAGGCGAGGCGCAAGGCCGACGCCGCGGAGATCATCCCGGCCGGGTCGATCGGCAAGCTTGCCGCGAGCGTCATCGCCCGCCAGGCCTCCCACGTCCACACGATGATCTCGGGCGCGGACGCCATGCTGAGCGGCCCCGATTCCGCCGCGGACGGGATGATCGCCGAGGTCCTCGTTTTCGGCGCCCGCGATCTCGATCGCCGGCGGCACGGACGAGATCCAGCGCAACATCATCTCCGAACGCGTGCTGGGGATGCCGAAGGGCTACCGCGCCGACCAGGGCCCGTTCCGGAACATCAAGCGCAACGCGTGAACGCTCGGCCGCGGCGACTGACGGCAGTGGTCGCACCGGGTCCGCCGGTGTTCCCGCCGGCTGCCGCCGAAGGCGGCCAGTAGAAGCTACCCGGTCCGCTCCGCCCGGATTCTCGCGATCGCCTTCGCCACGTCGTACCTGTCATCGCCCTCGTATCGGGGCGCCTGCTCGGCGAATGCGGTCTCGACATCCTCCCACCGAGTCCGCGCGTACTCGATGACGTGGGGATGGGTCAGCAGGTAGAAGCGGCCTTCGCGGATCTGCCGGAGCACCATGGCGGCGGCCTCGTCCGCGGACATGGCGTTCTCGGCGCTGATCCTGCCCGCGGCCGGATTGGCCTCCCGGGGTCCGCCGAAGCGCTCGGGCCGGCGCTCCGAGGAACGCCAGATGCTCGTCGCCACCCAGCCCGGACAGAAGACGCTGACGCCGACGTGCTCCGGCAGTTCCGCGCGCAGCGCGTCGGAGATGGCGAGCACCGCATGCTTGGAGGCGGTGTACACGGCGGCGCCGGGGAAGGGGATGCCCAGACTGTGCTCGGAGCCCGTGTTCACGATGCGGGATTCCCTGCCGCCCTCGATGAAGCGGGGCGCGAAGACCCGGATGCCGTTCAGCACGCCCTCGACGTTCACGCCGAGGATCCAGCGCACGTCGTCCGCGCTGAATCCGTAGGCCGGCGCCCGGCCCGCGCCGACGCCAGCGTTGTTGAACAGCAGCTCGACGGACCCGAAGGCCGCCCAGGCGTCGTCGGCCAGGCGCTCCAGGTCCCGTTCTCGCGTGACGTCGGCCTGCGTGGCCAGCGACTTCACGCCGAGGGCTTCCACTTCGCGGGCGACGCTCTCCGCGGCGTCCTGTTCCAGGTCGGCGACCGCGACGTTCGCGCCGTCGCGCGCCAGGGCGATGGCGATGGCGCGGCCGATGCCGTTGCCGCCGCCCGTGATGACGGCCGAAGTTCCTGACAGTTCCATGTCGTGGTCTCCCCCTTGGCGCGCCGAAACCGCGCCGTTGTCCGCATGCTGGCAGTGCTGGCCGAGCGTAACCGCCTCCGGTTGCTGCTTCGGGTAGGCTTCGCCTCACGACCCGCAACGACAGGCCGGCCGGTCAGGCGAGAAACGGCGGAGAGGATCGTGACACGGATGTTCAACGGACGGATTCTCGGCTGGACGGCGGCGCTGTTCGCCGCCGGATTCGCTACGACGGCGCAGGCCGACGACTGGCTGCAGTGGCGCGGGCCCGACCGCGCCGGGATCTCGACCGAGACAGGCCTGCTCGACGAGTGGCCGCCGGAAGGTCCCGCCGTCAACTGGCGGATCGAGACGCTGGGCCAGGGTTACGGGACGGTCGCCGTCGAGGGCGAGGCGATCTACGTCCAGGGCGGCCGCGACGGCCGGAGCGCGGTCTTCCGCCTGCGGGCCGGCGACGGCGGCGAAGTGTGGATGCGGACGCTGGGCCCCCTGTACGACCATCCGGACAGGGGCGACGGTCCCCGGTCGGCGCCGACCATCCATGGCGACTCGCTCTTCGTCCTGAACGGCATGGGCGAACTGGCGAGGCTCGCGAAGGGTTCGGGCGAGGCGCTCTGGCAGTTCAACATGCTGGAGCGTTTCGGCAGTCCGAACATCCGCTGGGGCATCAGCGAGTCGCCGCTGGTCGTTGGAGATCGCGTCTTCGTCATGCCGGGCGGCAGGGACGGCTCGATCGCGGCGCTCTCCGCGGCCGACGGCAGTACTGTCTGGCGATCCAGAGAACTTGGCGACGTGGCCTCGTACTCTTCCCTCGTCCTGCGCGAGATCGGGGGCGTCGAGGTCCTGCTCGGCTTCACGGGGGAAGCCGGAGTCGGCGTCCGGGCCGATGACGGGGCGTTGCTCTGGCGCTACGAACGGCCGTCGACGCGGAACGCCATCAACATCGCGACGCCGGTACTCCACGAAGATCTCGTCTTCTACTCGGCTTCCTACGGCGTCGGCGGCGGCGCCGTTCGGGTCGCCGCCGAGGACGAAGGCGGCGCCTTCTCGAGCGAGGAGGCCTGGTTCGGAACGCGGCTCCAAAATCATCACGGCGGCGTCGTTGCCCACGAAGGGACCCTCTACAGCTTCTTCGGTCCGGCGCTGACCGCGGCGGACGCCCGAACGGGAGAGGTCCACTGGCGAGCCCGGAGCGTCGGCAAGGGTTCCCTGGTGCTGGCCGACGGCAAGTTGTTCCTGCTGAGCGAGCGCAACAAGGTGGGCCTGGCGGTGGCTACGCCCGACGGCTACGACGAGCGGGGGCGCTTCGAGATCGAGAACCGCGGCGGCCCGACCTGGGCCCACCCGGTGGTCGCCAACGGCGCGCTCTACATCCGCGACCAGGCGTCGCTGACTTCCTATGACGTCGCGAAGTAGCCGGACTGGAGGAACCGGGCCGATGAGCCTCGTTTCCGGCCGCGGCCGTCCCGGACCGGTTCTGGCCGGCGCGATGCTGCTGGCCGTCGCCGCCGCTGGCGCCCAGAGCGCCTTGCCGCAACTCGTGATGCCGACGTCGAGCGGCTACGTCATCGGGTACCTCTCCGAGGACGACGACTCCGTCCGGGTCTTCCTCGGCGTTCCCTACGCCGAGCCGCCCGTCGGCGATCTTCGGTTCAGACCGCCCCGACCGGCGATCCCCACGCGACTGCCCATCGACGCTCTGTTCGAACCGCCGTCCTGCATGCAGGCGCCGTACCCGGAGAACGGCTTCTATGCGCAGCCGCTTGGCGAGGTGAGCGAAGACTGCCTCCATCTCAACGTGTGGACCGCGGCGGAGTCCGACAACGACCGTCTGCCGGTGATGGTCTGGATCCACGGCGGCGCGCTCACCCGCGGCTCGGGCTCGCTGCCTCTCTACGACGGCACGGCACTGGCGCGGCGGGGCGTCGTCGTGGTGACGGTGAACTACCGGCTCGGGCCGTTCGGCTATCTCGCCCATCCCGCTCTGTCTGCCGAGTCCGACCAGGGCGCGTCCGGCAACTACGGCGTCCTGGACCAGATCCTGGCCCTGCAGTGGGTGCGGGACAACATCGCGGCCTTCGGCGGCGACCCGGACCGGGTGACGATCTTCGGCGAATCGGCGGGCGCCTGGAGCGTCAACGTGCTGCAGGCCTCGCCCTTGGCTCGCGGCCTGTTCCACCGTGCGATCGGCCAGAGCGGGGGCTTCTTCGACGGACTGCCGGCGCTTCGCTCGTCGGAGGACGGCTCGGCCGAGAGCGCCGGCGCGGCCTTCGCCGCGCGGCTCGGAATCGAGGGCGGCGACGCGGCCGCCCGCCTGCGCGCACTGGACGCCGGGACGATCCTCGCCGAGGCCTCGAAGCAGGGAGGCTTCGCGACCAGGCCGAACGTCGACGGCTGGGTGCTGCCGAAGCAGGTCGCCGAGGTCTACCGGGCCGGCGAGCAGGCCGACGTGCCGGTGCTGGTCGGCTCGAACCGCGACGAGGCGACCAGCCTGATGGGCCGCATGCTCCCCGCGAACAGGTCCGCGTTCGAGTTCCTGGTCAGGAGTCAGTTCAGGGACATCGCCGACGAGGTCTTCGAGACCTACCCGGCGGCGACCGACGCGGACGCCAGGCGGGCCTCCATCGACGCGTTCTCCGACCGCGTCTTCGGCTGGCACATGAGAACCTGGGCGACCCTCTCGGAGACCGTCCCGTCGCCGGCCTGGCTGTACTTCTTCAGCCATGTCCCTCCGCACCCCGAGAAGGACGTCTACGGCGCGTACCACGCGGCCGAGATCGCCTACGCGTTCGACAACCTGGACAAGCTGGACTACGAGTACGCCCGAGAGGACCGCGAACTCGCCGCGGCGATGTCCGGCTACTGGGTGGCCTTCGCCTCGACCGGCGACCCGAACCCGCTGGGCAGCCCGGACCTGCCGACGTGGCCGGCGTTCAAGCCGGACACGGCCCGGCACCTCGAATTCGGATCGACCATCGAGGCGGGCAGCCGCCTGCACGCGGAGCGCATGGCATTGTGGGATCGTTTCTTCGAGGCGACCCAGCCGTGAACCGACGCGTGCCGGTCCTCGCGATCTAGCGGTTCCGCGGGAACCCCAGATCCACCTGGCTCTCCGCCGGGTCCGGCCACCGCGCGGTGACGACCTTGGCCTTCGTGTAGAAGTGGACGCCCTCCGGGCCGTACATGTGGGTGTCGCCGAAGAGGGACTGCTTCCAGCCGCCGAAGGAGTGGTAGCCGACCGGCACCGGGATCGGCACGTTGACGCCGACCATGCCGGCGTCGGCGTCCTCCTGGAACTGACGGGCGGCGCCGCCGTCGCGGGTGAAGATCGCGGCGCCGTTGCCCCAGGGGTTCTGCTCGACCAGATCGACCGCCTCCTGGTAGCTGTCGGCGCGGACGACGCATAGCACCGGCCCGAAGATCTCGTCGCGGTAGACCGTCATGTCGGGCGTGACGTTGTCGAGCAGCGACACGCCGAGGAAGAAGCCATCGCCTTCGAAGGTCGCGTTGCGGCCGTCGACGATCACGGTGGCGCCCTCGTCGGCGCCGACGCCGATGTAGCCGGCCACCCGGTCGCGGTGCTCGCGGGTGATCAGCGGGCCCATCTCCGACTCCGCGTCCATGCCGGGGCCGATCGTGAGCTTGCCCATCCGGTCCTGGATCGCGCCGACCAGCGGATCGCCGACGCCGCCCACCGCCACAACGACTGAAACCGCCATGCAGCGCTCGCCGGCCGAACCGTAGGCGGCGGAGACCGCGGCGTCGGCGGCCAGGTCGATGTCGGCGTCGGGCAGTACCACCATGTGGTTCTTCGCGCCGCCCAGCGCCTGCACGCGCTTGCCGGCGCCGGTCCCCGTCTCGTAGACGTAGCGGGCGACCGGCGTCGAGCCGACGAAGCTCAGCGCCGCGACGTCCGGGTGGGCCAGGAGGCGGTCGACCGCCGCCTTGTCGCCGTTGATCACGTTGAAGACGCCGGACGGGAACCCCGCCTGCTCGAACAGTTCCGCCAGCAGAAGAGGCGCCGACGGGTCGCGCTCCGACGGCTTGAGCACGAACGTGTTGCCGCAGGCGACCGCGTTCGGGAACATCCAGAGCGGCACCATGGCCGGGAAGTTGAACGGCGTGATGCCGGCGACGACGCCGAGCGGCTCGCGCACCGAGTAGACGTCGACGCCGGTCGAGGCCTGGGAGTTGTAGCTCCCCTTCAGCAGGTCGGCGAGTCCGCAGGCGTACTCGATGTTTTCGATACCCCGGGCCACCTCGCCGGCGGCGTCCGCCAGCACCTTGCCGTGCTCGGCCGTCAGCAGCCGGGCGAGCTCGTCCGTGTGCGCCTCGACCAGGTTCCGGAAGGCGTACATCAGCTTCGTCCGCACGGCGAGCGAGGTACGCCGCCAGTCGCTGAAGGCGTCCTTGGCCGCGGCCACCCCGACGTCGACTTCGCCCGTGCTCGCCAGACCGACCGCCGCGGTCTGCTCGCCGGTGGCCGGGTTGAAGACCGGGTGGGTCCTGCCCGAACAGGCGGGGAGGCGGTTTCCGTTCACGTGATGCTCAATCGTCTTCATGTTCGTGTCTCCCGACTCCATGGAACAACGGCGCCCCCGAGACTTGCACACCGGTCCCCGCACGACGGCGCAGCCCCGGCGACTACGGCGAACGGTACGAGATCGATGACCGAATCCGATCCCGGAAAGGTACAGGTGCGCCAGCGTGTCATTCGTGCGCCCGGTGACGAGCGCACGGACTGTGACGCGTGTCGGTCTGCGCCACACGGGTTTCCGCCGCCTGCCCTGAAACGCGCGCCGGCCGGAGGCCGGTCGGCGGCCTCGTCGATTGCGGTTGCCCCGCCACGGAGGCGGCGCGTCGTGGACGGCGCCGTTCAGTTCGACTTGCTGGACTGCCGGGTCCGCCGGCTGAGCCGCGGCAGAGATTGCCGCGAGCGGCAGGCAGAGGCCGACAGGTGCTAGGATGCCAGTCCCTTCAAGCATCTCGGTCCAACCTCTCCGAACCAGGGACTCAAGCCATGCGCAAGCTCACTCTCGTCTCGCTCGCCCTGTTCCTCGTCGCTCTCCCGGCGCTTGCCGCGGAGGGAGACGGCATCAAGCGGATGCCGAACGGCAAGCCCGATCTGTCGGGCGTGTACGACGCCGGCACGATCACGCCGGTCGATCGCCCGCCGCAGTACGGCGACAACCTGTACCTGACGCCTGAGGAGGCGAAGGCGGTGGAAGAGGAAAGGGAGGAACTCTGGCGGTCCCTCGAGAAGGACAGGAAGGACGGCGGCGCCGATCGGACCGCGCCCAGGAAGGGCGGCGACGGCGACAACCGCTTCGGCGGCGGCGGCGTCGGCGGCTACAACGCGTTCTGGATCGATCCCGGCTCCGAGTCGGTCGTGGTGGACGGCAGGTTCCGCACCTCGATCATCTACGAACCGAAGAACGGTCGACGGCCGCAGATGACGCCGGCGGCCATGCGCCGGATGGCGACGAACTTCGCGTCGTTCATCTACGACAACGACGGCACCGCCTCCTGGCTGGACGATGACGGTCCCGGGCCGTTCGACGGTCCGGAGACGCTGGCTCTGGCCGAGCGCTGCCTGCTCGGCTTCGTCGGCGGACCGCCGCTGCTGCCCAGCCTGTACAACAATTACGCTCGGATCATGCAGACCGAGAACCACGTCGTCATCATGGCCGAAATGGTCCACGACGCCCGGATTGTCCGCATCGACGACGAGCACAGTCCGGAAGAGATCGACTGGTGGCTGGGCGACGGCGTCGGCCACTGGGAAGGCGACACCCTGGTCGTCAACACTCGCAATTTCCGCAACCAGACCGGTCTGCCCGGCGGCAGCGAGACGATGCACGTGGAGGAGCGCTTCACCCGGACCGAGGACGGGGACCTGCTCTACCACTTCCGGGTCGACGACCCGAACTCGTGGACCGCCCCTTGGGCGGGCGAATACACGTGGCGGGCGAAGGACAGCCTGGTCTACGAGTACGCCTGCCACGAAGGCAACTACGCGATGGGCAACGTCCTGCGCGGCGCCCGTCTGCTGGAATCCGAGTACGACCAGCCCCAGAGCACCGGCGGACAGTGAGGCGCTGGCAGCGCCGGCGCCCCGCACGGGTGTGACGGCGTACCCAGCCCCGCGCACCGAGAGACCAGGCGCCGTCGGGAGCGCCGTTCCGTTCAGCGCCGCGAAGACGGCGACAAGCCCCGGCTCTCCGCCGTGGAAGTCAACGTCACGCGACCCTTCGCTCCCTCGAGCGCCACCCTCATCTCCGGCTCCCCCTCCAACACCTCGACGTCCAGCCCAAGACCCGCCAACGCCGCTCCGAGTTCCTCGGCGTCCGGCGTCGAGATCCCGAACGACACCAACTCCCCACCGACAGGCGTCGTAGCGGCCGGGTGCGGCGAGTCCCGCCAGTCGATGAAGAAGGGCATTCCGTAACCGCCCCCCTGCGGGAACAGCAGGCCCCACACCAGCAAGCCTCCGTCCGCCGTGCGCCGCCGCGTCTCCACCGGGGCTGCCGACGAGATCCCGGCCTCCTCCAGCAATGCCTTCGTGCCGAGGAGATCGCCTTGCGCCGCCCAGGTCACGAGCCCCCCGCCGCTCATCGCGGCCATCCCCGTGACCATCTGACTCTCGACGGACTGCGCCGGATCCGGCGCGATGATCTCGAGGTACGTGCCGCCAAGGCTCAGAAGCGCATTGCGCGTACCGGGCCCATCCGGCCTGCGGTCTACGATCCGAGGCGACGCGAGGCTCAGGAGCCTAGCAGGGTCCGCCGCCTTGGGGCTGCGCTGTCGCACAGGGGACAGGCCCAGGATGCGGGCGGCATGCCCTCGCTCCCGAAGTTTGTTCCATGCAAGCCCGTGGTGAAAGTCGCGCTGCATTCGAGCGGCCGTGCATCCCGCCCGGCATCGTTGCTTCTCGGTCGAAGTTGGCCCGAACTGCTCCCTCGTCGCGCCTTGCCGGGCGGCCGCCTGACCACTCTCGGCGCCACGCGCACTTCCACCACGGACTGCTAGCCCGCATGTTTCACCGATCTCCTGTTGCGGTCGCGGATCCGCTCGCTGGCGCGGGACCTTCTCCCTCGCGTCGGCTCGCCGACGTGCCGGCCACGCCCGCGCCGCCCCTCAGTCCGAGGACCCGGCGCCAGTGGCGGCCAGGCGCCCCTCGCTACGGACCTCGGGGAAGTATGCGGGCCAGCGACTCGTAGACGCCTTCGTGTAGTGGCTCAGACAGATGTGAGACAGATCGGATGAAGCAGTCGTCGTAGTCGGGGCTGTGGGAAACGCGCAGTGGAAGCATCGCTCAGAAATTGAGCCATTCATCGCTCGGGAAGTGATCCACCCTCGGCCCTGACGCCGTTAGCTTGGTCTTGTTCTGTGGACCAACGCGATCGGAGGAAGGACTTGCTGAGGATGGATCAGGTACATGTTATTCGGCACCAGGTGCTGGTGGAGGGTCGGAGCCAGCGCTCGGTGGCTCCGCGAGCACGGTGTGAGCCGCAATACGGTGCGCAAGTACATGGATCAGGAGCGCGCCGCGGCGGGTCGGAGAGCAAGCCGCGTGCGGCGCTGGGTGACTGGAGCGGATGGCTCCTCGTCTGGAGGAGTTGCTGACGCACATGGTCGCGGCGCGACGACGGCGAAGCAGCGTCTGACGGCTGTGCGTCTGCATCGCCAGTTGCTGGAGGAGGGGTGCGAGGTCGGGATCACGACGGTGCGCAGCCTATGTACGGGAGTGGAAACGTCAACGGCAGGAGACGTTCATTCCGCTGGTGCACCGTGCCGGCGAGTGTGGCCAGGTGGACTTCTTCGAGGTGACGGTGGAGGAAGACTGGCGTGGCGCACCGGGTGTGGAAGTTCCTGCTGCACCTGCCGTACTCGGGCCGTTCGTTCGTGTGGCTGTACGACCGCTGCGACCAGGTGGCGTTCCTCGACGGCCATGTGCGGGCGTTCGCTCACTTCGGCGGGGTGCCGTCTGCGTCTGGTCTACGACAATCTGAGTGCCGCGGTGCGTCGCCGGGTGGGCGGCGAGCGTCAGTTGACGGCTCGGTTCCAGGCTCTGGTGAGCCACTACCTGTTCGAGCCCTGCTTCGCCCGCCCCGGCGAGGGGCACGACAAGGGCAGCGTGGAGTCGCGCGGCAAGGGAATCCGTCTGGCGCACATGAGTCCGGTGCCTCAAGGGCGCAGTCTGGAGGAGATCGCACGGGGCGTGCTGGCTTCGGTGGACGCCGCGCACGGTCACCGAGCGCGGTGGCAGGAGGAGCAGGCGGCTCTGCGCGAGCTGCCGCTGACCGCGTTCGAGGCGCGGAAGCTCAGGATCGTGCGAGTGTCGAGGCAGGCGACGGTGCAGTTGGGCGGTGCGACCTACTCGGTTCCCTCGCGGTGGAACAGCCTCCAGGTCCATGCCCTCGTCGGCGCCAAGGAGATCACCTTCACCTGCCGCGACGAGGAGTACTGCTGCGACCTTGTGCGGCCGGGACAGCGCCTGGTGCGCTACGCGCACTACTTCGAGGAGCTGTCCCGGAAGCCTCAGGCGGTGCGCCAAGTCGCCCCGGAGTTGCTCGCAGAGCTCGGTCCTGCGTACCGCAAGCTGTGGAGCATGCTGGAGTTGCGGCACGGGGCGCTGGAGACGGCGAGGCTCTTCGCCAAGCTGCTGAGCGTGGTCACAGACCACGGCAGCGAGGAGGTCGCCTCCGCTCTTGAGGAAGCCCTGGCCGCCGGCCGTTTCGATCTCCTGGGACTTGTCGAGCGGAGCTCTGCGCCCCGGATGGAGGTGCCCGAGACGCTTCGGCGCCACGAGATCGAGAGCGCCAAAGCGGCCGACTTCGACGTGCTGCTTCAGGAGGCGGCATCGTGAGCCGGGCCGCGCGTAGAGCCGTCATCAAGGAGGGCCTCAAGACGCTCAAGATGCCTTCCGTGCTGCGCGACTACGAGCAGCGGGCGCGTCAGGCCCAGGACGCGCAATGGGACTACGAGGACTACCTCTGGCAACTGCTCGAGGCCGAGATCCGGGATCGTGAGGCCCGCACCGTCGAGCGCCGGCTGCGGGCGGCCCGCTTCCCCGACCACAAGACGCTCGAGCAGATCGACTTCGAGGCGCTGCAAGGCGTCTCCAAGCCGAAGCTGCGAGAGCTGGCGGCCTGCGACTACATCGACCGCGGCGACGATGTCGTCCTGGTCGGACCCATCGGCACCGGCAAGACGCATCTCGCCATCGCGCTGGGCATCGAGGCCGCGAAGCGCCGCCGCCGGGTCTGGTTCCGCAAGGCTTCCGACCTCGTCCGCGACCTGATCGAGGCCCGTGATCAGCGGGAGCTGCGCCGCCTCCAACAGCGGCTTCAGCGGATCGACCTCCTGATCTGCGACGAGCTCGGCTTCGTGCCCTTCGACCGCGCCGGCGGCGAGTTGCTCTTCAACGCACTCGCCGACCGCTACGAGCGACGCTCGACCATCGTCACTTCCAATCTCGCCTTCTCCGAGTGGGTCCGGGTCTTCGGCGACGAGAAGCTCACCACCGCTCTCCTCGACCGCCTCTCCCACCATGCCCACATCCTGACCACCAAGGGGTCCTCCTATCGGACCCGACTGCGGAGCAGGCCGTGAGCCGCCGACAGGAGACAACAAGGACCCCTCGGCCTCGCGCGTCCGGTGTCGGCCTCCGGTCGCTCCGCTCCCTCCGGCCGACACCGGAGCCCTGCCGGCGCCCCGCACTCACCCTTCCCCCCTCAACTACGAGCAACTGGGACCGCCCCGGCTGACTCTGACCGCTACGACTGCTGACCACCGGAAGGAGAACGAGGAGGAGCACTCCCGTACACTTGAAACACGGCCGAGGTGGCTCACTTTCTGAGCGGCGTTTGGCTCACTTTCTGACCGTTGCTACCACATCAGGCCCTCGGAGGACTCACGCCGTGGCAGTATCTGAAATCCACAGCGGACTCGAGACCGGCTTGAAGACCTCCCCGTCTCATATGTGCTGAGCCAGTACACAGTGCGTTGACCAACCGCCGCGTGTCTGGCAAAGTGCTTGACGTGAGTCAAGCGCTCAAGCGTGTCGTCGCGGTCGCCGTCCTGCTCGGATGCCAGACGCCGGGTGCGTTCGTGTTCGCTGCCGGGTTGGACCTGGCAGCTCATCTCTTCGCGTCAGGGCACGAGCACGACACCGCTGACCTGGCGAGGTCGGCGACGCACGGGCACCACCACGACGACGGAGTGGCGCCCGATCACGATCACGACGTCACGCTGGACGCCGAGGCCGGCTTGTTGCGGCCCCCCCCGTCGTCCTGGGCTGAGCTTGCCGCGCCGCTTTCTTCGTCCGTGACGTTCGCCGAGGGATCGCTCTACGAAGCGGCCTCGCGACGCGGACCGCCGGCGTCGCTCTTCCGGTCTCACTGCGCGCTGCTGCTCTGATCCGCGGCCTTGGCCCGGGTGCGATTCGTGCCCGGAACCTGGACGCGGAAAGGAGTCACCATGCATCGTTTCGTCCTGATCGGCCTCCTCGTAGGCTTCTTCGCCGTCGGCGGCGCGGCAGGGAAGCGCCCAGTCGTCACCGAGGTCGAGTTCCTCTCGGTCCTTGACGAGACCCATCCCGCCGTTCGCGAGAGCGCCGCCGCCGTCGCGTTCGCCGAAGCCCGTCTGGTGGCGGCCCGGACACTCGACAATCCCGTCGTGGAGGCGGTGCGCCAGGATCCCGCCGGCCCGATCGGCCAGACCGACATTCTCGTTTCCTGGAAGATGCCGGACGCGGCTCGTGGCCCGGAGATCGAGGCCCGCGAAGGCGAGATCGAGGCTGCCCGTCGCCGCCTGGCGTACGACCTGTTGGGGTATCGCGTGGCGATGAGGGAGGCCTATGCCGGCTGGGCTGTGGCCGACGCGCGGCGGCAACGACTGGCGCTCCAGGCTGAGCGGGTCGGGTCGCTCGCGCAGCGCGAGGCTGTCCGTGCGGAGAGGGGGGAAGCGTCCGGACTCGAAGCCCGCCGGCTGGGTTTGGCCGCCGCCACGCTGCGGTCCCGCGTCGCGCTCGCCGCCGGGGCGAGCGAACGGGCTAGAGCCGAGGCGGCGGCTTGGCGCCCTGGCCTGCCGGCGGACGCGCGGCCGGTTCTGCCCGAACTGCCGGACGTGCCGTCGCTGGATGGTGCGGACATCCGCGTACGCGCCGCGGAGGCGGACCTGGCGGCGGCCGAAATGGCCCAGCTTGCGACCCGGCCGATCATGGCCTCGCCGGAGGTCACGCTGGGCTGGCAGCGGCAGGATCTGAACCCCGGCGCGGTCGACGGGCCGATCTTCGGTGTCGCTTGGTCGGCGCCGGTCTTCGACCGCCGGCAGGCGGCGCGGCGGAACGCGGCCGCCGCTCGGGCGGCCGCCGGGGCGAGGCTTGAGCTTGCCGAGCACGAATCGGCGGCCGCTCGGACCGCGGCAAGCACGAACTTCGCGCGACTTGCCGCCGCTCTCGCCGAGGCCCGCGACGAACTCGGCGCCACGGAACGGATGCTGGACGGTGAGGAGGCTGCGTTTCGCCAGGGTGAGGCGAGCCTGACGGACTTGCTCGAGACGCACCGTTCGATAACCGAGGCAGAGCTGGCGTTGCTCGATCTGCATGAGGCGGCGCTGGCGGCGCACCGGGAGCTGGAACGGCTGGCGGCGAGTCGGGACGGGAAGCCGGGGTCATGACTTGGGGTGAAGGACGATTCGGAAGCCGGCCTTGCGGCCGGCGGGTCCGCGGGTCAGAAGATCCGCGGTCACGCACCTGCGGCGGCAGCCGGCGGGGACGCCGGCGTACCCAGTATGCGGCGGTGCTGTTGCTCGTGGGGTGTGTCAGTACCCCTCCTGACGAGGAGCACGACCATGTGCACGAGAGCTGGTCGGTCACGGCGATCGGCGAACGGTTCGAGGTCTTTCCCGAGATTGACGCTCTGGCCGAAGGCCGCGCCGCGGCGGCCCGCACTCACGTCACGCGACTGGCCGACTTCATGCCGCTGGCCGAGGGAACGGTCGAGATCGTCCTTGTCGACGGATCCGGCGAACAGGTCTTCCGTGCCGACCAACCCGCGGACCCGGGAGTCTTCGACGTCGAGCTGACGCCGGGGCGGGCAGGCGAGGCGGATCTTCTGTTCCGCGTCGACGACGGGAACGGGATCGAGGAGATCCCGGGAGGCCGGGTTCGCGTCGGCACGGATGGGCACGCGGAAGGCCTCGTCCGGCCACCGTCGCTCCCTGCCGGGTCCGACGGCGGCGAGCCGGTGTCGTTCCTCAAGGAACAGCAGTGGCAGGGTGGATTCGCGACCGTCTGGGTGCGGGAGGGCCGTCTGGCCCGGAGCGTGGCCGGCGTCGCTTCCGTCCGTCCGCCGGCGGGTGGCGAGAGCACGATCACGGCGCCGGTGGACGGGGTCGTGCAGCCCCCCGTGGGCGCTCGTTCCTGGCCGTTCGTCGGCCGTCGCGTCGAACGGAACGATCCCCTGTTTCGGGTGGTTCCGTTGGTCGCCCCCGAGCGGAGTCTGGCGACCCTCGAAGGGGAACTCGAGGCGCTGACGATCGAGTCCGAGAGCGCACGGTCGCGCAGCCAGCGGCTCCGGGAACTTCTGGCTCTTGAAGCGGTCAGCCAGCGCGAGGTTGAGGAGGCGGGGGTGCGCGCCCGTACGCTCGAGGCGCGGCGCCGGGCGGCGGAACGGGACCTCGAGTTGGCCCGTGCCTCCCGCGAGGGTGGACTGGACGGCGCCGGCATCTCGCCGCGGGCGCCGTTCTCCGGCCGGATCGCCGCCGTCACGACGACGCCCGGGGCGACGGTCTCGGCCGGGGACGCGCTTGCCCGGCTCGTTCGGACCGACGTGGTGTGGATCGAAGTCGCCCTTGCCCCTCGGGACGCACGGCGGCTCGGCGACGCGGGCCTGCGCGGTCTTGTGCTGGACGACCCGGAGAGCGGGCCGGTTCGGATCGAGGACGACCTCTCCCTCGTCTCGATCTCGCCTGAGCTTTCGCCGCGCACCGGCGCCGTTGCCGTCCTGATCGAGGCCCCGGGCATCGCCGGCGCCGGCTTCGCCCTTCAATCGACCGCGGCGGCGCAGGTGCTGATGGCCGGTGAGGAGAGCGGCATCGTCGTGCCCGCCTCGGCCCTGGTCGACGACGGCGGCGTGCCGGTTGTCTTTCTGCAACTGTCCGGCGAGGACTTCCAGCGGCAGACCGTGACCGTGCTCGGCCGGCAGAAGGACCGGGCGCTGGTGGACGGCCTGATCACCGGCCAGCGCCTGGTGACCCGCGGCGGCGCCGCCATCCGTCGTTCGTCCCTCATGGCGACCGGCGAAGCCCACGGCCACGTCCACTGAGGCGACGCCGTGGGACCACTCGAGCGATTGCTTCGATTCTGCCTGCGCCACCGCCTGCTGGTGGCCGCGGGGGCCGTGGCGCTCACCGTGGCTGGTGCGGCGTGGGTCCTGAACCTGCCGGTCGACATCTTCCCCGATCTTTCGGCGCCCACCGTGACCGTGATCACCGAGGCGCCGGGGATGGCCGCGGAGGAGGTCGAGCTCCTGGTGACCTGGGCGGTGGAATCCGCGATCGCCGGTTCGCCGGACGTACGGCGGCTGCGCTCGATGTCCGCCGACGGGATCTCGGTGGCCAGAGTCGAGTTCGACTGGGGCACGGACATCTACCGCGCCCGTCAGGTCGTCAGCGAGCGGCTGCGGCGCGTCGACCTTCCGGCGCAGGTCGGGAAGCCGGAGCTCGGACCGATCTCCTCGATCATGGGCGAGATCACGTTCATCGCGATGACCACGGCCCCGGCGGGAAGTGGCGGCGTCAGCCCGATGGAGCTCCGCCGCGTCGCCGAAACGGTCGTCCGCCGCGCCCTTCTGGCGATCCCCGGCGTATCCCAGGTGGTTCCCATCGGCGGTGAACGGCGGCAGCTTCAGGTTACGGTGCGGCCGGCCGCGCTGGCTCAGAACGACCTTCCGCTTGCCGACGTCGTTGACGCCGTGGCGAACTCCAGCCGCAGCCTTGCGGCCGGCTTTCACGTGGAGGCCGGCGAGGAGCACATCGTGCGCGGGCGCGGCCGGGCACGCACTCCGAGCGAGGTGGCGGCGGCCGTCGTGCGGGTGGCCGGCGGCATCCCGCTGCGGGTCGGCGACGTGGCGGATGTCGAGTGGGGACCGGCGCCGGTCCGCGGGACGGGTTCCTACCGCAACCGCCCGGCGGTCATCCTGTCCGTGCAGAAGCATCCGGGCGCCAACACTCTGGAACTGACCCGCGCCATCGATGGCGCACTCGCCCGGCTGCAGCCGTTGCTGCCGCGGGGCGTGGTGATCGAGAGCGAGAACTTTCGCCAGGCCGACTTCATCGAAGTGGCGATCGGCAACGTCTTCGAGGCGCTGCGCGACGGGGCGATCCTCGTCATCGTCATCCTGGCGCTCTTCCTCGGCAGCGTCCGCACCACGTTCATTTCGGCCTTCGCGATCCCGCTCTCCCTGGTCACCGGGATCCTGGTCATTGCGGCCTTCGGGCTGCAGATCGACACGATGACGCTCGGCGGCCTGTCGATCGCCATCGGCTTGCTGGTGGACGATGCGATCATCGTGATCGAGAACATCTTCCGCCGGATGAGGGACGAGAGAGGGCAGCCCGCGGACGAGCGCCGACCAGTCGAAGAGGTCGTGGCGGCCGCACCCGGGAGGTACTGAGTCCGATCTTCCTTGCCACCCTGATCGTCGTCCTGGCCTTCGTGCCGATCTTCTTCCTGTCAGGGCTGGAGGGTCGCCTGCTGCGGCCCCTCGGCTTCGCCTTCATCGCCGCGCTCGCCGCCTCGCTGGCGGTGGCGCTGACGGTCACGCCGGTGCTCGCCGTGCTTCTTCTGGGCCGGGCGAGGACGATCAGGTCGCGCCCGCCGTGGCTGCTTCGCGGCTTCCGGGCGGCCTACGCGCCAACCCTCGAGTGGTGCTTGTCGCATCGCTGGCCGGTGCTGTCCGCGTCGGCCCTGTTGGCGGTCGCCGCGGTCGCGCTTCTGCCCGGGCTGGGCCGCAGCTTCCTGCCGGCCTTCAACGAGGGCTCGCTCACCGTGTCGGTGGTCAGCCCGCCCGGCATCCCGCTCGCCGAGAGCGACCGGCTGGGCAGCCGGGTCGAGGCGGCGCTGCTCGGCTTTCGGGAAGTCGTCTCGACCAGTCGCCGGACGGGCCGTGCCGAGAAGGACGAACACGTGCAGGGGATCAACGCCTCCGAGATGGAGGTCGTGCTGGCGCCCCTCGAAGACGGCCGCTCGAAGGACGAGCTGGTCGCCGAGATGCGCCGCGCGGTGGCCGAGATACCGGCGGTGACGGTTTCCTTCGGGCAGCCGATCAGCCATCGCATCGACCACATGATCTCGGGTTCCCGGACCAGCTTGGCGGTGAAGGTCGAAGGGCCCGATCTGGCAGTGTTGCGCGCGCTCGCCGCACGGATCGAACAGGTCCTGGCGACCGTGCCCGGCATCGTCGACCCGTCGAACGAAGAGCAGTCGCCGGCGCCCCAACTCGTCCTCGACTTCGACCGCGCGGCGATGGCCCGTTACGGCCTGAGCGTCGCGGACCTCGACGTGGCCGTCGAGGCGTTGTTTCAGGGCGTCGTCGTCGGCGAGATCGTGGAGGAGGGCCTGGCGTCCGAGGTCGCCGTCCGGCTGCCGCCGGGCCTGCGCGCCGAGGCGGACCGGGTCGCTGCCTTGCCGGTCTCGACGCCGGCCGGAGATCTGATCCGCCTGGGCGCCGTCGCCGACGTGCGGCATGCGCTCGGTCCGTCCCTCATCCGACGGGAGAACGTCCAGCGGGTGGCGATGGTGACCGCCAACGTCGACGGCGCGGACCTCGTCGGCGCGGTAGAGCGGGTCCGGACCGCGGTTGCCGCCGAAGTGGACCTGCCGGCCGGCTACCTGGTGACCTTCGGCGGGAGGTTCGAGGAGGCGGGCCGCCGCGTCTACAGGATGGGCCTTCTGGTCGTGCTTGTCCTGGCCGGCATGTACGGGCTGCTGTACTTCGAGTTCGGCAGCCACCGCGACACCCTGGCGATGCTCGTTAACGTCCCGCTGGCCCTGGTCGGCGGCGTCGTCGCTGTGGCGCTGGGCGCCGGCGTCCTGTCGCTGGCGACCGTGGTCGGGTTCGTCACCCTGTTCGGGATCGCGACCCGCAATGGCGTCCTGCTGGTCAGCAACTACCGGCGGCTGCTCGGCGAGGGGCTGTCGCTTCAGGCGGCCGTGCGGCGCGGCTCGGAAGAGCGGATGGCGCCCATCCTCATGACGGCGCTGACGGCCGCCCTGGCGCTGGCGCCGCTCGTGCTGGCCGCGGGCGAGCCCGGCAACGAGATCCTGAGCCCGATGGCCCAGGTCATTCTCGGCGGTCTGTTGACGTCGACGTTCCTCAACCTGGTGGTTGTGCCGGCGCTCTATGCCAGGAAGCGATGAGTCGTCGAGCTGGACCGCGATCAGCTTGGCTAGACTGCTTGCGACTCGGCGCTCCACCGGCTGGCGGGAGTGCCGCGCGAGATCTCCAACGCAGATGAGGGGGGCTTCCGCATGACCGCGTTTCGCCTGTTGCTTGGCGCCATCTTCGGCGTGATCGTCGTCTACACCGTGTTCGTTGCCATGGAACACGGCCTGGGCCTGTTCGCCGTCTTCTTTGGCGACATCGCCGAGGTGGGGTGGCCCGGCCAGTTCAACCTGGACTTCCTGGGCATGCTGATGCTCTCCGGGTTCTGGATGGCCTGGCGCAATCGCTTCACGTCGGCCGGCCTGGCGCTCGGCGTGGGCGGCCTTCTCCTCGGCGCGCCGATGCTCGCGCTCTACCTCTTCATCCTGAGCCAGCGGACGAACGGCGACGTGGCGAGGATGCTCCTCGGCGACAAACGGGCCGCGGCCTGATGCCCGCGTTCGCCCGGCGCGTTGGACGCTATACCGCTCGCCACCAGGGCGTCGCGAGGATCCCGTCCGCCATCCACTGGATCTCGGCGCCGGCGTGCAGGAGGATGCCGCCGGCGCAGCGTTCTCCGTACTCGTCGCGGAACAGACGGAGCCCCCGGGTGTCGCCGTAACCGGAATTGGCGGTCGTTTTCGTCTCGCCCGCCAGCAACCGTTCGCCCGCCTCGGCCAGTCCCGATCGTTCGTGCCTGGTCAACGGCCAGAGTTGAACGTAGGTGGCGCGGCCGGCCAGGCTCTCGGCCACGCGCTGCATCAGGAGCAGATTCGCGGACCCCGTGAGAATGAACCGTCCAGGCCGCCTCGGACGATCCCGGTCGACCGCCCGCTTGACCGCCAGCAACAGATCCGGCGCTCGCTGGACCTCGTCCAGAGTGATCCGCGGCGCGCTTCCAACGAACCGGGACCACTTCACCCCCCTTACCTCACCCGCTCGCGGCCGTCCGGGTAGAAGACGGTGTACTTCGCCTCGCGGCCGCGCATGTGCATGTGGGGGGGCATGCAAGAAGACTGGAACCGTGCGAGCTTACTCCAGAGCCCCGGGCACGGGGCTGCCGTGTCCGATCAGACGAGCGTGTTGGCCCTCGCATTCTTCCAGTCCGTGCGGAAGTCCAGGCGACGGAGCAACTGGAAGGTGTCGATGCATGGCACGTTGAGGTCACTGCAAACGTCTGGAATCAGGACGTTGGCGTCCAGCAGGTAGCGCACGCTGCACGGTCCACGTCAGAGGTTCAGCATGGCGCCAAGTTGGGTTGGCTTCACGCCAAGCACGATGGCGGCTCGGGTCGTGGAGAGGTCGCCGGCGAGGAGCGCGCGCCGGACAACGGCCAACAGTCCGTTGCCCGCCCGGTGGCGCTTCACGATCCAGGGAGAGAAACCGCCCCCAGCCTTGCGAGCCTCGGTTCTACGTCCTTCCCTTGCCTCTTGCCGCTGCGCTCGAAACCGGCCGAGGAGCCGCCGCAGTTCGTTCTGATCGATTCTGCCCACGCGAAGGAGGCCAAGGGCGACGACCGGGCGGCTTACGTTATGCGCGTTGGCGAGGACGTCGATGCTCGCGGCGAGTCGATCGAGATCGGAGTCCACCCGTTCCAAGGTTGCAAGAACTTCGTCCGGAAGAAGATGCTGGGCTGCCACGCCGTTGCAGAAGCGCTCGACCTCGTGGTTCGTTCCGCCGCCGCTGATCCCGGTGCTGCCCAGGAGCAGATGAACCAGCTCGTGGATGAGCGTGAAAGACCATGCGGGCTTCGCGTCGTTGGGGTTGATCACGATGAACGGGGCCAGCCGATCGGCCAGGGCGAATCCGCGGAACTGTTCCGGGTCGAGGGCCGTGTGATGGCTGCCGAGGTCGCCCTTGAGCACGACGAAGACGCCGTGGTCGTGCAACGACTTGCGTAGTCCTTCGAAGGCCGCGTCCGGGTTTGCGGCGTTGCGTGGGTGAGCGTCGCCGACCAGCCGGTCCACATGGTCCAGGGCGGCTTCTCTGTCGTCGGCCAGTGGGAGCGCTGCTACGAAGGGAACCTCCTCGGCTTCTTCCTCGACGAGTACGTCGCGGAGGATGCTCTGGCTGGCCACGACCTGGCGGACCAGAGTCTGAACCGCGGCCTCGCCGTTTCCGCGCGCGGAACCTCCAAGCCTGCGGAAGTCCGTTCCGCGGTTGCCGGTCTTCGGTGGATTGGCCAGGTAGAAGGCAACCAGCGGCCGCCTGTATTGCCTAGCCATACTGACGAGCATGGGCCGCGTGGGGGCTGCCACGCCGGACTCGAGATCTTCCAGCCGCTCGACGGCGCTCTTGCCGAAAGCGCCCTTGAGCGGGAGTCTGGCGACGGCCTCCTCCCTGGACAACCCGGCGGAGTTCCGGGCCCAGGACAGGATGGCTGGGTTGACGTCCGGCATCGCGTGCGGGTTGGACGGGAAGTTCCGGCGGGGCGCCCGGTAACGGGACGACGAATCGGCAGTTTATCGCGCTGCTTGCGGATCGGCGAGGGTTGCTTGTCGGGCAGGTCGGGCAGCTGGCGGAGCCTTTGGGGCCCGTCGAAGCTGCCGTCGGAGAGCGCGTGGCGCGGGCGCCGCCGATTCGGTATGTTCCCGATCCATGCCCGGACGGCAAGGGAAGCGCCCGGACGTCCGTCTGGCGGCGGTGGCGACGCTGCTGGCGGCCGCGGCTCTTCAGACCTCGACTTCGGCGTCGGCGGACTCCGAGGCGCCGCTCTCCCTTCGGCCGAACGTGGTCGTCGTGGTGGCGGACGACGTCGGCTTCACGGATCTGGGCGCCTACGGCAGCGAGATTCGCACTCCCCACATGGACGCGATCGCCTCGCGCGGCGTCCTTTTCTCGAACTTCCACGCTTCGCCGATGTGTTCGCCGTCGCGGGCCATGCTGCTCACCGGAGTCGACTCGCACCTGACCGACGTCGCCAGCCTGCATGTGGCCACGCCGCTTCGTCATCGTGGCCGACCCGGCTACCGCGGCGAGTTGAGCACGGACGTGGTCACGCTCGCCAGCCGTCTGCGCGCTGCCGGTTACCGCACCTATCTGAGCGGCAAATGGAACCTCGGCCACGGCCCGACCTCGCTGCCCAGTGCGCGCGGGTTCGACCGGACGTTCGCTCTTGACGCCACCGGCGCCGACAACTTCGAGAAGAAGCCCTACCTGCCGATCAACGGCGAGCCCCCCTGGTTCGCCGACGGCGAGCCGACCGACCTGCCGGCCGACTTCTACTCGTCGGAGCACCTGGTGGACAAGCTGGTCGAGTTCATCGACACGGACCGGGCCGTGGATGGGGAGAAGGAGCGACAGCCCTTCTTCGCCTACCTCGCCTTCCAGGCGGTCCACCTGCCGGTTCAGGCGCCGCGGGCATTCATCGAGGGCTACGAGGGCGTGTACGACGAAGGATGGGACGCGCTGCGGAGACAGCGTCATCGCCGCGCCGTCGAAGCCGGCGTCTTTCCGCGCGAGGCCGCGCCGTCGACCACGCCCGAGCAGGCGGACTGGGAGGCTCTGTCGCCCGACGAGAAGGCGTTCGCCGCCGGGAACATGGCGGTCCATGCCGCGATGCTCGAAGCAATGGACCATCACTTCGGGCGGCTCGTCGAGTACCTCGGAATCGAAGGGCTCCTGGAGAACACCGTCTTCGTCGTGCTGTCCGACAACGGCCCGGAAGCGGGCGACCCGGCCCGGAGCGGTCAGTTCAACCGTTGGGCGAAGCGCGTCGGCTACCGTCGCGACCTCGAGACGCTCGGCGAGAAGGGGAGCTACGCCATCATCGGCCCGCACTTCGCGCGAGCCACGGCCGCCCCGCTTGCGTATTACAAGTTCCACGGCGGCGAGGGCGGGATTCGCGTTCCTCTGATCATTGCCGGGCCGGGAGTGGAGGCGCGAGGGATCGTTCCGGTCTTCGCTTTCGTAACGGACCTCGTCCCCACGATTCTCGAACTCGTCGGCGCGGGCGACGCCACTCCGCCCGGCAAGCATCGAATCGATGGCCGCAGCCTCGCCCCCGCCCTCCGCGATCCTTCCGCCCCGATTCATCCGCCGCGGGAGGCGGTCGGCTTCGAGACGGCGGGCCACGGGGGCGTCTTCAGGGGCGACCACAAGCTCGTCCGGGTCGGCGCTCCAGCCGGCGACGGCCGCTGGCGTCTGTTCGATCTGGACGGGGACCCGGGCGAGACGCGCGACCTGGCCGCCGAGCAGCCCGAGCGGTTCGCGGAGATGCTGGCGGACTACGAGGCCTACGCCGAGCGCGTGGGAGTGCTCGAGACGCCTGCCTTCTATTCGCCGACTCGACAACTCCTGATCAACTACTCTTACGACCGCGCAAAGGAGTCCGTCATGAAGATCATGAAGACCAGGATATGGACGGGAGCAGGGCTGGCCGTCGTCGTTCTGGCCGCTGCCGTCTGGTTGGGGCTGCCGAGAGTGCTCGTCGGTTTGGGCCTTCACGCCCACTACGAGATTCCCGCGATCGATCTCGCCGGTCGGCGCGCCCTCATCGTGACCACCAGCCATGACACGCTGGGCGACTCGGGCAAGGCGACCGGCGTCTGGGCGTCGGAGATGACGGCGCCCTACTACGCGTTCACGGATGCCGGAATGACGGTCGACGTCGCGAGCATTCAGGGCGGCGCCATCCCGGTCGAGCGCCAGTCCGTGAGGTGGCCGCTCGCCAGCCCGGCGGACAAGCGCTATCTCCGTGACTCGGAGTTTCGATCCAGGGTCGAGGACTCGATCGCGATCGCCGACGTGGACGCGAGCGCCTACGACATCGTGTTTCTCGCCGGCGGCTGGGGCGCCGCGTACGACTTCGGCCAGTCGGAAGAGCTCGGAAGAAAGGTCAGCGAGGCCTACGCCCGCGAGTCCGTGGTCGGCGGCGTGTGCCATGGTCCGCTGGGGCTTCTCCAGGCGGTCACTCCGGACGGAGAACCGCTGGTGCGGGGTCGTCGCGTCTCGGCCGTTTCGGACAAGCAGATCGACGAACTCGGCATCACCTTCACGCCGATGCACCCTGAGCGCGACCTGCGCGCCGCCGGAGCGCTGTTCGAGAGCGAAACGCGGTTTCGCGACATGCTCGCGAGTCGCGTCGTCGTCGACGGACGCCTGGTGACCGGCCAGAACCAGAACAGCGGCGCCGAAACGGCGCATCGCATGATGGAGGTCCTGCTGGAGTCGCGGTAGACCGCAGCGGCGTGCGCCCCCGAACGCGCGGGAGAGCCCCGGTTCCTTGCCGACAACCCTCAGTCGGGCAACGGCATTACGCCAACATCGGCTCTTCATGTGAAGAGCCGCGCCATGGAGTCCCGCCTGAGGAGACGTGCTGACAGCAGGCTCGCTCGGCTCCTCGTCTCGCTTGACCTGGAGCTCCGCTATCTCGCGCCGGGAGTTCTGGCCGTACCGGCCGTTTGGCTGTTCTCGCCTCCGAGCTGACGGTCAACCGGAGAAGTAGACCATCACCGCCGCGACGATCAGCACCAGGACCACCGAGAGCGTCCGGTCCAGCCGGCGCTTCGCCGGGTCGGACTCGGCGAGAAGCTCCGCGGCGCCCGCTCGGCGCCAAGTCAGGCCGGCGACGCGCTGTTCGGACGGCGGCGGGAACCAGAGGCTGACGGCCACCAGCACGGCCGCGCAGATCAGGAACAGGAAGATCGCGACGTGCATGAAGTTGATGTCGGCGAAGGCGAGGAGGGCGCCGCTCAGGCTGTCCTTGTTCAGTTCCGCCGCCAGGCGGCCCATGCCGAGGACGAATCCGACGGCCAGCGAAGCGATCGCCCCCTGGGCGTTCAGGCGCTTCCAGAACAGGCCGAGCAGGAAGACGGCGGTGATCGGCGGCGAGATGTAGCCCTGCACGCTCTGCAGGTACTGGTAGAGCGTGCCCGAGATGTTCTGCATCAACGGGATCCAGAGCAGGCCCAGGCCCACCAGCCCCACGGTGGCCGTCTGCCCGACCAGGACCAGGCGCCGTTCCGAGACGCCGGGGTGCAGTTTCTTGTAGATGTCGATCGTGATCAGCGTCGAGCAGGAGTTGAAGACGGAAGAGAGGCTGCTCATCAGCGCCGCCAGCAGGCCCGCGACCACGAGGCCGCGGAAGCCCGCGGGCAGGAGCGCCACGACCAGGGCCGGCAACGCCTGGTCGGAAGAGGCGAGTTCGAGCTTCCCGGACTGCGCCAGGCAGTAGGCGATCACGCCCGGCACGACGAACAGGAACAGCGGCAGTTGCTTGAGGAAGCCGGCGAAGATCGTCCCGCGCCGGGCGTCGTCGATGCCGCGGGCGGAGAGGGCGCGCTGGACGATGAACTGGTCGGTGCACCAGTACCAGACCGCGATGATCGGCGCGCCGAAGGCGATGCCCGTCCACGGGAAGTCGGGATGGGACATCGGCTTCCACATGTCGAAGAAACCCTCGCCGGCCGTCTCGACCATGACGCGCCAGCCGCCGAGTTCGGCCAGGCCGAGGAGGGTCACCGTGGAGGCGCCGACGATCAGGACGATGGCCTGCAGCAGGTCGGTGTAGACGACCGCGCGCAGGCCGCCGAGCACGGTGTAGACCCCCGTGATGACGACGACCGCCAGGGCGCCGGTCCAGAAGTTGATGCCCATCAGGGCATCAAAGACGACGCCGCCCGCGTAGATCGTCACCGAGATCTTGGTCAGAACGTAGCCGATGACCGAAATCACCGAAAGGTACCAGCGGGCCGCGGGCGAGTAGCGCCGTTCGAGGAACTCCGGCATCGTGAACACGCCGCTCTTGATGTAGAACGGCACGAACAGCCAGCCGAGAATGAGCAGGATCAGCGACGCCTGGAGCTCGAACTGGCCAAGAGCGAGGCCGCTCTCGGCGCCGGCGCCGGCCAGGCCGACCAGGTGCTCCGAACCGATGTTCGAGGCGAAGAGGGAGGCGCCGACGACGAACCAGCCGACGTTGCGGCCGGCGAGGAAGTAGCCCGACGAGGTCCGTTCGCCATGCCGGACGCGCCTGATGGCCCAGAGGGCGATGGCGAAGACGGCGGCGAAGTAGAGCGCGACGACCGTCCAGTCCAGGGTGGTGATCTTCGCCGTCAGCATGGCTGGCCTCGTCAGGCCGTCAACAGGCGGCCCGCACGGCAGTCGGGTCGGCGGGGGCGATCGCGATGCGCGAGAAGCGCAGCGTGAACGGCGCGTCGGTCGTCATCAGGAAGGGTGTGTCGATGCGGTTCATTTCGGCGCCGGAAGCCTCGAAGCAGCGGAGGGGAACCTGCAGTGTCGTCCACTCTCCTTCGGGCAGGCTCCTGAAGATATCCGTCACGAGCAGGCCGCCGGTACACGGGTAGACGCAGTCCATCCGCATCTGGACCCTCGACACGGGCGGCCTTTCCACCATGACCTCGAGCTCCAGGGCCATGCCGCTCGCCGTGTCGGCGCTCAGGTCGACCGGAATCGACTGGAGATAGATCTGGGCCTGGCCGCGGCCGCGCCAGAGCGCTCTCCTCGCGTCCTCCTGGACGTTGCGGTCGACGGCGGAGAGAAGCACGCCGGCCGCGCCGCGGGTCCGACCGCGGCCGTCGGGCGCGGCAACCTGCCAGTCCGCTTCGTCGCCCACGTAGAACGACCACCCGGCCGCTGTCCGTCCTGCGAACAGAACGCGCTCTGAGGACGCAGCGCTCGCCGCGCCGGCGGCGTCGGTCGTCCGCACCGGCGTCGACCCCGCCGGCCGCGTTTCGTCCAGAACGGGAACGTCGCCGTCGTCGGCGTAGATCAGGCCGTAGCCGTAGGGAAAGAGCGGATCGTAGTCCTCGTCGCCGACGTTGAGAACGGTCTGGTCCAGCGAACGCGGCCAGGAGAAGGAGAGCTTGCCCCGGAAGTCGTGGGCCACTCCGCCGCCCGCCGCGCCGAAGACGACGTCGGCCACGCCGGCGCCCTCGGAACCCGGCAGCCAGGCGGCCACGAAGGCGTCCGAGGCGTTGATCTCCGGGTTGACCCACAAGGGCCGCCCGGAGAGGAAGATCGTGACGACAGGAATCCCGGCGGCCCGGAGCCTCCCCATCAGCTCGACGTCCGTCTTGTCCCCTGGACTGTACTCGAGGCTCGCGATGTCGCCCTGGCTCTCGGCATAGGGCGTCTCGCCGGTGACGTAGATGCCGGCGTCCGGCAGCTCGCCGCGGTAGTCGCATCCCTGACAGAGGATCGCCTGGCCGCCCGCGGCCTCGACGGTCTGCCGGATGCCGCCCCAGATGGACGTGGCGCCCGGGAAGTCGGCGTTCGTGTTGCCCGTGCCCTGCCAGGTCAGCGTCCAGCCGCCGCTCTGCCGGCCGATGTCGTCGGCCGCGGGCCCCGCGACCAGGACCCGCGACGCGGGGGAGAGCGGCAGGAGACCGCCGTTGTTCTTCAGCAGGACGAGGGACTCTCGCACCGCCTGCCGCGCCGCGTCGCGGTGCTCCGGCGCGCCCAGCAGATCGAAGCGTCCGCCGAGGGCTCGTTCCGACGGCGGGCCGGCGTCCAGCAGGCCGGCGCGGATCTTCACCCGCAGGATGCGCCGGACCGCGTCGTCCAGCCGGTCCTCGGAGACCTCGCCAGATCGCACCTGTCGAAGCGTGTTTCGGTGGAGCGCCTTCCAGTCTTCCGGGACCATGAACAGATCGAGGCCGGCTCGAAGCGTGTCGGCGCAGCTCGCGTTGTCGCAGCCGGGCAACTGGCCGTGCCCGTTCCAGTCGCCGACGACGAGCCCGTCGAACCCCATCCGGCCCTTCAGCACGTCCGTCAGAAGCCCGGCGTGGCCGTGCATCTTCTGGCCGTTCCAGCTGCTGAACGAGGCCATGACCGCCTGCGCGCCGGCGTCGAGCGCGGCGACGTAGGGGGTGCCGTGGATGTCGCGGAGCTCCTCCTCGCTTGCCCGCGCGTCTCCTTGGTCGCGGCCCTCGAACGTGCCGCCGTCCCCCAGGAAGTGCTTCGCCGTGGCGATTACCCGCTCCTCGCTCAGGAAGTCCGGGCTTCCGACCACGCCCTGGAGTCCCTCGACCAGGGCGCGCGCGTACAGGGTGACGATCTCGGGGTCTTCCGAGTAGCTCTCGTACGTGCGGCCCCAGCGATCGTCCCGGGCGACGGCGACGGTCGGCCCGAAGTTCCAGTCCAGGCCGGTGGCGAGCACCTCGCGCGCCGTGATCTCGCCGATGCGTCGGATCAGGTCCGGATTCCTGGCCGCGCCCAAGCCGATGTTGTGAGGGAAGATGGTCGCGCCGACCACGTTGTTGTGGCCGTGCACCGCGTCCACGCCCCAGATGACCGGAATGCCGACGCCGCCGTCGGACGTGTCGGTCGAGGCCTCGTGGAATGCGTCGGCCAGGGCCAGCCAGTCTTCCGGCGCAGCATGCTTGTCGTCGCCTGGGAAGGACCCGCCGCCGTTCAGCACCGAGCCCAGGTCGTACCTCCGCGCGTCCCGCGGCGTGACCGAGCGGATCTCCGCCTGAATCACCTGGCCGACCTTCTCGCGAAGGGTCATCCGTTCAAGCAGCGCGTCCACCCTGGCTTCGAGTTCCGGGTCCGCGGGAAGCGGCGGCGTCAGCGCGGGCCAGAGGTCGACGTGAACCCGGGAGCCGGTTTCCGTCTGTATCCCGTGGGCCGCCGGCGCCGCCGCCGGTCCGCCGGCCAGCAGAAGCAGGCCCGCCGCCACGAAGAGTCGTTCTCTTCCCATCCTCGTCTTCGTCTTCATGCGAGCCTCTCTTGGCGCCGGTGGCTGCAACGAAGGGGTGACGCCAGTGATCTCTCGGCTACGAAGGAATCGCAGGGCGAGACAACAGGCCGGGCGCCGCAGGGGCTGTCGACGCCCGGCCTGCGTCTCGTTGGTCGGTTCTTGGCTAGAACAGCAACTTGAAGCCGACCTGAATCTGTCGCGGATCGCGGGCCGCCTGGGCCTGGCCGAAGTTGTTCGGCAGGGTGTAGCCCGTGATCTCCGTCCTTTCCGCGGCGACCTCGCTGTCATAGGTGACGCTGGTAGGGTTCATCGCCGTCGCGATTCCGACGAAGTTGTCGCGGTTCGTCACGTTGAAGACCTCGAACCGGAACTGGCCGGTCAGACGGTCCGTCATGCGGACGTTCTTCGTCAGCGAGAAGTCGACTTGGAAGAAGTCCGCGCCCTCGCATTCTCCGCGCCGCCCGGTGCCGAGCGTTCCGAGCTTCCAGCCTTCCAGAGTGTAGGCGTTCGGATTGATGGTCTGCAGTCCGCCGCCGCCGCAGGAAGCTCCGGCCCGCAGCGGCCGAATGTTCTGGGTGAAGCCCGTGCCGGCGGGGCTGTTGATGCCCGGAATCACGCCGGTGGTCACGGTCAGCGCCTGCCCCGAGGAGTACTGGACGATGCCTCCGATCTGCCAGGCGCCGAACAGCGCCTGGACGAGGCCGCCTCGATTCTCCAGCGTCGGCAGGTTGTGGATCACGTTGGCGTTGAAGATGTGATCCCGGTGCAGTCCCGCGTAGCCCCAGTCAAGGTCGGGGTTGTCGAGGTCCGTGATGTTGCTTGCGGATGAACCGGCGCCGGCGTCGTTCATCGGATCGTTTGCCTTGTGGCTTGCGAAGGTGTAGGCGAGCTGGAACTGCGAGCCGGCGCCGAATCGCTGCGTGAAGCTCGCCTGCAGGCTGTCGTACTCCGAACGGCCATTCGAACCCCAGAACGTGATCGTACTGTCGCCAAAGACTGCGTACGGTCGAAGAGCGCCTCGAACGGCCGCGCCGGCATCTCCCTCGGGGGCCAGTACGTACTCCAGCCGATCAGGGATTCCGTTGCCGTTCGCGTCACCCGATGGAACCTGATTGAGGTCGGCTCGGCGGACGACGTGACGGCCTCGAGAGCCGACGTAGCCGATCTCCACTGCGCTGTTCCTGCCCAGGCGCTGCTCCCAGGTGACGTTGAACTGTTGCGTATAGGGAGTCTGGAAGTCCGGGGAGATGCCGAACGACGGAACGCCGCTGCCCAGGGCGAAGCAACCGCCGCACGGTTCCTCCGCGGTATCGAACTTGCGGATGCCCGACTGCGAAGACCGGAAAGGCGGGTTGCCGGCGAACTCGAGCTGGATGTTGACGCGTTCACGCTGGAAGAACTGGCCGAAGCCTGCCCGCAGCACGCTGTTGCCGTTGCCGAAGATGTCGTAGGCGAGTCCGAGTCGGGGCGCGAAGTTGTCCGTGTCGTCGTCCACCAGCCCGCGGCCGGGTCCGTTGGCGCCGCCCTTGAAACCTGCCTCGTCGCAGGCGTCGGTTCCCGGCGCCAGAATCAGGCCGTTGCAGGGATCGTTGCCGAGTTCCGGGTCGAAGAAGCCAGGCTGGAAGGCGGCAAGTCTGTCGTCGGACGCATACGGCCACTTGTAGTTCGAGTAGCGGACGCCGTAGTCGAGGATCAGGCGCGGCGTCGCCTGCCAGGCGTCGGAGACGTAGAACTCGATGTCCTCCCAGTTCAGCTCGGGATCCGGTTGATACTCGTTTTCGGAGAACCCCCAGGTCATGTCCTTGAGCAGGAAGTCCGCCAGGATGTTGCCGGTGGTGGCGCCCCAGCCGTTGAGGCCCGCGGCGCCCCAGAACTGCGGCGTCTCGGAGGCCGAGCTGCCGCCGATGTACTCCAGCTTCGTGTTCTCGCTGTACAGGGCGCCGGCCTTGAGCCAGTGCGTTCCGAAGACCCGGGAGTAGTCGTCCTTGAGGACCATCAGATCCTGTTCGTTTTCCCAGGGAGCGATGTTCCAGAGGGCGCCGTAACCCGCGGCGCCCCAGAACACCGGGTGGCTGCGCTCGCTGCCGCCGGTCTTGCCGTCGAAGATCGCTGGGATCTCGGCGTTGATCTGGTTGTTCAGTTCAGACTTCAGGCCGCCTCGATCCAGACTGATCTCGTTGCCCGAGAAGGAGAAGGTGACCGTGTTCACCGTGTTTGCGCCGATCGTCTGACTGAGCTGGGCGACCAGCGATTGACCAGGCTGGTCCCAGTTCGTGTCGACCGCCGGGTAGGGATCGTCGCCCCACAGACCGTTCGCCTCGCCGGCGTTCGGGGCGCCGTTCACCCAGTTGTCCCGGGTATAGCGGAGCATCAGTCGGGTGCGATCGCTGGCGTCGTAGTCGAGCCGCAGGTTCGCCTGATCCCAGTCGATCGGCGAGACGACGGCCTCGACCCAGTTGTTGCAGCTGCCGGCGACTGGCGTCGTGTTCGGCAGGGGGTAGAGATCCAGCATGCCCATGCCGCCGGCGTTGATCCGGTCGGACGGAATCATGTTGCCGGGAAAGGGCGCTCCGGTCAGCGGATCGTTCGGGATTGGCGACGTGCAGCCCGGAATTGTCGGGCCGCTGAAGTCGCCCTTGCGTTCTGCCTCGGTGGGGACGAAGCCGGTGCGGACGATGCCGCGCTCCTCCTGGTTCCACTCGGCCGATAGGAAGAAGTGCAGCTTGTCCTGCTGGATGGGGCCGCCAAGCGTGAAGCCGTAGTCCCAGCGTTCGAGCGGCTCGGTGTCCTTGCCGGCCTGCTCCAGGAAGTAGTTCGTCTGGTTCCAGGAATCGTCGCGCGCGGCGACGTAGCCGCTGCCGCGGAAGTCGTTCGTGCCGCCGCGGGTCACGATGTTGATCTGCCCGCCGGCGGCGCCGCCGAACTCGGCGGCGTAGCTGTTGCGGTGGATCTTGAACTCCTCGATCGCGTCGATCGAGGGGTAGATCAGGATCGTGCGGTTGGAGCCGACGTCGTTGTTGTTTGCGCCGTCGACCAGCCACTGATTGCCGGTCATGCTGCTGCCGCTGACCGACATGTTGACGCCGCCGAGCAGCCCCTTGTTCTTCTGGTCCCAGCCGTCGGGCGCGCTGACGCCGGGCTGCATGATGGTCAACTGAACGAAGTTCCGGCCGTTCAGCGGCAGCTCGCGGATCTGCTCGCCGGTGATCAGGCCGGCGACCTCGCCGCTCAGCGTCTCGATCGTGATCGCCTCGGCCTCGACCGTGATCGTCTCCTCGACGTCGCCGAGCTCGAGCGTCGCGCTGACTTCGCGCACGTCGGCGACGTTCAGCTGGATGCCGCTGACGACGGTCGACTTGAAGCCGTCCAGCGAGATCGTGACCTGGTAGGCGCCGACCGGCAGGTCCGCGAACGTGTAGATCCCCGAGGAGTTCGTGAACGTCGTTCGGTTCAGGCCGGTTTCGGTGCCTTCCAGGTTGACGGTCGCTCCGGGCACGGCCTCGTCGGTCGGATCGGTGACGGCGCCGCGGATGCTCGCGGTGAACCGCTGCGCCGCAAGGGGCGCCGCCAGCAGCGCGAGGGCGAGAATCGGGGCGAGTCTTCGAGCGATGGACATCGGTTCTTCCTCCAAGGGGGCGGGTAAACCGTTTTAGCCGTCAGCCGCGACAAGGATCGGAGGGGGGGCCTCCCGAGATGGCGGTGAGGCTCGACTAAATCGTTTTAGCTTCTGCTAGCCTGACTCTCTAACACGCCGCTCCCGTTTGTCAAGGGTCGGCAAGGACGGAAGGAGTCGGCGAGACAGCCGGTTGTCCCCAGGTCCGGTTCTCCACCGCCCGTCGGGCGGCGGCGGGCCGGGGGCAGGCGGCCACGAAGGAAGATGACTACCGCCGACGCGCCAGGAACCGACGGCCACGGGCCGAAGCCCGAGCAGCGGGTCCGGCTCAAGGACGTGGCGGCCCGTCTCGGCCTGTCTCCCGCGACCGTCTCCCTGGTGATGAACCGGTCCCCGGCCGCGAAGGGGATTCCTCCCGAGACCCAGGAGAGGGTTCGCGCCGCGGCGGAGGAACTCGGCTACCGGCCCAACTTCATTGCCCGGTCGCTTCGCCGCCAGCGGACCTTCGCCGTCGGCGTCCTCCTGCCGGAGATCAGCGAAGGCTACGCGGCGGGCGTCCTGGGCGGCATCGAGGACGAGCTCCTGCGGGAGGGCTACTTCTATCTGGTGGCCGGACACCACTCGAAGCCCGACCTCTTCGAGGACTACCTGGAGCTGCTGACGGAGCGCGCGGTCGAGGGGCTGATCCTGGTCAACACGCCGATCGACCGGTCCCCGCCGCTGCCGGCCGTCGTGGTGGCCGGGCATCGGGAACTGGCCGGCGTGACGAATGTCGTCCTCGACCACCAGGCGGCGGCGCGTCTGGCGCTGGGCCGGCTGACCGCGCTCGGTCACCGCCGGATCGCCTTCTTCAAGGGTCATCGGCACTCGGCCGACACGGAGCCGCGCTGGCGGGCCATCGTGGCGGCGGCCGCGGACCTGGGCATCGAGATCGACCCGCGGCTGACGCTCCGGCTGTCCGGAGGACCCGAGGGCGAACAGTTCTCGCCGGAGGAGGGCTATCGCGAAGGGCACGCCTTCGGCCGGAAGCTGCTCGCCGTGGGCGCGCCGTTCACCGCGCTGTTCGCCTTCAACGACGTCTCGGCGATCGGCGCGATGCGCGCGCTGGTCGAGGCCGGCCTCCGCATTCCGGAGGATGTCTCGGTCGTCGGGTTCGACGACATCCTGAGCGCGGCCTTCCAGACGCCCAGCCTGACGACCGTACGCCAGCCGCTTCACGAGATGGGACAGCGGGCGGCCGCCGAGCTTCTGCGCAAGCTGGGCCGACCGGGCGAGGGCTCGCCGGCGGCGATCACGATCGAACCGACCCTGGTCGTGAGGGACTCGACGGGTCCCGCCGCCGACCTCGGCCGGGAGACGGGCCGCGGCGGCTGTTCGCCTCCTTCGCCTGCTCTTCGTCCGTCGCCGGGCCGTCGGCGATGAGCGGGTCGCGGGGAGCTTGGATCGTACGCGGCGCGCCCGGTTGGCTGCCCCTTCACGCGGGGTTCGCGCTGACCGGCGCGGCGACCGTGCTGCTGGGGCCGCTGCTGCCCGAACTGTCGCGCGAGTGGCGTCTGCCCGCGTCCGAGATCGGATCCCTGTTTGTCGTCCAGTTCCTGTCCAGTTCCGTCGGCGCGCTGCTCTCGAGCTGCCGGCTCGGGCTCAGTCTCCTGTTCGGCTATCTCCTGGTCGCGGCGGGTCTGGCGCTGCTTGCCCTCGCCGACTGGCCGCTGGCGCTGGTGCCGATGGCCGTCGTCGGCCTTGGCCTCGGCCTGGCGATTCCGGCGACGAACCTGGTCGTCGCCCATGCGCGGCCGACCCGTAGGGGCGCGGCGCTTTCGACGCTCAACCTGATCTGGGGCGTCGGCGCGGTCGCCTGTCCGCTGCTGTTCGCGCTCCGGCCGCCGGGGATGTCCGGCGACGACGTCCTGATGTTCCTGGCGGCGGCCGCCGGCCTCGTTCTGCTGACCCTGACCTGGCCGCGTCGCCCGACGTTTGGCGGCGATGCCGCGGCCGCCGCCGTTTCCACTGCCGACGAGTCCGACGATTCGGTCGACTCGTTCGCATCGGGGGCGCCGACCGACCCCACCGCCCCGCGCCGCGCGGCACTCGCAGACGATCGGCCTCGACCCGGCGGAGCGCTCGCGCCGACCGGCGCCCCCGCCCTCCGCCGCGCGGGGCTCGTCCTGATCGCCGCCATCCTGTTCCTCTATGTCGGCGTCGAGAACTCGGTCGGCGGCTGGCTCGTCAGCCTGGCCGACGAGTTCCAGCCGGCGCGCTCCGCCGCATCCCTGTGGATCGGTTCCGGCTTCTGGGCGGCGCTCCTGGCGAGCCGCGCCGTCGCTCCGCTGCTGCTGCGCCGGATGTCCGAACCCGCGCTCTACGCCGCTGGCCTCGTTCTCGCCGCGAGCGGCCTGCTCGGCCTGCTGACGAGCAGCTCGCGCAGCGGCGCCGCGGTGTCGGCGATGGCGGTCGGCGCCGGGCTTGCGCCGCTGTTTCCGCTGACGCTCTCGTTTCTCGCGGACCTCACCGCGGCCACCCGCTCGCGGAACACGGGCTGGATTTTCGCCCTGGCCGGCGCCGGCGGGGCGGTCCTGCCCTGGCTCACCGGACGTCTTGCCGACGGCGCCGACGGACTGGCTGGCGGTTTCGTCGCGCCGGTCGCGGGGCTCGCCGCGCTGGCGCTGCTCTTCGTCCTGCTGCGGCGGATGGCGCGGGCCGGTCCGCCGCCGCGCGCTCTGAACCGCGGTGGCGCCGGACCGTGAAGGCAGTCGGCACGGTCGCATCGTTACAGGGACCGGCTGGCTCCGGTCGCCAGCGGAGTGCCCGCTCCCAGAGAGTCGTTTCATGCAAGGTTTCGCCGCCGTCGGGCTGCGCTGTCGCACAGGGAACAGGCCCCGGATGCGGGCGGCATGCCCTCGTCCCGAAGTTTGTTCCATGCAAGACTGACGGGACGATGCCGATGAACGTGATGCGGATATCGGCGCGGCCGCGCTCCGTGCCGCACTCGATTTCCCCGCGCGGCCTTGTGTTTCGCGCGTCTGTCGCCCTGGTCCTGGCGGCCTTGGCGCTCCTGGCCGCCTCGGCGCCGGCCGCGGCCCAGGAGGCAGACCGCCCCTCCTTCAGCGAGGTCCTCGACGTCCAGCTCGTCAACGTCGAGGTCTGGGTCAGCGACGATCAGGGCCGCCCAGTCACCGGTCTGGGGCCGGAGGACTTCGAGGTGCGCGAGGACGGCGAGCTGGTGACGGTCGACTTCTTCAACGAAGTGACCGGCGCCGTGTCGGCCCGACGTCCCGCAGAGAGCGTCGCCCCGACGCCCGGCCCGAACGGGACCGAGGCGGCGCCGGCGGCCGACCCGGCGCATCTCGTCCTCTACTTCGACGAACTTCACCTCGGCCCGGCCAGCCGCAAGCAGGCGATCGGCGACCTGCGCACGATGCTCGACGCCGGCACGTTCCCCGCGGAGCGGGTGCTGATCCTCCGGCAGGACCGGAACCTCGTGACCGAGGCGTACTTCGGCTCCTCCCGCGAAGAGCTGGACCTGGCGCTCGCGGACATAGAGGCGTCGCCGGGAATGGGCGGCCAGTCGCGGCAGGCGAAGGGCCTCGCCGTGCAGAGGCTGAACCAGCTCTGGCGGGACTCCAGGGTGCTCGCCTCCCAGGGCAGCCGCCGGACCACTGCGCCGGCGCCCTGCGAGCCGTTCATGCGCCGGGCGATGCCCGAGGTCGAGAACGCGGCCCGCACCGGCCGCGACCGGATCGCCGCCACGCTCGACCACCTGACGTCGGCCGTCCGGTTTCTCGCGGCCTTGCCCGGAGTCAAGACGTTGCTCTACGTCAGCGACGAACTGGAACGGACGCCGGGCGCGGACCTGCGGGCCTTCATCACCGGCCTCTGTCCCGCCAGCGACCGGTTCCGCTCGCTGTCTCCCGTCGAGGAACTGTCAGGCGCCTTTCACGAGCTGACCCGTCACGCCAACGCGAACCGCGTGACGATCTACGCCTTCCAGGCCAACGGCCTGCGCCCGGGATTCCTCGGTTCCGCCGAGCAGGCGACGGTGGACTTCCTCGGCGCGAACCCCTTCAACAGCGCGGTCCGCGAGGCCGAGCGCGACGGCATGGCCGTTCTGGCGAGCGAGACCGGCGGCCGCGCCATCTTCAACCGCAACCGGTTCGACGGCGAGCTGGAGCGGATCGTCGACGAGATGGCGAGCTACTACTCCCTGGCCTACCGCCCGGCCCACGGCGGCGATGGCGGCGAACATCGGATCCGCGTCCGGGTCCGGGGCCGGAACCTGCAGGTGCGCCACCGCCGCGGCTATCGGGACAAGAGCTCCGATCAGCGGCTTGACGAGCAGCTCGACGGCGCGCTCTATCTCGGTCTGGTCGAGAATCCGCTCGGCGTGCGGCTGGGCGCCGGCCGGGTTCGCCCGGCCGGCGGCGACAGGCAGCGTCTGCCGCTTCACGTCATGGTGCCGGCGTCCCGAGTCGTCTTCCTGCCCTTCGAGGACAAGGAGATGGCCCGGATCCGCGTGCTGGTCGCCAGTCGTCACGCCCGGACGGCGAAGGTGATCCGCGACGACAAGTCGTTCCTCGTGGAGAAGCCGCCGGATCCGGAGACCCGCCTTCTCGACCTCGTGTTCAACCTGGAGATCCCCGAGGGTCTCAACATGGTCGCGGTCGGCGTGCGCGACGACGCCACCCGCGACACCGCGTTCGTTTCGACCACGCTGGCCGCGGGCGAGGGCGGCCGGGACCGGCCCTGAGCTCCTGTCCGGCGGCCTCGGGTCCGTCTCCGGTGGGTGGTCTGCCATGAACCCGTCGCCCGCGCGCAAGACCCCGGCCTCCGTCGCCCGTTGCGGGTTGCTCCTGGTCGCCTGGTCGTCGATCGCGACCCCGCAGGCGCCGACCGCCGGTCCCTCCTGGCGGCCGGACGCCGCCATGGAGCACGCACTGGCGGAGGCGGAACGGATGCTCCGTCAGGACGAGCCGCAGGCGGCCGAGAGCTGGTATCGGGAGGCGTTGCTCGAGGGCTGGCTGCTGCTCGGCGACCTGCATCGGGCCAGCGCCGCTCCCGCCGAAGCGGAACTGGCGTACGAACGGGCCCTGGCTTCGGCTCTCGAAACGCGGCGCCCGGTGCTCGCCCTCGCCGAACTGGCTCTCGAACGCGGAGATCCCCGCGGCGCGGCCGATCGTCTTCGGCGCCTGCTCGCGCGCCGCGCTGGCGGCGGTCGAGCGCTGCGGCTGCTGGCCCAGGCGTTCCAGGCCGACGGCAAGCCGGAACTGGCGGTTCAGCAACTGGAGCGGGCGGTTGTCGAGTTTCCCGACGACCTCGAGATCCGGTTCGCCCTCGCCAGCGGCTATCTGCGTCTCGACCGGCTCGAGGCCGCGGCGGAGCTGTTCGAGAAACTGGCGGAGGACCGCCCGATTCCCCAGACCTGGGTGCTCATCGGAAGGACGTACCGCGACTTCGGCCACTACGACCGGGGGCGCGCGGCACTGGAACGCGCCCTCCAGCAGGACCCCGAAGTGTCGCGGGCGCACTACCATCTGGGGCTGCTCGAACTCCTTGACGACGGCCTGGCCGCGGCCGAGCCGGCCATCGCCAGCTTCGAGAAGGAGCGGCGCATCTCGCCGGACGCTCCCGTCAACGCCCTGTATCTGGGAATGGCCCTGGTTGCGGCACGGCGGTTCGAGGAGGCGCTGGCGCCTCTGGATGTGGCCGCGCGGCCGGCGCTCGTCCGGCTTGACGCCCTCTTGTTCAAGGGCCAGGCCCTGCTCGGCCTTCATCGTCCGCGGGAGGCGGCCGAGACGTTGGAAGCGGCCGTCGCTCTGGCGGCCGACAGCTCGGCCGATCTTCTCGATCCGGGCCAGATGGGAAGCCTGCACTACCAACTCGCCCTGGCCCTGCGCAGGTCGGGCAGGGGCGCGGACGCCAGGCCTCACTTCGAAGCCGCGGAGACGTACTCCGCCGCCTCCACCGAGGGGCTTCGCGATCGCCTGGCGGACTATCTCGCCGGCCGCGAGACGGACGGACAGGAAGCAAGGCTGGCCGCGGCCGGACTCTCCGGCACGGCGGTGTCCGGGCTCGGACCGGAGGTTCGGGCGCGGTTGCGCGAGGCGGTACGGACGACGCTGGCGCGCGCTTCCTTCAACCTCGGCGTGATGGCGACGCAGGCCCGGCGCTTCGCCAGGGCGGCCGACCACTTCGCGCAGGCGGCCTCGGTCGACCCGGCCTTTCCGCGCGTCCAGTACTCGCTGGGCGTCGCCCGCTTCAACGCGGGGCAGTTCGAGCAGGCGGCGCCGCCGCTGTCCGCGGCGCTGGAGCGGCAGCCCGACGACCTGGCGCTGCGGCGCATGCTGGCGCTTGCCTGGCTGAACGCCGGGAACCACGAGCGGGCCGCCCGTCTCCTGGCCGACGACCCGGGGCGCGACGCCGACCGCTCCCTCCAGTACGCCTACGGTCTGGCGCTGGTCCGCGGCGGCCGAACAGCCGAGGCGCGGCCGATCTTCGACCGGCTGCTGGCGGAGCATGCCGACTGGCCGGAGCTCAACGTGCTGCTGGGTCAGGCCGCGGCGCGGGAAGGAGACTTCAAGGCGGCGGCGGAGCACCTCCATCGCGCCGTCGCGCTGGAACCCGGGGTCGCCGAGGCGCACGCGGCCCTCGGCGACATCCACCTGCGCGAGGGCCGTCTCGCGGAGGCGGAAGCGGCGTTCCGCGCGGAGCTGGCCTCCCATCCGGCCGATCACCGGTCCCGCTACGTGCTGGCGACCGTTCTCGAGCTCGACAATCGTCCCCGGGAAGCGCTGCGGGAACTCGACCTCGTTCTCGGCGCCCGGCCCGACGATGCCGACGCCCGCTACCTGCGCGGCAAGATCCTGCTGAAGGAGGGCCGGGCGGAGGAAGCGGCAACGCAGTTGCTGGCCGCCGCCGAACTGGCGCCGGAGGATGCGAACATCCGCAACCAGCTGGGCCTGGCCTGGCGGCAGCTGGGCGATCCGGAGAAGGCGCGGGAGCAGTTCGAGATCTTCCGGCGGCTCAAGGGGAGGGCGACGCCTTGAGGGGGCTGGCGGCGGCGCTGTGTTCGTTCCTGCTCGGAACGGCCGGGCTGTGCGCCCAGACCGGGGCGGACGCGGCGCCGACGGCCTCGGTCCGCGGGCTGCTCGAACGGGCCCGTTCCCTGACCGTGCGCAACGACGCGGAGGGGGCGTTGGCCGCGCTCCGCGAGGCGATCTCGCGCGCCCCCAACTCGGAGGACGTCCTCGACGCCTGGGTTCGCTTCTCCCTGGGCCGCGGCAACCCGACCCAGGCGATCCTGGCGCTCGAGCCCCTGGCGCGGATGCACCCGAAGGAAGCCGAGTACGCCTACCTGCTCGGTGTCGCCCGCATGCAGGTCGGCGAGATGTCGGACGCCGTGTCCGCGCTCCGCGACGCGGCCGCGCTCGACCCCGGCCGTGCCCTGACCCATGTCGCGCTCGGCCTGGCGCTCAACCGGGAGAAGCGCTTCGAGGAGGCGCGGCACGCGCTGGCCGCGGCGCTGCGGCTGGCGCCCGGCGCCCCGGAGGCCCTGGCGGGCATGTCCGAGGCCGTCGAGGGACTCGGCCTGCTGGACGAAGCGGCCCGTCTCGCGGAGGAGGTCCTCGCCGTCGATCCCGACCACCCCACCGCGCTCGTGACCGTCGGCGTGACCCGCCTGAAGGAAGGCCGGTTCGACGAGGCGCGGGATGTCCTCGTTCGGGCGGTTGCCGCGGAGCCCGACTCGATCAAGGGCCACTACCAGCTCAGTCTCGCTCTGGCGCGGCTCGGCGATCGCGCGGCCGCCGAGCGTCATCTGCGGCTTTCCCGGGAAGCGCAGACGGCCCTGGACGAGCGGATTCGCCGTCTGCGGACGATGCCCGCGCTCGGTTCGAGGGCCGACCGGTGAGCTGGAAGGGAAGCCGACGCCGCCCATCGGCGGCCGGGCGACTTCTGGCATGGTCCAGGATCGGCTGCTCGGCGCTGGCGTGCCTGGCGGCGCTCCCGGCGGCGTTCGGCGAGACCGGGAACGGAGCGGCGTCCCTGTTCCGCGAAATCACCGAGGCCGCCGGCATCGACTTTCGCCACAACTCGGCGCCCGAGAAGAAGTACATCGTCGAATCGATGAGCGGCGGGGTCGGCCTCTTCGACTACGACCGGGACGGCCTGCTCGACATCTACTTCGTCAACTCGCTGACCGTCGAGACGGCGGACGACCCCGAGTCGTCCCACAGCGCGCTGTATCGCAACCTCGGCGACGGCCGGTTTCGCGACGTCGCCGCGGAAGCCGGCGTCGCCCATCCGGGCTGGGGCATGGGGCTTTGCGTCGCCGATTTCGACGGCGACGGCTGGCAGGATCTCTACGTCACCGGGGTCGGTCGGAATCGGCTCTACCGGAACTCCGGCGAGGGCGCCTTCACCGACGTGGCGGAGGATCTGGGCGTGGCCGCCTCCGGCTGGTCCAGCGGCTGCGGCTTCGCCGACTACGACCGCGACGGCGATCTCGACCTCTTCGTCAGTCGTTACGTCGAGTTCGACCTGGCCAATCTGCCGGAGTTCGGCAAGGACAAGACCTGCGAATATCGCGGCATCTCGGTGCAGTGCGGTCCGCGCGGTCTGCCGGGCAGCTCCGATCTCCTGTTCCGCCAGGAGGCGAACGGCGCCTTCGCCGAGGTCGGCGAGGAAGCGGGCGTCCGCGATCCCGACGGCTACTTCGGCCTCGGCATCGCCTGGGTCGACATCGATGGCGACGGCTGGCTCGACCTCTACGTCGCCAACGACTCGACGCCCAACTTCCTCTACCTCAACCGGCGGGACGGGACCTTCGATGAGTCCGGGTTCTTCATGGGCGTCGCGGTCAGCGAGGACGGCGCCGAGCAGGGCGGGATGGGGGTCGCGGTCGGCGACTACGACGGCAGCGGCCGGCTGAGCCTGTTCGTCTCCAACTTCGCCGAGGAGTACAACGCGCTCTATCGCAACGAGGGCGAGTTCCTGAGCGACGTCTCGTTCCGGTCCAGGACCGCGCCGGCGAGCCTGCCTTACGTCGGCTGGGGAACCGCCTTCGTCGACATCGACAACGACGGCTGGGAGGACCTGGCGGTGACGAACGGCCACGTCTATCCGCAGCTCGACGGAGCGAGACTCGGCGCGTCGGCGCCGTACCGTCAGCGCAAGCTGCTCTACCGCAACCTCGGCGACGGCACGTTCGAGGAGATCGCCGACCGCGCCGGTCCGGCGTTGCTCGAGGAACGGGTGAGCCGCGGCCTGGCGATGGGCGACCTGGACAACGACGGTCGGGTGGACCTCGTGGTCAACGACATCGACGGCTCGCCCATGGTGCTGAAGAACGAGGCCGACGCCGGCCGTTGGCTGCAGGTGCGGCTGGTCGGGACCGGCGGCAACACCGACGCGATCGGCGCCCTGATCCGGGTCACGGCGGGAGGGCGCAGCCAGCTCCGGAACGTCCGCAGCGGCACGAGCTACCTGTCGCAGGACGACTTCCGCCAGCACTTCGGCCTGGGCGCCGCGACGACGGTCGACACGGTGGTCGTCACTTGGCCGGACGGGTCGACGACGGAACGGAAGAACGTCGCCGTCGACCAGTTGCTGGCGCTGGAGCAGGCAGCCGCTCGGGAGTAGCTCGCTTCGTCCGTTGCGGTCCCGACGCGGGCGCTGCCGGATGCGGCCCGACAGTCGCCCGGCGTCGGTCCCGCAGCCCCGGCGCGTGCGGTTTCGAGATGGAAGCGATGTCAGTTCGATGATGCGATCACCGATTTGACATCAGGCGTACAGCGCAGCACACTCCCTGTCGTGATCTCCCGACACATTGCGCCCGCGCTGAAACGCGCCGCGCGGGACTATCCCGTCGTGACGCTGACCGGGCCGCGACAGTCGGGCAAGACGACTCTGGTGCGAGCCGTCTTCCCCGAACACGCCTACAGGTCGCTCGAAGCTCCGGATGTGCGCGCGCGGGCCATCGAAGACCCTCGCGCCTTCCTGGCTCAGGCGGACCGCATGATCCTCGATGAGATCCAGCGGGCGCCCGAGCTGCTTTCCTACGTGCAGGGCCTCGTCGATGAAGACCTGCGTGCCGGCCGGTTCATCGTGACCGGGTCGCAGAACATCCTCCTCCTCCGATCGGTTTCGCAGACGCTGGCGGGCAGGACGGCGCTGCTCGTCCTGCATCCGTTCTCTCTGGCGGAGCTGCGCGGACTGCCGCCGCTCGAGCCGCTGAGCCTGGATCTTCCGGTCGACGGCGGCGCCGGCGGCGGCGCGAACGCGGATGCGGCCGAGGCTCTGGACGCGGATGCGCTCTGGGACACCCTGGTCGCCGGCTTCTTTCCGCCGATCCACGACCGCGCCGTTCCGGCCGGCGATTGGTTGTCCGACTACTGCCGAACGTACGTCGAGCGTGACCTGCGTGAAGTGACGCAGGTGCTCGACTTGCGGCAGTTCGAGACATTCATGCGGCTGGCGGCGGCTCGTACGGCGTCCGAGCTCAACCTGGCTGCGTTGGCGGGCGACGTCGGCGTGGCGCAGCAGACCGCTCGGCGCTGGTTCAACGCGCTTGAGATCGGTTACCTGGCTACGTCGCTTCGTCCCCACCACGCCAACTATCGGAAGCGCCTGCGCAAGCGGCCCCGGCTGCACTTCCTCGATACGGGCCTGATCTGCTGGCTGCTCGGGATTCGGGACGGCTCGATGCTCGAGAGCCATCCGCTGCGCGGCGCGATCTTCGAGTCCTTCGTCGTGGCGGAGCTCGTCAAGGCCTTCTCGGCGACGCGCCGCGACGCCCCGCTGTTCTTCTGGCGGGACGCCGCCGGGCACGAGATCGATGTCCTTGTCGACGCCGGCGGTCGCCTGATTCCGGTCGAAGTCAAGTCGGGTCGCACCGTCGCCGCGGACGCCGTCGCGACCCTTGAATGGTGGACCTCGATTCCGTCGAATCCCAACCGCGGCGGCGTTCTGGTTCACGGCGGAACCGGCAGCTTCGACCTGAAGGGCTTCAGAGTCCTGCCGTGGTTTCTGACCCGGGAGTCCTGAGCAAGGCGTCGGTCGGTCGCGCTCGGCGGCGAACGGCTTGCCCTGATCTATCCTTCCACGTTCAAGGAAGGCCCGATGACCCCGCGCGAAACCGAGGCTGACGCCCGAATCGAGATCGACGGCCTGCTGCGGCAGGCGGAATTCGACGAAGCCAGCGGGCGACACCGCCTGCGTGCCCGGTTCACGCTCGCGTAGACCGGACCATCCGGGGCCACGGCACGCGATGAACGCTTCTCATCCCAGTCTGTCGCGCCCCGAGCGCCGTCAGCCGCGGCCCGTCACGCCCGAACTCCTCCAGCGCATGGTTCGCGCCATCGTCGACGAGGTCGACCCGGAGCAGGTCATCCTGTTCGGCTCCCGCGCTCGCGGCGAGGCGCGGGATGTCTCGGACGTCGACCTGCTGGTCATCGAGGCGGAGCCGTTCGGGCCGGGCCGGAGCAGGCGCGAGGAGATGAACCGGCTGTACAGGGCCTTGCGCGGATTCAGTCCGCCGCCGGATGTCCTGGTCTGTTCGCGGGAGGACGTCGAATACTGGCGGGATTCGCTCAACCACGTTGTGGCGCGGGCGCTGCGGGAAGGCAGGGTGCTGCATGAGCGACCCTGAATGCGCGCGGCGCGGTAGATCCGTAGTTCAAGGAGCTGGTCCGCATGTTCGCCGAGTTCCTGCCGCGGTCGCGTATCCGCTCGCCGTAGCGGGACCTTCTCCCTCACGTCGCCTCGACGCGATGTCCGCCGCGCCTGCGCCTTGTTGCCGCGGGCCGGAAGATCCGCGTCGCGGTGGGCGGCCAGTTCCATGCGGCGGCAGCGCGGCGACCCGCTTCGGACGCCGCCAGTCCGCCCTCAGTTGTACCAGTAGATGTGCTCGTCGTCCGGTGCGTCCGGCTCGAGCAGCGTCTTGTCGATGTTGATCGGACTTCGGGTGGCCCACGGCCAGATCGGCGGCGCCTGCTCCTCGTGGTGTTCGGCGAGGAGCTGTTTCAGGGCCGCGACCCGCTCCGGCTCGGCGTCGGCGAGGTTGCGCCGCTCGGTGGGGTCCTCCGCCAGATGGAAGAGCCAGGTCTTCCCGGGAGGGTCGCTGATCTGGAGTTTCCAGCCGTCGGCGAGGACGGCCTGGTAGTCGCCGGTGCGCCAGAACAGACGGTCGTGGGGCTTCCCCTCGACCTCGCCCAGGACGTACGGCGCCAGATCGACGCCGTCGATCGTCCGGTCGTCGGGCAGGTCGACTCCCGCCGCCGCCGCCGCGGTCGCGAAGATGTCGAAGCCGTGCACCGGGGCTTCGTAGACCTGGCCGCCGTCGAGACGAGCGGGCCACTTCAGCAGGAACGGCACGTGAATGCCGCCCTCGAAGAAACTGATCTTCCAGCCGCGGAACGGCTCGTTGACGCGCGGCAGACCGATGTAGGCCGGCGCCCCGTTGTCGGACGTGAAGAAGATAAGCGTGTTCTCTTCGAGGCCGTTCTCGCGCAGCGCCTCCAGCACCCGGCCGACGCCGCGGTCGAGCGAACGCACCATCGCGGCGTAGACCCGCGGACGATGTTCTTCGATGTGGGACAGCGCCTCGTAGTCGGCCCGCGGGGCCTGCAGCGGCGTATGCACCGCCCAGTGCGCCAGATAGAGAAGGAATGGCCGGTTCTTGTTGGCCTCGATGACCCGGACCGCCTGGTCGGTGTAGTAGTCGGTCAGATACCCGCCGGGCTCGAATGCGGGACCGCCGTTGAAGGACGCCGCGAAGTTCATGGAGCGCCACAGGAAACGGTCGATCCCGTCGAACTCCTGCTTCGAGTTGACGACCTCGGGGTCGTCCTCCGGCAGATACAGACCGCTCGCCATGAGCAGGCTCTCGTCGAAGCCCTGTTCGTGGGCTCGCATGCCGTCGCCCACGCCGAGGTGCCACTTGCCGATGTGCACGGTGTGGTATCCGGCCGGCTTGAGCAGCTCGGCGAGCGTGATCTCGGACGGCGGCGCTCCCTTGTCGGCGTAGGGAACCGAAGCCGCTCCCTCGTTGCCGCTCGTTTCCCGGAGCCTGCCTTCCCGTGCCGACAGCCGAGGGACCATCGTGGCGAACCCCGGCGGCGTCGGCGTGAACTCGAAACCGAAGCGGGTGCCGTAGCGTCCGGTCATCAGGGCGGCCCGCGAGGGTGCGCACGTGCCGCTGGCCGAGTAGCCGTTGGCGAAGTGGACGCCGTCGCGCGCCAGGGAGTCGATGTTCGGGGTCGGCGCCGTGCCGCCCGCGACGCCGCCCCCGAGCCAGCTCAGGTCGTTCCAGCCGAGGTCGTCGGCGAGGATGACGACGATGTTGGGCGGCCTCTCGCCGGCGGGCCGTCCCTCGGGATCGGCGCCGGATTGCCAGTCGATTGTCCGGGTCGGACCGATCTCGGCGGGTTGCCGCGGCGCCGGTTGCGCCGCCTGGACGGCGCCCTGCCGGCAGGCGACCGTGCCCGCGGCGCCGGCCGCCAAGGCCGCCGCGAGTCCGAGAGCGACCAGGCCGCGTCGCGCGGCGCGTCGCTTCATTGACATTGCGTCCCTCGGGTCCTTTCGGGTGGTTCGGGGCGATAGCCTAACCCGCGATCGCAGGGCCGGTTGATGCTCGGGAGCATCGCTGGTACGGTCGCTTGTCTCGAACCGGTTACGCGAAATCGTCGTCAACAAGGAGCGTTCGATCCATGAGAAGAAGCCGACGAGCCTTGTTTGCCCCTGTCTTGATGTTCCTGGCGGTTCCGGCGTTTGCCCAGGACAGCGCCGAGAACGGGGCCGAGAACGAGAGAGTGAAGGGCGCTCACGAGAACCAGCCGCCGGACGCGCGGCAGGACGACCTCGGCATCACGGTGCCCGTGCCGACGAGCCACCCGGGCCGGCGCTACCCGGCCGAGCACGACTTTCCGACGGGCCCGGCAGTCGGCGAACGTCTGCCCGAGTTCGAACTGCCGAACCAGGATGGCGAGCTGATCGACTTTCACGCGGACCGGGGCGACTCGAAGGCGGTCGTCGTCTTCTATCGTTCCGCCGTCTGGTGACCGTACTGCCGCACGCAGCTGGTCGAGCTGCAGGACAACCTGGAACTCTTCGACGCCGAGGACATCAAGGTCTACGGCGTCAGCTACGACGCGCAAGAACACCTCAAGGCGTTCGCCGAGGATCGGGGCGTCACGTACGATCTGCTCTCCGACATCGACTCGGCGGTCATCGAGCGCTTCGGCATCCTGAACACGACGATCGACCCCGACGCCGACGTGATCAACCAGGCGACCCAGCGGGGCTTCTACGGGATTCCCTTCCCGGGCGTCTACGTCGTCGACCGCGACGGCCGGGTGACCGAGAAGTTCTTCCACCGCCACTACGCCACGCGCACGTCGGCCGGGACGATTCGCGACAGCGCGATCGGCCGCATCCTCGCCAGGCACGAGGTTCCCAGTGCCGAACTGGGCGACGAGCACGTTGAGGTCTCCGTCTTCCTCGCCGACGAGGCGCTCAGGTTCGAGTACGCGAGCACCCTGCATGTGCGGTTCGAGGTCGCCGACGGCTACCACATCTACGCGGACCCCTTGCCCGACGGCTTCATCGCATCGACGGCGACCGTGGCGCCGACCGAGGGGTTGAGGCTCGGCGAGCCGGTCTACCCGCCGACGTCCGAGCGCGAGTTCCCCCAGCTCGGCGTGACGCTGAACGTCTACGAGGAAGGCACGACCGACGTCGCCATCCCGGTCGCTCTGAACGCCGACATTCTCGACTGGCCGCGTCCGGACAAGCCGACCGAGATCGAGATTCCCGTCGACGTCGTCTACCAGGCCTGCAGCGAGACGGTCTGCTACGTGCCGAAGCAGGAGACGGTCGTCCTCAAGGCGCCGATCGAACCGCTGGTCATGCCGGGACGTCGGAGATAGCGCCGGACCAGGCAGCCGTGCCGAACGTCGCGCTGCGTTCGAGCGGCCAACCATCCCGCCCGGCATCGTTTCGCCTCGGTCGAAGCTGGCCCGACATGCTCCCTCGTCGCGCCTTGCCGGACGGGCGCCTGGCCGCTCTCGCCGCCATGCGCACTTCCACCACGGGCTGCGGGGGGCGCCGAAGGCGCATCGGGGCCCCGGCGAGCCGGCACGCGCTGACGTCGGGGCGCGGCGCCGGCGCGGGCAATGAGAATCGGCTCAGCCGTCCGTCACGCAGCCCGTCGATGCCGAACTGACGGTCTTCACGTACCGGTACAACGCGCCCCGCGTCGCCTTGAGCGGCGGCGGTTCCCAAGCGTCTCCGCGCGTCCGCAGTTCGGCGTCGCTCAGCGCCACGTCGATCGTGTTGCGCACGGTGTCGATCTCGATCCGGTCGCCGTCGCGCACGAGAGCCAGGGCGCCGCCTTCCTGGGCTTCGGGCGCGACGTGGCCGATGAGGAAGCCGTGCGAGCCGCCCGAGAAGCGGCCGTCCGTGACCAGCGCCACCCGGTCGCCGAGACCGGCGCCCATCAGGGCCGAGGTCGGCTTCAGCATCTCCGGCATCCCGGGACCGCCCCTGGGCCCCTCGTAGCGGATGACGATCACCGAGCCGTCGCGGATCTCTCCGCGCTCCAGCGCTTCGACCATCGCTTCCTCCGAGTCGTAGACCTGCGCCGGGCCGGCGAAGCGCTCGCCTTCCTTGCCGGTGATCTTCGCCACGGAGCCTTCGGTCGCCAGGTTGCCGCGGAGGATCTGGAGGTGGCCGGTGGCCTTGATCGGCTGGTCGAACGGCAGCACCACGTCCTGGCCCGGCGCGAGATCGGGAAGCGGCGCCAGGTTCTCGGCCAGCGTCTTGCCGGTGACGGTCAGGCAGTCGCCGTCGACCACTCCGCGCTCCAGCAGCATCCGCAGCACCGCGGGCGTGCCGCCCACGTCGTGCAGGTCCTCCATCAGGTACTGGCCCGAGGGCTTCAGGTCGGCGAGAAAGGGGACTCTGTCGCTGACCTTCTGGAAGTCGTCGATCGAGAGGTCGACGCCGGCCGACCGGGCGATCGCGAGCAGATGGAGGACCGCGTTCGTCGAGCCGCCGAGCACCGTGATCAGCGCCATCGCGTTATCGAACGCGGCGCGGGTCATGATGGCGCTCGGCCGGAGGTCCCGTTCGAGCAGGGACCTGACGGCGGCGCCGGCGCGTCGACACTCCGCCAGCTTCTCCGGCGCCGCGGCGGGAGTCGATGAGCTGTAGGGCAGGGACATGCCCAGCGCCTCGATCGCCGCCGCCATCGTGTTCGCCGTGTACATGCCTCCGCAGGCGCCGGCGCCGGGACAGGCGCGGCGGACGATCGCCTCCCGCTCGTCTTCGGTCAGCTTTCCGCTGATCGCCTCGCCGTAGCTCTGGAAGGCGGAGATGATGTCGATCTTGCCGCCTCGCCACTCGCCGGAACGGATCGTGCCGCCGTAGATCACGATGGCGGGACGGTCCACGCGGGCGATCGCCATCAGGCAGCCCGGCATGTTCTTGTCGCAGCCCGGGATCGACACGTTCGCGTCGTACCACTGGGCCGCCATCACCGTTTCGATCGAGTCGGCGATGAGATCGCGGGACTGGAGCGAGTAGCTCATCCCGTCCGTGCCCATCGAGATGCCGTCCGAGACCCCGACCGTATTGAACCGCAGGCCGACGCAGCCGGCGGCGTCCACGCCCTCCTTGACCGCCGCGGCGAGGTCGAGCAGGTGCATGTTGCAGGTGTTGCCCTCGTACCAGACGCTGGCGATCCCCACCTGGGCCTTGCCCATGTCCTCGGGGTCGAGGCCGGCGCCGTAGAGCATCGCCTGCGACGCTCCCTGCGACTTGTCCTGGGTGATGCGAGCGGAGTAGCGGTTCAGTCGGATCACGGCGGGCGACTATGGCACAGGCGCTGGACGCTTCCGCCGGCGCCTGGGCCGAGAACGAAGAAAGCGGGCCCTTCGGCCCGCTTTCGGAGATCCGCCGCCGCGCGGCGGTTCAGGCGGCTTCGGCCGCGCTGACGGTCACGGTGACCGTCCCGTCGTCGCCCGTCATCGCCGTGCCCGTTACCTTGGCGTTCTTGCCGCCGAGCCCCTCGAGCGTCTTGATCGCGGCGGCGTCGGAGCCGGAGCGGTCGATCTTCACGACGTCGTCGCCCACGAGCAGCCCCATCTCGTTGCCGTCGCCCAGACACCTGGCGGCGCAGCCGGCATGACCGGCGCCCTTCTGGCCGTTGCCGAAGCAGACCATGTCGAGGACCTCGCCGGTCCAGGTGTCGCCGGCGAGCGCGGGGGCGCCGAGCGCCAGCGAGAGAGCCAATGCCGCAAACAGTGCCTTCTTCATGCTGAGTCCTCCATCCAGGGGAAAAGTTCGGGGAAAAGCGATCGAAACAGCCGGCAGGCTAGCACAGGGAACTGGCGGCCGCCGCGTCCGGGACAGACTGGGCGCGCCGACGCCCCCGTCGGCATCCGGTTCGGAACAGCCGGCAGACCAGCACGGCGAATTGGCGACCGCCGTGCCAACATCGTCTCAATGGTCCCGATGAAGGCTGGCGACATCGTCTCGCGGTTCCGGGTGCAGGACCCCCTTTGCTCCCTGCCGGGAGAACTGCCCGTTCCCCTGTACCGGGCACAGGACCTCGCCGCCCGGTCCTGGGCGCTGGTCCAGCCGTTTCCCGAGACCGCGCCGGCGGCGGAGGTCGAGGCGGCGGCCGAGCGCTCGGAAGCGCTGGCCGACGTTGCCCGCCTGGTCGACGCCGCCTTCGAGGCGCCGGCGCACCTCGCCTGGGCCCTTGGCGGCGGCGAGACCTTGCGTCAGCGACTTCAGCGCTCGCCGTTCGGCGCCGGCCGGGCGGCCGAACTGGGCCTCGCGATCGCCGAAGCGTTGCGCGCCCTGCACCGGGCCGGCGTGGTTCACGGCAGCCTGCGCCCAGCCGGCATCCAGCTGCTGGAGGGCGGCGACGTCAGGTTGCTCGCCCCGTCGAGCCTCGGCCCGGCAACCCTGGCCGTGGCCACCGAGACGATCGAGTCGCCGAGCTTGTGGACGGCGGCCTATCTCTCGCCGGAGCAGATCGAAGGCGCGGCCGCCGCGGTCGCCGGCGTCCCGGCGCCGTTCACGACCGCCGACGACGTGTGGACCCTCGGCGTCGTGCTCTACGAACTCGTGACCGGCGAGGCGCCGTTCGTCGCCGCCACCTGCGAGGCCATGCGGCGGGCCGTCGCCGCCCAGCCGATCGACCTGGTCGGCACGCTCCCCGGCAGCGCGGCCGAAGCGTTCGAGCCGGTATTCGCTGCCGCGCTCGACCGCGATCCGGACCGTCGGCGCGCCGCTCTTGACGACGTGATCGGGGGGCTCTGTCGGATCCGGGGCGAACTCCGGCCCCGGGTGCGTCCGGCGGAGGACGGCGTTTCCCGGGCCCACGCCCGCAAGTCCGCGGCCGCGCTTGATCGCTCGGCCGCCAGCCCGCGGAAGGGAGAGTGGCAATCGGCGATCGTGTCGCTGAACGACCGCCGGCGCCGCCTCGCCCGCGAACGCCCGGCGCCGCCGATGTGGCGCGTGCTGCTGCCGCCGCTCGCCGCGTTGCTGCTGGCGGGCGCGGCGGCGGCGTTGCTGCTGCGATAGCAGCGCGACGGTCGTTGTCTTTCGGCGATGCGAACCGGGCGTCGCCGCTCGGCCGCGATGCCCGCATGTTTCACCGAGGTCCGTAGCGAGCGGATCCGCGACCGCGGCAGGAGAATCCGTGAAACATGCGGGCTGTGCCCGCCCGGTGCGGGCCGGCGGACCCGCGCGGCCGGTCCAGCCGGTGGGTTACCGCGGGCCGATCTCGCCGCTCGACGACAGGATGGCGCCGGTCAGGGGGTCGTAGACGGCGATGACGAACGTGTGCTCCCGTCGCCGCATTTCCAGTGCGGTCCGGTAGGTGAAGTACTGCCCGGGCAGCGGCGCCTGGCCGCCCGCGATGCGGACGCTCTCGACCGGCGTTTCCGAGCGGTTGCCGTGCCTGTCCATCAACGTGACCCGGAATTCCAGCTCGTTCCGCCACGTCCCGGCGACGGGCAGGAGCTCGACTTCGTCGAGCGGGATCGCGACCGCCACCGGGACGATCATCTTCCCCAGGCGCCGCCGCTTCGGCCGTCCGAAGCGCACCCCGAGCGGCTTGGCCGAGGGCGGATTCCCGAACAGGAGCGAGCCCTCGACCATCATCGTGACTTCGGTGGCGCGCGACATGTCGACGTAGCCCTCGCGGGAGCGTACGCGCAGGGTCGGGCGGCCGACGAGCCGCACGTCGATGTCGTGGACCTCGTCGTTCTCGCGCCGCGGCGGCTGGAACCCGAGCCAGTACCAGGAGCGGGTGTCCGCCACCGCGGCGGCCAACGCCGTGTCGCGCCGGGCGTTGATCATCGGCAGGCCGCCGGTCGAGCGGGCCAGCAACTGGAGAGTGGCGTGCTGCAGCAGCTCCCGTTCCTGAAACGCTCCGGCGCCCGCGGACGGGTCGGATGCCGCGGCGCCGTCGAGACCCGCGGATGCATCCAGAGAAAACGTCGGACGGAAACCCGGCACGTCGACCGGATAGAGGGTGTAGCCGATCAGGTTCGCGGCCGACACGAGGGGGCCGTAGAGGTCGTCCTGGCTCATCAGGCGGGGGTCCGACGCCGCGCCGAGACGGTTGGCGCTCAGGCCGCCGCCGGCGACCGTGTAGAGAGCCGGCGATTGGGGCCACCCGCCGGCGAGCAGGAGCATCGCCTTGCGGCCCGGGCGGTTGGCGAAGCTGCGCAGGGTCGCCACGGCCGCCAGCACGGAACGCTCCAACTGGTTCTCCAGGTTCGTCGCGTAGCGCAGCTCGGCGCCGCGCAGGCTGTTGCGCAGCGCTTCTTCGGGCGGTTCGACGCCGCCCTCCGCGATGAACCGGTTCGCGATGGCGCGCAGGGCCGACCGGTCGCTTCGTTCCTGGTCGTTCGTGCGCAGTTCGCCGATCCGCATCAGCCCGTGCGCCCTGCGCCGCCGCGCCTCGCGCAGCGCGTCCGACAACTGCGACGGCGAGTTGGTCCAGGTGGTCAGCATGTCCACCTTCTTGCCGTCGAAGGCGACGGCGGCCACCCGGTCGTCCGGCCCGAGCTTCGCAAGGTCCTCCTCCAGGCGGTCGAGCACCCGGTCCCGGTCGCGCTTGATGGAGAAGAAGTCGTCGATGAACAGCAGGAAGCTGGCGCCCACCGTCGCCTGCGGCTCGAGGCCCGGCACTCCCGCCACCGCCTCGCCGTCGGCCGCGGCCAGAGCCCGACCCTCCTCGATCTCGGTGAAGTAGTCGATGGATGTCGGCTCGCCGTCCACCAGCAGTTCGAAGTCGGACGCCTTCAGGCCGTGGACCCGGTCGCCGTCCCGGTCCGTGACGACGACCTCGATGTTCACGACCCGGACGTCGATGACGTCCGAGAACACGGCCGGCGCGTCCTCCTGCTGTGCGAAGCCGGCGGCGGCCAGGAGCGCCAAGCCGGCGAGGACGATCCAAGTCGTGTTCTTCATCGCTTGTCCCCGTTCGTGGCGTCGGTCCGCAAGGCGTCGGTCCGCAAAAGGAGAAGGTTACAGGCCAGCGGAAGGAAGCAACAACCATGCCGACGCCCTGTAGACTCGCGCAGCGCGTTACCCGGCTTGCCGGGCGAAACGGCGTCGGCAAGACGCCTCGGGTGGTCGAGTCGCTCCGGCAGGCAGCGTCGGCGTTTCACCTACTCATCGCGCTACGATCGACCGGGAGTCGTCTAGGCGGCGAGTCGAGGCCCATGGTCGAGCGTTTCTTCAACACGTCCGGACCGGTAGTTCCGGCGGACCACTACTGTCTGCCGCCGCTGGAGCGGTTCGACCTCGACGAGGTTCTGCGTCTGATCGGCGCGAAGCGCTACTTCGTTCTGCACGCGCCGCGTCAGACGGGCAAGACGTCCTCGCTGCTGGTTCTGCGGGACCTGCTGAACGGGGGCGGCTCGTACCGCTGTCTGTACGCGAACGTCGAGACCGCGCAGACGGCGCGGGGCGACGTGGCTGGCGGCATGGAGGCGATACTCGCCGAGCTGCGGATCCGCGCGCGCATCGGCTTTCCCGGCAGCGATCTGGAGGAACTGGCCCGCGGCGCGCTCCAGGATGCCGGCGGCCACGGCGCGTTGCGCGAGGCGCTGGTGAGGTGGTCGACCGCGGACGCGAAGCCGCTGGTGCTTCTTCTCGACGAGATCGACGCGCTGGTGGGGGACACGCTGATCTCGGTGTTGCGCCAGCTTCGCGCCGGGTACGACATGCGTCCGGCGGCGTTTCCTCAGAGTGTCGTTCTGTGCGGCGTCCGCGACGTGCGGGACTACCGGATCCGTTCGGAGTCGTCGGGCGAGATCATCGCCGGCGGCAGCGCCTTCAACATCAAGGCCGAGTCGCTGCGGCTGGGGGACTTCCATGAGCGCGAGGTGCGCGTCCTGCTGGGCCAGCACACGGAGGAGACGGGTCAGGCGTTCACCGAAGGCGCGGTCTCCGCGGTCTACGACCAGTCCCGGGGCCAGCCGTGGCTGGTCAACGCGCTGGGTTATCAGGCGTGCTCCAGGAACAAGGCGAACCGGGACCGCTCGCGTACGATCGACGAGGAGGCGATCATGGAGGCCCGGGAGGAGCTCATCCTGAGCCGGCAGACGCATCTGCACCAGTTGGCGGACAAGCTCCAGGAGGAGCGTGTGCGTCGCGTGATCGAGCCGATCCTGAGCGGCCACGGGGCTGGCGGTTCGGAGGCGGCCGGTCCGAACGATCTGGAGTACGTCCGCGATCTGGGTCTGGTGACGCGTCGCGGTGCGGCGCGCATCGCCAATCCGATCTACCGTGAGGTGATTCCTCGGGAGCTGATGTACGCCCGCGAAGCGGACATCCTCCAGGAGACGGAGTGGTACGTGCAGCCGGACGGGGGTCTGGACGTGGAGGGTCTTCTGGAGGCGTTCCAGCGTTTCTTCCGCGAGCATTCGGAGCACTGGATCGAGCGTTTCCAGTACCGTGAGGCTGGTCCTCAGTTGCTGCTGCAGGCGTTTCTTCAGCGGATCGTGAACGGCGGCGGTCGGATCGAGCGGGAGTACGCTCTGGGCAGTCGGCGCACGGACCTTCTGATCGTGTGGCCTCCCGGTCGTTTCGGCGGCGCGCGCGACCGGGTCGAGCCGGCTGCGCCGGCGCGCCGGTACGTGGTGGAGTGCAAGCTTCTGCGCGGCGGTCTGGAGGCGACGATCCGCGAGGGCGTGGAGCAGACCCTGGCGTACATGGACAAGTGCGGTGGCGAATCGGGCCACCTGGTGATCTTCGACCGCGACGAATCGACGCCATGGGAGGAGAAGCTCTACCGTCGGGAGGAATCGCTCGACGGCAGGGCCGTGACGGTCTGGGGCGCCTGATCCGGAAAGGGCTGCCGTCCGCGCTCGCGCCGCCGAACCCGATCTCCCTCGACTGGGCCAGCCCCCCTCCGGGTGCGCGGGTCTTTCCAATTCGCGCGGGCGCGAGCCGGTCGCGCCGGGCTTCGTTTCCCGAGTACGGGCTCATTCTCCGCTGGGCAACTCGCCCCCTTCAGCCTCGTCTTCCACTGGACAGCCTTGTTCACCGTCGCATCGCGCTACGATCGACCGGGAGTCGCCGAAACGGCGAGTGGAGGCCCATGGTCGAGCGTTTCTTCAACACGTCCGGACCGGTAGTTCCCGCGGACCACTACTGTCTGCCGCCGCTGGAGCGGTTGGACCTCGACGAGGTTCTTCGACTGATCGGCGCGAAGCGCTACTTCGTTCTGCACGCGCCGCGTCAGACGGGGAAGACGTCGGCCCTGCTGGCTCTGCGTGATCTGCTGAACGAGGGCGGCGCGTACCGCTGTCTGTACGCGAACGTCGAGTCCGGGCAGACGGCGCGGGGCGACGTGGAGCAGGGAATGCGGGCGACCCTGACGGCCCTCGCCCGCGAGGCGCGTCTGACGCTGGGCGATGACGCGCTGGGCGAGTTGTGGCCGGATCTCCTGGCTACCGCGGGTCCGCACGCGGCGCTGATGGAGGTCCTGACTCGCTGGTGCGAGAGCGATCCCCTGCCGCTGGTGCTTCTTCTCGACGAGATCGACGCGCTGGTGGGCGACACGCTGGTCTCGGTGTTGCGCCAGCTTCGCGCCGGCTACGTCAGCCGGCCGGCGGCGTTTCCTCAGAGCGTCGTTCTGTGCGGCGTCCGCGACGTGCGGGACTACCGGATCCGTTCGGAGTCGTCGGGCGAGATCATCGCCGGCGGCAGCGCCTTCAACATCAAGGCGAAGTCGCTGCGGCTGGGGGACTTCACGGAGCGCGAGGTACGCGCCTTGCTGGGCCAGCACACGGAGGAGACGGGTCAGGAGTTCACCGACGGCGCGGTGTCGGCGGCGTGGAACCAGTCTCAAGGCCAGCCATGGCTGGTCAACGCGCTGGCGCATCAGGCGTGTTTCGAGGGCAAGGAGAACCGGGACCGCTCGCGTACGATCGACGAGGAGGCGGTCATGGAGGCCCGGGAGGAGCTCATCCTGAGCCGGCAGACGCATCTGCACCAGTTGGCGGACAAGCTCCAGGAGGAGCGTGTGCGTCGCGTGATCGAGCCGATCCTGAGCGGCCACGGGGCTGGCGGTTCGGAGGCGGCCGGTCCGAACGATCTGGAGTACGTCCGCGATCTGGGTCTGGTGACGCGTCGCGGTGCGGCGCGCATCGCCAATCCGATCTACCGTGAGGTGATTCCTCGGGAGCTGATGTACGCCCGCGAAGCGGACATCCTCCAGGAGACGGAGTGGTACGTGCAGCCGGACGGGGGTCTGGACGTGGAGGGTCTTCTGGAGGCGTTCCAGCGTTTCTTCCGCGAGCATTCGGAGCACTGGATCGAGCGTTTCCAGTACCGTGAGGCTGGTCCTCAGTTGCTGCTGCAGGCGTTTCTTCAGCGGATCGTGAACGGCGGCGGTCGGATCGAGCGGGAGTACGCTCTGGGCAGTCGGCGCACGGACCTTCTGATCGTGTGGCCTCCCGGTCGTTTCGGCGGCGCGCGCGACCGGGTCGAGCCGGCTGCGCCGGCGCGCCGGTACGTGGTGGAGTGCAAGCTTCTGCGCGGCGGTCTGGAGGCGACGATCCGCGAGGGCGTGGAGCAGACCCTGGCGTACATGGACAAGTGCGGTGGCGAATCGGGCCACCTGGTGATCTTCGACCGCGACGAATCGACGCCGTGGGAGGAGAAGCTCTACCGTCGGGAGGAATCGCTCGACGGCAGGGCCGTGACGGTCTGGGGCGCCTGATCCGGACGGGCTGCCTACGCCCGAGGGAACGCTCCACTGCGTCGGCACACACCCGCTTGACGACACGGATGCTCATGTCTTGAGCCACTGCAAGCGAACGCGGTTCGACGGCTGCTAAGCCGAAGTTCCAGCGGTTTCCGGGGGTCGGGAGGCTCGGAGATCGTTGTCGGGCTTGAGTTTGGTGGGGTTGGGGCGGCTGTTTTCTGGCGTATGTTGTACCCATGTAATGACACGTTGATAGTTTGACAATGATTGAGTCATGGCCTACAATCAGAAGCCATGTACATCGATCGCGTGCCCAACCGCAACTCGCCGCCTGCCGTCCTGCTCCGAGAGTCCTACCGCCAGAACGGCAAGGTCCGCAAACGCACACTCGCCAACCTCTCCAAGTGGCCCGAACACCTCGTCGAGGGACTGCGCATCCTCCTCAAGGGAGGCGTCGCCCTCGAAAGCCTCGACGCCGCCTTCGAGATCCTCCGCTCCAGGCCCCACGGACATGTCGCCGCCGCACTCGGCGCCTTGCGCGGACTCGGACTGGAACGACTTCTCGACCGCCAACCCTCCCGCGACCGGGCGCTGGCTGTCGCCATGATCGTGGCGCGCATCCTGGAACCCCGCTCCAAGCTCGCCACCGCTCGCGGACTCGCGGGCGAGACCACCAGGCATACCCTCGGCGAGGAACTGGACATCGAGGATGCGGACGCCAACGAGCTCTACGCCGCGATGGACTGGCTGCTCAGGCGGCAGCCGCGCATCGAGCGCCGTCTCGCCGAGAAGCACCTCCAGGAGGGCTCGCTGGTCCTGTGCGACGTGACCTCGGTCTACTTCGAAGGCTCGACGTGTCCGTTGGCCCAACACGGGCACTCCAAGGACGGCAAGCGGGACAAGCCCCAACTCGTCTTCGGTCTGCTCTGCAGCCGCGACGGCTGCCCGATAGCGGTCGAGGTCTTTCCGGGCAACACGGCCGATCCCTCGACCCTGAGCGCCCAGGTGCACAAGCTCAAGGAGCGCTTCTCGCTTGAACGGGTGATTCTGGTGGGCGACCGGGGGCTGCTCACCAGCGCCCGCATCCGCGAGGACCTCGAACCCTCGGGGCTGTCGTGGATCACCTCCCTGCGTGCGCCCCAGGTCCGCCAACTGGTGCAGCAGGGCCACCTGCAACTGTCCCTCTTCGACCGGAAGGACATGGCCGAGATCAGCGCTCCCGACCTGTATCCCGGCGAGCGGCTGATCGTCTGCCACAACCCGATGCTGGCGGCCGAGAGGAGGCGCAAGCGTCTCGAACTGCTCGACGCCACCGAACGCCGTCTCGACGCCGTCGTCGCCGCCACGACGCGCAAGAACCGCCCCCTGAAGGGCAAGCACAAGATCGCCGTGCGCGTCGACCGGGCGCTGCGCGCCGGCAAGGTCGGCAAGCACTTCGACCTCGAGGTCGAAGAACACGGCTTCCGCTACTCCCGAAACCAGCAGCGCATCGACGACGAAGCCGCCCTGGACGGCTTCTACGTCATCCGCACCAACGCCGACCGAGACGACCTGACATCCCAGGAAGCGGTCCGCTCATACAAGAGCCTCAGCCACGTCGAACGCGCCTTCCGCTGCTTCAAGAGCGTCGACCTCAAGGTCAGACCCGTCCACCACCGACTCGCCGAGCGCGTCCGAGCGCACGTCTTCCTGTGCATGCTCGCCTACTACGTCGAATGGCACATGCGACGGAGGCTCGCCCCCCTCCTCTTCGACGACCAGCAACGACATCACGAGAGTGACTCGCCGGTGAAGCCGGCCCAACGCTCACGCGCCGCACGCAACAAGGCCAGCAGCCAGAGAACCCCCGACGGACTCCCCGTGCAGAGCTTCCGGACACTGCTCGACGACCTCGCCACGCTCACCAGAAACCGCGTCAGAACCCGAAGAGACCGGAACGCCACCGCAGACATCCTCGCCACGCCCACGCCCCTGCAACAACGAGCCTTCAGCCTGCTCGGAGTCCGACCCTGAACGAACGTACCCAGTAGAAGACACCGCCGAAATCGAACAAACCACCGGAAAACAATGGGATTTCTCGACTTGGACTCTGGAACTTCGGGCTAGCCCTCGGCGTGCTGGCGTTCCAGGGCGAGCAGTTGCGTCTTGCGCTTCCCGCCGCCGATCCAGGAGCCGGCGCCGCTCCGGCGCGGCACCACCCGGTGGCACGGAACGAGGATCGGCAGCGGATTGACCATCAACCTGGAGCGGATCAGGCGATAGGCCCCCGCCTGGCCCGACGACGTGGCCACGTTGCGGTACGTGCGCGTCTGTCCGTAGGGAATCCTCGCCGTCTCCTCGAGTACGCGCCGGGACAGGGCATCGATCCCGGTCCGATCGAGGTCGTAGGGCAAATCGAGCTTTCGCCGCGCGCCGGCGAAGTACTCCGACAGGCGACCCAGGGCCTCGTCGACGAAGTCGGTCGTCTCCACCGATCCCAGGGAAATGAACAGCGCCTTGTCGGCGCCCTCGGGCGCGACGACCAACCGAGTGATCAGCCGACCGATGAACTCCAGCCCCAGCGGACCGAGCGGCGAGGCGACCAGCACGCGCAGCGGCTCCGCGGCGCGCGGGGCCGGCCAGGCGGGCGCACTGGCGCGCGTCCCGGCATGGCTCGCGAATTCATGCACCACGGGAATCAGGGTAGCATGGAGAGTTTCCCATTCCGACCCGAGCCGGAGGTTCGCCGAGGTTCATCTCTCCCGAAACGGCGGTCACTCCTCCCTCAGAACGATGCGCAGGGAAACGTCCTCTCCCCGCGCGGCCTCGAAGGCGCGGACTTCGGTAACGTAACCGGGGCGGATCGCCTCGAGCCGGTGGGCGCCCGGATCCACGATCAGAGCCGAGTGGAGGCTCGCCAGTTCCGCGCCGCTCCCCAGCAGACGGCCGTCCAGGTAGACGACGGCGTCGGCCGGCTCGACCTCGACCCGCAGCCGGGCCGGGTCCTGCCGTTGGTCCGGATGGATCGGACGGCCGCGGTTCTCGACCCTCCACGCCTCGCCTTCCGGCGCCGCGGGCGGCGCAGCCGGCTTCGGCGGCCCGGTTGCAGGCATCGGCGGCGCGGGCCGAGGTCGTTCCGCCGTCCCCGGGACGAGATCCTCGTCGATCCGGATGACCACGCCCGGCTGCACGCGAATCCGGCGCTCCAGGGTCTCGTAGTCCTCCATGAAGATCGCGATCCTGTAGCTGCCGTCGCGCAACCAGAGATAGCGCGGAAAGCCATCGAAGGCATCGACCCGGCCGACGAGCTCGCCGTCGATGTACACGGAGGCCTTCTTCGGCCGGGTGTTGATGTCGAGCGCGCCCGCATCCGCATAGCCGACCGGCACGGAACCCCAGCCGTAGGGTCCGTAGACGTAGCCGTACGGGGGATAACCGTGGATCCAGAAGGAACCGAATCCGCCGTGCCAGCCGAAGGACCCGTACCAGGGCCGCACGTAGACGCGAGAGCGGCGGCGCTCGCGGTCGCGGTCCCCGCGTCGCCCGCCATCGCTGGCTTCAACCGCAACCGGCGCCTGAACCGCGGAACCACGAACGACCGGATCCCATCCGCCTTGCCCGGCCACGGCCGCTTCCGCGCCCCCCGCCAGACCGAGGCCCAGCAGGCCGGCCAGCGGCAGCGCCATGACGATTCCCGCCGCCTCCGTCTTCGGGGTCACGACGCACCTCCCCGATCCAGGCCGACGCCGTCGGACCAGCCGTTCCTCAGCCCGTCCAGATAGTGATAGCGCATCGTCCTCTCCCACAGCCGGGGCAGTCTGACCGGAAGTCCTTGCAACGTCCGCGCCAACCGCTCGCCCAGCCAGTGCACGATCCGGTCGCGAGCGCCGCCGACCGGAGGCGGCTCGCCGTCGCGGAACCCGAGGAAGGGGCCGAGCTGCTCATGCCGTCGGAAGAAGACGACCGCGGAATACCCGGCCTTGTACTGCCGCTCGGCGAACCGTCGGAGACCGGTCGGGTGGTCGTGCGCGACGCGGGCCTCCGGCCGGTACAAGAGGCGCAAGCCGCGCCCGGCCAGACGGTATCCGGCTTCGACGTCCTCCCAGGCCGCGAACGGGA
>CBDBDB010000020.1:0-24067 GCA_965203495.1 Candidatus Multivorans sp.
ATGGGACCCGGCATCCTCTGCGCTGTTCTCTGGGAGCTCCTGGAACGCCAACGGGTGACAGGGCTGACCGCCGGGCTCATCGCGGTCGCGACACTGCTCCTCACCGCCGCGGCCGCGCTGGCTTCTCGCCGATGGCGCAGGAACGCGATCCAGGCCCGCGGCGGCGAAATCCTGCTCGGGGACCGTGCACAGTCAGCAACGTCGGCTCCTCCTTCACCACCCCCTCAACCACAAGGAACAACCCACGAATGGAAGCAATCAAGGCAGAGAACCTGACCCGGTCGTACGGCGCCGCCGTTGTCGTCGACAACGTTGACCTGGACGTCCGGGAGGGACAGATACTGGGTCTGGTCGGCCCCAACGGCGCCGGCAAGACGACGACCTGGTCCATGCTGACCGGGGTGCTCAAGCCCACGAGCGGCACGGTCCGCCTGCTGGGCCGTCCGGTCGACGTGAACGACACGGAGCTCAAGCAACAACTCGGCATCGTCCCCGATCACAGCGTGATGTTCGAGAGCCTCACCGGCGAGGAGCTGCTGCTGGCGTATGCCCGCATCTACGGCCTGAGTCGAGAGGACGCGGGGCGGCGGACCGACGAGGCGCTCTCGGTCTTCGATCTGGAAGACGCCGCCAAGCGGCCGATCACGACCTACTCCCACGGCATGAGGAAGAAGATTCGCCTCGCCGCGGCGACCCTCCACGCGCCGCGGATCCTGTTCCTCGACGAACCGTTCGAGGGGATGGACGCCTTGAGCGCCCGGACGGTCATGTCCATCCTGCGGCAGATGGCCGAGCAGGGAGCGGCCATCTTCCTCACGTCCCACATGCTCGACTACGTCGAGCGCGCGTCCACCCACATTGCCGTCATCAGGGACGGCAAGATCCTCCTGTCGTGCTCCCGGGAGGAATTCCGTGAACTGCCCGCCGTCGAGGGAGAAGACGGCGCCGGGCGGCTCGAGAACCTCATTCTCAGCATCTCCAGGCGCGAGAGGTTCTCCCGCCTCTCCTGGATCGGCTCCAGGAGCGCGACATGACCGAGCACCCGGGAAGCACCCACGACGAACGCAACGCCGAAACCAGCCACGACCGCTCGCGGGGCCGGAACGCGGGGCTCAGGTCGCTGTTCGGGATCCTCGCGGCGCCGCGCCGGAGCTTCGAGATCATCAGGCGCCGCAACCCATGGATGGCGCCGCTGCTTCTTCTCGCAGTCGGCGGCGCCGCCCTGGCGCTGGCCTCGGCGCCTCTGGGGCTCCAGGCGATGCGCGCCCAACTGACGGAACAGATGCCGGGCGCCCCGGAGCAGGTCGACGCCATGATGGCGCAGATCGAGCAGGCAAACGCGGCAGCGCGCTGGTTGCCCACGGTCACCGCTCCCCTGACCCTGGTCATCGGACTCGCCATCCAGGCCGTCCTTGTCTGGCTGCTGGCAATCGCCCTGCAGGGACGGCTCCGATTCACCCAGTCTTTCTCCCTGATGGCCCACGTGGCCGTGATCGCTCACCTCAAGAGCTGGGCCAACTTCCTTCTCCTCCGCGTCCGAGGCGCCGACGGGATTCGTTCGCAACTGGACCTCCAGGCGCCGATGGGGCTCGATCTTCTGCTCGCCGGCGACAACGCGACGCTCAACGTCGTCTACGCGAGCATCAACCCGTTCACCATCTGGTTTCTCGCGTTGCTCGGTCTGGGCGCCGCCGCGGTGTTCGAAGTCCCGCGGCGCAGGGCCTGGCTGCTGGCCGCCATCTACTGGGCAACGACGACGGCGTTCGCTGCCGCCACGACCGGTCTGGCGGCTCGTCTGCTGCCGGGCTAGCCCGGACGTTCGCCGATCTCCCGCTCCGGCGGCGACAGCTTCCATCCGCTCACCCGGTCGTTTGACGGACAATCGACCGCACGGTAGCTTCTTGCCGTTGGTTGCCGTCGCGCAGTGGACCTGCGAGCCGGGTCCCCTGCCGAATACAACAGTCGACACCAGGCGCCGGGTCGCTCCCGGCGCTCGGCGAATAGGCAGGGCGTTTCGTGCCCACTGTGCATGGCGACCAACAGGGCCCGGCGCCAACCCTTCCCCGGCCCCGCGTCCGTCACGACACGCGGACGCCGGCTGGTATACATGGTGGACCTGCCGGCAAACGATGAGGAGGATCACCATGCAGAGCAGAGTGTCTCTCGCTGCCGCGGCCGCCGCCTTCGCCTTGCTCGCGACGCCCGCCGCGGCCGACGACGACGCGATTCCGCGCACGGCCTCGGGCCGTCCCGACTTCACGGGCGACTACGAGATCGCGACGCTGACTCCGCTGCAACGTCCGCAGGAGTTCGGCGAGAACCTCTACCTGACGTCCGAGCAGGCGACAGAGATCGTCGACCGGGAGCGCCAGCGGGTAGCGGCCCGGGCCGCCGTTCGACGGATCGACGAACCGCCCCCACCCGGCGGCGCGCCGCCGATCGGCCTGGGCGACGAGTTCCGGGAGACGAGCGGCGCCGGCAACGTCGGCGGCTACAACAACTTCTGGACCGACCGCGGCAGCGACGTGTTCTCGATCGACGGCAGGTTCCGGACCTCGATCATCGTCGACCCGCCGAACGGCCGGATGCCGCGATTGACCGCCGAAACGATGAAGCGGCTGTCCGAGCGGCGCGATCGCCGGCGCGGCAACGACGGCACGGCCTGGTGGCTCGAGGTCGAAGGCCCAGGGCCGTACGACGGCCCCGAGAACCTGGGCGTGCCCGAACGCTGCCTGATCGGCTTCGGCTCCACTGGCGGACCGCCGATGCTGCCCGTGCTCTACAACAACGCCAAGCGAATCGTGCAGACCGAGGATCACCTGATGATCCTGGTCGAGATGGTGCACGACGCGCGCATCGTCCGCATCGGCGGCGAGCACATTCCGGAAGACGAGCGCCGTTGGCTCGGCGACTCGGTCGGTTGGTGGGAAGGCGACACGCTCGTGGTCGAGACGACGAACTTCATCGACCGACCGGCGCTCTACCTCGCCTCGCGGAACCTCAAGGTGACCGAGCGCTTCACCCGGATCAACGCCGACGACCTGCTGTACGCCTTCACCGTCGAGGACCCGACGGTGTGGAGCGCGCCCTGGAGCGGCGAGTACGTGTGGCCCGGCATGCCGGCCAGGGTCTACGAGTACGCCTGCCACGAGGGGAACTACGCCATGGGCAACATCCTCAGGGGCGCGCGACGGCTCGAGGCCGAGACGCGCGGCGCGGCCGGCGGCGGCCAGTAGCCGCCGCGAGGCGCCGCATCCGTCACTGCTCGGTCGGATCCCGGCCGTCGCGCGGGGCGCCCGTGCCGGAGGAACCCATGAACAGCTTGCGGCCGTCCAGGAAGGTCAGGTCGCGGCCGTTCGCCTTGTTCGAACCGTCCTTCGCCTGATAGCCGTCGACGACGATCTCGGTCCCGGGCAGGAGCGACTTCTTCGTGAAGCCGCGGCGGGCGAGCGTGTTCGGCGTGCCGCCTTCGACCATCCAGACGGTCGACGTGCCGTCGTCGTTCATCACCTCCAGGTGAATCCAGGCGTGGGGGTTGATCCACTCCATCTTCGTCACCTTGCCGCGAAGCTGGAGCGGCCGGTCGGCGTCGAACTCGGCCGAGAAGGCGTGATGAGCGGCAAGCGGGACGGCGAGCGCCAGGGCGAGACCTCCCGCCGCCAGCACGATTCGCTGGAACTTCATCTCTGTCTTCCTCTTGGTGGCGGCGGCCGTCAGGGCCCGGAGTCAGCGCCCTTGCGCAGATGGCCGTACATCAGCTCCTCGGCAAACTCGACGCACTTGAACTCGAGCAGTTGCATGTTCGAGTCGATCCGGCGGTAGAGCGGCAGGCTGATCTTCCAGGGCCGGCTGTAGACGTTCTCGTCGGTGATGGTCGCTTCGTAGCGGAGGTGCCACGGGCTCGTCGCGGTCCAGCGCTCCTCGACGTGGATCGCGTCCGTATGATGGTTGCCGCTCGAGTCAAGCCAGGTGTCCGGCGCCTGACTCGTCACGTCCACGACGAGGGTGTCGCCCTCCCAGCGCCCGCGCGAGTGCCCCATCCACGTATCGAAGGGCGCCTCGAAGTCCGGGCGATTCATGTAGATCGTGCGCGTCGCACTGGCGAACTCGTAGGCGATCAGCACATGTTCGGGCGTCTGGACGATCTGAAACGGGAAGGGCATGTAGTTGGCCCGCGGGATGCCCGGCATGAAGCACTTCACCGCCGGATCGAGCGCGAGCCAGTTCTCCCGGTTCTCGTCGCGCTTCGCCAGGGCCTCCGGCAAGTACGGAATCCTGCCGCCTTCGACGACGCCGAGACCGCCGGGGATCGCGCCCAGCGCGGCCATTTCGACCACCGGCCCCTGGCGCGCCGCGTGCGGTTCGATGTCCCGATGCGCCGTGCCCAACGCCTGCCAGATCCCGTTGAGATCCGGCCTGTCGTCATGGGTGCGCGGCGCCCGGTAGTCCGTGTCCTGCGCCGACGCGGCCGCCGCCGGGAGCAGCAACGCCGCAAGCAGAGTCGTGACCGCCTGTTTCATGAGACTCCGCCTGATCACGAACCCGCCTCCTCCGAGGGCCTCCTCTGATCGCGAACGGCGAGAATAGCAGCCCCTCGTCCGCCCCGTCGCGACCGGGGAACACGGCATCTCCCCAAAACCGGAAGGCGCTGGGGCTAACATGAACGTCAGTGACCGGTTCCGCACGCCACCGCCGGCCGCCGAGGCTGCTGGTCGCTGCCGCCGTCGCGGCGCTCGCGGCCGCGTCCGCGCTCGCGGTTCCGGCAGGTTCCGAGGCGCAGGACCGTCCACCGCGGCAGGACCGGATCCTGGAGGACATCGTGCTCCGCGAGTCGATCGACGTCCGGTTGATCAGCCTCGACGCCGTCGTCACCGACTCCTCCGACCGGCCGGTGACCGGCCTGACCAGGGACGACTTCGAACTGAAGGTGGAGAACGAACCGGTCGAGATCCTGAGCGTGGCGGCGGGAGAGGACCTCCGCGCCACGGTCGCCGGGCGCCTGACCATTCTCCTGTTCATCGACGAGCGCCACCTGCAGAGGAAGCACCGCGACGCCGCCCTGGTCGAGATCGCGGAGGCCCTCGACGTGGAGGTCGCGGCCGGCTCGACCTGGGTGGCGGCCGCCGCGTTCGGCGAGCGTCTCGAACCGCTGCTGTCGCCGACTCGAGACCGCGCGGCGGTGCGGACGGCGATCGAAGCCGCGATGAAGCGGGAGATCCCGGCAACGACCCTGCGCTCCCAGCAGCGCGCCGCTTCCCTGGCCATGAGGGAGACGCTGCGGCTCATGGCGGCGAGGGGCAGCCGCTACCGTCTCGGCGCGGCTTCTCTCGCCAGCGTGGAAGCGAACCTTCGAAGCTACGGCCAGTCTCTGCGGCAGGACACCCTGCTGACCGTCGCCGCGGTACGCTCGCTGGTGGAGGCGCTGGCCTTCGTTCCCGGACGCAAGGCGATCCTGCTCGTCAGCGACGGCCTGCCCCGCCACCCCCTCGACAGCGCCGCCAAGACGATGTACGACCGTCTCGCGGGCGCTTCCAGACAGCTCGAGGGCGACGAGATGATCAGCTCCCCCGGCTCGCTCGACCTGAACGACCGCAACCACCGACCCTTCGGCGTCGACCGGGCCGACCGCATGGGCGTGCCGACGAACATCGTCCAGGTCGATGACGGCGGCGCGTTCTCCTTCCAGACCCTGGCCGCCGAGCTGAGCTGCGGAGACGCCTTCGATCAACTGGCGGCACTCGCGAACACGCACCGGGTGACGTTCTACCCACTCAAGCCGCCGGTCATCGACCCGGCGATCAGCGAACTCGGCGAGAGCGCCAGGACCGCGGCTCGATCGTCGAACTGTCGAACGTGCGGACAGGCCTGAACAGTCTGGCCGGCCTGACTGGCGGCCTGTCCTTCGTCTCCGATACCGGCGTCGCCGAGTTCCTGAAGGCGACCCGCACGGACATCTCCACCTACTACTCCCTTTCCTTCACGCCTCCCGACTCGATGGGCGACTCCGGCATTCGGGAGATCACGCTCCGGCTGCGGCAGCGGCCTCTCGCCCGGAACGGCTCGCTCCGCTACCGGGCGAGCTACGCGCCGGTGACGATCCAGCAGAACCTCGCCAGCCGCGCCTGGGGAACGCTGCTGTTCGGCTGGGAGGAAAACAGCCACGGCATGGAGGTCCAGGTCAGAAGGTCCGCGGTGCGCGAGCGGCCGAACCAGCCCGGCCACGCGCCGCTTGAGGTGCGAGCCAGCCTGCCGATCGGCGACCTCGAACTCGCGCCCACGCGGGCGATCCGCGAGCCGGTCGCCAGCGGCTTCTTCCGCGTCGTGGTCCAGGTCCAGCGCGAGGACGGCAGCCGCATGCCGCCCCGGCACTTCGACTTCGAGCTGAACGTGCCGGTCGCCGAACTCGAGCGGGCGGCTGGCCAGTACATCGCCGTCCGCAGCGAAGTGCTGCTGCCGCCGGGCGCTTACCGGCTGGCGGTCGGCATCTGGGAGGAGAACAGCGGGCGCTCGTCCTTCGTCGTGCGAGAGCTGGCGGTCCAGCCGGACCCGAGCGTCGCCTGATGCAAGCCTGGCGGTCCGTGGCGAACGTCGAGCTGGCTTCGGGAGGCGAGGCTGGCCTACGGCTCTCCTCGGGCTTGGGGCAGCGTCCCGGCCTCACGCGAGGAAGCGCCATGTCAGCACCCACGCCCGGCACGCCCGAGTGGCTGGCCCAGGTTCAGGAAGAAACCGTCGACCCGCCGCGACTTCGCCGGCCTGGCCCCGCCTGGCCCGCTAGTTCGCGGCGCTCTCTTCTGGGTGGCGCCGCAGTTCGGCGCGGCCGACGACGAGGTGGTGGACTTCATCCGGGCCATCCGCGATGCGCAGCGTCCGCTGGCCGGTGTACATCTCGGCGAGCGGCGTCCACTGCGAAACGCCGGTGGCGCCGTGCATCTGGATCGCCTGGTCGATGATCTGGCAGGTGCGTTCCGGAACCATCGCCTTGACCGCGTGAACCCAGACCCTCGCCTCGCGGTTGCCGAGCACGTCCATCGCCTTGGCGGCGCGGAGGACCATGAGGCGCATCGCCTCGATCTCGATCCGGGCGCGCGATACGACCTCGATGTTCTTGCCGAGCTGGATGATCGGCCGGCCGAAGGCCTCCCGGGACATGCCGCGCTGGACCATCAGGTCGAGCGCCTTCTCGGCCTGGCCCACGGACCGCATGCAGTGGTGGATGCGGCCCGGCCCCAACCGAAGCTGGGAGATCTCGAAGCCGCGGCCCTCCCCGAGCAGGATGTTCTCCTTCGGCACGCGGACATTGTCCAGCCTGATGTGCATGTGGCCGTGGGGCGCGTGGTCGTGCCCGAAGACCGTCATCGGTCCCAGGACGTTCACGCCCGGGGTGTCCATCGGAACCAGGATCTGGGACTGCTGGCGGTGAGCCGGTCCGCCCGGGCTCGTCTTCACCATGCAGATCATGATCTTGCAGCGGGGGTCGCCGGCGCCGGAGATGTAGTACTTCTCGCCCTCGATCACCCACTCGTCGCCGTCTAGCGTCGCGCGGGCGCCGATGTTCTTCGCGTCGGACGATGCGAGGTTGGGTTCCGTCATGCCGAAACAGGAGCGGATCTCGCCGTTCAGCAGCGGAACCAGCCACTTCTCCTTCTGCTCCGGCGTGCCGACGCGCTCGAGCACCTCCATGTTGCCCGTGTCCGGCGCGCTGCAGTTCATGCACTGCGAGGCAAGCGGGTTCTTGCCCAGCTCCTGCGCGATGTAGGCGTAGTCGAGGTTCTTCAGACCCTCGCCCGTTTCCGCGTCCGGCAGGAAGAAGTTCCAGAGGCCCATCTCCCTGGCCTTCGCCTTGGCGCCGTCGAGCAGTTCCAACTGGCCCTCCCCGTAGCCCCAGTGCTCCTTGCGGCCTTCTCCGCGGCGGTAGTACTCCTCGGTGATCGGTTCGACGTAGTCGGCAATGAAGTTCCTGACCTTCGCCAGTAGCGGCTTCGCGCCCTCGGACATCGAGAGGTCGTACAACTCGGCGTCGATGCCGAAGGGGTCGAGATCGGGCATGGCTCGCTTTCTCCTTCTCCCAACTGGAGGGATCCATGATTCGAGGCCGCGAAAGCTATCGCAGCCGGCCCAAGCTCGCCAAGCCGTGGAAGACGCTCGGCGTCTCCCTGAGCCGAATGCGACGACTGCTCCACTCGACCTGTCTCACACCCGTCTGAACCACTGCACGGACAGACCCGCGCGGACGCCGCGATGCGGCCGTCGGCCGGTTCAAGGGAGCCGTGTCCGGCCGCCGCATCCCGGGTTCCGCCGGATCCAGCGATTCGCAGGAATCCGTTCAGGACAGTGAATCGACGCCTTCGGCACGCCAGAGAACAAACCAACGCCCAAGACCGGCAATCCGAACGGAAACAACATCAAACGGCCTGAACGGGTGCTCGGCCGACCCTCGTCGCCAAAGCTGGCACATACCTTGCTTGACCGTGTTGACGCCCCGCGAACCGAAGGAGGAGTGTCCCCCAATGTCGACCTTCCAGACCATCCAAGGCGGAATCCGCTCCGGGCCGAGCCGGAGCGCGGCCCTTGCCCTGGGCGCCGCCGTGGCGCTCGTCCTTCTCGCGACACCGGCAGCCGCCCAACTCACCGGACAGCTCGCCGGCGAGATCAGGGACTCGGACGGCGCACCGCTGCCGGGAGCGTCCGTCACCGTCAACTCGCCCAACCTGATGGGCTCGCGAACCGACTTCACCGATGCCGACGGCGAGTTCCGGTTCGCCAGCCTGCCTCCGGGCTTCTATACCGTCCAGGCAGAACTCGACGGTTTCATCCCCCAGGGACGAAGCGAAGTCCAGGTCCGGGTGGGCCGCGTGACCGAACTCGGTCTGGATCTGGCCGTCGGCGAGTTCAGAGAAGAGGTCACGGTCGTCGCCGAGACGCCCGTCATCGATCCCGAACAGGTGTCGACATCCCAGACCTTCACGGCGGAGTATCTGAAGAAGGCCGCGATCGGCACGACGAACCGCAGCTACCAGGCCATCCTGAACCGGGTGGGCGGCGTGGCCGGCGGCAGCAACCCCAACGTCTACGGCTCCACGTCAGGCGAGAACGCCTTCCTGATCGACGGAGTCGACACGACGGATCCGGTGACCGCCACGTTCAACATCAACATGAACTTCAACGCGATCCAGGAGGTCAACTTCGAGACCGGCGGCTTCGAGGCGCGCTACGGCCGCGCCACCGGCGGCGTCGTCAACGTGATCACGAAGTCGGGAGGCAACTCGTACTCGGGATCCATCGACCACCGCTACCGCGACAACGGCTTCTACCGAAACGGCGAACACTTCGACAAGGATGCGAGGGAGATCAAGTTCAGGGAGACGGAGGCCAACCTCGGCGGACCGTTCCAGCGCGACAAGCTCTGGTTCTACGTCGCGGCGAACCCCGTGCTGTCCGAGTCGACGCCCATGGAGTCCGCTACCACGCGCAAGTTCGACGGCACGTACCTGCTGGGCAAGCTCACCTGGCAGGCGCGCGACAACTGGCAGGTAACCGGGCGCTGGCTCGACGAGGACACGACGATCGCCAACTCGAACGCCGCGCGCGGCGTGGCGGCCGAGGCCGCAAGCCACCAGGAGCAGCCGAAGAGCATCTCCAACCTGGAGGCGCTCGCGCTGCCGACGTCGAACCTCCAGTGGCACATCCGCGCCTCCCTGGTCCGCGGCGAGCTGAACTCGTTTCCCCAGAGCCGCGATCTGGACACGATCGGGCATATCGACAGCTTCGGCGATGGCTCGCGGAGCGTGAACTACACCAACCAGCAGTACTCCGACCGCAACCGGGACGAGTTCAGCACGAACCTCGCCTGGTTCGTCGACGAGGTCGCCGGCGATCACGAGTTCCGCGTGGGCGTCGACACGTCCAAGTCCCACTTCCGCGGGGAGAACAACCCGACGGGCGGCGGCTACTACTTTCAGGACCGCAACCGGCAACCCTACACGCTGATGTATCAGCCGCTCGAACAGGCCAGCGAGTTCGACGGCGACCTCCTGACCGCCTACCTGCAGGACACCTGGCGCATCAACCCCCGGTTGACGGTCAAGCTGGGCCTGCGGCACGACCAGGTCGCGTTCACCAACGACGACGATGACGACAACGAGGTCGCCGACATGAACAAGCTGCAGCCGCGGCTGGGCATCGCCTGGGACATCACGGGCGACGCGAAGACGGTCGCGCGGGCGAGTTGGGGTCGCTTCATGCACCCGAACGCCCTCACGATGCCGAGCTTCGCGAGGGTGAACAACGAGCCGAGCATCCGCTATCTCTCGTGCTCCTGGCCCTGGTTCCAGCAAGGAACGAGAAGCCTCGGCTCAGCTTGCAGAACCGTGTACTCGGGCGAACGAAGGATCGGCAACCGAACGATCCCGAACTGGATCCCCGATCCGGTCTCCTCCAACCCCTTCGACCCCAACGGATGGTTCTACAACCGAACGTTCGCCAGTGAACCCAGCGTCATCGCCGACGACCTCAAGCCGACCTACGCCGACCAGATCATCGTTGGCGTGGAGCGAGAGCTCGCGAGGCGCACGTCGCTCACTCTGACGTACGTCGAGAAGGAGACGCGGGACATCTTCGAGGACACCTGCAACGGCAACCTGCCGACGCCCAAGGCAGACGCCGACTGCGACTACTACGTCATGGCGAACCTGCCGATCCTGGCGCGCGACTACCGAGGCGTCATCCTGACCCTGGAGTCCCGGTTCGCCGACTGGATCTGGCTCATCGCGTCGTACACGAACTCGGAGTCCAAGGGCAACATCGGCTATACGCAGAACTCGGGCACCGCCTTCGACGTCTACCCCGACCACTTCACGAACCGCTACGGCTACATGGGCGACGACCGCAGGCACCGCGTGAAGATCAACGGCTACGTGGACCTGCCGCTCGGCTTCACGCTCGGCTTCGACGGCTACTGGTCCTCGCCGGGCGTCTATACGCCGACCCGCGCGGCGGAAGACGCCGGGTACGGACGCATCCTGGACGAGCCTCGCGGCAGCCGCAGGTTCGCGAAGGCCTACGGAATGGACCTTCAGGTGGCCAAGGGCTTCGACTTCGGCGACCGCCTGCGGCTGGAGCTGATCGGCGCGGTGTACAACGTCCTGAACGACGAGCAACCGACCGGCGTCTGCACGCGCGTCGAAGGGTGCGCCGGCGGCTTCAAGCTGCACGAGACCTCGTCCTGGAGCAGCCCGCAACGGTACGAGGCCGGAGTCCGCTTCGAGTTCTGAGCAGCCACGGCAGCTCGGCCGGCAAACGGAATCGTCGGTTGCGAAACCGACCAGAAGGCCCGGCGGTTCTTCCGAAACGCCGGGCCTTCCTGTCCGTGCTCGACCAGACGCGACGGCGACGCAATGCGCGCGGCGCGGCAACCGGTCCGGGAACCGGATCCCGGATCCGCCGGATCCAGCGAATCGCAGGAATCCGTTCGAGACAGTGAATCGGCGCTTTGGACCGCTCGAAAGCCAACCAGAGCCCGAACCGGAAATCCCCTACGGAACCAACGCGAAACGGCGTGACCGGGTGCTCGTCCGCTTCTCGTCACCGCGGCTGGCGCCCGCCTTGCTTTGGGGGGCCTCGCCCCGCGAACCGAAAGGGGAGCTTCCCAAGTGTCAACCTTCCAGACCATCCACGGCAGAGTCCGCTCCGGCCCGGGCCGGAGCGCGGCCCTTGCCTTGAGCGCCGCCCTGGCGCTCGTGCTTCTCGCCGAACCGGGAACCGCCCAACTCACCGGGCGGCTCGCCGGCGAGGTCAGGGATTCCGACGGCGCGCCGCTTCCGGGCGCGTCCGTCACCGTCAACTCGCCCAACCTGATGGGCTCGCGAACCGACTTCACCGATGCCGACGGCGAGTTCCGGTTCCCCAGCCTGCCGCCGGGCTTCTATACCGTCAAGGCCGAGCTCGACGGGTTCATCCCTCAGGCACGGAGCGAGGTCCAGGTCCGCGTCGGCCGCGTGACCGAACTCGGCCTGGATCTGGCCGTCGGCGAGTTCGGGGAAGAGGTGACGGTCGTCGCCGAAACGCCAGTCATCGATCCCGAACAGGTGTCCACGTCCCAGACCTTCACGGCGGAGTATCTGAAGAAGGCCGCCGTCGGCACGACGAACCGCAGCTACCAGGCCGTCCTGAGCCGCGTGGGCGGCGTGGCCGGCGGCGGCAACCCGAACGTGTACGGCTCCACGTCCGGCGAGAACGCCTTCCTGATCGACGGAGTCGACACGACGGACCCGGCCACCGGCACGTTCAACGTCAACATGAGCTTCGACGCGGTCCAGGAAGTCCACTTCGAGACCGGCGGCTTCGAGGCGCGCCACGGCCGCGCCACCGGCGGCGTCGTCAACGTGGTCACGAAGTCGGGAGGCAACTCGTACTCCGGCTCCATCGACCACCGCTACCGCGACAACGACTTCTACCGAAACGGCGAACACTTCGACAAGGATGCGAGGGAGATCAAGTTCAGGGAGACGGAGGCCAACCTCGGCGGACCGTTCCAGCGCGACAAGCTCTGGTTCTACGTCGCGGCGAACCCCATGCTGTCGGCGTCGACACCCAGGCGGTCCGCGACCACGCGCGAGCGAAGGGCGCGTAACGTGATCGGCAAGCTCACCTGGCAGGCCCGCGACAACTGGCAGCTGACCGGGCGCTGGCTCGACGCGGACGCGAAGAACGACAACTCCAACGCCGCACGCGGCGTGGCGGCCGAGGCCGCAAGCCACCAGGAGCAGCCGACCAGCATCTCCAACCTGAAGGCGCTCGCGCTGCCGACCTCGAGCCTCCAGTGGCACATCCGCGCCTCCCTGGTCCGCGGTCGGTTGAACGTGTTCCCCCAGAGCCGCGACCTGGACACGATCGGGCATATCGACAGCTTCGGCGATGGCTCGCAGAGCGTGAACTACATCTCGCAGTACTACTCCGACCGCGACCGGGACGAGTTCAGCACGAACCTCACCTGGTTCGTCGACGAGGTCGCCGGCGACCACGAGTTCCGCCTGGGCCTCGAGACGTCGAACTCCCACTTCCGCAGGCAGAGCAATCGGACGGGCGGCGGCTACTACTTCCAGGACCGCAACGGGAGGCCCTACGTTCTGAGGTATCAACCAGCCGAGCGGGCGGGCGAATTCGACGGCGACCTCCTGACCGCGTACCTGCAGGACACCTGGCGCGTCACCCCCCGGTTGACGGTCAAGGCTGGCCTGCGACACGACCAGGCCGCGTTCACGAACGACAGCGAGGACGACAACGAGGTCGCCGACATGAGCAAACTGCAGCCGCGGCTGGGCGTCGCGTGGGACATCACGGGCGACGCGAAGACGGTCGCGCGGGCGAGCTGGGGCCGCTTCATGCACCCGAGCTCCCTCGTGGTGCCGCGCTTCGCGAGAGTGATCAGGGGGCCGAGCTTCCGCTATCTCTCGTGCTCCTGGCCCTGGTTCCGGGGGAGGAGTCTCGGTGCAGCCTGCCGAGATCGGTACTCGGGCGAACGGAAGGTCGGCAACCGCACCATCCCGAGATGGATCCCCGATCCGGTCACCTCCAACCCCTTCGACCCGCACGGATGGTTCTACAACAGAACGTACTCCAGCGAGCCGAGCGTCGTCGCGGACGACCTCAAACCGACCTACGCCGACCAGATCATCGTCGGCGTCGAGCGGGAGCTGGCGAGACGCACGTCGCTCACTCTGACGTACGTCGAGAAGAAGACGCGGGACATCTTCGACGACACCTGCAGCGGAAACGTGTCGACACCCTCGGCGGACGCGGACTGCGACTACTACGTCATGGCGAACCTGCCGATCCTGGCGCGTGACTACCGAGGCGTCATCATGACCCTGGAGTCCCGGTTCACCGACTGGATGTGGCTCATCGTGTCGTACACGAACGCGAAGTCCAAGGGCAACATCGGCTATACGCAGAACTCCGGCAGCGATTTCGACGTCTATCCGGACCACTGGGAGAACCGCTACGGCTACCTGGGAGACGACCGCAGACACCGGGTGAAGGTGAACGGCTACGTCGACCTGCCGCTCGGCTTCACGTTCGGCTTCGACGGCTACTGGTCCTCGCCTGGCGCCTATACGCCGACCCGCGCGTCGGAAGACGCCGGGTACGGACGCATCTTCGACGAACCTCGCGGCAGCCGCAGGTTCGAGAAGGCCTACGGAATGGACGTTCAGGTGGCCAAGGGCTTCGACTTCGGCGACCGCCTGCGGCTGGAGCTGATCGGCGCGGTGTACAACGTCCTGAACGACGAACAACCGACCTTCGCCTGCACGCGCGTCGAAGGGTGCGCCGGCCGCCTCAAGCTGCACGAGACCTCGTCCTGGAGCAACCCGCAACGGTATGAGGCCGGAGTCCGCTTCGAGTTCTGAGCAACGCACGGCAGCTCGACCGGCGGATGGATCCTCGGTCTCGAAACCGACAGAAAGGAGGCCCGGCGTTCTCTCGAGACGCCGGGCCTTTCTGTCCGTGCTCGACTCGACCGAATCCAGAAACTCGCAGCAATTCCGTCCAGAACGGTGAATCTACGCCTTGAAACATTCGGCAGCCGACCGATGCGAACACGCCAGGAAAGCGCGCAAGAACAACACCAGAAGGCCTCGCCGAGCGTTCTTCCGACGCTCGCCACTGGGCTGGCATCCTCTTTGCACACCAATCTCGCGCCCCGCAACCAAAGAGGGATCCTCCGCCGTGTCAAATCTTCAATTCCAAGGCAGACAACGAAGGAACATTGCGAACGCGAACCGACACTTGGTCCTCGGTCTGTGCGCCGCCATGGCGCTCGCCTTCATGGCCGCTCCGACGACCGCGCAACTCACCGGACGACTTGCCGGCGCCGTCGCGGACGACAGCGGCTCGGCCCTTCCCGGCGTCGCCGTCACCGTCAACTCGCCCAACCTGATGGGCTCCCGCACCAACTTCACCGATGAGAACGGCGCCTTCAGCTTCCCCGTCCTGCCGCCGGGCGTCTACACCGTCCAGGCCGAGCTCGACGGCTTCCTGACGCAACAGCGCAGCGAGGTCGAGGTCCGGCTTGGCCGCGTGACCGAACTCCGGATCTCGATGCCCGCCGGCGAGTTCACGGACCAGATCGTCGTCGTTGCCGAAACCCCCGTCGTCGACCCGGAGCAGGTCTCGACATCGCAGACGTTCGGCGTCGAGTACCTGAAGAAGGCCTCCATCGGCTCGACGAACCGGAGCTACCAGAACGTGCTGACGAATGTCGGCGGAGTAGCCGGCGGAGGCAACCCGAACGTGTTCGGCTCCACCCTGGGCGAGAACAGCTTCACCGTCGACGGCGTGAACACGACCGATCCGGTCACCGCGACCTGGAACATCAACATGAACTTCGACACGATCCAGGAGATCAACTTCGAGACCGGCGGCTTCGAGGCCCGCTTCGGCAACGCGACCGGCGGCGTGATCAACGTCATCACGAAGTCCGGCGGCAACGAACTGGAGGGCAGCCTGGACGTCCGCTACCGGGATACCGACTTCAACACCAGCGGCGAGCACTTCGACAAGGAAGCGAACGTCGTCGAGTTCCAGGAATCCGCGGTCACCGTCGGCGGGCCGGTCCAGCGGGACAAGCTCTGGTTCCTCGCGGCCGCCAACCTCGTGCGATCGAAAAACACGCCCACCGAGTCGCCGACCACCAGAGACTTCGACGGCACGAACCTCAACGGCAAGCTCAGTTGGCAGGTCAACCCGGAGTGGCAGATCGTCGGTCGCTACATCAGCGAAGACGCAACGATCGCCAACGACAACGCTTCTCGCTCAGTGGCGAAGGAAGCGACCAGTTTCCAGGAACAGCCCAAGACCATCCTCGGCCTGGACGCACTCGGGATCCTGAGTTCGAGCCTTCAGTGGCACGCCAAGGCCGCCGCGATCCGAGGCGAGTTGAACGCGTTCCCTCAGAGCCGGGACTTCGAGACGCCAGGACATGTCGACACGTGGGGCGACGGCTCCAGATCCGTGAACTACACGAACCAGCAGTTCTCCAGCCGCGACCGCGACGACCTGACGACCAGTCTGACCTGGTTCACCGACGGTTTCGCCGGAGACCACGAGGTACGGGTGGGCCTGGACTACGCCAGCACCTTCTTCGCCTCCCAGAACAACTCGACGGGCCGCGGCTACTCGTACGGAAACCGTTTCGGCGCGCCCTACACGCTGCTCTTCTCTCCGATCGAGGCGCCGGCCGACAACAGCAGCAGACAGCTCACGGCGTACATCCAGGACACCTGGCGCGCGCTGCCGAACCTGACGCTCAAGGTCGGTCTGCGCCACGACCAGGTCGCGTTCAAGAACGACGTCGGCGACGAAGTGGCCGACCTGTCCAAGCTGCAGCCCCGATTCGGGATTGCCTGGGACATCACTGGCGACGCCAGGACGGTCGCCCGCGCCAACTGGGGCCGGTTCATGCACCCGAACGCCCTTACGCTGCCCAGCTTCGCCAGGGTCAATCAGTTCCCGACCGTCCGCTGGCTCTCCTGCTCGAGTTTCCGGGCCCAACTCGGCGCGAACTGTCGCGACGCCTTTCCGGGCGAACGCACGGTCGGCGGCCTCACGTTCTCGAACTGGGTCGAGGATCCGACCGGCTTCGACCCGAACGGCTGGTACTACAACAGGGTGTTCTCAAGCAACCCGAGCAAGATCGCGCCAGACCTCGAGCCCACCTACGCCGACCACTGGAGCATCGGCATGGAGCGCGAACTCACCCGCCGCACGTCCATCGGCCTGACCTGGGTCGACAAGGAGACGTTGGACATCTTCGAGGACACCTGCAACGGAAACCTGCCCACGGCGGCAGCCGGCGCGGACTGCGACCACTACGTGATGGCGAACCTGCCGGGCCTGACGCGCGACTACAGCGGTTTCGTCCTCGACTTCGAGTCCCGGTTCGCGGACTGGATCCACGTTCTCGCCTCGTACACGAACTCGGAGTCGAGAGGCAATGTCGAGTACACGCAAAACTCGGGCGTCGCCTTCGACATCTATCCCGACCACTTCGACAACACCTACGGCTACCTGTCGGACCACCGCCGGCACCGAGTGAAGGTGAACGGCTACGTTGATCTGCCGCTCGACTTCACGCTGGCCTTCGAGGGCTTCTGGTCCTCCGCCGGCGTCTACGCGCCGACGAAGGCGTCCGACGAGTACGGGCGCATCTTCACCGAGCGGCGCGGCAGCCGCGAGGCGAACGACCGGTACGGCATGAACCTGCAGGTATCCAAGGGCTTCGGCTTCGGCCGCGACATGCGCCTCGAGGTGATCGGCGCCGTGTTCAATGTCCTTGACGACGAGCAGGTGACCACCGTCTGCACGCGAGTCGAAGGTTGCTCCGGCGGCATCAAGCTGGATGCCGCCACGGCCTACGTGCAGCCGCGCCGATTCGAGGCGGGCCTCCGATTCGAGTTCTGAGCAGCCCACGGCAGCTCAGCCAGCAGGCGGATCGTCGGTCTCGACACCGACCAGAAGGCCGGGCGTCCTCTCGAGGCGCCCGGCCTTTCCGTCCGTGCTCGACTCGGTCGAATCCAGAGATCCGCAGCAAACTCGCCCAGAAAAGTGAACCGTCTCATCCAGAACAGTGAATCGACGCCTTCAGGCGCCTCGGCAGCCAACGGAGTTCTTCTCCCCGCCTTGTTGTGCGGAACCAGTACCTTATGAGCCTGTTTGGCGTGGTTTCGACCCTCCAACAGCGTCTGTGGCACCCTTCTTGCACAATGATCTCGCGCCCTGTGACCAGAGGGACTCTCCAGTCATGTCACAGATTCCCGTCGAGGAAAGGTACCTTCAACAATTCCGGGACAAGCATCGAAGAGACGCCGCGAGCGCTGGACTTGCCCCGGTTACGTGGACAGTGCATCCTTGTAGGAGGAGGTACCCACGATGCCAAGATCAAGACCCCGGTACCCGACAGAGTACCGGCAACAGATGGTGGATCTGGTCCGGTCCGGGCGCAGCCCGGACCGCCTGGCCAGCGAGTTCGAGGCTTCAGCGCAGTCGATCCGTAACTGGGTCAGGCAGGCGGACCTCGACGCGGGACGCCGCGGCGACGGCAGCACGACGGCGGAGCGCCTGGAGTTGCGTCGGCTGCGACGGGAGGTTCGTCGACTGCGCGAGGAGCGGGAGATCCTGGCAAAAGCCACGGCCTGGTTCGCTCGGGAGACGGACCGGAAGGGGTCTTCCGGTTCATGAGAGCGTACCGGGCCGAGTTCCGCATAACGACCATGGCGCGGGTGCTCGGCGTCTCCACGAGCGGCTACTACGCCTGGTTGAAGCGACCGGAGTCGGCGAGAGAGAAGGCGGACCGGGTTCTCGCGGAACGGGTGCGGGCGATCCACGAGCGGAGCCGAGGGACCTACGGCGCGCCGAGAATCCGGGCTGAACTGGCCGACGAGGGGTTTCCGGTGAGCCGCAAGCGGGTCGCCAGACTGATGCAAGAGTGCGCTCTGGCGGGCGTCAGCCGCCGCAAGCGACCGACGACGACCCGCCGCGCGCCGAAGGTGCGCCCAGCGCCGGACCTCATCGACCGGAAGTTCGTCGCCTCGGGCCCTGATCGGCTGTGGGTCGCGGACATCACCTACGTGCCGACCGATGCCGGTTTCCTGTACCTGGCGGTCGTCCTCGACGTGTTCAGTCGGCGTATCGTCGGCTGGGCGATGGATTCGTCGCTGGCGACCGAGCTCGTGGTCGGCGCGCTGAACATGGCGGTCGCCAACAGGACGCCCGAGGACGTGATCCATCACTCCGACCAAGGCAGCCAGTACGGGATTGTCCCGTTTTCTGTTGAACTTCGGATGGCGGCTCGTGTGTGTTGATGAATGTTAAGCGGCCTTGGTTTGGTGGTCAACGTGCCCTGCTCGTCGTTCGAGGGCGCGGATGAGTTTGGGCATGTCTCGGTAGCCTCTGACGCGGTGGAAGCGTGATTGAGCATCGATGAGAGCGGCAGCGACCCAGCGCTGGATCATGGAGCCGCCCCGCCAGCGCTTGACGTTGCGGGTGTAGCGCCCGACGGAGCTGTTGAGGCTCTCGATCGGATTGGTGCTGCGCATGGTCTTCTGGAGAGCTCCGGCGAGGCCGAGTTCGAGCACGGTGACGGTCTCCTCCATGCCTTCCCGGAGGGAGGCCGCTGCGCCGGGGTGCTCCCGCTCCAGATGACTGGCGATCTGCCGCAGACGCCTCAAGGCCGTCTTGGCGGATTTGCTGTCCCAGGCCTTGCGGAGCGCCCGGCGAATCGAGGCTCGCCTCTCTTCGGGCAGATGCTCTTCGACGTTCCGGGCCTTGTGGACCTGGCAGCGCTGCACCGTCGCGGCGTCGCCGAAGACCTCCTTGATTGCGCGGCGCAGGGCCTTGCTGCCGTCGATGACGAACAGCAACGGCTTCGCCGTCGAGAGGCCCCGCTCCACCAGGTCGGCGAGAAGAGCGCGGACCACCGCCGTGTTCTCCGTCGAACCCTCGCGAAGGCCAAGAACCCGCTTGTGACCGGACGACGAAACGCCCAAGGCGATCAGAATGCAGTGGCCACCGATGTACTTCGCGTCCACGCACACCACGCGGATGTCCTCGTCTTCCAGCGACGACGACAGGAACTTCTCCATCTGCCGCGCCGACAGCGCCTTGAAGCGCCGAGACACCGAACTCCGCGATGCCGAACGACGGTCCGAACCCGCGGCCGCCGTGTCCAGCGACCGCAGGTAGTTCCGCGTCGACACGCCCGACGCAATCGCTTCCATCGTGTGACGGTCCATCGCGTCGCGAGACGCCGCCCACTCGAACGACTCGAGACGCACCTCGCCCTCCGGACCCCGTACCCGCAGACGCTGAATCTCGATCCGGGCCCCGCCCAGCGTCACTTGGCTCGGAGCACTGCCCGCACGCCACACCGAACGAGCATCCTGGTGACGACCCTTCGCGCCGCACCGCGACTCCCGCTCCTCCTCCATCAACCGGGCCAACGTAGACCGGCCTGTCTCGACGCACAGCTCCTGAAAGCTCGACAGACCGTTGACCAACGAGGGCAATGACTCCAACAGACCAAGCCCCGATCCCGACGACGGACTGCTCGGAGTGCTCCTTCTCTCTTGCCGATTCCCTTCCCGACTGCGATGATTGGCCATGGGTGGCGTCTCCTTTCTTTCGCTGAGACCGGCCCGCTCATCGGGCCGGAGAGCCGCCACCCTACTCCCAAAGTTCAACAACCGACGGGACATCCCCGCCAGTACACTTCCCTGGCCTTCGGGAAGCGTTGCCGCAAGGCCGGCATCGCCCGGTCGATGGGCTCCGTCGGCGACTGCTACGACAACGCAATGGCCGAGAGCTTCTTCGCCAGCCTCGAATGCGAACTGCTCGATCAGTCCCGCTTCCGGAACCACGCCGAGGCCAGAGCCGACCTTTTCCGGTACATCGAAGGCTGGGGGATTGTCCCGTTTTCTGTTGAACTTCGGATGGCGGCTCGTGTGTGTTGAAGAATGTTAAGCGGCCTTGGTTTGGTGGTCAACGTGACGTGCTCGTCGTTCGAGAGCACGGATGAGTTCTGGCATGTCTCGGTAGCCTCTGACGCGGTGGAAGCGTGATTGCGCATCGACGAGGGCTGCGGCGACCCAGCGCTGGATCATGGCGCCGCCCCGCCAGCGCTTGACGTTGCGGGTGTAGCGCCCGACGGAGCTGTTGAGGCTCTCGATCGGATTGGTGCTGCGCATGGTCTTCTGGAGAGCTCCGGCGAGGCCGAGTTCGAGCACGGTGACGGTCTCCTCCATGCCTTCCCGTAGGGAGGCCGCTGCGCCGGGGTGCTCCCGCTCGAGATGACTGGCGAGCTGCCGCAGACGCCTCAAGGCCGTCTTGGCGGATTTGCTGTCCCAGGCCTTGCGGAGCGCCCGGCGAATCGAGGCTCGCTTCTCTTCGGGCAGGTGTTCCTCGACGTTCCGGGCCTTGTGGACCTGGCAGCGCTGCACCGTCGCGGCGTCGCCGAAGACCTCCCTGATCGCGCGGCGCAGGGCCTTGCTGCCGTCGATGACGAACAGCAACGGCTTCGCCGTCGAAAGGCCCCGCTCCACCAGGTCGGCGAGAAGAGCGCGGACCACCGCCGTGTTCTCCGTCGAACCCTCGCGAAGGCCAAGAACCCGCTTGTGACCGGACGACGAAACGCCCAAGGCGATCAGAATGCAGTGGCCACCGATGTACTTCGCGTCCACGCACAACACGCGGATGTCCTCGTCTTCCAGCGACGACGACAGGAACTTCTCCATCTGCCGCATCGACAGCGCCTTGAAGCGACGAGACACCGAACTCCTGGAAGCCGAACGACGGTCCGAACCCGCTGCCGCCGTGTCCAGCGACCGCCGGTAGTTCCGCGTCGACACGCCCGAAGCGATCGCTTCCATCGTGTGACGGTCCATCGCGTCGCGAGACGACGCCCACTCGAACGACTCGAGACGCACCTCGCCCTCCGGACCCCGTATCCGCAGACGCTGAATCTCCATCCGGGCGCCGCCCAGCGTCACCTGACTCGGAGCGCTGCCCGCGCGCCACACCGAACGAGCATCCTGGTGACGACCCTTCGCCCCGCACCGCAACTCCCGCTCCTTCTCCATCAACTGCGCCAAGGCAGAACGGCCTGTCTCAACGCACAGATCCTGAAAGCTCGACAGACCGTCGAACAACGAGGACGATGCCTCCAACAGACCAAGCCCCGACCCCGACGACGAGCTGCTCCTTCTCTCTTGCCGATTCCCTTCCCGACTGCCATGATTCGCCATGGGTGGCGTCTCCTTTCTTTCGCTGGAACCGGCCCGCTCACCGGGCCGGGTGAGCCGCCACCCTACTCCCAAAGTTCAACAGCCGGCGGGACATCCCCAAGGCTGGTACAACACCCATCGACGCCACTCCGGGATCGGATACCGGTCGCCAGTCAACTTCGAGAACGCCTACCGAAGAGCCGCCTGAGATTACCCAAAAACAAACCGTCCATAAAACCGGGGCAACTCCAGTCGTCTGCCTGGAGCTGGTCTGTGGGAACGTGATGCTCGGCGCCGCGGTAGACCTCGGCGGGGGTGAGGCCGTCCAGTGCCGAATGAGGACGGAGACCATTGTAGTAGGCGATCCACCCGCCAATGACCCGGCGCGCCTCGATCCCATCCGAGAGCTCGTGCAGGTAGACCGCCTCGTACTTGAGCGACCGCCACAACCGCTCGATGAACACGTTGTCCAGGCAGCGGCCCCGACCGTCCATCGAGATCCGGATGCCGGCTTCCTGGAGACGGCCCGTGAACGTCGCGCAGGTGAACTGGACGCCCTGGTCCGTGTTGAAGATCTCGGGCTGGCCGAAACGGCTCAGCGCGTCTTCAAGGGCCTCGACGCAGAAAGACGCGTCCAGAGTGTTCGAGGGGATGTCCCGCCGGCTGTTGAACTTTGGGAGTAGGGTGGCGGCTCACCCGGCCCGGTGAGCGGGCCGGTTCCAGCGAAAGAAAGGAGACGCCACCCATGGCGAATCATGGCAGTCGGGAAGGGAATCGGCAAGAGAGAAGGAGCAGCTCGTCGTCGGGGTCGGGGCTTGGTCTGTTGGAGGCATCGTCCTCGTTGTTCGACCATTGCTGTCCCACTAACTTCGTGGTATGGCGAGTTGAAGTTGAGCGTTTTCTGGTCCCGGCGGTTCTCGTTGGGGCTGTAACAGGTCATTGAGTGTCCGTCGTTCAAACAGATTGAGGTGAAGCAGGCGCAGGATCTCGCTGAGGCTCCACTTGAGACGATTGGCGAACTTCAGGTAGGCAAGCATCAGGTGAACGCACATGGCGATCCAGATCTGCGTCAGCACGGCGTTGCGGGACGTGCCGAGAAAGCTCTTGATGCGCAGGTTCTGCTTGATCCACTTGAAGAAGAGCTCGACCTCCCAACGCGCCTTGTAGATGTCCGCGATGGTCCTTGGCGCGAGCTGAAAGTTGTTGGTGAGGAACACGTAGTGTTTGCCGGTCTCGGCGTCCCGGTAGCCGACCCGCCGCAGGGGAATCGGACAGTCCTTCTGGCCCTTCCTGGTCGTCAGTTCAATCGTCTGGTCCGAAGTCACGCCGCGACCGGAAGCGTACGCACGACGCTCACGGACCGCGTACTTCACCCTCCGCTTGAGCCGGGTGACCAGAAAAACCCCTTGTGCATCAAGGGATTTCAGCCAGCTGAAGTTCTGGTACAACCGGTCTGCGGCGACGATGCTCCCCGGCTGCAGCCGCAGAGTCCGGGCGATCGCAATGTCCGACGTCTTCCCCTTCCCCTTCCCGTCCGTCACCCTCACGAACGACGGCAGATGGCCGGCATGGTCGAGACCGACGTGGACCTTGATCGCCCCCTTGCTCTTGCTGAACTTGGCCCACGAGAACAGCCCGAGGCACAGGTCGATGTGCGTCGCGTCCAGAGACACGAGCCGGTTCCTGAAGCGAAACCTGTGGCCGGGCGCCATGCCGCGGCAGCGACCCAGAAGGCGCTCGAACTGCAACTCGAAGAGCTTGGGAGACCGGTTCTGGTTGACGCGGGCAAGCGAGCTTCGAGCGACTCGTCCGATTCCGAGATGGTAGAGCTTGCGTCTCTGGGCATCCAGATTCGACACCACGTCCCGCAAACTGCACCGCCCCGACAACTGAACCATCGCCATCGCCGCGAACTGACTCCACCGGCTCATGGATCGGAGCTTTCTCCCCGTGTCAAGTGTCCGTGCGTCTCTCTCGAACTCATGTCTCGACACCATCCTGAGCAGCTGTCCGAACACCGTGCTACGATACGCCATGGGCCTGAATCCTCCTTGTAGTCATTGGGGTTTCCGACGACAACCAATGATACAGCAAGAGACGGATTCAGGCCCGTTTCTCAACTCGGTCAACGGGACAGCAATGTTGTTCGACGGTCTGTCGAGCTTTCAGGATCTGTGCGTTGAGACAGGCCGTTCTGCCTTGGCGCAGTTGATGGAGAAGGAGCGGGAGTTGCGGTGCGGGGCGAAGGGTCGTCACCAGGATGCTCGTTCGGTGTGGCGCGCGGGCAGCGCTCC
>CBDBDB010000021.1:0-78344 GCA_965203495.1 Candidatus Multivorans sp.
GTCCAGTCCTCGAGCAGTCCGGCGGGTCTGACGGGGCCGAGATCATCGGTGAGCGTGAGAAGATGCAGGAGTCCTTCCTGCTCGTCGAGGAACGCTTCCGTGGCGCCGCCTTCCTCATCGAGGAAGTTCGTCCCTCGGTCCGTCAGGACCAGGGTCCCGTCCCGGTCGCTGTCAAGGAGTCCATAGGTTTGACTCAGCTGCCAGTGGCCGTCGGTATGGCGCGGATTGACCCGGCGCCCGCTGTCTTCCCACACGGCGTGGGCCAGTTCACGGTCCTCTCCGGTGAGGCGTTCCGGGATCCACGCGTCTGGATCGGTCCAGTCGACGGGGTGCTGAGGCGTGCCTCTCAGTGTCGCGAGCTTTCGCTTGAGCCCGGTGACCTGCTTGCGCCGGCGCCCAGCCCACAATGGCAGGACGCGTCGCACCTCGTCGTAGGGCGGGAAGAGCGCCGTCCGCACTCTCAGTGTTGCTGCTTCCGTCACGGGTACGAGATGATCGGTCGGCACTGTTGGATCGGGCATTCGGAGAATCCTCGCAGACCTCAGTCGGAGAGCGTGGAGGATAGCTCCCCGTTCGGGAGCTCCGCGGGTTTCTTCCGTCCGATGCTATCGAGCGACGAAGCGGCTGGACAGGTCCTGACGGCGGGTCTACTTGCCGCCGGTGACGGGCCACTTGGCCGGGTCGTGGTGTCGGAGGTAGTCCTTCCGGTCGATCCAGCCGAGGATCATCGACCACGTCATCCAGCGCTTCTCGGGCAGGAGGGCGAAGTAGACGTGGGCCACGGTCAGGGTGACGAGCACGACGCCGCCGGCGCCGTGGAGCACGTAGACCCAGCCCCAGCCGGCGTCGCCGAAGAACCTGTAGTCGTCCTGGGCCCAGAGCGGCTGTTCAATGCGCCACATCATCAGGATGCCGGTGACGATCGCCGTCAGACCGGCCAGGGTCGCCGCGTGATGGAACATCTTCTGGGCCGCCGGATACTTGCCGGGTTTGGCGGGCGGCTCGCCGCCGGAAACCGCGTTGCGCATCTCGCGGATCATGTCGCTCAGGTCCTTCATTCCCACCCAGACGTTCTTCAGACTCTGGAAGAACGTGGCGTGAATCATGTGAAAGACGATCGACGCGGTCAGGATCAGGCCCGTGATCCAGTGGATCTCGAGCCAGGCGAACTGCAGGCCGACCTTGGGCAGGAAGCCGGTGATCAGCAACAGGATCATCGAGAGCCCCATGACCGCGTGGAACAGGCGGGAGGCCAGACTGTGACGCGGGATCTGCTGCGGCAGGCCCGGATCGTCAGGGGCGTTGGCCGCCGCTTTCTTCTCTTCGCCGATCCAGCGGCGACGAAGCGCCAGGTGCAAGATCAGGAAGACGCCGCCGGCGATCAGAGCGATCCAGAACAGACTCCAGTCGATTCCCGTCAGGACGTCCTGTCCCCACGGATTCGTGGCCCTCTGGAAGAGACTCATGCCAGCCCTAGACCGGCGCCTGTCCGCGGATGGCTCGGCGGATGAGGTTTCTCATCAACGGCACCTTGTAGCCGTTGTGGCGGAGAGGCTTGGCGCCGGTCACGCCCAACTCGGCGACCCGGGTGGCGACGTCCTCGCCGATCCTCTGACCGCGGAGCGCCTCCTCGCATCGGTCCAGGCGCAGCGGCGTCGGCGAGACGGCGCCGACGGACAGTCGGCAGTCCCGTACGACCCCGTCCTCGACGCGCATCGCCGAGGCGACGTTGACCAGGGGGAAGTCCCAGGCGTTCCGGTCGCGTACTTTCTCGAAGTAGAAATCGGCGCCGGCCCAGGTGTCCGGGATGCGGACGGCCCGCAGAACCTCGTTGGGCTGCAGGACGGTCATGCGCGTGATGTCGATCGCGGGACCCGTGAAGAACTCCTCGGCGGCCACGGTGCGTTCGCCGCGGCGGCCGCGGATCGCCATCTCGGCGTCCAGCGCGATCAACGCCGGCGCGGTGTCCGAAGGCGTGACCGCGACGCAGCGAGAAGCGTCGAAGATGCAGTGCTCCCGATTCATCGACTCGGGCGTGTCGGCGTAGCAGATGTTGCCGCCCGCACGGTAGCAGGGCCAGCCGGCGCGGTAGTACCAGCAGCGCGTGTCCTGGACCAGGTTGCCGCCCAGCGTTCCCTGGTTGCGGATCTGGGGGGTGGCGACGGTTTCGGCGGCCTCCGCGAGGAGTCCGTAGCGCTCGCGGATCAGCTCGCTGCCGACTACCTCGGCGAGCGGCGTCATGGCGCCGATCTCGACGCCTCCGTCCGTCTCGCGGATGCCCGAGAGTTCCGCGATCGCGCCGAGGTCAACGACCGCTTCGGGTCGCTTCACCCGGTCCTTGAACCAGTCGAAGGTGTCCATCCCGCCGGCCAGCACCCAGGCCTTCTCGCGGTGACGGTCAAGGACTTCAAGGGCCCCGTCCAGGCTCTCGGGCTGGTACAGCTCGAAGTCGGAGATCATGTCGTGGATGACGGCCATGCTGTGGTTTCCTCCCTGTTCCGGAGCGGATCCTGCTGATCCGATCAGGCGAGCGCGAGCCGATCAGGTGTGCGCGGCCAGGAACTCGCTGTCCTGCGCGCGGCCCTCGAGCTGGTTGATGATGTGGTCGGTCATGAGCGGCAGGTAGGCGACCGTGTCCTGCCCCAGCGCGTCCTGGATGGCGCACAGGAGGGAGGCGCAACCGGCGCCCATCGGCGGTTCGCCGATGCCCTTGGCGCCTACCGGGTTGTTCGGGTCCGGCCTGTTCACGGCGTCCCAATCCATCGTGAGCGGCACGTCGAGGATCGTCGCCGGTCGGGCGGTGTAGAAGCGGTTCGCGAAAGGGATGCCCCACTGCGGGTCGTAGACCCACTTCTGGCCGACCGCGCAGCCGAAGCCCTGGACGGCGCCGCCGTGAAGCTGACCGCCCAGGCTCCGGGGGTTGAGTACGGTTCCGCAGTCGGTGACCGCCTTGTAGTCCACCAGCTCGATGACGCCGGTTTCCCTGTCGAGCTCGATTTCGGCGTAGGCGACGACCCAGGAGTACACGTCGCCGTTGCGATCGTAGTTGTCCTTGGCGGCAGCCAGCAGGCCGCGCCCCTTGAGGACGGCGGCGCCGCCAAGCGTGATCGGACTCAGGCCCTCGTTCAGCTCGCTGCCGTCGTAGCGGCCTCCGATCTCGATCGCCTTCCTGGCGGCCTGGGCCAGGCTCAGGCCGGCCGCGCGGGCGCCGCGCCGGTAGACGCGCTCGCCGGCGACGACGTACCGCGAGGGCGGTCCACCGTGGACCTGGGCCGCGATCTCCTGGAGCTTCGTCTTCATGTCGGTGGCCGCCGCGTGGGTGGCGCGAGTGATCGCGTGCGTCGTCTGGCTGCCCGCCTGCACGCAGGTGTGGGGCACGCCCTTGCCGGTGTCGCCCCAGACCATGTCGACCTTCTCCCACGGCACGTCGAGCAGGTCGGCGGCGACCCGCGCGGTGTCCGAGTAGGAGTGGGTGCCGAGGTTGCCGATCCCGGTGTGGATCTCGAGCCGGCCTTCCGGCGTGATCAGCATCAGTCCGTCGAAGCCGCTCGAACCGGCGGTGTAGGTCGAACTCGCGATGCCGACGCCGGTCGCCTTCGAGCCGTTCATCCGCCCGCTGCGCGACTTGGCGTCTTCCCAGTCGACCATCTCGGCCAGCCGGTCCCAGGCCTCGGCCACGTAGGCGGTGGTCACGAAGCGGCCTTCGGCGTCGCCGAACCTGGCGCCGTTCTTCGCCATGTTGATGCGGCGGATCTCCATGCGGTCGATGCCGAGGCGATCGGCGGCGCGGTCAAGCAGAGGCTCGACCATGGCCGACATCTGCACGCCGCCCGGCGCCCGCTGCGGGGCGCGCGGCGGCGTGTTCGTCGCGATCGAGAGGCCGCGATGGCGCATGCTCTCGGGCTGGTAGGTGAGGGACACCATGGCGCCCGACGTGCCCAGGTCGCTCTGACGGCCGTACGGACCGTTGTCCTGGATGACCGCCCAATCGAACGCCGAGATCCGGCCGTCCTTCCTGAAGCCGATCCTGGCCCAACCCTGGAAGCCGGGGCGGGCGCGGCCGATGTAGTTCTCCTCGTAGCGGGTGACCCGGTGCATGACCGGCCTGCCCGTCTTCCTGGCCAGGTAGACCGGCACCGCCATGTTGGACGAACCGACGATCTTGCTGCCGAAGCCGCCGCCGGTGTACTCGGCGTGGACGACCAGATTCTGCGGCGGCACGCCGACCGTGCTCTGGCCCGCGAGCAGCGTGAAGGCGACGCTCTGGGTCGAGGGGTAGAGGTGGCACGTGTCGCCCTCCCAACGGGCCATGCAACTGCGCGGCTCCATCGGGTGGTGGGTGACCGACTGGAAGAAGAGCGGTTCGTCGATGATGTAGTCGGCGTCGGCGAAGCCCTTCTCCAGGTCGCCGTTCGTCCACTCGTCCTGGAACACGCCCTCGGGCATCCTGCCCTTCCTGCCGTTCGACCCCCTCGCCGCGGCGAGGTCCTCGGCCGTCCACTCCACGCGCTGAACCACGGTCTCGACGCCCGTGTCCGTGCGCTCGCGAACGATCGTGTTGCCCTCCGGCAGCGAGTTCGGGCCGCCCGGCGCGATCGAGTCGAGCGGATCCAGCGCGAACGGGAGGGGCTCGAAGTCGACCTTGATCTTCTCGATCGCGTCGGCGGCGATCTTCTCGCTGACGGCGGCGACGGCGAGCACCGGCTCGCCCTCGTACTTCGGATGGTTCGTCAGGGAGCGCTCGGCCAGCGGCCCCGCCTCGCCCATGTACTCGGCGAGGTCGTCGGCGGTGAGAACCGCCTCGACGCCGTCCATCTCCAGCGCGGCGGAGGCGTCGATGCTCCGCACGCGCGCGTGGGGCATCGGCGACAGCAACTGCTTGGCGAACAGCATGCCTTCGGCGCGCCAGTCTTCGGCGTACCTGGCGCGTCCGGTGATCTTCTCGATCAGATCGGGTGGAACGTAGTCGGTGCCTGTGAGCGTCGTCTTGGCCATCTTTGTTCCTCAGCTCAGGGCGGCGCGCGCGTTCTCGAGCGCGCGTTCGGCCGTGTTCAGGATCTTGTTGTAGTCGCCGCAACGGCAGATGTGGCCGGCAAGCCACTTCCGGGCGTCCGCGCGCGTCGCGTCCGGGTTGGCCTTGACCAGGGCCGCCATGCTCATGATGAAGCCCGGCGCGCAGAAGGCGCACTGGAAGCCCATCTCGTCGAGCACCGCCTGCTGGACCGGGTGGAGAACGCCGTCCTGTTCGAGTCCTTCGATCGTGGTCACTTCGCGACCGCGCACCTGGTGCACCAGAATCGAGCAGGCGTAGTGCGGTACGTCGTCGATCAGCACGGTGCAGGCGCCGCATTCGGCGCGGTCGCAGCCGAGCTTCGTGCCGGTGAGGTCCAGCTTGTAGCGCAGCGCCATGGCCAGGGTGTCCATCGGCTCTACGTCCAGCTCGTGGCTCTCGCCGTTCACCCGCAGCTCGATCGCGCGGGCCACCGGCGCCGTGGCGGCGCGCAGCGCGTCGGGCCGCAGCAGGTTGCCGCCCGCCATCGAGACGGCGGCGCCGGTGGCGACGGAACCCTGGATGAAGGTTCGTCGGCTCACGTCCCGGGGGGCGGCGCCCTTGCCGTCCTCCTCGACCTCCTGGTCGTCCTCCTGTTCGTCCCGCGGACGCTCGTCGAGCGGGCCGTCCCGCAGGAAGGTCTCTTCTCTCAACTCATCCATGGTCTCCGACCTCCGTTGGGGGAGTCATGCTGGCGCCGCGCGCGAGGCGGACCTGTCATCAAGCTTGTGGGCGGGAGCATACACCATCGGTCGGGGCGGAGCGCGGCGCGCTGGAACTCCGGATCCGACCGCCGACGATCACGTCGAGCAGGTAGGGGCCGCCGGTCGCGAAGGCCTCCCGCAGCGCCTCCTCGACGTCCTCCGGGTCCTCGATTCTTCGTCCCGGAACGCCCATTCCCGCGGCCATCTCGACGAAGTCGAGCTCCGGCTCGGTCAGGTTCATGTGGGGATAGGGCCGGTCCGCCGGAATCCCGAAGCGCTCCCGGTAGACGTCCATGTTGATCTTCAGGATCCTGTACTCGCGGTTGTGCAGGATCAGGAAGACGATCGGCATGTCGCGGTGAGCGGCGGTCCAGAGGGCCTGGATCGAGTACATCGCCGAGCCGTCCCCGGAGAAGACGATGACCGGTCGCTCGGGGTGGGCGAGTGAAGCGCCGATGCCGCCGACCAGCCCCTGGCCGATGCCGCCGCCGCGCGTGCCGCAGTAGCGGTCCGGATCGTCGATGGGCAGGAAGCCGGTCAGATCGCCGCCCGCGGTGATCGACTCGTTGACGATCACGGCGTCGTCGGGCAGCGCCTTGGCGACCTCGTACATGAGCCGTGCCGGCGACATGGGCGCGTCGTCGAAACGGGCCGCCAGCCGCTGCCGGCGAGCGGCGCGGGCGCGTTCGCTGGCCGCCCGCAGCTCGGCCATCCGCTCCGCGGCGGCCGCCCGGAAGCCCGTGTCCGCGGACTCTTCGAGAGCTTCCCTCACGGCCGCGAGCCCGGCGCGCGGGTCGGCGAGCATTCCCGTCTCGACCGCGAAGTTGAAGGCGAGGCGGCTCGGCGCGTTCTCGATCTGGAGCACGGTGGCTTCGGCGCCGAACGGCGAATCCGGGTCGAACCAGACCTCTTCGAAGAACGAACCGCCGACCAGCAGAACGACGTCGGCGCCGCCGAGGGCGTGCTGGATGCCGGCGTGGTTGAGCGGCATGCGCGACCGGAAACAGGGGTGGCTCTGCGGGAAGTTCAGGCGCTGCATCAGGCCTTCCGGGTAGACCCCCGCGCCGAGGAACTCGGCAAGGGCCACGAGTTCCCGCTGGCCGCCGCTTCGGGCGACGCCGTCTCCGATCACGATCGCCGGCCGACGCGACTGGCTCAGCGCCTCGGCCATGCGGGCGACCGCTTCCGCTTCCGGCCGCGGCGCCCGGTAGAGATTGCCGAGCGGCCTTACCGGCTCCGCGGTCTCCTCCTCCAGGACGTTCAGCGGCAGAGCGACGAACACCGGTCCGGCGGGCGGATCGTGGGCGACCTTGAAGGCCCGGTGGAGGATTGGCGCAAACTCGTCGGCGCGCTCGACCTGGACGCTCCACTTGACCAGGGGTTCGGCCATCGCCACCAGGTCGTGTCCGAGCAGGGGCTCGCGGAGCCGCGACCGGGTGTCCTGCTGGCCGGCGGTGATGACCATCGGCGTGTTCGCTTCCCAGGCGTTGTAGAGCATGCCGAGGGCGTTGCCGAGTCCTGGCGCCACATGCAGGTTGACGACCCCGGTGATCCCGCTCGACTGGGCGTAGCAGTGGGCGGCGCCCAGCGCCACGGACTCGTGCAGGGCGAGAACGTAGCGCAGGTCCGGGTGGTCGCCGAGCCGGTCCATCAACGGACTTTCGGTGGTGCCCGGATTGCCGAACAGGAATGGAACGCCGTACTCGACGAGCGCCTCGAGCAGGACGTCGCCGCCGCGCTGGCGACCGCGCCCGCGACGGATCGCTGGCAGGCTCATGGGCGCGGAGGGTAGCAGGCGATACGGCTGATTCCGCGGCAGCCGCGTCGCCGTGGCCGGCGCCGCCGTTCCGGTGCTACGGTTGACGCTTCCAGGCCCCTTCCGGGGCGTTTGCGGCGGAGACGCGGGATGAAGACGACGGCAATGGCGAGCGGCGAAACGGGCGACGAAGCACTGGAGCGGCAGACCGAGGCGGCCGCGGCGTTCATGGCCGCCGATCGCTTCAAGGGCGTCAGACGGCTCCACACGGCGCGCGAGGTGGCGGCGCAGCGGGGCACGATTCCGCAGGACTACACGGTGGCGCGGGACGCCGCCGCGGCGTTCCATGCCCGCCTGCGGGAGCTCTTCGACCGGAAGCAGTCGATCACCACGTTCGGTCCCTACTCGCCGGGACAGGCGGTTGCGATGAAGCGACGGGGGATCGAGGGGATCTACCTCGGCGGTTGGGCGACTTCGGCCAAGGGCTCGATCACCGAGGATCCGGGGCCGGACCTCGCCAGCTATCCCCTCAGCCAGGTGCCGGACGAGGCGGCGCCGATCGTGCGCGCCCTGCTGACGGCCGACAAGAACCAGGCATTCGCCCGATCGCGGATGAGCGAAGCCGAGCGGCGCGCGAACCCCGCGACCGACTTCCGTCCGTTCATCATCGCCGACGCGGACACGGGCCACGGCGGCGAGCAGCACGTCCGCAACCTGATCCGCCGCTTCGTCGAGGTCGGCGTGCCCGGCTACCACATCGAGGACCAGAAGCCCGGAGTCAAGAAGTGCGGCCATCAGGCGGGCAAGGTCCTCGTGCCGCAGGACGAGCAGAACAAGCGACTGAACGCCGCCCGCTTCCAGTTGGACGTGATGGCGGTGCCCGGACTCATCGTCGCCCGCACGGACTCGGAGGCCGCGACCTTCCTCGACGGCAACGGCGACGAGCGCGACCAGGCCTTCATTCTGGGGGCCACGAACCTCGATCTGCCGAGTTGCAAGACGGCGACGCTGGCGATTCTGCGGCGGTTGAACGCCCTGGGCGCGCGGGAGGTTCGCGGCCACGAGCTCTACGCCGTCTCGGAGGCCGCGTATCGCCGCGCCGACGTCTGGCTGGAGGGGGCAGGTGTCCACGAGCGGCTCGCATCCGCCTACCGGAAGGCGGTCCGAAGCGGCGGATCGGACATCGGGTCCGTTCTCGACGAGACGATGGCGCGCTTTCTCGATGTCTGGCAACTGGAGGCGAGACTCAAGACCTATCCGCAGGCGGTGGCGGAGGCGATCGCTTTCCGGGAAGAGGAGGGCGCCGTCTTCGAGATCTCGGTGGACGAGTGGCTGGAGTTCGCCCATTCCGTGTCGGTCGACGAGGCGGCGGCCCGGGCGCGCAAGATGGGCATCAACCTGGTCTGGAACGCCGAGATCGCGCGAACCCCGGAGGGCTACTACCAGATACGGGGCGGCATCGAGTACGCGATTTCCCGCTCCCTGCACGCGGCGCCCTGGGCCGACCTGATCTGGATGGAGACGGCGACCGCGAATCTGGCCGATGCCCGGCGGTTCGCCGAGGCGATTCACGCGGTGTACCCGGATCAGTTGCTGGCCTACAACCTGTCGCCGTCCTTCAACTGGGACACGACCGGCATGTCCGACGAGGAAATGAAGGCGTTCCCCGAGGAACTCGGCAAGCTCGGCTTCGTGTTCAACTTCATCACCTACGGCGGCCACCAGGTCGACGGCCTGGCGGCCGAGGACTTCGCCACGGCCTTGCGCGAGGACGGCATGCTCGCCCTGGTTCGGCTGCAGCGCAAGCTGCGTCTGGTCGGATCGCCCTATCGGACGCCGCAGGCCCTGGTCGGCGGCGCGCGGCTCGACGGCGGGCTCTCCGCCGCGACCGGCCATACGGCAACCACCAAGGCGATGGGCAAGGGGTCGACCCACGTCCAGCACCTGGCGCAGACCGAGGTGCCGCCGCGCCTGCTCGAGGAGTGGCTCGAACTCTGGCGGGACAAGTACGAGATGGACGAGAGCTTGCGCGTGGAACTTCGCCCCCACGTCGCCGGCTCCGAGCTCCTCGAACTCAACGTCGTGGCGCGGAACGGACGCGAGGAGTCGAAGGCGGCGAACGTCGTGTTTGCGCCCATCCGCGACCGCCGCGAGCGGATGATCCTCTCCGTACGCGACCAGAACACGTTCGACAGCGGACTGCGGCGACGACGCCTCATGGCCGTGATCCATGTATTCCTGATCCATCGCTACGGCGCTGCGTGGGTGCACTACGTCAGTCCGACGGACGACAATCAGAACCAGACCCGGCGAATGATCGAACTGGGAATCTTCGAAAGCGCGAACACCGAGGTGGGCGAGATCATCGTGGCGGCGGTGAACCGGGAACGGGTCCGCGATCTCGCGGCGCCGGATCGCGAGTTGCTGACGGCGCTGATCGAGAAGACGGAGCCGGCGCCGGCGCGGGCTGCTTCGTGATCCGCATCCGTCCTCCGTCCGCCGGCAGCTGCGTCGCGGCGGCGATCGCGAGCATGGCGGCGGTTCTCGCGATCCAGGCCCTTCACGCGCAGGATCCCGACGCGCAGGATCCCGAAGAGAAGCCGGAGGAGTCGCGGTCGATCCCGGAAGCAACGAGCGGCTTCGATCATCTGCCCGGATTTCTGGACCTGTACTGGGACGGTCGCGGCGGTCGGCTGTTCCTCCGGGTCGACGCCGTCGACCGCGACCTGCTCTACATCGAGTCGCTGTCCGCCGGACTCGGCTCGAACGACATCGGCCTCGACCGCGGGCAGCTCGGACGCACCCACCTGGCGAGGTTCGAACGGGTCGGACCGAAGGTCCTGCTGGTGCAGCGGAACACCCGCTACCGGGCCCTCAGCGACAACCCGGACGAGCGCCTCGCCGTCGCCGACGCCTTTGCCCGTTCCGTACTCTGGGGGTTCGAGGTGGCGGCCGAAGACGACGACGGCGCGCTGCTGGTGGATGCAACGGACTTCGTGCTGCGGGACGCGCACGGCGTCGCGCCGCGGCTCCGGCAGCTGGGGCAGGGGAGCTACCACCTCGACGCCTCGCGCTCGGCGGTCCATCGCCCCGGCGTCGCCGCGTTTCCGCGCAACTCGGAACTCGAGGGCACTCTGACCTTCACGCTGCAGTCTTCGGCCAGCGGGCCGGGCGCCTGGGTCCGCCAGGTCGCGCCATCGCCCGAAGCGCTCACGGTGCGCGTGCGTCACTCCTTCGTGGCGCTGCCGGAGGCCGGGTACGAACCGCGCCGCGCGGATCCGAGATCCGGCTTCCTCGCGACGGTCTGGTCCGACTACGCGACGCCGATCGATCGCCCGCTCGAAGCCAGCTTCGTCAACCGGCACCGGCTCGAGAAGCGCGATCCGGGCGCGGAGCGGAGCGAACCGGTCGAACCGATCGTCTACTACCTGGATCGAGGCGCGCCCGAACCGATCCGCTCCGCGCTGCTCGACGGCGCCCGCTGGTGGAACGAGGCGTTCGATGCCGGCGGCTACATCGACGCGTTCCGGGTCGAGCTGCTGCCGGAGGGCGCCGACCCGCTCGACGTCCGCTACAACGTGATCCAGTGGGTTCATCGGTCGACCCGCGGCTGGTCCTACGGAGCTTCGGTCACCGATCCGCGCACCGGCGAGATCCTGAAGGGCCACGTCACGCTCGGCTCCCTTCGGGTGCGGCAGGACTTCCTGATCGCCCAAGGTCTGCTGTCGCCCTGGGAGGACGCGGACGCGTCCACCGCGGCGCTCACCGAGATGGCGCTTGCCCGGTTGCGCCAGCTCTCCGCTCACGAGGTCGGCCACACGATCGGCCTGATGCACAACTTCGCCTCCAGCGTCGATGGGCCGGAAGGCCGTGAGTCGGTCATGGACTATCCGCATCCTCTGGCCGCCCTGGACGACGACGGAGCGATCGACCTGAGTGCCGCCTACGACGTCGGCGTCGGTGCATGGGACAAGCGGGCGATTCTCTACGGCTACGCCGACTTTCCCGAGGGCGCGGACGAGGCGGCGGAACTCGACGCCATCCTGCGGGGGACGATCGACGCCGGCCTCCATTACATCAGCGACGAGGACGCGCGGCCGATGGGCGGCGCCCATCCGCTGGCCCACCTCTGGGACAACGGCCGTTCCGCGGCGGAGGAGTTGCGCCGGCTCCTGTCGGTGCGGCGGGCGGCGCTCGATCGATTCTCCGAGCGGAGCATCCGGTTCGGCGCGCCGCTGTCGGAACTGGAAGACGTGCTGACGCCTCTCTACCTGCTGCACCGCTACCAGATCGAGGCGGCTGCGAAGATCGTCGGCGGCGTCGACTACAGCTACGCGGTGCGGGGAGACGGCAGGGCGCCGGTGTCCCTGCTGCCGCCGGCGATGCAGGAGGACGCGCTCGACGCCCTGCTGCGGACGGTCGATCCCGACGAACTCGCGTTGCCGCGGCGCATACTCGACCTGATTCCGCCGCCCTCCCCGGGTCGACGCCGGGGGAGGGAGCATCTGCCGTCCCGCGCCGGTCGGCCGTTCGATCCGGTCGGCGCGGCCGAGATGGCGGCGGATCTGACGTTCGCCATGGTCTTCCATGACGAACGGGCGGCGCGCCTCGTCGATCACCACGCCCGGTCGGCGGACCAGCCGTCTCTTGGCGCCGTGATCGATCGGGTGCTGGCCGTGACCTGGCGCGCCGACCCCTCGCCGGGCCTTGCCGGAGAGGTAGGCAGGGCGATCGATTCCGCCGCGTTGCGGCGGCTGATGGCGCTGGCGGCGGACGTCCCCGTCCGCGTGCCGCCGAACGTCGATTCGCCGGCCGCGCCGTCGAGGGCGGGTTCGTTCCAGGTGCGAGCGGAGGCACGGTCCGCCCTGTCGGCGCTCGTCCGGTGGCTGGCGGAGAACCCTGGCGGAACCGACGAACCCGCGGAACGGGCGCACCGGAGCTACGGGGAATGGCTGATCGGACGTTTTCTCGAGGATCCGGGCTCGGTCGCCCTTCCGACGCCGCCGCGGGCCCCGGACGGTTCGCCTATCGGCTGCGGCGTGGGCCGAATCGGCGCGTTCCTTCCGGCGCTTGCGTCGCAGCGGTGAACGGAGAACCTACCGCATCGCTCCGGCTGCCGGAGGCGGTGGCGAGGCTCTACGGCGCCGGCGCGCGGGCCGAGCTGATCGATCTCCGGCGGACGCTTCACGCCGATCCCGAACTCTCGCTCCAGGAAGAGCGTACGTGCGTCCGGCTTCAGCGGACGCTGGAGGAACTCGGCGTCGACGGCGTCGCCCGCGTGGCCGGCACGGGCGTCGTCGGCCGCATCCCCGGCCGCGACCGGGAGGCGCCGACGGTTGCCGTCCGCGGCGACATCGACGCGCTGCCGATCCAGGAAGACACTGGCCTGCCGTTCGCGTCGCGCAACGACGGCGTGATGCACGCCTGCGGCCACGACGTACACGCCGCGTGGACGGTCGCGGCCGCCCGTCTTCTTCGCGACGAGCCGGCGGCGGGCGACGTGCTGCTCGTGTTGCAGCCGGCGGAAGAGATCGGCGAGGGGGCGACGGCCATGCTGTCGTCCGGCGCCCTGGACGAGGTGGCGGCGATCTTCGGCGCCCACGTCGACCTGACCTTCGAGGTCGGACAGGCGATGATCCAGCCCGGCGCGGTCGGCGCCGCCGCCGACCGCTTCGAGGTCGAGCTCCGAGGCAAGGGGGCGCACGGCGCGCGGCCGCACCAGGGCCTGGACCCGATCGTCGGCGCGGCCCAGGTCGTTTCCGCGCTGCAGACCGTTGTCTCCCGGCGCGTGCCGCCCGATCAGCCGGCCGTCGTCACGGTCGGCGCCATCGAGGCGGGCGCGGCTCACAACGTGATTCCCGACCGTGCCGTGCTCAAGGGCACGATGCGCTCGCTCGACCCGGCCATCCGCGAGTTGCTGGCGGACGAGGTGCGGCACGTGGCGGAGTCCGTCGGCGCGGCCTGCCGTCTGGAAGCGCGCGTACGGATGCTGCGGGGAACGCCGATCGTGCTGAACGACGGGCTCGCCGCCGCCTGGGCGCGCGAGGCCGCGACGGAGGCAATCGGCGCCGAGGCGCTCAGGCCGCTGCCGGCGGCCAACATGGGAGGAGAGGACTTCGCCTTCTACCAGGAGCGCATCCCGGGGTGCTTTCTCCGTGTCGGTGCGCGGCGGCCGGGAGATCCCGTCGCCTCTGCCCACACGCCGCACTTCGCGCCGGCCGAGGAGGCGATCTTCGTCGGCGGGGCGCTGCTCGCCGCGGCGGCCCGGCGCGCTTCGGCGGATCTTGCTAGAACGCGAGGACGAGGCCCGCGCTGACCAGGCCCTGGACCAGATCGTCGCCTTCGGTTCCGTAGCAGCAGCCGCGGCAGCAGGCGTCCTCTTCGCTGGTATTCGTCACCAGCAGGCGCGCGTCCAGCCGGAGGCCGACGTGGTCGGCGAAGAAGACCTTCAGGCCGCCGCCGAGACCGACGGAGAAGCGGTCTTCGGACTCCGGCAGGAAATCGCTGTCCGGCGCGAGTCGGGTGACGCCGGCGCTCAGCGACGCGAACGGCCGCACCTGACCCATCGACGCGGTCCACGAGACCCCGGCGTGGTAGTAGCTCACGTCCATTCCGCCCAGGTTCGCGGTGCCGAGGAAGGGACCTCTGTCCAGCTTGAAGTCGGTCTCCTGTTCGTTGACGAACAGCTCCAGGTGGAGATTCCGTTGGAGCGGAATGCCGATGACCACGCCCGTTGCCTCGGCGTCATCGATCTCCAGATCGAGTCTTCCGAACTCCTTGTCGTCGATTTCGAAGCCGCCGAGGAAGCTGTGTCCGTAGTACGGCGTGATCTCGAAGCGTTCCTTCTGCGCGACGGCGGGCGTCGATGCCGCGGCGGCGGCCGCGGTCAGCGCCAGCGTCCCGATCAGGTTGCGGCCGCGGAACTCAAGGCGTCGGGTTCGGGTCATGGGTCTTTCGTCCTCCGTGGGGCGAACCGCGACAGTGCAAGTTCCGGGCCGACGCCCCACGGCGGAGACAGGGGCGAAGCGGCCGCTGGCGGTCCACTGGGGAGGTAGGCAGTCGACGTCACGCGCTTCACGGCTTCAACGAGAAGCGGGCCGCTCGGCCCCTGTCCCCGGTTTACGCACCGGGACGGGCAGGGTTTCGAGCTAACTCCGGTCCGGGCGGCGCATGGCGGTGACGTTGAACCCGGCGTCCACGAAGTGGATGCCGCCTGTCGTTCCGGCGCTCAGGTCGGAGAGAAGGTACGCCGCGGTGGCGCCGACATCGTCGATGGTGACGTTGCGCTTGAGCGGCGCCCGTTCCGGCACGACCTTCAGCATGTCGCGCATCCCCGAGACGCCGGACGCGGCAAGCGTCCTGACCGGACCGGCGGAGATGCCGTGAACGCGGATGCCTCCAGGTCCGAGATCGACCGCCAGGTAGCGGATGGAGGCTTCAAGCGCCGCCTTGGCGATGCCCATCACGTTGTAGTTCGGGGTGGCCTTGGCGGCGCCGTAGTACGTCATGGCGATGATGTTGCCGCCGTTGCTCATCAACGGTTCCGCGGCGCGGGCAAGCGCGATCAGCGAGTAGCAACTGATGTCGAGGGCGGTGACGAAGCCGCCGCGCGACGTGTCGATCGTGCGCCCGAGGAGGTCCTCTCGGTTGGCCCAGGCGACGGAGTGGACAAGAAAGTCGAGACGCCCCCAGCGTTCCCGCAGCACGGCGAAGACGGCCTCGGTCTGTTCGTCGTCGGTGACGTCGAGCGGCTCGACGATGTCGGCGCCCACGCTGGCGGCGAGAGGCCGTACCCGCCGCTCGAGCGCGTCGCCCTGGAACGTGAAGGCGAGTTCGGCGCCCTCGGCGCGGGCTCGCCGGGCGATGCCCCAAGCCAGGGATCTCTTGTTCGCGACGCCGACGACCAGGCCGCGCCGGCCGGCAAGCAGCCCGTTCGACGAGGCGCCGGCGGAGGCCTCGGACGGCAGATCAGCGGACGGTGGTGCGGGCGGAGTCACGGGCGCGTGGAGTTTAGCGCTTCGCCGCGCGACCGCCTGGCGGCGTCTGCCGCCGTCGGGCTGCGCCGTCGCGCGGGGTACACACCCCCCGGAGAGCCGACGAGGGCGTCGGCGCACGCGGTGCGAGAGATCGGCGAGACATGCGGGCTAGACTGATCGGGGCGCATGGTTTCCCTGTTCGGCATCGCGCTGGTCGTCGGCGCGACGCTCTGCTTCTCGCTGTTCGACCTGCTGCGCAAGAAGCTCACCGGTCGCCTGAGCGACGCCTTCCTGGTCATGGTCCTGGCGCTCGGCGCCGTGCCCCTTTACGGCGTCTGGGTGGCGCTGCGTCCGCCCGGCGCCGTGAGCGCCGCGTACGCGTGGCCGGGAGTCGCTTCCGTTGCGTGCAATCTGGGCGCGAACTACGGCTTCCTGCGTTCCGTGCGTCTGTCCGGATTGAGCGCGGTGATCCCGCTGCTCTCGCTGACGCCGGTGTTCACCTCGCTGCTCGCCATCCCGCTGCTTGGCGAGCTCCCGGCCGCCCGCGAGTGGCTCGGCATCGCGATGGTCGTGTTCGGCGCTCTCGCCCTCCAGTTGGGCGAGCGCACCGGTGAACGTCGCCAGCCGTGGAGACTGGGCGCGGGCGCCTGGTGGATGATCCTGGTCGCCTTCCTCTGGGCGTCCGCGCTGCCGCTCGACAAGCTCGCAACCGAGGCTTCGAACGCGGCCTTCCACGGCCTCGTCCTGCACCTCGGCGTTGGCCTGTCCGTGCTGACGATCGCGCTTCGCGGCCTGCGCCATGCGCCGCCGGCGCGAGGCGGCGCGGCCGCTCGCGTCGGCGGCGGGACCTGGTCCTTGCTGCTGACCGCGGTCGTCCTCGGCGCCGCGGCGCAGGGACTCCAGTTGCTGGCGCTTCAGCACGCCTGGGTCGGCTTCGTGGAGACGGTAAAGCGGGGCATCGGCTCTTCCCTGGCGCTGGTTCTCGGCCGCGTCGTCTTCGCCGAGCCGATCACGCTGCGCAAGGTGTCCACGGTGGCCGTGATCGCGGCCGGCGTCGCCGTGATGCTCTGGTAGGCACGGCGGCCCACGGGCTCTTGATCGCCCGCACCGCCGCCCGGTCCGAGGCGGATGGAGGCCGACCGAGGCGCTCGGGAGTGCGGGTCGGGATCAGCCGCAGTCCTGGCTGTTCGAGCGCACGTAGGCGATCACCTTCCAGATCGTGTCCTCCGGGATCTTCCCGTCGAAGGGGAGCATCTCGGTGTCGGGCACGCCCTGCGCGATCACGCGGTAGAGGTCGGCGTCCGTGTCCCCGTGGTCCCAGTCGCAGTCGAACAGGTTCGGCGCGTCCTTGGTGACGCCGGGAGTCGTCGAGTGGCAGTAGCCGGTGCAGACGGCGCGGAACATGCGCCGGCCGTCGGTGATCGCGGCCGGGTCCTCAAGGTAGGCGACGACCGGCGACGAAGCGGCCTCCGGCTCGGCCGCGGCGGACGGGACATCCGCCGCGGCCGACGCTTCCGTTGGGGTGGCGGGCGCCGCCGTCGCCGCTTGCGCCGCCGCGGCGGCCTCGGTCGGCGCCGCGGACGTCTCGGGCGCCGGCCCGCCGCCGGTGGCGCAGGCCGCCAGCAGCGCCGGCAGGGCGAGGACGATCAGCGACGAGCGGCGCGTCTGCGCGGCGGGCGGTTCGTTGACGGTGGACAAGGGGTTGCTCCTCAGGGCCCGCCGATGCCCAGGTCGAGGATCGCTTCCGGCGAGGACACGGTCGGGAAGGGTTCGATGCGAGAGATGCCATGCCGCGCCGCCAACCGCTCCAGAGTGCCGTCGCGACGGAGCTCCTCGAGTGCGCGCGCGACGTCGTCGCCAAGGGCGTCGCCGGCGCGTACGGCGGCGTGTTCGTTGAAGCGGAGTCCCGGCGGCGGCTCGAAGCCGATCAGCGGGTCCTTGCCCAGGCTGGCCAAGGCCGGGCCGAAGATCAGGGCCGCGGCGGCCCGTCCCTCGTCCACGGCGCCGACGACCTCGGCCGCGCTCGTCCGCGACGTCCAGTCCAGACCCGCCGCCTGGACGGCGAAGTGGGCGAGCGACTGGAGGCGCACCGCCACCTTCCTGCCGGTCAGCGCCTCCGGCAGACCCGACCAGTCGAGGGCGTCTCCGGTCGGCTTGTAGATCTCGAAGGCGGCGGCGTAGTAGGGCGGTCCAAGATCGATCGCTCCCGCCAGCCGCCCGAGCGCGAGTTCGCCCGGCACGGACGGCACGAGGTCGCAGTCGCCGTCCAGCAACGCATCGAGCGGCAGGTCCGAGTCGTCGATCTCGGAGTAGGGCGGGGCGTTCGGCCCCCAGACCGGCCGGAAGTCGCGGCCGAGTCGTTTCGCCGCCTCCCTGAACAGGTCGTGATCGAAGCCGGCGCCTTCGGCGCGGTGGGCGCGCGGCAAGTCGTCCTCCAGCAGGCAGACGCGGAGCTCCGCGGCCTGGGAGGAGAGGGCTGCAAACAGAAGGGTCAGCGCGACGCCGACGGATGAGCGCCGGCCAGCCGCCGGCCGCGCCGCCGTCACGGGTCGAGCGCGAAGACCAGCAGCACGCTGCCTTCGGGGAGGGACGGCGCCGTGCCGACCGTGGTCTGGACGATGCCGCCGCCGCCGGAGCCGACGGCGAGCCAGGTCCGTCCCTCGTACTGGTACGCGATCGGGTGGCTGCGGATGCCGGAGCCGGTCTGGTAGCGCCACACTTCCTCGCCGGTCTCGCCGTCGAATCCCAGCAGATGCCCGCTGGCGTTGCCGGTGACGACGAGGCCGCCGGCGGTGCTCAGCACGCCGGCGAGCATCGGCACGGGATCCCGGTAGCTCCACTTCGTCTCGCCGGTGACCACGTCGATCGCCGACAGGTGGCCGTACGACTTGCCTTCGGCGGTGTCGCTCGGAATCGGCTCGCCGCCGAAGAACGGGATGCCTTCGATGAAGGTGACGAGGCCCTTGCGGAACATCATGCAGCTCTCGATCGTCGGCACGTAGGCGAGGCCGGTCTTCGGGCTGTAGGCGCCGGCGTAGGCGGCGTTGTTGCCGCCGGCGAGGCCGGGACAGACGCGCTGGGTCGGTTCGTCCGCCGGCATCATCGCCGGATCGACGACCGGCCGTCCGTTCTCGTCCAGCGTCGCCCAGTTCAGCTGATGGACGTACTGGCTGGCGTGCAGGAAACCGCCGTCGCGACGGTCGAGGACGTAGAAGTAGCCGTTCCGGTTGGCCTGGACCAGGGCGGGAACCGTCTGGTCGTTGACCTCGACGTCGACCAGCCACACTTCGGAGTTGCCGTCGTAGTCCCAGACGTCGTGAGGCGTGAACTGGAAGTGCCACTTCCGCTCGCCGGTCCGGATGTCGACGGCGAGCACGCTGTCGCTGTAGAGGTTGTCGCCCCGGCGCGTGTCGCCGTTCCAGTCGGGCGAGGGGTTGCCGGTGGTCCAGAACACGGTCTTCGTCGCCGGGTCGTAGCTGCCCGTGGCCCAGGTGGCGGCGCCGCCCGTCTTGTACGACTCGCCGGCCCAGGTCTCGACGCCCGGTTCGCCGGCGTCGGGCACGGTGTAGTGACGCCACAGTCGTTCGCCGGTCTCCAGGTCGTAGCCGTCGAAGAAGCCGCGCACGCCGTACTCTCCGCCGCCGATGCCGATGACCGCCACGCCTTCGGCGATCAGCGGCGCCGAGGTGATCGAGAAGCCCTTGGCGTAGGGGATCACCTCGGTGTCCCAGGCGAGTTCGCCGGTCTTGCGGTCGAAGGCGAGCAGGCGGGCGTCCAGGGTTCCCATCACGACGAGATCGCCGGCGATGCCCACGCCGCGGTTCGCCGGTCCACAGCAAATCCGAAGGTCCGACGGATTCTGGTGGTCGTAGCGCCAGAGCAGCGCGCCGTCGACCGCGTCGTAGGCGAGCAGTCGGTTCATCGACGACGTCAGGTAGAGAACGCCGTCGTAGACCACGGGCGAGGATTCGAGTTGGCCGGGGACGCCGGTCTGGGCGATCCAGGCCAGCCGCAGCTTCGAGGCGCTCGCCGGCGTCAGCTCGGTGATCGGCGAGTGCCGCCAACTGGCGTAGTTGCCGCCGTAGTGAAGCCAGGACTCGCGGGTCGGCGCCTGCTCGAGGAGCTCCTGGCTGACCGGCCCGGCGCCGTCGCCGACGTCGGTCGCCGCCGGCCAGTGATCCCGCGGCGCCGCTTCGACTCCTTCCTGCTGAGCCGCCAGGGGAGTGAGCGGGAGGGCCGGAAGCAGCGCGACGAAGACTCCGGCCGCGAAGCGGAGGGTCGGCGTCCCTGCCGTGACGTGCGTGATGTGCATGGGCTGTTGTCTCCTGACCGAACCTCCGGGGGTCGGCGACTCCCCGGCGGCGATGTTCGTGAAGTCGCTGATGATACCGTGCCTGCTGCTTCAGGAATCAGCGCGCTTCGTGTCCGGCCGCCGCGCCGGGAGGAGAACGACGGGATGACGAACGAAGACGGCGGAACCCAAGCCTTGTACGGGGAGCTCGACCCGGAACAGGTCGGCGCCTTCGCGCTGAAGGTGTGGCAGTTCAAGCAGGGCGAGCTCGTCTCGCTGATGATCCACCTCGGCGACCGGCTGGACATCTACCGCACTCTGCGGGGCCTGGGGCCCGTGAGCCCGGCGGAACTGGCGGAATCCAGCGGTCTGAAGGAGCGCTGGCTGCGCGAGTGGCTGCACGGCCAGGCGGCCGCCGGACTGCTTGCGTACCGCGGCGCCGAGAACGGCGGCGAGCCGCGCTTCGAGCTCGACGGCGTGGCCGCGGCCGTGCTGGCGGACGAGGAGAACTCCGTGGCCTTCGCCGCCGGCGCCTTCGGCTATCCGCCCGACCACGACGTGATCGACGGACTCGCGGAGGCGTTTCGGACCGGCGTCGGCCTGTCCTACCAGCAGCTCGGCCCGTGCGCGGCCCACCGCACCGAGCGGATGCTCGGCCCATGGACCCGCCAGGCGCTGGTGCCGCGGATCGTCCCGGCGCTCGACGGGGTCGAGGACAGGCTGCGGGAGGGCATCGACGTCGTCGACGTCGGCTGCGGCGGCGGCGTGGCGCTCCTGTCCCTGGCCCGGGCCTTCCCGGCGTCGCGCTTCACGGGGTACGACCCGTCCGCCCACGCGATCGACATCGCCCGTGAGCGCAGCCGGGAAGCAGGCGTCACCAACGTCGACTGGAAGATCGCCCGCGGCGAAGACCTGCCGGCCGAGGCGTCCTTCGACCTGGTCGTGACCTTCGACTGCATCCACGACATGACGCGCCCGGATCTCGTCATCGCCGCCATCCGCCGCGCCATCCGCGACGACGGCGCCTGGCTGATCAAGGACATTCGCAGCAGCCCGCGGTTCGAGGACAACCTGCGCAACCCGATGCTGGCGCTGCTCTACGGCTTCTCCGTCTCCGCCTGCATGTCGTCCGCCCTGTCCGAGCCGGACGGCCTGGGCCTGGGAACCCTCGGATTCAACCCGACCGTCGCCGAACGAATGGTGCGGCAAGCCGGCTTCACCCGCTTCCGCATGCACGACTTCGAGGATCCGGCGAACCTGTACTACGAAGTCCGCCCGTAGCGGTTCCGCGGCAGGAGCCGCGCCCGTTCAAGCGGCCAAGGCAGGCATCCCCGGGAAGCCCTTGCGCATTGCGCGTGTCCCGAGCCGTTCGCGGCAGGGATCACGTCCGCAGCTCGGTCACCGTCAGGCGGCCGAGTCCCACCGTCGTGGCCTTGCCGAGGTGCAGCCACAGGGAAGCGGCGAACAGTGCCCGGAGTGGCCCTGGTCCTTCCGGCAGTTCGATGCCGCCGGAGACTCCCCGCAGTTCGAGTTCCCGTTTCTGGCGGCCGGACCAGCGTTGCAGGTCGACCCTCCGGCCGCGCCACGGCCGTGTCGCCGTCTGCCGCGCCGTCGCGAGCGCCCGCGGCGCCAGTTCGTCAAGTGCGGTCTGCTCCTCCGGCCCGAGAAGCGGGCGGAGTCGTCGCAGCGCCGAGACGACGAGATCGGCGACCGTCGGCTCCTGAATGAGCCTCCGCCGCCTGAGCAGCCGGACCGGCGCCTCGAACACGAGGAGACATGGCTCATCCGGGCCAAGGGGCCACTCGGCGGCGCCTAGAGGCCAGCTCGAGGCGCTGCCGTCCACGACGTGACCGTCCGGGCCGTAGTGTCGCACGCGCCGGACGGAGAAAGGGCGTCGCTGTGGACCGAGTCCCCGGTTCGCCGCCTCTTCCCAGGCGCTCAGCAGAGTTGCCCGTAGTCCGAGCGCCCCGCCGAACAGGATCCAGTCAACCGCGGGCGAGTCGCTCGGGTCGGGCGCCGAGGGACGCACGACGTACTCCGGCCGACCCGCTGGGCTCGCCGTACCGGCAAAGACCTGAGCGTAGGCCGCCGCGTCGAGGTCCTTCAGCGCGGCGCCCCACACCCCTCTCAACATCGGCGCCGTGGCCAGCACCCCCGGAGTGTCGAGAGACAACCTGTGCGGCATGACCCGAACCCGAGAACAGAGCTCGCGAAGGCTCGACTCAAGCATTGTCGACGCGGTTCACGACGAGATCCCATGTCACGAAGGTCACGAACTCCCCGATAATGACCGACGCTCTTCCAGTCTCGAACTCATGATCGGGGCGGTTCCTGCATCGACGATCAGGGCTGGTCGGTGCAGATTGACCCGTCCACGTTTCAATCCCCTCATGATCGGGGCGGTTCCTGCATCGCGCCCTCTGGCCGCGGTTGTAGGCGGACTTCTCGAGTTTCAATCCCCTCATGATCGGGGCGGTTCCTGCATCAGGGAGTCCTCGGTCGAGCCATCTCGGCCGGATTCCACAGTTTCAATCCCCTCATGATCGGGGCGGTTCCTGCATCTTCATGTACGACTTGTTCAAAGTGAACATCCTCGTGCCTCGTTTCAATCCCCTCATGATCGGGGCGGTTCCTGCATCATGACTTTGGCCGCCGCCTCAACCAGCTGACCGAGCAGCTCAGTTTCAATCCCCTCATGATCGGGGCGGTTCCTGCATCCCCGGAAGCGGATGGCGGCAGCGACGCGGGAGAGCCGTTTCAATCCCCTCATGATCGGGGCGGTTCCTGCATCCGACTCCTGCGCTGCGTGACGATCACGCGGGAGAGCTTGTGAGCAGTTTCAATCCCCTCATGATCGGGGCGGTTCCTGCATCACGGACGCGGTCAACAAGGCGGTGTTGCGGGTTACCACGGAGTTTCAATCCCCTCATGATCGGGGCGGTTCCTGCATCGTGGAGGGCTGCGGATGTACACAGGGGACGAACCCATTTACGTTTCAATCCCCTCATGATCGGGGCGGTTCCTGCATCACGAAGTGAACAGCCGCGTGATGACGGCGTGCCGAGCACGTTTCAATCCCCTCATGATCGGGGCGGTTCCTGCATCGCTCGTCAGGCTGGCGACCGCGGCCTCATGGGAGGCTGCGTTTCAATCCCCTCATGATCGGGGCGGTTCCTGCATCGCGGAACCAGTGCTACGCGGTGATGAAGGACCTTTCCCGGTTTCAATCCCCTCATGATCGGGGCGGTTCCTGCATCGACGCGCTCAACTGCTTCCGGAATGCCTGGAGCATCGCCCCGTTTCAATCCCCTCATGATCGGGGCGGTTCCTGCATCGACCCGGCTGGAGCGCCGCGTCACGATCACCGGTCTGCAAGTTTCAATCCCCTCATGATCGGGGCGGTTCCTGCATCCGTCGTGACGTTCCCGTCCGCCCCGATCACCTTGATCGAGGTTTCAATCCCCTCATGATCGGGGCGGTTCCTGCATCTCGTACCGGCATTGCTGTCCCACTAACTTCGTGGTATGGCGAGTTGAAGTTGAGCGTTTTCTGGTCCCGGCGGTTCTCGTTGGGGCTGTAACAGGTCATTGAGTGTCCGTCGTTCAAACAGATTGAGGTGAAGCAGGCGCAGGATCTCGCTGAGGCTCCACTTGAGACGATTGGCGAACTTCAGGTAGGCAAGCATCAGGTGAACGCACATGGCGATCCAGATCTGCGTCAGCACGGCGTTGCGGGACGTGCCGAGAAAGCTCTTGATGCGCAGGTTCTGCTTGATCCACTTGAAGAAGAGCTCGACCTCCCAACGCGCCTTGTAGATGTCCGCGATGGTCCTTGGCGCGAGCTGAAAGTTGTTGGTGAGGAACACGTAGTGTTTGCCGGTCTCGGCGTCCCGGTAGCCGACCCGCCGCAGGGGAATCGGACAGTCCTTCTGGCCCTTCCTGGTCGTCAGTTCAATCGTCTGGTCCGAAGTCACGCCGCGACCGGAAGCGTACGCACGACGCTCACGGACCGCGTACTTCACCCTCCGCTTGAGCCGGGTGACCAGAAAAACCCCTTGTGCATCAAGGGATTTCAGCCAGCTGAAGTTCTGGTACAACCGGTCTGCGGCGACGATGCTCCCCGGCTGCAGCCGCAGAGTCCGGGCGATCGCAATGTCCGACGTCTTCCCCTTCCCCTTCCCGTCCGTCACCCTCACGAACGACGGCAGATGGCCGGCATGGTCGAGACCGACGTGGACCTTGATCGCCCCCTTGCTCTTGCTGAACTTGGCCCACGAGAACAGCCCGAGGCACAGGTCGATGTGCGTCGCGTCCAGAGACACGAGCCGGTTCCTGAAGCGAAACCTGTGGCCGGGCGCCATGCCGCGGCAGCGACCCAGAAGGCGCTCGAACTGCAACTCGAAGAGCTTGGGAGACCGGTTCTGGTTGACGCGGGCAAGCGAGCTTCGAGCGACTCGTCCGATTCCGAGATGGTAGAGCTTGCGTCTCTGAGCATCCAGATTCGACACCACGTCCCGCAAACTGCACCGCCCCGACAACTGAACCATCGCCATCGCCGCGAACTGACTCCACCGGCTCATGGATCGGAGCTTTCTCCCCGTGTCAAGTGTCCGTGCGTCTCTCTCGAACTCATGTCTCGACACCATCCTGAGCAGCTGTCCGAACACCGTGCTACGATACGCCATGGGCCTGAATCCTCCTTGTAGTCATTGGGGTTTCCGACGACAACCAATGATACAGCAAGAGACGGATTCAGGCCCGTTTCTCAACTCGGTCAACGGGACAGCAATGGCTCTCAGGCGTCTTGACCTGCCGGACCGGATGAGGAGATTCGGGGCGGGGACGAGGCTTGAGACACGGAGCCTTCGCAGCGCTATCGGACAGGAGCTGTCGCGGCCCGGCATGAATCGTCTGCGAGTGCACTTGGGTGGGCGGCTGGAGGTCTGGGACGTTGAGGATTGGCCCTTGGCTCCAGACCTCGTTCGCTGGCGAGCGGACGATGTCGATGTGGAACTCCTGATTCCAGAAGAAGCGGCGAAAGGACTCGACTCCACCGTCGCCAGTTCGTTGGCGAGCTTGGTCGAGGTTTCAGGTGCGCGGCTATTCGTGGGGCGGTTACAGCCGTCTGCAAGGGCGCCTGCGGTCGAGGTCGGGGGCACATCGGGTTCCGTGAGGTGGGCGGTGATCGACGAGGACGGACGAGCACCTGGCCCCGGTTGGGGAAGAGGCGAAAGTAGCTGCGTCTGCGTCAAGGTCATTTCATCGAGGGCGCTGCCGGAATCCGGCGCTGCGGTCGAGCTCTGCGCGGCCGACCTCAGGCGGACCCCCGAAGGCGCCGTGGAGGAAGTGCGGATCACGTTGGAACTGGACGGCTCCGCGGGTGGATTCGGCAACCGGTTCTGGGATCTGGTCAAGGGCAAGGCGCCGGAACTTCGCCGCCAGATTGAGGCGGGAGGACCGATTTCCGAGATCCGGTACGCTGACCGTTACTTGAGGCATCCGCTCACTCTTCGCCTGTTCGTCGAGATCGCGGCAGCCTTGATGCCAGCAGGGGGCAAGGGAACTCGGCTGACCGTCAGGTCGGCCGGCTATGACGCGGACCATGCGTGGGCTCATCGGATAGACCACGCGTGGCCGCTCGCCTCGGACCGGGACGGGGTCGGTGACGCTCTGGCGCGCCTCAGAGGCTTCGAGCCGAGCTTCCAGACCGTTGCGTCCCGGGATCTTCCGCACGCCCGCGAGTTCGAGATCTTATGGGCGTCGGGCCGCTCGGCGGTGCTGCGCCTGGATCATGGCTTGGGCTATTGGGATGCGAGCGCGGCCTTCCAGTTCGCCGCGACTCCCGAGCGGCAGGCCCGGCCGCTCAACCGGATGGCCCTTGAGATCAAGGCTCGCCATCCGGCGCACCCTACGATCGTCTACGTCACGCCTCTTCGCGGCCTCAGTTGAACCGGGCCGAGACCAGAGCCGTGCTTGGGCCCGCTACGTGTCCTCGACGTCAGGCTCCCCGACGCCGCCCATCGCGCACACGATCCGCCACTCCCGTTCGGTCACCGGCTGCACGGAGAGCCGCTGGCCTCGGCGAAGCAGGGCCATCCCCTCCAGGTCGGACCGCTGACGCAGTTCGGCCAGGGCGACGGGCTGGTCGAACTTGCAGTCGAACTCGATGTCGACGAGATGCCAGCGGGGGTTCTCCGGGTCCGACTTCGGGTCGTAGTGCGAGTCGTTCGGGTCGAACTGGGTCGGATCCGGGTAGGACTCGCTGCACACCCGGGCCAGTCCGACGACCGCCGTCGGCTTGGCGTTCGAGTGGTAGTAGAGAACGCCGTCGCCGATCCGCATCCTGTCCCGCATGAGATTGCGGGCCTGGTAGTTGCGCACGCCGTCCCAGTAGGTCCTGCCGTCACGGCGAAGGTCGTCGATCGAGTACTCGCTCGGTTCGCTCTTCATCAGCCAGTGCTGGCGGGGTTCGTCGGTCATTGGCGGTCTCCAGGTGGTTGCGCCCGCTACAGGATGCTGCGGCCGAAAAGGGAACTCAGCAGGCCGAGGGCCAGCTTGGCGGTCTGATTGCGGGTGTCGAGAATGGGATTGACTTCGACGACGTCGACGGAACCGAGGCCGCCGTGTTCGGCGATCAGTTCCATCAGGAGGTGGCCCTCGCGGTAGCTCAGACCGCCGGGCGCCTGGGTGCCTACGCCCGGCGCCTCCCGCGGATCGATCGCGTCCATGTCCAGGCTGACGTGGAGCCGGTCCACGTGACCCAGACGGTCGAGAGCCTCGTTGGCGAGAGACGCCAGACCGCGCTCGTCGATCTGACGCATCGTGCAGACGGTCACGCCGGCCTGGTGGATCAGCGCCTGCTCGCCCGGGTCCAGATCGCGGACGCCGAAGAGGACGACATCCTCGGACCGGAGCTTGGCGCCGGGGCGGCCGGCATGGACCAGCTCCGGCGCGCCGTAGCCGCAGAGCGCCGCCAGCGGCATACCGTGGAGATTGCCGGTCGGGGAGGTCTCCGGCGTGTTGAAGTCCCCGTGGGCGTCGATCCACAGCACGCCGACGCGATGCTCGTGCGAGACGCCGCCCACCGTTCCCGCGGCGATCGAGTGATCGCCGCCCAGAACCAATGGCAAGACGCCGTCGGCCACGGCTGTCCGGCTGGCCTCGTAGATGCGCTCGCAGGCGTCGACAACCGGCCGGAGAAATCCGATGCCGGGCTCGTCGGACAGGGAATCCCGTTCGACCGTGTCGATGTTGCCGCGGTCTTCCACGCGGTAGCCGAGCTTCAGGAGGGCCGCTCCGAGGCCGGCGTACCTGAGCGCGGTGGGACCCAGGTCCACGCCGCGCCGCGCCTGGCCGAGATCAAGCGGCGCGCCGACGATCCGAATCGTGGTCCGGGCTGCCGGGGACGGCGTCGACATGGAGAGACAGTAGCAATCCGGGCGGCGCCGTTCCCCTTCCGGCGCAAGCTCATAGGATGCTGAGCCGAATGTCCGTCCGCAACTTCTGCATCATCGCCCACATCGACCACGGCAAGTCGACGCTGGCAGATCGCCTGATCCAGCACTGCGGGGCGGTCGAGGACCGGGAGTTCCGGGACCAGATTCTCGACTCGATGGACATCGAGCGGGAGCGCGGGATCACGATCAAGAGCAACACGGTCACGCTCCGTCACCAGGACGCCGAGGGGCGGCCCTGCCGCTTGAACCTGATCGACACGCCGGGGCATGTCGACTTCTCGCACGAGGTGCGGCGGTCGCTCATGTCGTGCGAGGGGGCGCTGCTTCTCATCGACGCGTCACAGGGCGTCGAGGCGCAGACGGTGGCCAATCTCTACCTGGCGCTGGAGTACGACCTGACCGTGATCCCGGTGATCAACAAGATCGACCTGCCCTCGGCCGACCTGGACCGGGTGCGCGAGGAGATCGAGAGCGACCTGGGCCTGGACCCGTTCGAGGCGGTACTGTGCTCGGCCAAGACGGGCGAGGGCGTCAAGGACGTGCTCGACGCGATCGTGGACCGACTGCCGCCGCCCGAGGGCGATGGGGCGGCGCCGCTGCAGGCGCTGGTGTTCGACGCCCAGTACGATCCCTACCGCGGCGTCGTCATGCTGGTCCGGGTACGCCAGGGCGCCCTGCGGCCCGGACAGAAGATACGCCTGATGCACGCCGGCAGCGAGCACGAAGTGGAGGAGATCGGCACTCTGCTGCTCAGGCGAAGACGGCGCGAGGAACTGGAAGCCGGCGCCGTGGGCTACGTCATCGCCGGGATCAGGAAGATCTCCGAGATCGACATAGGCGACACGATCACGACCGCCACGGATGGCGCCGCGGCGCCCATCCCGGGCTACCGCGAGGCGAAGCCCGTCGTCTTCTCCTCGATCTATCCCGTCTCGAGTCACGACTACGAGGACCTGACGCGGGCGCTCGAGAAGCTGGCGTTGAACGACGCATCGCTGACGTACGAGAAGGACTCGTCGTCGGCGCTCGGGTTCGGTTTCCGCTGCGGGTTCCTCGGCCTGCTGCACCTGGATGTCGTCCAGGAGCGCCTGGAGCGGGAGTACGGCCTGTCGCTCGTGCTGTCGGCGCCGTCCGTGCGGTATCGGGTGGAGATGTCGGACGGTTCTGAGCGGCTGATCGACAACCCGGCCGCCTACCCGGACCCGTCCGAGATCGAGAGCGTGGCCGAGCCCTTCATCAAGGCCTCCATCATGCTCCCGGAGCGCTATCTCGGTGCGGTGATGGAACTCTGCCTCGAGCGCCGCGGCGGGCGGACGAACATCCACTACCTGGCCGTGGGGCGGGTCGAGCTGACCTGCGAATTGCCGCTGGCCGAGGTCCTGTTCGACTTCTACGATCGGTTGAAGACGGTGACGCAGGGCTATGGTTCGTTCGACTACGAACTGATCGGACCGCGGCCGACCGATCTGGTCAAGGTCGACATCCTGGTCAACGGCGAACGAGTCGACGCGCTGTCCCAGCTCGTGCACCGGGACAAGGCGCGTCGGCGCGCGCTGCGCTACTGCGAGCGCCTCAAGGAGACGATTCCGCGCCAGCAGTTCAAGATCGCGATCCAGGGCGCCATCGGCGGCCAGATCATCGCCCGCGCGACGATCAACGCCTTTCGCAAGGACGTCACGGCCAAGTGCTACGGCGGCGACATCACCCGCAAGCGGAAACTCCTCGAGAAGCAGCGCGAGGGCAAGAAGCGGATGAAACGCGTCGGCGCCGTCGACATTCCGCAGGAGGCCTTCGTGTCCGTGTTGCGCAGCGACGGCTAGCCATGGCTGCCCCGGGCGGCTGGACGGCGTTGGCGGCGGAGTTCCGGGTTGCTCAGGCTGGTTCGGCGGCGTCGCCGGTGTAGAAGGCGGCGGTGCGGTGAGCGGCGGGGCGGGCGCTTTCCGGGTCTTCGCCGCCGGCCATGTCGGCCTTGCCCCATGCCCGGGCGCTGCCCTTGATCAGGGTCTTGCCTTCGGGCGACGCGGCGAAGCCCTCCCCGTCCAGCTTCGGTTCGTCCGGCCGTCCGAGGTGGAGCGCCAGGCCGAGCAGGCCGAGCTCCCAGCCGACGCCGGTGGCGCCGGGGCCGTACTGGTCCCAGTGGGGGGAGTGGAGCATGGTGTGGGTGAGTTCGAACCTGGCGCCTCCTTCGGCGTCCTCGGCGCAACGGACTTCGACCCAGCTCGTGTCTCCGGCGAACTCCCAGGTGACGGCGTAGCGGGAGGGCGGCTCGCAGGCAACGATCGCGCCGCCCGCGTTCCCTTCCAGTTGGTAGCGGCCGCCGAGTTCGAGTTCGCCGGCGATCGGCAGGAACCAGTGTGCGATGCGCTCGGCGTTTGTGACGGCGTCCCAGAGATCCTCCAGGGGAACGGGGAAGCCGCGGCCGAGGGTGACCGAGCGAGCGGCCTGGCCGTCGCGATCAAGCGACAGGACCGACCGCTCCACGGCGGTCAGGTGGGCCTCGACGTCGAACCTCATGGTTGTCGAAGGCGGAGCAACCGCGCCGGCGCGCGATCGGGAGCGCCTGTTCACGGCGTGTACCAGATGGGCGACGACCAGGCGCGTTCCTGGATGGTCGGCGAGACGTCGTGGCGGGGTTCGACGCCTTCGCGCAGGGCGTCCCAGGTGGACCAGCGGCAGGTCGGGTTCTCGAGGACGCGCACGTAGTAGAACGCGCGTTTCGAGGCGTCGAAGTCGGGGTCCGTCCATACCGCCTGCAGGTTGTCGGCGCCGGCGTCGTCGCTGATCCGGCAGGTGGAGAGGTCGACCGTTGCGCCGTTTTCGGGGCAGCGATGCGTGGCCGGGTCGACCTCGGCGCCGTCGGAGCAGGCGACGTCGTAGACCCTCTCGGCGCCCTGGCCGTCGCTGGACCATCCCTTGATCACCTGCACGCGGTCGAGCGGCGCAGCCATCGCGTCGCGGATCGCCATGACCGCGAAGGTCGGCGCCTCGCCGGCATCGGCGGCCAGCAGGTCGCCGCCCATCGGCACGCCTTCCGCGTAGGCCGTGGTCAGGAACTCGGCATCGTCGAGATCGTCGTCCGTGAAAGCGCCGGCGAAGAAGCGGATCTTCATGCGCGGGCCGGACGTGGCGAAGGTCTCCCTTCGCCGCATCGCGTCGAAGATCGCCTCGCGGGTGTTCTCCTCGGCCCATACGCCGGCCAGACCGGAAGCGCCCCACGTGTAGTAGTAGGTGTCGCGGAAGGTCCGGCCCGAGCCGTCGTCGGTGCGCGTCGACGCGTCCGACTGCTGGGCCGCGTCGCCCAGGGTCTGGTTGGCGCCGGCGCCGGGCACGGAGCCGCGAAGATGCGCTTCGGCGTCCAGGATGCCGACCTTCGACCAGTAGTCGTCTTCCCGGAAGGCGCCGCCGGAGACGTGGGTGTCGCTGGCGCCGATCAGGCCGAACTTGTACGGGTTGGTCAGGCCGCCGTCGGCCAGTCGAAGGCCCCGGATCAGGGCGTCGCGGACGTAACTGCCTTCCGGCTGGCTGACGATCGTCGTCGCGATCTTGTACGGCATGATCTCGAAGTCGGCCCATTCGTCGTTGGGCGACAGCGCCGGATGCGTGTCCGACGTGCCCTTGACCTGGGTCATCTCGACGACCGGCTCGTTGCGCGTCCGCGCGTCGACGTAGTCCTCGTCCAGAGGATCGCCGCGGAACGTCGCCATCTCGAACATGCGGCCGCCGGAGCCGTTGGGATTGTGCGGGATGGCGAGGGCGTCGATGCCCTGCTCCCGCCACTCGTCCATCGCGGCCCAGAGGTCCTCGGGGTTCTGCGAGTCGATGCGGCTGAAGGGCGCATCCGGGGCCTCGGCGCCGCGGAAGACGACGTTGCGGTGCAGGTTGTCCCGTTCGTAGCCGGACGACGTGTACTCGTAGGCGATGAAGGTCGTGAAGTTCCCCGGGTCGTTGTGCGCCTCGGCGGCCTCGATGATCCTGGACCAGGCGCCCCGAACGATGTCCATGTCGAGATGCTCGTCCTCGCCCTTCCGCGCGGCCAGGTACGGATTCATGCCGACGAAGATGCCGCGACGCTCGTCGGCCTCCTCGGCGGCGCGCAGGTCGGCGGCGACCGGGTGGTCGTACGCCGGAGATCCCTCCTCGGTCATCGCCGGCAGCATGCCCAGGTACATGCCGTGGTCGGTCACGCCCTGGAAGTCGAGCGGCCGGTCGAGCTTCATGTCGAAGCCGGCGGGGTGCCTGATCGTGCCGCCCTTGGCGAACTCGTACGCGTCGTTCGGATCCGTCGTCGTGCCGAAGATGAAGGCGTCGAACGAGTAGCGCGTGTGGACGTGGAGGTCGCCGAAGTACGCGTTCTTCGTCGGATTCGGCCCTTCGGCGGTCCCTACGGCCTGTTCGGCCCCGTCGGCGTCGTTCGCGCCGGGAGCGCAGGCGGCCATCGGGAACAGGGAGAGCATGGGCAGCGCCGCGGCCGTCATCAGCTTCTTCATCGGTATTCTCCTCGGTGGCGTATCGGGTCACTCTACTATTGGCGGTTCAAGGCAGCGCCAGGGGAGAGTTCCCGGTCGATCGCGGAGGGAGGTTTCGTTGTGAGGAAACTGACGGGCGGACTCGTTCTTGTTGCGGGCGTCGTGGCGGCCGTGTCGCCGGGCCTGAGCGCCGAGCTGGACCCCGAGCTAAGGGACCGGGTCGCCGCGTTGGTCGCGGAGGTCGCGCGGTCCCCGACCACCGCCTCGAACGTCGCCGAGCGCGCGCCCGTGCTGTGGGAATGGGCGAACGCCGTCTCGATGCAGGGCGGGTTCGTGCCCAAGAATCTGCCGCTCGTCGTGTTCCTGGGACCGTTCCCTCGCCCTGGAGCGGAACCGGCGCCGTTCCAGCTGGCGTCGATGGACGACTACGTGCGGCAGCTTGCCTGGCTGGACGCGGACGCGGACGCTCTGGGCGCCGTGGCGCGAAGCGGGACCGAGGTCTTCGAGGCCCGGAGCTGGGCGACGACCGAGGTCGTCTTCACCGTCGGTTCGCTCGGCATGGAGGAAGGCGGCGGCGTCGTCGTCTCCACGCAGGCCGGCGGCGGCTACGGACGTCTGCAGACCGCGGACCGTGCCGGCGATCACTACGTTTCCGCCCGGGCGAGCCGCGAGGGCATCGGCCTGGAGCACGATACGCACCCGATCTGGGGCCCCTACGGCGGCTTCCGCGGTCCGGCCGGTTTCCCCATGTTTCGCGTTCGCGGCGGGGATCTCGAAGCCGGCGACACGATCACGATGACCTACGGCGACACGTCGGGGGGCGGCCGCGGTCTCGGCATCGGCGAGTTCAGCAACGACCGGATCGCCCTGCCGATTCACGTCGACCCGGGCGACGGCCGGGTCTACGAGATGCCTCCGGCAACGTTCGAGGTCGTCGGCGGCGCGGCGGAGCGGGTCCATGGCTTCGCCCCGTCGATCGTCGGCGTGGGCGAGCCCTTCGTCATCTCGGTGCGTGTCGAGGACGGGGCCTACAACCGCGCGACTCGGGACATTCCGGCCCTCCAGGTGCTGCGGGACGGCGAGCAGGCGGCGGAACTGCCGGCCGGCCGGGCGATCCATCTGGTGGAGCTCGTGGCAGACGCGGAGGGAATTCATCGCTACACGTTCCGCAGCCAGGACGGCGAGGTGACGGGCGCCGCCAATCCGGTGTGGGTGCGGGCGGACCCCGAACACCGTCTGTACTGGGGCGAAACCCACGGCCATTCCGGCTTCGCCGAGGGCCAGGGGACGCCCGAGGGCTACTTCGCCTTCGCCCGCGACGATGCCCGCCTGGACTTCGTCACCCTGAGCGAGCATGACATCTGGCTGACGGACGGGCTCTGGGAAGAGCTGAACGAGGCGGTACGGGAGTTCCACCGCGAGGGCAAGCTGCTGGTCTTTGCCGGCTACGAGTGGACGTCGCCCCGCCAGCGCGGAGGTCACCACAACGTGTTCTTCCGGAACGTCGGCATGCAGCGGGTGGGCGTGCAGATGGCGCCGAACCTGTCCGACCTCTACCGCGGCCTGCGCGCCGAACACGACACGGACGACGTCCTGATCATTCCTCACGCCCATCAGAGCGGGGACTGGCGCCAGAACGACTTCCGGATGGAGAGTCTGATCGAGATCATGTCGGGGCACGGCACGTTCGAGTGGTTCGGCAGCCGGTACCTGGAGCAGGGATTCCGCGTCGGTTTCGTGTCGGCGTCGGACGATCACCGGGGCCACCCGGGGTACTCGCCCGGCCATCAGGCCGGCGCCTCCGGACGGCGATCGAACATCTTCCAGTTCGGCGGTCTGGCCGCGGTCTGGGCGCCGGCCCGCACCACCGACGCCGTCTTCGGCGCCCTCAAGGCGCGTCGCGCCTACGCGACAACCGGCGCACAACGGATCGTGCTCGACGCCCGGCTGAACGGCGCCCCGATGGGCAGCGAACTGGACCAGACGGATCGCCGTGCATTCGAGGGGCGCGTGATCGGCACGGGGCCGATTCGCCGGGTCGACCTGATTCGCAATGGCGAAGTCGCGGCGACTTTCGATACGCGCGGTACGGGCGGATCGGCGTTGCCGGAGGGCCAGTTCGAGTCGCTGGTGAGCTTCTTCTCGGAGACCTGGGTCGACATCCGGGACAACCCGCGGGGCCAGCGGCCGTGGCGGGGTTCGGTAACGGTCGAAGGCGCGAACCTGGTCAGCGGTCGTCTGACCGGGACGCCGCTGCCGGCGGATCGTTTGCGGGTCGACGGGAAGTCCGCCAGCTTCGACTTGACGACCCGGGGATCGCGCCGCTCCTTCGCGCTCGTGCTGGAAGGCGATCCAGTGGCGGTGCGGCTCAACGTCGAGATCGCGGCCGCGGTCGAGTACGGCACGGCGCCCACCCAGGTGCGCACGCCGCAGCAGTTCGCGGCGGCGGAGTTCACGTTGGTCCTTCCGGCGGCGCCGGGCACGTCGGCCGGCGCCCGCGGCGGCAACGAGCGCGTCTTCCGCGAAGGCGACTATCGGGACAGCGTTCGCGTCGACCTGATCGAGGGGCTCCGCGACGATGTCACCTTCCGCTTCGCCGACTTCGGCGAAGGAGAGGACTGGTACTACCTCCGCGTCGAGCAGACCGACGGCCACCTCGCCTGGTCCAGCCCCTGGTGGGTCGGCGGCGAGAAGCCGCGCTGACTCCCCGGAACGCGGTACCGCGGGCGCTCTCAGTCGATGCCGAACGCGAAGAGCTTGCCGCCGCCGCCAGCCAGCGCGGCAGCGAAGAAGCCAAGCGGCGCCTGGCCGCCGTAGTAGAACGCGTACTCGCCCGGCTGGAGCGCCTCCGAAGTCACTTCGTACACACCGGGCGCCAGCTGCTTGTACTCCACTCGGCGCAACTGCTTCGGCGGAGAGCCTCCCGATGCGCCCGTCCACAGGTTCAGCTTGCCCGTGACGAACGACCGCTGGTCCTTCTTCCTCAGCACGTCGAACGCGATCAGCAGAAACTCGGAGGGATTCACGGCGCCCGTCGTCTGGTATGAGAGCCCCGCTTGCGCTTCCTCGAAGCAGAAGTAGAAGGACGGCGCCCGATCTCTCGTGCGAACCGGCGAACTGGCCCCGCGGACCATCGCCTTGGCCTTGGTGGACTTGATGCCGTAGGTGAGGCTCGACAGCACGCCGCTGCCGGTCCTGGTCGCCGCCGGCTGAGTGAACTCCAGATCGACCATTGCGCCTTCGTCGGACAAGAAGATGCCGGGTTTCTCACACGGCGTTCCCTCGAAGTCCGACGCGACGTTGGCCACGGCGGAGGCCCGCACCCCCGCCACGACATCGACGCTTCGCGGGATGTCGGCAACGGCCGCCGCTGGCGCCGGCTGAACGCCGGCGTTGGTCATCGCCTCGAGAACCTCGGCCGCTACCTCCGCCTCGCTCAACGTCACCAGCGCGTCCACCGAGGTGTCGAAGTCGATTCCGGAACTCCTGATCTTGGCGACGATCACCGACGTCGGCAGTCCGCTCCGGGTCAGCCGGACGATGTCCTCGTTGGTCAGAGTCTCGCTCGCTTCCTGACCGAGGCTGGGCCCGGCAAGCAGAAGCAGAGCCAGCAAGAGCATTCTCAGCGGCCGCCTTGTCATCGCGTCTCCTGAAGTCGTGTGGGAGCAGGGGCCTTCCATGAGACTACCAGCCAGACCGCCCGCGGTCCGTGGGCGTGCCCGGAAGACCCGCCGATCGCGCGGTCCGTCGGCCCCTCCAGGACCACAAGGTCCCCCAAACCGCCTCTGGCCCGCATGTTTCAACGATCTCCTGCTGCTGCGGCGGATCCGCTCGCTGTAGCGGGACCTTCTCCCTCTCGTCGCCTCGCCGCCGCGTCGGCTACGCCTCCGCCGCTCGGTCCGAGGGCGCCGCGTGTCGCGGATGGGAGCAACGGAGGGGTGGCGGTAGGGTCTGGTCGTGGGCGGGGAAATGGTCGGCGGGGAAACGGCGGGCCTCTACGTCCACGTTCCCTTCTGTTCGGCGATCTGCCCGTACTGCGACTTCGCCGTGGCGCGAGGCGTCGAGGCGGACAGGGGTCGTTTCGTCGAGGCTCTGGCCGAGGAGATCGACCTCGCGGGCGGCTCGGGGCGGGAGCGGAGTCGGCCTGGCGAGGCTGAGGGTTTCCGGACTCGCCGCTTCGACACGGTGTACTTCGGCGGCGGTACGCCGTCGGCGCTGAGCCTGGAGCAGCTTGGCGTGATCCGCCGGCGGCTGGCGACGACCTTCGCCATCGATCCGGAGGCCGAGTGGACGATCGAGGTGAATCCGGAAGACGCCTCGGCCGAGGCGTTGGCGGGGTGGCGCGAGCTTGGCTTCGATCGGATCAGCCTGGGGCTGCAGGCGATGGACGATCGGGCGTTGCGCTTTCTCGGCCGACGGCACGACGCCGCGGCGGCGCGGGCGAGCGTCGAACGGGTGCGGGAGACGGGCTTCCGGTCGGTGTCGGCTGACCTGATCTACTCGCTGCCCGGCTTCGATGATGGTTGGTGGCTTCGGACGCTGGACGAGGCCGCGGCGCTTGGGCCGGATCACATCTCCTGCTATGAACTGACGATCCACGACGGGACGCCGTTCGGCCGTCGGCGGGACGCGGGCCGGCTGCGAGAAACGGGCGAAGACGAAAGAGCCGCGAACTTCGTGGCTACCCACCGCCGCCTCGCGGAGCTCGGCTACGAGGGGTACGAGGTTTCGAACTTCGCGCGGCGCCGAGGGGATCGAAGCCGCCACAACCGGAAGTACTGGCGGCATCGGCCCTACCTGGGGCTGGGACCTTCGTCGCATTCCTTCGCCGGTCGCAGCCGGTGGTGGAACGTCGCTCAGTGGAATGACTGGAGCGCCGCGGTGGCGAGGGGCGACTCGCCGGTGGCCGGTCGGGAGGAACTGACCAGCGATCAGTTGCTGCTGGAGGCCGTCATGCTGGGACTTCGCCAGCGGTCAGGCATCGACTGCGCCGACCTGGAACGGCGGTTCGGCAGCGACCCGGCCGTCGGCGCCGCCGCGCAGATCGAGGCCTGGGAGCGGGCGGGCTGGCTCCGGGTGCGCGGTCGGCGCCTGACGCCGACCCTCGAAGGCATGGCCCGGGCCGATCGCCTGGCGGAGGAGTGGATGTTGCCTTGGCGCAACGCAGCCGTTGGGCTGCGCTGTCGCGCGGGAACTGACTCCGGATACGGGCGTGATGCCCTCCGTTCCGAGGTTTGCCGTAGTGGGAGAGTGAGTGGTGCTTCTCGGTGAAGCTCCGCCACATTCACTGGCAGCCGCGTCCGAACCCGCGGCGGAGGCCTTCGGCTACGATGGCCGAGCGATGGCGGCGAGGTCCTTGTCCTCAAACCGAGATGCGGGAGGTCTCGGACTTGCAGAGGAGGACCTTGGCGGTTCGAGGCAGATCGCGCTTGTGCCTGCCCTTGCGGCAACCTCGTCGCCTTCCGGCAATGGTGGTCCAACCGGCGCCCGCGACGAACTACATCGGCGATTCGCCAGCCGACTTCGCGTCGATTCCGGCCTTTCGCGTTGGCTGGTCTCGTACCAGGGCATCAAGAAGGAACCCGGTTTCCGCTGGATGGTTGGCTGCTCGAATGCGGCGCGACTTTCGCCACGGGCTAGCGGAACACGGATGCTTCGAGTTCCACGTCGGCGCTCCGCCACGCTTTCGCGAAGCGCTCTTCCACTTCGTCCGCTTCCCTCTGCCGGTTCTGTGCGCGCAGCGCCGCGGCGAGGCCGAACAGGGACCAGCCGTTGTGCGGGTTGTGCTCCAGGTCGCTACGGTAGACGGCTTCGGCCTCGCTGGCTAGCCCGGCGTCGAGCAGAACGGCGCCGAGGGACTGGCGCACCGGGTAGTGGAAGGAGGGCGGTTCGGCGTAGCGGAAGCTGTCCTGGAGCGCCACGGCCGAGCGCATCTCGTCGATCGCCTGGCCCATCCGGCCTCGCGCCGCCTGGATCTCGCCGGCGAGCAGGTGTTCGGTCAGGCGCACCAGGTCGGAGCCGCTGGCGAAGGAGATGCGCATCTCCGAGAGCTCGGCGCTGCGCCGCAGCTTGCCGAGTGCCTTGAGGCGCCGTCTGGCGCGGCGCGGATCGCCGCCGGCGGCCAGCGCCAGGCCTTGGGCGTAGTGCCACATCGCGGTCTGGAAGGTCTGGCCGGCGGCAGGGCGCGGCGTGTCGAGCACCTCCCGCCAGCGACCGAACCGAACGCGCGCGAAGAGCGGCGTCGCCAGGTAGTTCTGGAGGAAGGCGAGAGTCGAAACGAGTTCGACCGGGACTTCGTCGGCCAGGCGGTCGGCCGTCTCGACCGCGAGTTCGGCGCGGCCGCCGAAGGTGGCGGAAGCCCACAGGAAGTGGATGTTGTGCGGGTAGTAGCCGACCGCGTAGAGCCCCTGTGCGTTGCACTGTGCGATGTAGTCGACGTCGGCGGCGATGGCGCGCTGGTTCGACTCCACCGCGTCGTCGTAGCGGCCGACGCGAATGTAGATGTGAGCCGGCATGTGGACGAGGTGACCGGCGGCCGGCATCAGCTGGCCGAGGGCGTCGGCGCTCGGCTCGGCGAGCCGCGGTTCCCGGGCCTCCATCAGGTGGATGTAGTAGTGGTGCGCGCCCGGGTGGTCGGGATGAGCCGAAATCACCCGCTCGAGGAGTTCCTTCGCCTCCAGGGTACCCGGCCGCGGCTCGCCGCCGCGCCAGTAGTCCCAGGGCATCGTGTTCATGATGGCCGCGGCGTGCAGGGTGGCCGCTTCCGGGTCGTCCGGGAAGCGCTTCGCGACCGCTCCGATGGCGTCGACCCACGCGGCGTCGAACGTCTGGCGGTCGACGTCCTCGTCGGCGGCGTAGCGGCTCGCCAGAGCGTCGATCAGGGCCCGCTCACGCTCGTTTCCCCTGGCGCGCCGTTCCCGCGCCCGCTCCAGGCTGGCCAGCGCCTGAAGTTCGCGCTCGCGCGGCATCGAGTCGTTCAGGTTGCGGCCCAAGGCCAGGGCCTTGCCCCAGTGCGGCGCCGGCGCTTCCGGGTCGAGCCGCGAGGCTTCCTCGAAGGCCCGCACGGCCTCGGCGTGGTTGAACGCGTAGACCAGGCGCAGACCCTGATCGAAGAAGCGCTGCGCCGCGTCGGACGAGGTGGTGATGGGGTAGTGCAGGTCGCCCAGGCCCTCCAGCGTCGGCGCGAGCGGCTTGCCGCCTTCTTCCGCCGCGGTCGCGGATGCGACGATCGCCGGAATCGTGAACGCGACGGCGACGATTCGCAGGATGCGTGTGCTGGTTCTCATGGCGGTTCACCGTAACAGGGGCGGGCGAGCGGCGGTAGCATCCGCCCCCGGTGGACGACGCATGGCGCGAATCGCGGTTCTGAGCGGAGGTTCGACGCCGGAAAGGACGGTCGCGCTGGCCGGGGCGGCTCAGGTCTCGGCCGCGCTTCGCGCCCGAGGTTACGACGTCTCCGTGTTCGACACGATCGAACCGCGACCCCTGGACGCCGAACTCGAGCGGCGGCGTCTGGGTCGGGCCGTCGGCGCCCGCCCGCCGTCGCTGGCGGAGCTGCGCGAGTTGCAAGCGCGGGAAGACCTGCCGGCGCTGATCGCGGGCGACCTGGGCCGTCACGACGCCGTCTTCCTCGTGCTCCACGGCCGCCAGGGCGAGGGCGGCGAAGTCCAGGAACTGCTCGAAACGGCCGGCATCGCCTTCACCGGCAGCGACGCCCGCGGCAGCCGCGTGGCGATGGACAAGGACCGGAGCAAGCGTCGCTTCCGCGATGCCGGCATTCCGACTCCCGACTGGCTGACCTGGCCGGCTCTGCAATCCGACATCGAAAGGCTCGGCCTGCCCCTGATCGTCAAGCCGTCGCGAGTCGGCTCGACGGTCGGCCTCACCCTCATGTCGGATCCCGACAACCTCGACTCGGCGGTTGGCAAGGCCCTCGGGTTCGACGACGAGGTCATCCTGGAGCGGTTCCTGCCGGGACGCGAGTACACCGCCGGGGTGCTCGACGGCCAGGCCCTGGGCGTCGGCGAGATCGTCTCGCCGGGCGTGATCTTCGACTTCCAGAGCAAGTACACCCCGGGCCGCGCCCGCGAGCTCTTTCCGGCCGAGATCGACGAAACCCTTCGGAGGCGTTTGCGCGAGCTCGCCCTCGCCGCCCACGAGGCCCTGTCTCTCCGCGACGTCTCCCGCGTCGACTTCCGCCTCGACGCCGCGGGCTCGCCCTGTTGCCTCGAAGTCAACACGCTGCCGGGAATGACGCCGACCAGCCTCCTTCCCCAATCCGCCGCGGTCTTCGGGATTTCGTTCGCCGATCTCTGCGACCGGATGATTCGCCTGGCGCTCAGCCGCGCTCCATAGCCGCCAACGCTACGCCGTGGCCGACCGCGGCCGGTTCAGGACGCGGTCGAGTGCCGCGCGCAGGTCGGCCACCAGGTCGTCCGCACGCTCGATGCCGATCGAGAGTCGCAGCAGCTGGTCGCTGATGCCGGCCCGCGCCCTTGCCTTCGCCGTCATCGAGGCGTGAGACATGGTGGCCGGGTGGGAGATCAGGCTCTCGACGCCGCCGAGGGACTCGGCAAGCGAGAGGCAGGAGAGATTCGAGACGACCGCCGCCACGTTCTCCGTGCCTCCGTCGACTTCGAAGCTGACCATGGCGCCGAACCCGTCCTGCTGACGCCTGGCGATCTCGTGCCCCCGGTGGTCGGGCAGGCTCGGGTGAAGAACCCTGGTCACCGAAGGATGATCGACGAGCATCTCGACCACGGCAAGCGCGTTCTCCTCGTGGCAGCGCAGGCGACTGTGCAGTGTGCGCAGGCCGCGCAGCGTCAGGTAGCTGTCGAAGGGCGCTCCGGCCACGCCCATCATGTTCGCCCAGTCCTCGAAGAACTCGTGCAGTTCAGGCGCCGCCGCGATGACCGCGCCGCCGACGACGTCGCTGTGGCCGTTCAGGTACTTGGTCGTCGAGTGAATCACCGCGTCGGCGCCCCACTCGATGGGCCGCTGGAGGGCCGGCGACATGAAGGTGTTGTCGGCCACGACCAGTGCGCCGACCTGTTTCGCCTGCCGGCACACGGCCTCCAGATCGGTGATCCGGAGCAGAGGATTGCTGGGCGTCTCCACCAGGACCAGTTTCGGACGAGAGGCGAGGGCCGCCGCCGTGGCCTCCGGCTGCGTCAGGTCGACGAAGTCGACGTCGAGCAGGCCGCGCCGCCGGCAACGGTCCAGGAGCCGGAAGGTGCCGCCGTAGCAGTCGTGGGCGGCGACGATGCGGTCTCCCGGGTCCAGCAGTTGGCAGGTCAGGGTGACGGCCGCCATGCCGGAGGCGGTGACGACCGCGCCGTGACCGCCCTCGGCCTCGGCCAGGGCGCCGGCCAGGGCCGAGCGCGTCGGGTTGCCGGAGCGGGTGTAGTCGTAGGGCCGTTTGCGGTCGAAGCCGTCGAAGGTGAAGTTGGACGACAGGTGCAACGGCGGAACGACAGCTCCGTGATGCGCGTCGGTGGCGAGCGCCGCGCGGACGGCGCGGGTTGCAGGGTCGTGGCTCGAGGTCATGCGAGTCTCCGGTCGAAAGAGGTTGGGTGGTCCCGTTTGCGCGGGAAGGGCTCAACGGTCTCTCGAGAAAGACGTCTACGGAGTGGGACCGGAAGAGGCGACGAAACCGCCCGCGCGGTTCGTTTGTTCATCTCGCGGCAAGTCCCGCCGAGGGCGGAACTCCCGTAGGAGTTGGCGCCTTCCCGGGGTTGCGATGCCCGGTGGTTGCCCCGGCGTCGACGGGCCTGTCCCTCAGCCGGTCTCGATGAGGCGCTCCGCCACGGGCAGAGCCGCGCCGGAGCGGCAGGATGTTAGCAGATCGCGCTTCCCCACTACGCTTTACGCTCTTGTGAGGTTGCTGGTAGAGTGGCGGCCATCTTGTTGCCTTGATGATTCGGCGGTAGACGCCGTTCGCATGTTACTGACCTGGATGCCCCGCGCCTCCGCCCAGGCGGCGTGGAACGGAAGGAGGCGCCTGGATGAAGAGCACGGTTGGTTGGACTGGAAGGCATGGGCTCGCCGCACTGGCGATCGGGGTGTGCTCCGCGGTCGCCTGGGCTCAGGCGACCGGTCAGTTGAGCGGCTTCGTGACGGACAGCGAAGGCGGCGCCTTGCCGGGCGTCAGCATCACGGTGACGAACGTCGCCACGAACCAGTCTCGCCTGGTCATGACGGGACAGGACGGCTACTTCGCGGCGCCGCTCCTGGCCCCGGGCGACTACAACGTGACCGCCGCGCTCGAGGGCTTCGTCCAACTGAGCCGGGAAGGCGTCCGGGTCACCGCGGCCGAGACGGCGCGGATCAGCGTGGCGCTATCCGTGGGCGAGTTCTCGGAGACGATGACCGTCACCGGCGAGACGCCGCTGATCGAGACGTCGAACGCCACGCTGGGGGTGGTCGTCGATGAGGCCAAGATCGTCCAGTTGCCGCTCAATGGCCGGAACTTCACCCAGTTGGGCACCCTGATTCCCGGCGTGGTCGAACCGCCGGCCCGCCTGGGCGGAGCGAGCGGCGACGCCGACGCCGCGATCCACGGCTTCGGCGCCGTCACCGCCGGCTTCGCGGTCAACGGCGTGCGCAATCAGTCGAACAACTTCCTGCTGGACGGCGCCGCGAACAACGACACCTTCAACACCGGCTTCGTCGTGCGGCCGCCGCCGGACGCGATCGAGGAATTCAAGATCCTGACCCATTCCTACACGGCGGAGTTCGGCCGCAACGCCGGCTCGATCGTCAACGTGGTGACGAAGTCGGGCGGCGCCAGCCTGCGGGGGAGCATCTGGGAGTTCAACCGGGACGATTCGCTGGAATCCCGGAACTACTTCTCCCCGCCCGACCAGGAAAAGCCCACTCTCGCCCAGGACCAGTTCGGCGGCACGATCGGCGGCCCGCTCATCTCAGACCGGCTGTTCGGATTCGGCTACTACGAGGGCTTCCGCAACACGCGCGGGACGACCCAGAACATCGCCGTGATGTCCGCGGCTGAGCGGATGGGCGACTTTTCGGGCGGCCGCGCGATCATCGACCCGATGACCGGCGAGCCCTTCCCCGGCAACGTGATTCCGTCCGACCGCCTGAGCCCGATCGCGACCAGGCTGATCGGCGAGTTCATGCCGCTGCCCAACGCCGGCAGCCGCTACATCGTGTCGCCCGACGTGACCGACGACCGCGATCAGTTCGGTCTGCGCCTCGACTTCCGCATCGGCGACTCGCAGAACGTGCTGGCGCGGGCTCTCAGGAGCACGTCCGATCGCTTCGAGCCGCCCACGGTGCGGCCGATCGGCAACACGGCGGCGTCGACGCTCGAGGACTACATGGTCTCCCACACGGCGACCGTCGGATCGAACGTGTTCAACCAGGTGCGGTTGATGTCGAGCGCGATCGACGCGGAACCGGTGGTCACCAGCGGCCTGACGAACTCCGAGTACGGCATCAACCTCCCCAACATCAACGAGTTGGCGGTCGGTCTGCCGCAGTTCTCGATCTCGGGTTTTCCGAGCATGGGGGACCGGAACCAGCCGTTCGTCAAGCGAGAGAACGAAGTCGAGCAGTTCACCGAGGATCTCACCATCCTGCGCGGCCGCCACACGATCAAGGCGGGAATCGACTACCGGAACGAGAAGATGTTCATCGGCTTCATCAACCGGCCGAACGGCGACTTCCTCTTCAACGGCGTTCACACGGGCAGCGCGGCGGCCGACTTCCTGCTCGGGTTGCCCTCGCTGGTCCGTACGGCCGTCCCGGGCGCCGACTCGATCAACGAGGGCGACGGCTCGCTGTACGCTGGCTACATTCAGGACGAGTTCCGGTTGTCGCCGCGGCTGACCTTGAACCTCGGTCTCCGGTACGAGTTGGCCGAGCCCTTCGAGGATACCGGCGACGCGCTGAACAGCTTCCGGCCCGGCCAGCAGTCGACGCGCTTCCCTGATGCGCCGACCGGCCTCGTCTATCCGGGCGACGCGGGGGTGCCGGCTGGAACCTATGAGACGGACTCCAACAACTTCGCGCCGCGGCTGGCGATGGTCTGGGATCCCGAGGGCGACGGCCGGTCGAGCCTCCGCCTCGGCTGGGGACTGTTCCACGACAGCCTGCCTGGCCAGGGCGACTTCTTCCAGAATTCCGTTCTGGCGCCGCCCTTCAATCCGCTGGTCCAGATCAGCTCGCCGCCTGCCTCAGCGCCGCTTGCGGACCCGCTCGTGAACCTCGAAGGCGGCCCGACGAGGTTCCCGCCAGGGATCATCTTCATCGGCTGGGGCAGCGAGTTCTCGACGCCGAACTACCAGCACTACAACCTGACCTACCAGCGCCAGCTCGGCCAGAACATCGGCATCGAGGTCGGCTGGGTCGGCTCGCGCGGCCGGAACCTGCCGATCTTCATGGAGGTCAACCCGCGGACCGTCGAGCCCGGTCAGACAACGCTTGGGCCGCGCCTGTATCCGGCCTTCAGCTTGGTGCGGCCGACCTTCACCGTGGCGAAGTCCTGGTATGACGCGTTCCAGGCCAGCATCCGCATGCGGCCGACGCGCGGGATCAACTTCCTTTTCTCGTACACCTACGGCAAGGCGGAGGACCACGTCTCCGGGCTCAACATCGGCGGCGAGGAACGGCCAATCGTCCCGGTCGATCTGGAGCGCCGGACTTCCGTCGAACAAGCACTGGAGCGCGAGCGCGGCCCGGCGCTGTTCGATGTCGAACATCGTTTCGTCCTCAGCTTCGGCTACGACCTGCCGTCGCTCGAGGGACGGAACGGCTTCGTTCGCGGCGTGTTCGGCAACTGGCAGTTGAACGGCATTCTGCAGTTCCAGACGGGCTATCCGTTCCCGATCCGGGTTCGCGGCGACGACATCCGTGGCCTGACGTCGCGGCCGGACCAGGTTTGCGACCCGAACAGCGGCGCGCCGAAAACGGTAGAGAAGTGGTTCAACACGGAGTGCTTCGTGGCGAGGACCCTCGCCGAGACCGCCGAGCGGCGCGGCAACGCGGGCCGCAATCCGATTCGCGGTCCGGACTTCGAACGCATCGACCTGTCCCTGATCAAGCACGTGCCGCTCGGCGGCGACCGGTCGCTGCAGCTCCGGGTCGAGGCGTTCAACGTCTTCGACCGGGCCAACTTCGCCCAGCCGGGCAACCGGATCGGCGACCGGAACTACGGGGTCATTACCGCGACGAACGGCGACGGCCGGATCGTTCAGCTCGGAATCAAGTACAGCTTCTAGGTCCAGGAAGCCGGGACGCGGGCGGCGCGCCGTTGTCAGGGGGTTTCGTCCACCCTTCTCCGGTGGACGAACCACAGGTTGCGCGAATACACGACGACGCCGAAGCTCTGGCCGGTGATGAAGACCGGATCGCCGATGGTCAGGGCGTAGCTCAGGAGGACGAGTCCGCCGCCCAGGCTCAGGTACCAGAACGCGGTCGGGACGACGCTCTGACGCCGTCGTTCGGTGGCGATCCACTGGACGAGGAAACGCGAGGCGAAGAGGGCCTGCCCGCCGAAGCCGACGGCTACCCAGATGTGCTCGGGCGTGAGTTCGGGCATGGTTGTCTCTCCAGGGGATGGGCAGTGGCGGACACGGTTCGGCGGCGGTACCAGGAGATGCCCAAGACGTCCAGAACTCCGCGCGGGAAGCGGCCTCGCAGGGTGTACTTGCTGGCGCCGCTCGACCGCGGCCGGTGGCCAACCGGGATCTCGGCGTAGCTGCCGCCGTGCCGGAGCGCCAGCACCGGCAGGAAGCGGTGCAGGCCGTCGAAGGCCGGAAGATCGTCGAGGGCGTCGGACCGGTAGCCCTTGAGCGCACAGCCGATGTCCGTGCAGGGGTCGCCGAGGACCCACCGCCGCACCTGGTTCGCGGCCCGGCTTGCGAGTCGTCGCGACAGGGTGTCGCGACGCGTGACCCGCACGCCCGAGACGACGTCGTGGTCTTCGAGCAACGCGACGATGGCCGGGATGTCGGCCGGGTCGTTCTGCAGGTCGGCATCCAACGTGACCACCAGGGGCGCCCGGGCGGCTCGCAGCCCGGCAAGCAGCGCCGCCGACTGGCCGGCATGTCGTTCGAGACTCAGGGCGCGCAGTCTCTCGTCGTCCGTCGCCAGTGCCAGGAGTTCGTCGCGGCTGCCGTCGGTGCTGCGGTCGTCGACCAGGATCAGCTCGTAGTCGAGATCGGCCGCCCCCATGGACTCGCGCGCTTCCGCCACGAGGCGTCCGAGGTTTCCCGCCTCGTTGTACACCGGGGCGACGATCGAGAGCTGCGGCGGCATGGCTGGCCCGTCCGATCCTAGCGAGCCCTCGACTGGCGGCGTAAACGGCACGGGTTGATGTACGCTCCCGACCGTGCTGCTCATCGTGCGCCACGGCGAGACGGCGTCGAACGCCGCCCGCGTCGTTCAGACGCCGGGCACGCCGCTCAACGAGCGCGGCATCGGCCAGGCGGAGCGTCTGGCGTCGCGGTTGCTGGAGCACCACCGGCGGCGTCCGATCGGCTGCATCGTCGCCAGCGACCTGCGCCGCGCGGAGATGACCGCGACGCCGGCGGCGGGAGCCCTCGGACTCCCGCTGCTCATCGAGCCCCTGCTCGCCGAGCGGAACTTCGGCGACCTGCGGGGGCGGGCCTATGCCGAGATCGGTCTCGACATCATGGCGGCGGGTTACGCCCCGCCGGGCGGAGAGGACTGGGAGACGTTCCACTCTCGCGTGGATGAGGCCTGGGCCCGCATTCGGCGGACGGCCGAGTCGGCGGAGGGAGACAGCGTCTTCGTCACCCACGGCCTGGTCTGCCACTCGTTGGCGCTCCGTCATCTGCACCTGGGCGACGACGTCGAGCGTCCGACCCGATGGGGCAACACGTCCGTGACCCATGTTCGGGGCCGCGCGCCCTGGGAAGCGTCCCCGGTCAACTGCTGCGACCACCTGGATGCCGCGACCGCGGATGGCGGTCGGGTGTCCGGAATCTGACGGGTACGTCGGCCCTGCCGGCAGCCCTGTTCCGGCCGGGCGCTCGGATACAATTCGTGTCCCCCGCCGGTCGGGAAGAACCCTGGCCGTCTCCGGGTTGGGAAAGTCGATTCGAGATGACGATGGATTCGAGCGAGAGCGTTCCGACAGGGCCGCCTCTGGCGGCCCCCCAGACGCCGCCGGTCGGTCCCGCCGTGCCGGGAGTCAGCGACGATCTGCGCGCGGAGATCGCCGTCCAGGCCGACCTGCTGCGTCGGGTCCGCGCCGAGGTGGCCAAAGTGATCGTCGGCCAGACCTACATGATCGATCGGTTGCTGATGGCGCTCGTCGCCGACGGCCACGTCCTGGTCGAGGGCATTCCGGGATTGGCCAAGACGACCGCCATCAAGACCCTGGCCGAAGCCGTCCGCACCGGCTTCTCGCGCATCCAGTTCACGCCCGACCTGCTGCCGGCGGATTTGCTCGGCACGCAGATCTACCGGGCCGATCAACACGACTTTCAGGTCAGGCAGGGACCGATCTTCACCAACCTGCTGCTTGCCGACGAGATCAACCGCGCGCCGGCCAAGGTCCAGAGCGCGTTGCTGGAGGCGATGCAGGAGCGGCAGGTCACGCTGGGTGACGAGACGTTCGATCTGCCGGATCCGTTCCTCGTCCTCGCGACCCAGAACCCGATCGAACAGGAGGGCACGTATCCGCTGCCGGAGGCGCAGGTCGACCGCTTCATGCTGAAGCTGCGCGTTGACTACCCGGACCGCCAGGAGGAGGTGGAGATCATGCGGCGGACGGCCCGTCGCGATCGGCCCCCGGTCGAGGCCGTCTTGAGTCCGGAGGACGTTCGCCGCGCTCGCGACGTGGCGGACGCCATCTACCTCGACCCGAAGGTCGAGGAGTACGTGGTCGACCTGGTGTTCGCTACGCGGGCGCCCGCCGGCGTCGGTCTGGAGAAGCTCGAACCGCTGATCGAATACGGGGCGTCGCCGCGCGCGACGATCTGCCTCGCCGCCGCCGCCCGGGTGCAGGCCCTGATGTCGGGTCGGGCCTGGGTCGTTCCGCAGGACGTGAAGACCGTCGCCCCGGACGTGCTCAGACACCGGGTGCTGATCTCCTATGAGGCCGAGGCCAGGGATCTTGCCTCGGACGACCTGATCCGGGAGCTCCTCGACACAGTCGACGTTCCCTGAGGCGGCGCCAAGGGATCGATGTTCTTCTTCAGACCAGAGCGGAACGAGACCTCGGAGCAGGAGACCGCGACCCTCTCGCCCGAACTGCTTGCGCGGATCAAGGCGATCCAGATCCGCACCCAGCGTCTGGTCACCGATGCGCTGGCCGGGGAGTACCACAGCGCCTTCAAGGGAAGGGGCATGGAGTTCGAGCAGGTTCGGGAGTACGCGCCGGGAGACGACCTCCGGCATATCGACTGGAACGTGACGGCGCGCATGTCGAGCCCCTTCGTCAAGGAGCACCGCGAGGAGCGCGAGCTGACGGTGATGCTGATCGTCGACGTCAGTTCCTCGGGGGCGTTCGGCACCTCGGGCAAGCAGAAGCGGGAAGTCGTCGCCGAGCTGGCGGCCGTGCTCGCGTACCTCGCGATTCAGAACAACGACCGCGTGGGGATGATCGTGTTCTCGGACCGCATCGAGCGGTTCATTCCGCCCAAGAAGGGACGCGCGCACGTGTGGCGCGTGATTCGGGAGATCCTGGGCTTTCGGCCCGAGGGGCGCGGCACGGACCTGGACGCCGCGCTCGAGTATCTGGGCCGGGTGGTGCGGCGCCGGTCGGTGGGTTTCGTCATTTCGGACTTCCTGGACACGGGCTTCGGGGAACGCTTGCGGGTCGCGGCGCGGCGCCATGATCTGACGGCGATTCGCGTGCTCGACCAACGCGAGGCGAGTCTGCCGCGCGTGGGGCTCATCGAGCTCGAGGACGCGGAGACGGGCCGGACGCTGGTGATCGACACGGCGAACCGGCGGGTCGCGGAGAGTTTCGTCCGGCTGTCCAGGCGGGACATGGAGCGGCGAACGGAACAGTTCCGTCAGGCCGGCGTCGGAGAGATTCGGGTCTGGGCCGACCGGCCCTGGATCGAGCCGCTGGTGCGCTACATGAGAGCGCGCGAGCAGTCGGTGCGGGTGTAGCGATGACGCTGCAAGGCTTCGGCGCCCGGACCGCGGCGGCGTTCGCCGCGCTGACGCTCGCGGCGTGCGCCTCGAGTGAACCGGCCGGCGAAACCGAAGCGAAGCCGCCCGCCGAACTGCGTGCCTTCGTGGACCGGACCGTCGCAACGACGGGCGATCTGATCTCCTGGACGGTGGAGGTCGAACGAGAACCGGAGGTCGACGTGGAGTTCGACGATCCGGGCGCGGAGGTCGCCGGTTTCCGACTCGTCGACCTGGGGCGGTCCCCCGTGGAGACCCTGGCTTCCGGTCGGCTTCTGGAGCGCAGGCGGTATGAGTTCCGCGCCGACCTCGTGGGTTCCTGGGTTCTGCCGGCGTTGACCGCGACCTACAGCGAGCCCTCCGGTCCCGGCGGCGACCTGGCGGCGGCGGAGATTTCCGTCGAGGTCGAGTCCGTCCTGCCGGACGACCGGAGCGAGGCGACCGACATCCGCGACATCAAGCCGCCGCGCCGGGACGACGGCGCCTGGTGGCCGCCGTGGACGGGGCTGGCGCTGGCCGTCGCCGCGCTCGGGCTGGCGGTCTGGTGGCTGCGCCGGCGCCGGCAGCCGGCCGGCGGCGAGCCCGAGGCGGCTCCGGTTCCGCCCTGGGACCTGGCGATGCGGGAACTGAAGCGGTTGCGTGGCGCGGACCTCTCCGATCCGCGGGAACTTCGCCGCTACTACTTCGCTGTTTCCTCGGTGGTCCGGGCCTACGTCGAAGGCCGTTACGGATTGAACGCGACCGACCTGACCACCGAGGAGATCCTTGCTCGGCTGGGCGGGTTGGCGCGGCTCGAACCGTTGCAGGCGAGGCGTCTGGAGCGGTTCCTGGTCGCCACCGACCAGGTCAAGTTCGCGGCGCATCTGCCGGCGGCCGAGGAGATCGAGCGCACGTACGAGCAGGCCTTGGCCTTCGTCACGGCGACTCGGCCCGAGGACGATCCGGAGGACGGCGAGAGCGCGGCGCCGGCCTCCGATCGGACGGAGGAGGCGGCATGACGGAACAGCTTGTCTTCGCCGATGCCCGATGGCTCTGGACGCTGCTTCCACTGTACGCGATCTGGGCGCTCCTGTGGTGGCTTCGGCCGCGCCTGCGCTGGCCGAGGCGCCATGTCGGCGGCGCCACGGCGGCGGTGACGTACTCGTCGCTCGGCCATGCGCTGCGCACGCCGCGCTCCGGCGCGCTGACAGCGCGCCGAGCGGTTTCGGCCCTGCGGCTTCTCGTCGTTGCTCTCGTCCTGCTTGCCCTGATGCGGCCACAGACCGGCCGCGCGCTGACCGAGATCAGTACGGAGGGAATCGACATCGTCCTCGTGGTCGACACGTCGGGTTCGATGCGAGCGCTGGATCTTGATGCGCACGAACGCTCGCTGAGTCGTCGCAGAAACCGCCTGGAAGTGGCGAAGGGAGTCGTCGAGACGTTCATCGCGGCCCGGCCGAACGACCGTATCGGTCTGGTCGTGTTCGGCGAGGAGGCCTTCACGCAATGTCCGCTGACGCTGGATCACGGGGTCGCGGTCACCTTTCTCGAACAGTTGGAGATCGGCATGGCCGGAGATGCCACGGCGCTCGGATCGGCGGTCGGCGTCGCCGCCAGGCGCCTCAAGGACTCGGACGCCGAGTCGAAGGTGGCGATCCTGCTCACGGATGGTCGGAGCAATGCCGGCGCCCTGTCGCCGCTGCGTGCCGCCGAAGCGGCGTCGGCGCTCGGCATCCGGCTCTACACGATCGGCGTCGGCGCCCGTGGACAGGCGCCCTTCGTCGTCGAGACCGGGCTCGGGCCTCGGATCGTCTACCAGGACGTGGAGATCGACGAGGCGACCTTGCGCGAGATGGCGGACACGACAGGCGGCGCCTACTACCGGGCCGAAGACGAGGAGGGCCTGGAGCGGATCGTCGAACGGATCGACGAGCTCGAGAAGACGGAGATCAGCCAGGAGTCCTGGATGGAGTACGAGGAGCGGTTCGCCTGGCTGGTGGCGCCGGCGGTGTTCCTCCTGCTGGTCGAGGTCATTCTGCTCGACACCCGCTTGAGGAAGTTGCCGTGACCGGTGGGGCCGGAAGCCGCGGCACGGGCTGTCCCGGCGACGGCGCGCGCCGCGGCGGGGAGCTCCTGGCGTTGGTCCCGTCTCTGCTGCTGATCGGCGGCTGCGAGATGCGCGCGGGCCGGCCGGAGGCGCTCTGGCTCCTGTGGCTCGTCCCGGCCCTTCTGCTGTTCTACGTGTACGCGTTCCACGCGCGCGCGCGCCTCCTCGGTCGCTTCGCTTCTCGGGAGATGTTGCCGGGGCTGATCGCCGGAGTCAGCCGGCCGAGACGGCGCCTGAAGGCGACTCTCGTTCTGGTCGCGTTGCTCGCCCTCGTGGCGTCCCTGGCGCAGCCGCGTTGGGGTTTCGTGTGGGAAGAGGTCCGCCGGGAGGGCGTCGACATCGTGGTCGCCCTCGACGTCTCGGACTCGATGCTCGTGCTGGATGCGGAGGCGGGCGGCGAACTCAGCCGCCTCGAACGCGCCAGGCGCGAGATAGCCGATCTGCTTCAGCGGCTGGAAGGCGACCGGATCGCTCTGGTTGCCTTCGCCGGCAGCGCCTTCCTGGAATTGCCCCTGACGCTGGACTACTCGGCCGCGGCGCTCTTTCTCGAGGCGATGGCGCCGGATCTGATTCCGGTCAAGGGCACCGCCATCGGAGAGGCGCTCCGCGTTTCGCTCGAGGCCTTCGACCGCGTGGCCCGGACGGGATCGAGGAAGTCCCGCGCGATTATCCTGATCACCGATGGCGAGGATCACCTGGGCGAGGCGCAGGACGCCGCCGAGGCCGCGGCCGAAGCGGGGGTGAGGATCTTCGCGATCGGCATCGGACGGGACGAGGGCGCGCCCATCCCGAGGGAAGGGGGCGGCTTCCGCACCGACCGTCGGGGAGAGATCGTTCTGAGCCGGCTCGACGAGGCGGCGCTGCAGCGGGTCGCCCTGACCACGGGCGGCCGCTACGTCCGTTCGGTGACCGGCGACGTGGACCTCGAGCAGATCTACGCCCAGGGCATCAAGGCGCGGTTGGAGGACCAGGAACTGGGGGCCAGCCGGCAGCAGCGGTGGGAGGAGCGGTTCCAGTGGCTGCTGGTCATCGCGCTCGCGGCGCTGATGCTTGAGCCGCTGATCGGCGAGCGCCTGGCGCGCCGCGGCCCCGGAGCGGAGAGGAGGGGCCATGCCGCGGTCGCGTGAGCCAGTGCACCGGCGTCGCCGCGGGCTGCCGGGTCCGGCCTGGCTGACGGGCCTTTGGCTGCTCCTCCTTCCGGTCGCCGTCGCGGCGCAGGCGTTGGACACGGCGCCGCCTGCTTCCGACGCGAACGGCGAAGGGGAAGCGGAGACCCCGGGGGCGCCTCCAGTCAAGTACGCGTCGCCTTGGGCGGCCTGGGACGCAGGCGCCTGGGACCAGGCCCTGAGAGGGTTCGCGGACCGCCGGACGCAGCGTCCGGAGGACCCGGAACTGAGTCTGAACGTCGGCGCCGCTCACTATCGGCTGAACGACTACAAGGCGGCGGACGAGGAATTCCAACGGGCGGCGGCCATCGGCGACGACGAGCTCCGGGCTCAGGCGCTCTACAACCTGGGCAACAGCGCCTATCGGCAGGACAGGTTGGAAGAGGCGGCCGACTTCTACATGGCGTCGCTCGAAGCGAATCCCGACGACCTGGATGCCAAGTTCAACCTGGAGTTCGTGCGCGAGGAGATGAAGCGGCGTCAGCAACCGAACAAGGACGACCAGGACGAGCGGCGGAACCAGCAGCAGGAGCAGGAACAGCAACAGGAGCAGGAGCGGGACCAGGAGGATCAGGGCGAGCGGCAGCAGTCGGACGGGGACCAGGGGCCGGACGAACAACCCTCCAGCCAGGAGCGGGACCCGGACGAGCAGGGACAGGACGAGCGACCCCGGGATGGCGAGGCCCCGCGGGACAGCGACGGGGACGGCATCCCGGACGGCGAGGATCTGGCGCCGCAGGCCGACGACGGACCTGAGAGCGACGGTCAGGGCCGTCCGCGGCAGCCCCGACCGGGCATGACGCCGGAGGAGGCGGAGCGTTACCTGCAGGCGCTGGAGGAAGGCCGGCTCGACCCGGCTCGCCGGGTGCAACGCGGCCGCCGCAGCCGGCTGGAGAAGGACTGGTAGCGCGATGGACGCCGGTACGCGGGGGCGGTCCCTGGCCGCGGCGCTGGTCGCCTGGACCTTCCTTGCGGGTCCGGCCGGAGCGGATGCCGAGGAATCGGACCGGATCCAGGTCACTGTCGACCGCAACCAGGTCGCTCTGGGCGACCAGCTCTACCTGACAATCAGGATCGACGGGTCGCCGGACGAACCGCCGGGGTTGCCCGAGCTGCCCGACTTCCGGGTCCTGTCGCGCGGCGAGCGGCGCGACATCCAGATCGTCAACGGCCGAGTCAGCAACAGCACGTCCTACAACTACCTGCTGATTCCCTTGCGAGCCGGCGGCTTCGAGATCGGTCCCGCGACCGCGCTGATCGACGGCGTGGAACACCGGAGCCGGCCGTTCACGATTCAGGTCGCGGACGCCGAGGGCCGGAACGACGAGCAGGATCGGGATCTCTTCGTCACCGCGACCGTGTCGACGGATCGACCGTGGCGGGGTCAGCAGGTCATCTACACCTGGCGTTTCTACAGTCGCGTGCCCGTGGGGCAGGGGTCGATCGAGTCGATGGACTTCGGCGGCGACGTGGCGGTCGAGGACCTCGGCGACGTGCGTCAGTTCTCCACGTCGATCGACGGCGTCCAGTACTCGGTGAACGAAGTGCGCAAGGCGCTGTTCCCGCAGCGATCCGGCGAAGTGACGTTGCCGCAGACCCAGCTTCGGGTGGAGGTCGAGGAGGCGCGTCGGCCGAGCCGGAGGCGCAGCGTCTTCGACGAGTTCGACGGTCTGTTCGGAGCAAGCGGGCGCTGGGCGACGAAATACCTGCTCACGGAGCCTCTGACGCTCGACGTTCGGCCGCTTCCGGCGCCGCCCGTCGGCTGGACCGGTCTGGTCGGGGACTTCGACATCGCGGCCTCGCTCAGCCGGCGCGAACTGCGGGTGGGGCAGTCCGCCACGCTCGAGGTGCGGGTCGGCGGCAGCGGCAACGTGCAGTTCCTGACCGAGCCCGACATCCCGGATCTGCCGGCGTTCAAGATCTACCCGGACCAGCCGGACGCGAGCGTCGACCGCGGCGGCCGCCTGCTGACCGGCCGCAAGGTGTTCAGACGGGCTCTGGTTCCGCTGGTAGCCGGTCCGCTCGATGTCCCGCCGATCGACCTCGTCTACTTCGATCCCGAGCTTGGCGACTACGCGACCCGGTCGACCGAGCGCATCGAGCTGGAGGTCCAGCCCGCCGAGGGCGAGGAGGAGCTGATGCTCACCGAATCGCTGGCGCCGACCACTGGCAAGGTGGCCGTGCGGATTCTCGCCGATGACATCCTGCCGATTCGGCGGACGGCGGCCGGCATCGTCTCGGTCGCGCCTCGGGGATGGCGCCTGTGGGTCTGGTCTGCCTGCGGCGCACTGCCGCCCTTCATCTACCTGGCGTTGCTGGCGTACCGCGGGCGCGAGCGCCGCTACGCGGCCGACGGTACGCTGCGCCGGCGTCAGCGGGCGTTGCGCGCCGCGCTGTCCGCTGCGGGCAAGCTCCGCTCCGCCGCGGGGTCGGCGCCGGCGGCTGAGGTTTCGCGAATCGTGCGTCGCTACGTAGGCGACAAGCTGGGAGTCGAGGGCGCCGCCCTGACGCCGCCGGAGGCGGAGGCCGCGCTGGCGCGGGCTGGCGTGGACGGCGTTCTGGCGGCGCGCTGCCGGGCGTTGCTCGAGCGCCTCGAGGCCGCCCGGTACGGCCAACCGCCCGTCGCCGGCGAAGGCGGGGTGGCGGCGGAGGCCGGCGCCGAGGGTCTGATCGATCTGTTGAAGACACTCGACAGGCAGTTGCGGGCCCGTCGACCGTGAGTCGCCCCGCCACAAGGCGCGTCGCGATGCTCGTCCTGTTCGGCGCGGCGACCGCCGTCCCGACGCTGTCCCAGGACGAGGATCCGCCGGTGGTCGCCGCGGCTCGCCCGGTGGACGGCCCCCAGGCGGCCCCGGAGCCGGCCGAACTCTGGGTCAACGGCAACGCCGCCTACGAGGCCGGCGACTTCGGGCGAGCCGTTGCCTTCTACACGCGGATGCGCGAGATGGGAGTCGACAACGGCCATCTGCACTACAACCTGGGAAACGCCTGGCTGCGAGCCGGCGAACTCGGGCGCTCGATCGCGTCCTACCGTCGTTCGCTGAAGCTGCTTCCGCGCGACGAGGACGCCAACGCCAACCTGACTTTCGCCCGTCGGAGCGCACGCGACGAGATCGCGCCGCCGGCGCCGTCCGCGCTGCTTCGCACCGCTCTGTTCTGGCACTTCAGCCTGGCGCCGGTCGAAGTCCTGAGGAGTGCGGCGCTGGTCGGTCTCGGCTTCTGGATCGTGCTTTCGTTCCGGCTCTATCGGCCGGCGTCAGAGGTGCTTCGCTGGTCCGCGGTCTGTCTGCTCGTGGTCGGTCTTGCCCTCGCCGGCTCGCTCGTGGCGCACGCCGCTTTCAGTTCTCCGGTCGCTGTCGTCCTTCCGCAGGAGATCGATCTCCACGCTGCCGCCGGCGAGGGTTCGGTGGTCCGATTCCGGCTCCACGCCGGCACGGAAGTGCGCGTGATCGAGCAGCGCCCGGAATGGGTCCGCATCGAGCTGCCGGACGGACAGCGCGGCTGGTCGAAGCGCGAGTTCGTCGAGCTCGTCGAGTGACGGCTACCGCCGCCCGTTCGCGGCGAACGGGCGCTGGAGGATCTCGAAGAACATCGACACGAATCGGAACGTCAGGCCCCAGACGACATGCCGTTTCGGATCGCCCACGACGACGCCTGGGAAACTGACGTCGGGCGAGGGCGGGTAGCGGTAGTCGATCACCCGCGCCGGGTCCTCGAACCAGGCCAGCGACGCCCAGAGCGTTTCGGCCACTTCGTGATTCGGGACCAGATCGTCGCCCGCGCCGGGAGCGACCTCGTAGACGAACGCGGCAATGCGGAGGCGGCTCTCCTGGCCGGCGCGCCGACCGGTCTGATCGTCGAGCCGCCCGATCGGCCGCGCGCCGTCAAGCGACAGACCGACCTCCTCGACCGTCTCGCGCTCCGCCGTGCGGCGCAGGTCGCGGTCCGCGTCGTCGCGCCGGCCGCCGGGAAAGGCCACCTGCCCCGACCAGGGGTCTCCCGGCTTCTTCGAGCGCTCGATGAACAGAGTCTCCGCCCCGGAGGCCGTCGGACGCAGCACCATCGCGACGCTGGCCTCGAAGGCGGTCGGCGGCAGGATTCGCGGCTCGTGGGTTGCCAGTCGCCGACGGATGGCGCCGACGTTCAGGGCGCTCCGGGGCGGGCCGCCCGAATGGCCGTCATCGCCCGACCGCGTACTCCGGTAGGACGTCGAACGATGTCCTGGCGGCGCCCGCATGGGCCGCTACCTTCTCACATACCGCCTACCGCGGAACCCGCCGCTCCGTTCGGCGTCGTCCGTCGTACGGTCCCGCCGCCGGCCTTGACCGCCATCCAGGCGACCAGATGGACCTCGTCCTCCTCGACGGCGGCGAGAGCCTCGATCGGTTCCGTGGGGCGCAGACCGAGTTCGCCGGCAAGGTCGCGGAGCTGCGTCACCTTGGCCGCACTCGATGTCTCCGCGTTCAGGACGCTTCTGACTTCGCGCTGCACCCGGGCCGAGGGCGCCGTGTTGAAGCAGGGAATCAGGCGGTCCAGTTCGTCGACATCTCAGCGCCTTCGCGCCGCGTCAGATTCCTCAAGCCCGCGGACTCCGGGACGGGCCGCCACGACCGCTGCTACGATGTCTGAAGTCGAAGGCAGTCCTCGGGAGGGCGACACGATGGCGATCAACGTTGCGCACCGACCGGATCTCGACGAGCGGGTGAAGTACCTCGTCAGGGTTCTGCATGGAGGATCTCACGGCAGCAAGGTGAAGGTGATCGAGGGCGCGATCGAGGAGCTCGAAGAGAGGCAGGGAGTCAGGAAGTGCGGTCCCGAGGAGATCCGCGCGGCCCTCGACCGGTTTCTGGAGGATGGTCCACGCTTTCGCGCGGAGATGCTCGCTGCGCACCCGGACCTTGACCGGGACGAGCCGTTGTCCAGGTCCTTGCAGGACCTGCTCCATGACGAGAGAGGGTTGCCGAAGTGATGGCGGTCGCTCTTGCCCGTCACAGGAACTTGCCTCTCCCGTTCAAGGGAGACGACTTCGCACGGACGGATGTCGAACCGGCGGCGCCCGCGGAAGAGTCTGCCGATTGATCCGTCGGCCGCGACCGGAACCTGGCCCCGCGGTCAGTCGATTGACGCCCGGTTGGACTCTCCACTGCATCGGGACGCAATGAACGGCTACAGCGACAGCGAACTCGAGACGATGATGGCGGACTTGGAGTCCGACCTCGTGGAGCGCAAGGAGACGTTCAAGGGCGACAGCGCCACCCGGCTCCGCGAAGCGATCTGCGCCTTTGCGAATGACCTCCCGGATCGCCGACGCCCCGGCGTGGCATTCGTGGGAGCGGACGACGCTGGCCGGCCGACCGGGCTTCGGATCACGGACGAGTTGCTGCGCGGTCTCGGCGACATGAAGACCGACGGCAACGTCCTCCCGCCGCCAACGATGACGGTGGAGAAGCGCCTGCTCGGAGGCCGGGACGTGGCGGTGGTCCAGGTCTGGCCATCCGATGCGCCGCCGGTCCGGTTCAGGGGCCGCACATGGATTCGCATCGGGCCGCGCCGCGCCGTCGCGAGCGCTCAGGACGAGAGGCGCCTCAACGAGAAGCGCCGGCATCGCGACCGGCACTTCGATTCGTTGCCCGTTCCCACGGCAACGCTCTCCGACCTCGATCTGAGGCGGTTCGAGGAGGAGTATCTGCCGCGGGCGGTAGCCGCCGAGACTCTGGAACTCAACGATCGTTCCGTTGAAGAGCGCCTGGCGGCAACGAAGATGATCGTCTCCGCGGACGATCCGACACCGACGATCTGTGGACTTCTCGTTCTCGGAAAGCGGCCGCGGGACTTCCTGCCCGGCGCCTGCGTTCAGTTTCTGCGCGTGGCCGGACGCGACCTGTCGGACTCCATCACCGACAACGCGCTGTGCGACGGTCCGATCATCAGCGCCGTCGACCGTGCGGAAGAGAAGCTCCGTTCCCACAATCGGGAAGCGGTGGACATCGCGTCCGGGCCGCGGGAAGGCAGAACCGCCGTCTATCCGCTCAGCGCTCTGGAGCAGCTGGTGCGGAACGCGGTCCTCCATCGAACGTACGAGGGGACGAACAGCCCGGTGAGGGTCTACTGGTTCGAGGACCGGATCGAGATCATCAGCCCGGGAGGGCCCTACGGCGTGGTGACGCCGGATAGCTTCGGTCGCCCGGGTCTGGCTGACTACAGGAACCTGAACCTTGCGGAAGCGATGCGAGTTCTGGGCCTGGTGCAGCGCTTCGGCAGCGGCCTGGCGATCGCCCGCCGGGCGTTGAGGGAGAACGGGCAGGACGAACCGCTGTTCCAGGTCGATGCGAACTGGGTGCACTGCACGGTGAGAGCGAAGAACGGAGCGTCGTCGTGAGAGCGCCGGTGCTGACCTTCTTCAACAACAAGGGAGGCGTGGGGAAGACGTCCCTCGTGTTCCACGTCGCCTGGATGCTGGCGCACCAGGGGAGAAGAGTGCTGACGGTCGATCTGGACCCGCAAGCCAACCTGACCGCCGCGTTTCTGACCGAGAGGGAGCTCGACAAGCTCTGGGACGGGAACGGAAGCGATGCCGGAACCGTCTACCAGTGCGTGCGGCCGCTGACGGAAGTGGGCGACCTCGAGGCGGCCGCCCTGAGGGAGTGCGGCAGCGGCCTCTACCTGCTTTGCGGCGATCTGGCTCTTTCGCGCTTCGAAGACGAGCTGTCGACGGAGTGGTCCCACTGTCTGGGCGAAGCTCCGTACCGCGCCTTTCGCGTCGTTTCCGCGTTCTGGCAGATCATTCGGCTTGGCGTGAAGCAGTGCGAGGCGGACATCGTGCTCGTGGACGTCGGCCCCAGCCTCGGCGCCATCAACCGTTCGGCCTTGATCGCGACCGACTACGTCGTCGTTCCGCTCGCGGCGGACATCTTCTCGCGGCAAGGCCTTCGGAACCTGGGCCCCACCCTCCTGAAGTGGCGCAAGGGCTGGAAGCAGCGGTTGGATGGGTGGCCCGAGGCTTCGTTCGAGCTGCCGGACGGCGCCATGCAGCCCATCGGCTATCTCATTCAACAGCACGGCGTCAGGCTGAACCGGCCGGTCAAGGCCTACGACGAGTGGGTCAGGCAGATGCCGGCGGAGTACTCCCGCCGCGTACTGGATGAGGAGCCTTCATCGGACCTTGTCGATCCTCGGCGCGACCCGAATTGCATTGCGACGGTGAAGCATTACCGGAGCCTGATTCCGCTGGCCCAGAGCGCGCGCAAGCCGATCTTCGACCTGACCGCGGCCGACGGGGCCCTGGGCGCGCACGCGGTGGCCGCAAACGACGCGGGCCGCGACTTCCGCGAGATCGTCCAGGCCGTCGAGAGCCGGATCCGCGCATGACCGCCGTCGGCGACAGGTCGCGCGAGAAGCGGCGTGCCGGGACATTCGGTCCCGTGGAGATTTGCGATTGGGGCGAACCGCGCCGACCGGCTACGCCCGGAAGGTGGCCTTCAGCCAGTCGATCAGCACCCGGTTGAACTCCTCGGGCTTCTCCTGCTGGGTCCAGTGGCCGCAGTCCTTGATCGTGTGCTTCTCGATGTTCGGGACCAGCGCCTCGATGCCGTCCGCGGAGGATGGAGGCAGCACGACGTCGTCCTCGGCGCCGATGTAAAGGCAGGGCTGGTCGATCTTCTGGTCGACGTCCTTCATCAGCTCCCAGTTGCGATCGATGTTGCGGTACCAGTTGACGCCGCCGGTGAAGCCGGTGCGGTCGTAGACGCCGACGAAACGGGCCAGTTCCGCCTCGGTCAGGAGAAGCTCGCCCTGCAGCGACTCGGGCGAGCCGCGCTTGATCGTCTCCAGCAACTGAAACTTCCGTTCCGGGGCGTCGGCGGGGAGCCGGTTGAACTCCTCGGCGTTCCACATGCCGCGGCGCATGAAGGTGCGGAAGGTCTTCTCGGTGTCCGCCTCAAGCACGTCTTCCGCCTTGTATGGCTCCTGGAAAGCGACGACGTAGTTGTTCTCGCCGCGGATGCGACGGAGGCTCTCGATCGGTGGTTGCGGCGGCTGAGGACCCGTGGGAGTGTTAACGCCGACCACGCCGAGAACACGGTCCGAGTGCAGTCTCGGCATGGCCCAGACGACGCCGCCGCCCCAGTCGTGGCCGACGAACACGGCCTTCTCGATGCCGCGGGCGTCGAGCAGGCCGACCAGATCGGCGCAGAGTTCGAGGATGTCGTAGGCCTCGACCGCCAGCGGCCGCTGCGTGGCGCCGTAGCCCCGCTGGTCAGGCGCCAGCACGCGGAATCCGGCGCCGGACAGCGACGGCAACTGGTGGCGCCAGGAGTAGGCGAGTTCCGGGAAGCCGTGGCTGAGGACGACGGGAACGCCCTCGGTTCCGGCCTCGTGGACGGCCATTCGGAGGCCGCCGTTGGTGCGGACGTAGTTCGGGGCTGGCCAGGCCGGGGCGTCGTCTTCGGCCGCCGCGACGGCGCCCGGTTTCGCGGCGAGCGCGGCGGCGCCGGCGGCGGTGGCGCCGATCAGTGTGCGGCGGGTCATCGGCGTGTCGGAGTCGCTGGGGGCGTCTTGGGTGCTCATGGGACGAATCGTAGCCGACCGACCGCCGGAGCGGTGTCGGTCCGCCTGCCGTGGCGACAACGCTGCCTGGAGTCCGGCGCGTCGCGCCGGATGCCGACGCCCTCGTCGGCCTTCCGAAGTGTGCTCCCCGCGCGACAGTGAAGCCCGCCGCGGCCTGAGCCGGCTCGAGGCCCGCGGATGGACCGAGAACCTCGTGCGGCTTCCTCGGGTCAGGAGGTCGTGCCCGGCGGCCACGGCTTCGTGCGGATCACCCGCCCGACGTCGCCAGGTTCGGCGATGCGGCGTTGGGTCGCGAGGACCTCGGCGAAGCGCTCGTGGATCTCGGGCGGGAAGGGCGTGCTTCGCCGCGTGTCCAGGTCGATGTGGATGCTCAGCAGCTCGTGCGTCGCCGCGACATGGCCCTCTCCGGCGTGCAGCATGCGCATGAACGTGTGGTACTTCCTGTCGTCGAAGCCCAGAAGCTCCGCTTCGACCACGATGGGCGCGCCCTCCGGCATTTCCCTCAGCCAGGTGAGGTGGCTTTCGATCGAGAACGTGGAGCGCCGATTCGACGCACGGTAGATGCGGTCGATGCCCAGGAAGGCCGTCCAGGGACCGGTCGCTTCGTCGAACGCGACGAGGTAGCAGCCGGCGTTCATGTGGCCGTTGTGGTCGATCCACTCCGGCAGGACGGCGCCGGTCCAGATCTGCTGCGGGTCGGACAAGGGGCGGAGTGTAACTGGAACAGGCTCTTGAACCTGGGGCGCCTTGCTACGATCCCGCGCCGGCCACGGCCACCAAAGGAGTCCCTCGCATGAGAGTCGGCATCTCGCTCCCCGTCCGGGAACTCAAGGACGATCTCGGCGCGATCAGGGCGTTTGCGCAGGCAGCCGACGAGCTTGGCTACACCCACCTGCGCGTGCCCGATCTGGTCGCTCGGCCGAAGAGCGGGGGCCTCCACGAGCCCCTCGTCATGCTGGCTTACGTCGCCGCGACGGTGCGGAACATCGAACTCGTGCCCTCGGTCATCGTCACGCCGTCGCGTCAGACGGTGCTGCTGGCGAAGCAACTGGCGACACTCGAACGGCTGTCGGGAGGCGGCGTCCGTCTCGGCGTCGGCGTCGGCGGCAGCGAAGCGGAGTACCGGGCGCTGGGTCAGGACTTCGGCGCCCGGGGCGCTCGCTGCGAGGAGCAGATCGAACTGTTGCGGCGGCTGTGGACGGAACCGGAGGTCGACTTCCAGGGCCGCTGGGACGTGGTGCAGGGCACGGGCATCGATCCTCTGCCGTCGCGTCCGATTCCGATCTGGATCGGCGCGCGCGGGTTGCCGGCGCCACGCATCCGCCGGCGGATCGGCCGACAGGCGGACGGCTGGTTCGTTCTGTGTTCGCCCGAGGACTTCGACGATCTCTCGTCCGACGTTCACGCCGCGGCACGGGCCGCCGGCCGCGATCCGGCGACCATCGGCACGGAAGCGGGCGTCGCTGTCGTGGGGCCGCGAGAGCATGAGTGGCGGGACCGCGTCCGCGGCTGGCGGGCCAAGGGACTCACCCACCTGTGCCTCCGCACCCTTGGGGACGGGCTTGGCGCCGACGCGCACATCGCGAAGGCAAGAGAGGCGTTCGGGGAGTTGCCGGAGCTGTTCTGACGTTCGTGGATCTCCGGCCCGGCTTCGCTCCGAAACTGTCCAACGAACCGGGACCACCTCACACGTCTGTTGGCGCACCCAGTCTGTCCCGCCGCGGGGTTTGCAAGGAACGAACAGCCTCGCGCCGGTTGCCGACGCCCTCGTCGGCCTTCCGTGCGGGGGGGGCTGTGCGACGGCGCAGCCCCCGCGGCGGCGGACCCTGCTAGGGTTCGCGGCGTCGGAGGAGACGCGGAATGAGCCGTTTGACAAGAGACGAGATACGACGCGACGAGGTCCAGGAGGCCGTTTTCTCGGCTTCCACGTGGTTCGCGGAGCACGTTCGGCAGATCCTGATCGGCGTCGCCGCCGTGATCGCGGCGGTCGTCGGCGTCGTGCTGTTTCTGAACTACCAGGATGGCCGGGAGAAGGAAGCCAGCTACCAGCTCAGCGAGGCCCTGAAGGTCTATCGGGCGCCGATCGACGCGCCGGCGACGGACGCGATCGACGACCTGTTCGACACGCCTTCCGACAGCGCTCCGGAGGAGGGGTCCGCGGCGGCGGAGACGCCCGACGCCGGGAACGACGCCGCCGGCGACGGCCCGCGTTTCGCCTCGGAGGCTGAGCGGCGCACAGCGGCGACGGCCGAACTGGAGGCCGTCAGAGACGGCTACGGTTCAACCTCGTCCGGCAGGTTGGCCTCCGTCTATCTCGGGCAGATTGCGGCGGCCGAAGGGGATACGGCGAAGGCGCGCGAGCTGTGGACGAGCTATCTGGAAGCGGCGGGCCGCGATCACGCGGTGGCCATCGGCGTGCAGTTGAACCTCTACAGCCTGGACCGCGCCGAGGGGCGGGGCGAGGAACTCGCGGCCGACCTGCGCGATGCGGCGGCGGCCGAATCGTCGCCGCTGCCGATGGACGCCCTGCTGTTCGAGTTGGGCGCCACGCTCGCGCAGCTCGGCGACGAAGCGGGCGCCCGCGAGAGCTTCCAGCGGGTGGTCGCCGAGTTCCCGGACAGCGGCTACGCGGCCCGCGCGCGGCGGCAACTCGGTCCCGAAGCGGCGAGCGCGGCGCCGTTCACGTTCGGCGGCTAGCAGCCCGCGGTCAAGGACAGCGGGATGGCGACGCCTTTCGACATCCTGAACCGGATGCGGGAGGGGCGGACTCTGACCGCGGCGGAGGTACGGGCGGTCGTTGACGGCGCCGCTTCCGGCAGCTGGACGGATGTCCAGCTCGCCGCCTTCCTGATGGCCGCCGCGATGCGCGGGCTCGACCGGGACGAGACGCGGGAGCTGACTCTGGCGATGCTCGAGTCCGGCGACCGGTGGGCCCTGGCGAAGGACTTCGGCCCCTTGGTCGACAAGCACTCCACCGGCGGCGTCGGCGACACGACGAGTCTGATCGCGTTGCCGTTGCTGGCTTCCTGCGGCGTGCCGGCGGCCAAGCTGACGGGTCGGGCACTGGGCCACAGCGGCGGCACCGCCGACAAGCTGGAGAGCATTCCCGGCGTGCGCCTGGAACTCGACCGGGCCGGCGCTCTTCATCTGCTGGACCGCTTCGGCATGGCGATCGGCATCGCTACCGCCGGCATAGCACCCGCCGACAAGCGTCTCTACGGCCTGCGGGATCGCACGTCGACCGTGAGTTCGATTCCGCTCGTCGTCGGCAGCATCCTGTCCAAGAAGCTGGCGCTTGGCGCGTCCGGAATCGTGTTCGACGTGAAGATCGGCGCCGGCGCCTTCTTTCCCGACGTGGGCGACGCCCGCTCGTTGGCGTCGAGTCTGGTCGAGATCAGCATCGCCTGCGGCACGCCGGCCGCCTGCGTGCTGAGCGACATGAACCAGCCCTTGGGGCGCTGGGTCGGCCACGCGGCCGAAGTGCGGGAAGCGCTGGATTGTCTCGCCGGCGACGGTGATGCACGGCTGCTCGAGGTGGTGACCGCGGTCTGCCGCAAGGCAGCCCGCCTGGCGGGACGGGAACTCTCGACGGGGGAAATCGATTCGGCGATCGGTTCCGGCGCCGCCTGGCGGAAGCTCGTCGACTGGGCCGACGCGCAGGGCGCCGAATCAGGCTGGCGCGACGCGCTCGACCTGGCGCCGGTCGAGGCCGTCGTCACGGCCTCCAGGTCGGGATGCCTCGCGTCCGTAGACTGCCGGCGGATCGGCGCCGCCTTCGCCGACGCGTGCCGGCCGGACCGAGACCCGAACCGGATCGACCACGCCGTTGCCCTCCGCTACGACGTTCGCCTGGGCGACAGGGTCGAACGCGGCCAGGAACTCGTCCGCCTGTATGTCCGCCGCGATGCGGAACTCCTGCGGCGCGAGGTCGCCGCGGCGCTCGTCATCGGCGAAGAGATCGAGGCGCCGCCGGCGGTAGTTGGCGAGACCGATGCTGCCTGACGCAGGTTCGGCACGCGTACGCTGCCAACCTGCCGATTGAGGCGGTCAAGGCGGCCATCACCACACGACTGGCCGGCCAGGCGCAACCGCGCCTTGTCGGACGCGCGCCTGATCGCTACTCCCGGCGCGACGTTCACTTTCGCCACGGCGCCAAGCCTGCGAGCAGGGGATCGGAGGCGCTTCGCCTTGGACCCTCGGGATGCAGAGTCGAGTGTGGCAGTATCTTGGCAACCGGCACGGGGCGGTGTCGGCGCCGCTAGTCGGGTCAGGTAGCGAGGCGAGTCCGAGGTTGGAGGATGTGACGATCTTCGAGCGTGGCACATCGACCAGTAGGCTGGAGTCTGGCGCCGATACTGACGTGATCAGTGCCGGTTGCAAGCGACTTCTTCCCGTGACGCTCCACGCTGGTCGGGCCGAGGAAGCCTACGCCGATTGGCCTCGACCTGATCTCATCGTCTCTGACGGCGGTTATGGCGTCGGCGGGTTCCCGGGCGACCCACGTACGCCGGATGGTCTGGACGCATGGTACGCGTCTCACGTCCCTGTCTGGTCGGAGCGTGCTCACGCGGCGACGACGCTCTGGTTCTGGAACACCGAGATTGGCTGGGCCACGGTTCATCCTCTACTGGCCTCGAGCGGCTGGGAATACGTCCAGACCATCATCTGGGACAAGGGAGTCGGCCATATCGCGGGCAACGTGAACGGCGCGACGATCCGGCGACTTCCTACCGTGACGGAGGTCTGTGTCTTCTACAAGCGTCGGCTGGAGCTTCCTGGCGAGGACGGCCCGCTTGCGGCGCCACAGTGGCTCAGGGCCGAATGGCAGCGAGCGGGGTTGCCTCTCTATCGCGCGAACGAGGCGTGCGGCTTGAAGAACGCGGCGACGCGGAAGTACCTCACGCAAGATTGGCTCTGGTACTTCCCGCCAGCGGAGATGATGGCCCGATTGGTCGATTTCGCGAACGAACATGGCGACCCTGAAGGTTGCCCCTACTACTCGATCGATGGGCGTCGGCCTGTCACGGAGGCGCAGTGGGCTCGGCTTCGACATCCCTGGAACCACGAACATGGGTTGACCAACGTCTGGTCCCATCCGCCGCTGAACGGCGCGGAGCGCTTCCGCGGAGAAGGCAGACGCGTGGCGCCCAGAGTGCACAACCCGGGCAAGAACGCGACGGCCCACCTGAACCAGAAACCGCTGGAGTTCATGCGGCGCATCGTCCGGTTCGCAACGAGAAGGGGCGACGTGGTGTGGGAGCCGTTCGGGGGTCTCTGCTCTGCCGCGGTCGCGGCGGCGGAGTTGGGCAGACGAGCATGCGCGGCCGAGCCCGATCCGTGGTTTGCCGAACTTGCGTGCAAACGACTGGATGCCGTCGGAAGGCAGCTTCCGCTCGATGGATGAACCGGCGTCGTCCGCTTCGACGAGACCGCCGGAACGTCGGTCTCTGCCGATGGGCGGCGCGCTGGAGGCCTTGGTCGGCGACGTCAAGGCCGCCCTCCGGGTGAGGCGGTGCGTTCCGCTGCAGCGAGCGGGTCGTCGCGGCGGGACGATCGGCACAAGAGGCAAGAGATGCCGCCGCGGAGGCTGAACGCCTCGCTACACTGCGGCCGGTGAAGGCTTCGATTCTCGCGGTCGGCGACGAGTTGCTCGGTACGGACCGGCTCGACACGAACTCGCTGGCGCTGACGGAGACGCTGAGGCGGTGGGGCGTGGAACTCGTCTCAAAGGCCGTCGTCGGCGACGACGTGGCGGCGATCGCGGAGACCATCGATGCGCTGCGGAAGCGGTCGGAACTGCTGCTGGTGACCGGCGGGCTGGGCCCGACGCGCGACGATCGGACGCGGGAGGGGCTGGCTCGGCTGCTGGGTCGGTCCGTCGCGGTGGACGAAGCCTTGTGGGATCGGATTGAGCGCGGTTTCCGCAAGCTCGGAAGGCGCATTCCCCGGGTCAACCGCAGGCAGGCGGAGCGGATCGATGGCGCCGAACTGCTTCCCAATCGCGCCGGCGTGGCGCCGGGTCAACGGATCGTGGATGCCGCACCCTCGCCCCGAGGCACGACCTACTTCCTGTTCCCCGGCGTGCCGCGGGAGCTTCACGCGCTCGTCGAAGACGCCCTCGATCCGTGGCTGGCGGCGCGGTCCGAGGACGGCGCCGGGTTCGATCAGGTCGAGGTGCGCATCGCCTGCCTGCCGGAGTCGGTGGTCGAGGAGAGGATCTCGCCGGTCTACGAGCGCTTCGGGGACGGCGCCCTGTCGATCCTGGCGCGTCCGGGCGAGATCCGGATGCGCCTGCGAGCCGGCGGCCCTGCGGCGGGCCGGTCGCGCCGCCTGGCCGAGATGGAGAACGCGGTTCGGGACGCCTTGGGCCATGCCGTGTTCCACGTCGGGCCGATCGAGGACGGCATCGAGCTCGACGCGGCGGTCGGCGTCCTGCTGGCGTCCCGCGGCGAGACGGTGGCCGTCGCCGAGTCCTGCACCGGCGGTCTTCTCGGTCAGCGGTTGACGGCGTCCGCCGGGAGCAGTGCGTGGTTCGTGGGCGGCTGCCTCGCCTATTCGAACGGGCTGAAGACGCGGCTGCTCGGCGTTTCCCGGGAGACATTGGTCGAACACGGTGCCGTGTCGAGGCCGACGGCGCTGGCGATGGCCGCGGCCGCCCGGGAACGTTGCGGCAGCGACTACGGCATCGGCATCACGGGCATCGCGGGCCCGGGCGGCGGCAGCGAGTCGCGGCCGGTCGGCACGGTCCACATCGCCGTGGCCGGCCCGGCGGACTCGCGCTCGCACTTCGAGGCCCGGTTCCCCGGGGGTCGGACGCGGGTCAGGCAGCTGTCGACCCAGTTCGCTCTCGAGATTCTGCGGCGGATGTTGCTGCCGGCTGCCGGGCCGGCCGACGCCCTGCCCTGGGCCGCGCCGGCGCGGATGGGTCCGCCGTGACGGTGGCCGGTCCGGTCGTCGTCGCTCTCTCGTATCTGCTGGGGTCCTTGCCCTGGAGCTACCTCATCGTCCGTCGCCACCGGGGCATCGACGTGCGCACGGTCGGCAGCCGCAGCGCCGGCGCGACGAACGTGCTGAGGGCTTCGGGCAGTTGGGCGGCTCTGCTCGCGCTGGCGCTGGACGTCGCCAAGGGCGCGGCGGCGGTGGTCCTGGCGCGTGCTCTCGGCGTCGGTTCCTGGTGGTTGGCGGCCGCCGCCGTCGCGGCGGTCGCCGGGCACGTCTTCCCCCTGTTCCTTGGGTTCCGCGGCGGCAAGGGAGTCGCGGCCGCCGCCGGCGCGGCGGCGCTGCTCGCGCCCTGGGCGGCGCTCGGTGCCCTGGTCGTGTTCGTCGTGATGGTGGCATGGAAGCGCTACGTCTCCCTGGGCTCGATCTCGGCTGCCGCGGCGCTGCCGCTGCTGATCGGCCTCCCTTGGTGGAGCGGCGCCCTTCGGGTCGGCCAGGCGGGGGACTCGGGTCCGGCTCTGCTCGCGGCTTCGGCGGCGATCGCCGTACTCGTCATCGTCAAGCACCGGACCAACCTGGCGAGGCTGCGGGCCGGAACGGAGTCGCGGCTGGGAGCGAAACCGCTCGGGCCGGAGGCCTCCGGTTGAGCGGACCCGGCGCCGTCGGAATCGCCGTGCTCGGGGCGGGCGCCTGGGGCACCGCTCTTGCCATGCACGCGGCCCGGGCGGGCATGCCCGTCCTGCTGTGGGCGCGCTCGGCCGAGTTTGGCGCACGGCTGGCTTCCGAACGGGTCAACGAACGCTACCTGCCGGGCGTCGAGCTGCCGGCCGAGGTCCGCGTGACCTGGGACTTGCGTCAGGCCGCCGCCAGCGGCACGGTGCTCGTCGTCGTGCCCTCCCATGGCTTCCGCGCGGTCGTTCGCTCCTTCCTGAGCGTGCGCGCCAGCTTGGAAGACGCCGCTCGGCTGCCCGAGCGGGTCACCCTGGTCTCGGCCGCCAAGGGGATCGAGTCCGATCACCAGGGTCGTTTCCGGCGGATGAGCGACGTCTGCGCGGAGGAGGCCGCCTCCGCGGGCGTCGATATCGACTTCGCCGCGATCAGCGGTCCATCGTTCGCCGCCGAGCTCGCCGCCGAGCTGCCGACCGCCTGCGTCGTCGCGTCGGAGGACGCCGGCGTGGCGGAGCGGTTGCAGGCCGAACTCTCTCGCGGGGCGCTGCGGCTCTACACCTCGACCGACGTCGTGGGCGTGGAGATCGGCGGCGCGGCGAAGAACGTGATCGCGATTGCCGCCGGCGTGCTGGACGGTCTGGGCTACGGCTCGAACACGCGCGCGGCGCTGATCACCCGCGGTCTGCACGAGATGATGCGCCTGGGTCTCGCCTGCGGCGGCCGAGCGGCGACCTTCGCCGGTCTGGGCGGTCTGGGCGACCTGGTGCTGACTTGCACCGGCGGTCTGTCGCGCAACCGGAACACGGGCGTCGAGCTGGGGCGCGGCCGCACCCTGGAGGAGATCGAGACGGGGCGGGCGGGCGTCGCCGAAGGCGTGCGGAACTCGCTTGCGCTGCTCGAACTGGCGTCCGACCGGCAGGTCGAACTGCCGATCACGGAACAGATGGTCGAGATCCTCTATCGGGACAAGAGACCGGCGGCCGCGGTCCGGGATCTGATGGGGCGGGAACTCAAGGTGGAATCCGCCCTGTGACCGAGCGCGAGACGGTTCTCGTCCTCGACTTCGGCGGCCAGACGACCCAGTTGATCGCGCGACGCGTGTGGGAGCTACGGGTTCCTGACCTCGCCCTCAAGGCCGTCCGGCACGATCGAGTGGGGGCGAGGCGCGGCGTGACGTCCGAGCGTGGGTGTGGAGCGGAGCCGGGCTGCTATGGTGGCTTGAACTGAACCGATCGCTTGAGTCAATCTGCCGAAAGAAGGCCTGCTGATGAACCGATGGACGTTCTGCCCGGTGTTGGCGACGGCGCTCCTCGTTGTCTCTTCGCTTCCCGCGCTGGCGCAGCCGACCCTGGAGTCGAAGGTTCTGCGGGACCGGTCCGGGGACATCCTCTTCACGCCGGCGTCCCGCGTGCTGCGTTCGGACGGTTCGCTGAAGGGCGAGTACGCCGAGGGCTTGACCGATGGGCTCTTCAGGGTTGATGGTGGATTTCGGGGTAGTCTGGTGCCATGCGTGACACAGACTTGTACGGTCAGATTCTCGGAATCAGCTCTCCTTGGGAGGTGACGGACGTTCAGCTTCGGCTCGACGCAGGCGAGGTGGAGGTGCTCGCGGTTCTTGGCGGCGGGGAGTCGCTGTGCTGTCCTGAGTGCGGGCATGCGGCGAGCCGTCATGACACTCGTCGTCGCCGCTGGCGTCACCTTCCGACGTGTCAGTACCGGACGATCCTGACGGCGGACGTTCCTCGGGTGCGCTGCCCGGAGCACGGAGTGCGGACAATCTCGGTGCCGTGGTCGGATCGTGGTTCTCGTTTCACGGCGTTGTTCGAGGCACTGGTGATCGACTGGTTGAAGGAGGCGTCGATCTCGGCCGTGGCGAGGTTGCTGGACCTGAGCTGGGACCAGGTGTCGGGCGTGCGGGAGCGTGCGGTGCAGCGTGGTCTTGCTCGTCGCGGTGCGGTTCCGGCGTCTCGGGTTCTCGGCGTGGACGAGACGTCGTTTCAGAAGCGCCACGAGTACTTGACGGTGGTGGCGGACATCGAAGGCGAGGCTCCTCGGGTGCACCACGTGGCGGACGGTCGGGGCAAGGAGGCGCTGGCTTCGTATTACTCGTCGTTGTCGTGGTCCGCGCGGTCGCGGATCGAGACGGTGGCGATGGACATGTGGCCGGCGTACATCTCGGCAACGGCTTCGGGCCTCCCGGATGGCCGCCGGAAGATCGCGTTCGACAAGTTCCACGTGGCGGCGCACCTCGGCAGCGCCGTGGACAAGGTACGCCGGCAGGAGCACCGGCTGCTGCAAGCGGCGAGCGACGACAGCCTGGTTTCGAGTCGCTACCTGTGGCTGTACCACCCGGATCACGTGCCGAAGCACCTCCGGCTCCGCTTCGAGGAGTTGATCTCCGGCACGTCGAAGACGGCTCGCTGCTGGCACCTCAAGGAAGTGGCGATGATGATGTGGGAGACCAGGAACCGGGAAGAGGCGCGCGCGATCTTCAACGGCTGGTACTCGTGGGCGATCCGCAGCCGCCTCGAGCCGATGAAACGCGTGGCGCGGATGGTGAAGACTCACCTCGAGGGAGTGCTGAACGCCATCGAGCGAGGAGTCACCAACGCCAGACTCGAAGGCATCAACTCCGTCATCCAGTCGATCAAGAAGACCGCACGCGGCTATCGAAATCGAGACCGGTACCGGACAGCCATCTATTTCCATCTCGGCGGCCTCAACCTCTACCCCGATTCACTCGCGTTCCACACCAAACCCTGAAGAGCCCCCGCTGCTCTTCCGATTCGGTGGGGCAGCCGCGCGCCAAGGTAGAAACCGCCCCGTGACCGTGCACGAGACGGTTCTCGTCCTCGATTTCGGCGGACAGACCACCCAGTTGATCGCGCGACGCGTGCGGGAACTCAGGGTCTATTGCGAGATCCACCCGTTCGATCTGTCCGTGGACGAGGTGCGGGCGCGGCGGCCGATCGGCATCGTGCTCTCGGGCGGTCCGGACAGCGTCTACGAGGTGGATGCACCGCGGGCCGACCCGGAGTTGCTGCGACTGGGCGTTCCGGTCCTCGGCATCTGCTACGGCATGCAGTGGATGTCCCACGTGCTCGGCGGCCGCGTCGTGGCGTCGGGGATGCGAGAGTACGGCCGCGCGGAGATCGTCCTGTCCTCGCGGGACGGAGGTCTGTTCGCCGGTCTGGAGGCTGAGCAGAGAGTGTGGATGTCGCATGGCGACCGCGTCGACGAGGCGCCGCCGGGCTTCGCGGCGACGGCTTCCGCCCCGACCGTGCCGGTGGTGGCCTTCGAGGACCGGGAACGTGCCCTGTTCGGGATCCAGTTCCACCCCGAGGTCACCCATACGGACGGCGGCCGCGAGATGCTCGGGAACTTCCTCTACGGCGCCTGTTCCGCCTCCGGCGCGTGGCGGATGGCGTCCTGGGCCGAGGAGGCCACGGCGGCGATCGCGGACCAGGTCGGTCCGACGGACCGGGTTCTCTGCGCCCTGTCGGGCGGCGTCGACTCGGCGGTGGCGGCGAGCCTGGTGCGGCGGGCGGTCGGTGATCGCCTGACCGCGGTGTTCGTGGACAACGGCCTGCTGCGCAAGAACGAACGGACGACCGTGGAGCGGAGTCTCGGCGCCGCCCTCGATCTGCGGCTGGTCGTCGTCGACGCGGCGAGCGACTTCCTCGGAGCGCTTGCCGGCGTCAGCGATCCCGAGGAGAAGCGGCGCGCGATCGGCCGGGTGTTCATCGAAGTCTTCCAGCGCGAGGCGAAGAGACTGGAGAAGACGGGAGATGGCGGCAGGATCCGCTACCTGGTCCAGGGCACGCTCTACCCGGACGTGATCGAGTCGGTTTCCGCCGTCGGACCGTCGGCGATGATAAAGAGCCACCACAACGTGGGCGGCCTGCCGGAGCGACTGGGTTTCGACCTGATCGAGCCGCTGCGTTTCCTGTTCAAGGACGAAGTGCGGACGCTGGGTCGGGAACTCGGTCTCGGCGCGGAGTTCGTGGGGCGGCACCCTTTCCCCGGCCCCGGGCTCGGGGTCCGTATCCTGGGCGACGTCACGGCCGACCGCGTGGCCATGCTCCAGGAGGCGGACGCGATCTTCATCGACGAGTTGCGGACGGCCGGGCTCTACGACCGGGTGAGTCAGGCCCTGGCGGTGCTGCTGCCGGTGCGGAGCGTCGGCGTGATGGGCGACGGCCGCAGCTACGAGAACGTCGTTGCGCTGCGGGCGGTCGAGACGGAGGACTTCATGACCGCGGACTGGAGCCAGTTGCCTCACGAGTTCCTGGGCCGCGTCGCGAGCCGGATCGTGAACGAGGTCGCGGGCGTCAACCGCGTCGTCTACGACCTGACCAGCAAGCCGCCAGGCACGATCGAGTGGGAGTGAAAGCGGGGCGCGGCCGCCCGGCGAGGGCGAGAATGCGGGCTAGGATCGGCCCGTGATTTCGGAGTTGTTTCGCATCGGGCCGCTGTCCGTGTCGCCGTTCGGGGTGATGCTCGTGGCGGCGCTGTTCGCGGCCAGCCTGCAGTTGCGTTGGGGCCTCCGACGGACGGGCGCGAGCGCGTCGCGCGCCGCGGACGACGCGGCCGCTCTGTTGCTGGCCGGCGCCGTGGGCGGGATCGTTGGCGGCAAGGCGTACTACGCGCTGCTCTACGGGGACTGGCGCCTGCTCTACAGTCGCGCCGGTCTGGTCTGGTACGGCGGGTTCCTGGTCGGCGCGGCGGCGGTGCTGCTGGTCATGCGGCGGCGGCGGATGCCGCTCTGGCGGTCCGCGGATGCCGTGGCGCCTGCTCTGGCGCTCGGCTACGGCGTCGGCCGGATCGGTTGCCTGCTGGTCGGCGACGACTACGGCGTGCCTACCCGCCTGCCCTGGGGCATGACCTTTTCCGAAGGCCCCATCCCCACCGTCGCCAGCGATTTGAAGCGAGAGTTCGGGATCGACCTGCCGCCGGACGTTGCCGCCGACGCCCTCGTTGCGGTGCACCCGACCCAGATCTACGAAACCGTTGCCGCCCTGCTGATCTTCTGGTTCGGTCGATCATTGCTTGCGCACGGGACGAAGCCGGGCGGCGTGGCGCTTCCGGTGATCGGCCTGTTGTCGCTGGAGCGCTTCCTGGTCGAGTTCCTGCGCGCGAAGGACGACCGGTTCTTCGGCGTTCTGACGCTGGCTCAGTTGATCGCGGCCGGCGTCCTGCTCCTGGTCGCTTCGCTATGGCTGCACCGCCGCCGCGCGTCCTGACGATCGCCGGTTCGGACTCCAGCGGCTGTTCGGGGGCGGCCGCGGACCTTAGAACCTTCGCCGCCTATGGCGCCCACGGTCTCTGCGCCCTGACCGCGGTCACCGCCCAGTCCCCGACCGAGGTGCGCACGGCGGCGCCCCTGGGCCCCGACCTCGTGCGCCGGCAGCTGGAGACCGCCGAGGAAACAGGCATCGATGCGATCAAGATCGGCATGCTCGTCGACGCGGCGACCGTCGAGACGGTGGCAAGCTGGCTGGAGCGGCTGCCGCCGACGCCGGCGGTGCTGGATCCGGTGTTCCGATCGACCTCGGGAACGGCGCTTCTCGAGGCGGAGGCGATTCCCCTGCTCGTGGAGCGGCTCCTGCCGCGGCTTCTGCTCGTCACGCCGAACCTGTTCGAAGCGGAGCGTTTGAGCGGCGTAACGATCGGCGGCCCGGAAGAGGCCCGCGACGCGGCCCGCCGGATCGAGCGGATGGGCGCGAGCGTGCTCGTCACGGGCGGCCACGGCTATTCGGCCGCCTCCTCCCGATCGAACGGCGGCGTCGGCGACGTGACGGATCTCCTGTTCGACGGCAACCGGTTCGAGGCTTTCGTCCACCCGAGAATCCAGACGCGCTGGCGGCGGGGCACGGGTTGTACCCTTTCGGCGGCGGTCGCCGCCGGGCTGGGCTGGCATCTGCCGCTGCGGGAAGCCGTTCGGCGGGCGGTCGCCTTCGTGGAGCGCGCGCTGCGGGGTTCCTACCCTCTGGGCCGGAGCGGCGAACAGGGCACGCTCGACGCGATGGCGGGCCGCCGCGGTCGGTGACGAGGGCTTGCCGGAATGCGGCGTCCGGCGTCGTTGTTTGCCGGATCGGTCCCCTATAATCGAACGTCCATGGCCGGCGCCGCGTCCCTCCGAACAGTCGCTCTCGCCCTGGCGCCGCTCGCCTGGTGGGTGTCGGTGGCGCCGGTTTCGCTGGCCGCCCAGGAGGCGCCTTCCGGTTCGCCTCGCGCTGCCTTCGAGGACATGGTCCACGTCAAGGTGATCAACGTCCAGGTCTTCGTCCGTGACCGGGACGGCAATCCCGTGACCGGTCTGACCAGTGACGACTTCGTCCTGATGGAGGAGAAGCGACCGGTTCCGATCACGAACTTCCACGAGGTCCAGGGACGGGTCAAGGTGGGCGCCGTCGCCGGCCTGACGCCGGGCGAGCCGGAAGTCCACGTCCTGGACCGGCCCGGGCTCGCGCGGCGAAGCTACGTCGTGCCCGAGGACGAGCGACTGAACCTGATCGTCTACGTCGATCATCACAACATCCGTCCCCACAACCGGAACCGCTTCTTCCGCTACGTCCGGGAATTCCTGCGCAAGCACGTGACGCGCGACGACCGGGTCATGCTGCTGACCTTCAACCGCTCCGTGAAGGTGGAGCGAGAGTTCACCAGCGACCCGCAGTTGATCGCCAACGCGCTCTACGACCTGGAGAAGCACACTGGAGGGCGTACGATGTGGGACTCGGACCGGGCGGATCTGATCCGCGACATCGGCGAGGAAGATCGTGACCATAACTTCGTGCAGGGACGCGTGCGGATGTACTCGCAGCAGATCTACAACGACATGCAGTTCACGCTCGACGGGCTCAAGGACAGCGTCGTCTCGCTGGCGGGTCTGCCCGGCCGCAAGGCGTTTCTCTACGTCTCGGACGGTCTGCCGATGCGGGCCGGAGCGGACATGTGGGACGCGCTCGACCAACGCGGTCGCACGGTCGACTCGCTCGACTACGACCAGAACTTCTTCCTCGATTCGCTCCAGTACGACTCGAGCCGGCGGTTCAACGACCTCGTCGACACGGCCAACGCGAACGACGTCGTCTTCTACACCGTCGACGCCTCGGGGCCGATGGGCATCGACTCGCGCGATGCCTCGATGCAGGGCATGGCCTTCTCGTCGAGCATCGATTCCGTCGCCCGAGACAACATGCACTCTACCGTCATGTACATGGCAGAGGAGACCGGCGGCCAGTACATCGTCAACACGAACAACTTCCGTGACGGCCTGAACCGGATCGCCCTGGACTTCGCCAGCTACTACTCGCTGGGCTTCCAGCCCGGCCACGCGGGTACGGGCCGCAGGTACAAGATCGACGTCGACCTGACGAAGGAGGCGCAGGAACGGCTGGGCCTCAAGCGCGAGCGATTCGTCCGGCACCGGCAGAGCTACCGCGACAAGTCGATAGAGACGGAGATGACCGAAGGGACGCTGGCCGCGCTGAAGCTCGGCTACGAGAAGAACGACCTGGAGATCTCGCTGGTGAAGTCGGAAGAGATCCGCCGCGAGGAGCGTGGGCTGTACACGGTTCACGTCGATGTCCAGGTTCCGATCGGCGAAATGACCCTGGCGCCGGTGGGGACCGAGGGCGAGCGCCTGCTGCGCGCTCGAATCTGGGTGCAGGCGCTGGCGTCGAACGGCGACATCTCTCCGCCCCAGGTCGAGCCGTTCGAACTGACGATTCCGTCCGAGGACCTGGAGCGCGCGATGGAGAGCTATTACACGTACACGCTGCCGTTGATCATGAAGGAGGGCGACCAGCGCCTGACGGTGGCGGTGCGGGACGAGGTGGCGGGAGAGACGTCCTTCGTTACGCGGACCCTGCGTGTCGGCATCTGAACGGCGCCCCGAACCCCGCTCGGCGCTGGGGCCGGTCGGCGCCGTGCCGAGGCATCTGCCCCCAATGACCAACAGACTTGTCGAGGCTCTTGCCAACCTGAGCGGATCCGGCGGTTCGCTGGCCCGGTCGGCCGCGGCGCTGCTGGAGGCCGAGGCCGAACAACTGCGCTTCGACCTGGCGCGGAACCAGGCTCGGTTCCTCCGCCTGGTCCTGCTTGCCGCCTTCGTGTTCGGCGCCGTGTTCTGGGCGCTTGGCGCCCTGCTGTTCGCGGCGGGCGCGGGCCTGGCCCGGGTACTGCCGCCGTGGGCGGCCTCGCTCGCGGTGGCCGCCGGCCTTCTGGCGCTGGCGTTCATCCTGCTTCGGGTCGTTCGGGCACGGGCGCGTCGACTCGAGTCGCCGCTGGGCATCGTCAGGCGCCGCGTCGGCAGCCATCTTGCGTTCTGGCGTGGCGTGCTGGAGAACGAGCGCGACGGCGGCAGTCCGACTGCGGGTACGGACGGCGACGACGACGGCGACGGATTCGGGGAAACGCCGTGAGCCGGCGGTCGGAGGCGCGGATCCGGGCGGCGGCATTGGCGCGCCGCCGCGACGACGTCCGCGAGGCGATGGCTGACGTGAGACGGTCGCTCGAGCGCGCGGGCGGCCCTCGATTGGCGGCGTTCTCCGGAAAGGGCGGGGCCTGGGTTCTGCCGATCGCGGCCGGCGCCCTCGGCATCGTCATCGCGTGGTCGCTCCGTCGGCGTCGAAACCGGTGAGCACGCGGCGTCTGCTCCTCTTCGCGAAGGCGCCGGTTCCGGGCCAGGTGAAGACGCGGCTGGTGGCGCCCGGGGGCCTCACGGCGGCCGGCGCCGCCGCGCTCCATCGCGCGCTCGTCGCGGATCTGGGGCAGCGTCTGAGCGCTGGTCCCTGGGAACTCGTTCTGATGTGGGCGTTGGCGCCGGATGCCCGGCCTCCGGCGGAACTGATGCCGGTCGACGTCTCGTGGCGTCGCCAGGAGGGACGGAATTTGGGGGAGCGCCTCTACAGCGGACTCCGCTGGGCGGCCGATGGGGCCGACCTGGTGGCGGCGGTGGGCAGCGACCACCCCGACCTCGATTCCGCCAGGGTGGAGGAGGCGTTCGACGCGCTCGAAGCCGGTCGCGACGCCGTGCCTCGGACCGGCGGCGGACGGCGGCTACTACCTGATCGCCCTGCGGCGGGAGGCGCTCCATCCGAGCCTGTTCGAACGCATCGCCTGGAGCGCTCCGTCGGTGTTCGCCGCGACGCTCTCGCGTCTGCGCGCGCGCGGTCTGGACCCGGCGCTGCTGCCCGAGGCGCACGATCTCGACACGGTGGCCGAGCTCGCCCGCTTCCGCGATCGCCTCGAGCGCCGGGCCGAATTGCGTTCGTTCTGTCCGCGCACCGCCGAGGTCCTCTTGTGAGGGTCGTCACGTCGGAGGAGATGCGCGAGGCCGAGGGCGAGGCGATCGAGCGCCTGGGCGTGCCGGCGGTCGTCCTGATGGAGAACGCCGCACGCGCGACCGCGGATGCGATCGCGGAGTGCTATCCGCGCGCCCGACGGATCGCCATCGCATGCGGCCGGGGCGCCAACGGCGGCGACGGTCTGGCGCTGCTCCGCATTCTCGAGACCCGCGGCCACGAGGCAACCGCTTTCGTTGCCGGGCCGCTCGACCGGCTGAGCGTCGCCGCGGCCAGGCAGCTCGCGTCGTGCGAACGCCTCGGGCTCTCGGCGCGGTCGGCGCCGGCTCCGACCGAGGACGACGCGGTGAACGAGGATTACGACCTCTGGGTGGACGCCCTGGTCGGGACGGGTCTGAACCGGCCCGTCGAGGGACCGGTGGCGAACTGGGTCGACTGGCTTGGACGGCGCCGAGGCGATGCGCCGCTGGTCTCGGTCGATGTGCCGACCGGCCTCGACGCGTCGATGGCGAGGCCCCCGGGGCCGCATGTGACGGCCGATCTGACCGTGGCGTTCGGCTTTCCCAAGGTCGCGAACGTGCTGGCGCCGGCCGCGGATGCTTGCGGGCGGCTGTGGATCGGCGATCTCGGCGTTCCGTTGCCCGAACCGCCGCCGGGACCGGACGCCCTCTACCAGTCGCGCCGGGAGGACCTCGTCGGCCGCCTGGGGACCCGGCGCCGCGACGCGCACAAGGGGACCTTCGGTCACGTCGTTGTCGCGGGCGGATCGGCCGGCTACA